>JAYNZW010000013.1:3236-32926 GCA_038103905.1 Candidatus Pelagibacteraceae bacterium | reverse complement strand
CTTATATCCAAAAATCGATATTTTAATCTTATATCCTCAGGATATTCTTGATCACCGAATACTGGCATTGGTAATTCATTAGCACTCGATAATATATCTATTTTTTCTATAGCAACTTCAATTTTACCAGTATCGAGACTTTCATTAATTGTCTCTTTATCTCTTAAAACTACATGCCCGGATATAGAAACAACAGACTCACTCCTTAATTTTTCAGCAATAATCAATAAATCTTCATTACTCTTATCGATAACACATTGTGTAATTCCATAATGATCTCTAAGATCAATAAATAGAAGATTTCCATGATCTCTTTTACGATGTATCCATCCAGAAATCGAAACAGAAGAACCTGAGTCGTTTTCATTGAGCTGATTACAAAAATGGGATCTATATTTATTCATGATAATAATTTAAGTTCATATATAGTAGGATTTATGGAAATAGTCCAAGATAATAAATCTTACGAGAAAGCCTGTAAATTAATAAAAAAACAGAAAATTTTATATTTGGATACGGAATTTCTTAGAGACAAAACGTATTGGCCACTTCTTTGTATTTTACAAATTAAAACTGCAAGAAAAACATTTATATTCGATTTTTTGAAAAAAGATACATTTGATTTATCAAAATTAAAGAAAATATTTGAGAACAAAAAAATATTAAAAGTAATTCACTCATGCAAGCAGGATTTAGAAGTTATCTTTTTAAATTTTAATAGCATTATTAATCCAGTTTTTGATACTCAAATAGCTTATTCTCTAATATCAGAAAAAGAAAATGTTGGATACACATCTCTTGTAAAAACAGTTACAAGAATATCATTAAACAAAGATTATCAAGTTTCGAATTGGAAACAAAGGCCACTTACTAACATGCAGCTACAATATGCTGTTAACGATGTAAAATATTTATCACAAATCTATAATTTTTTATCAAAAGAACTTATCAAAAAAAAGAAAAAGAAAGTCTTTAATGAGGAAATTAAAAGACTTAATGAAATAAAAAATATATACAAAATTGAAAATGCTTGGAAAAAGATAAAGATAAAGAAAAGAAAAAGTATTGATTTAAAATTATTAAAAAATTGCGCCAAATGGAGAGAAAAAAAAGCCCAATCACTCAATTTGCCTCGCAACTGGATCGTATCGGATAAAATAATTATAAAAGCAGCTAAAAAGATAAATATATCTGAATTAAGAGAATTCTCAAAAAATAAAAAAATAAATTCTTATTTAAAAGACTTTGTTTTATTTTTAAAAACTAAAAAATTTGTTTAAAAATGGTATTGAGATTTTTGACTTATGTTTTATTGATAAGTCGTTTAACTTGGATAGAAAGATCTGCAGATTAAAAAAATTTCTATCTATTCTGTTTAAAATAAAATTTATCACCTCTGGTGTAACTTTTATCTGATTATCATAAAAAAACTTTAAAATGATTGCATGGATTAAGGGATCATCTGGATCAGTAATTTCTGCAGAATTTAAAGCCAGGATTCTTGATCTAAGATCATCTAGTTTAATAGAAAACTCATTCTTGTCTAAAAGAATTAAAATAAACTTTTTATTATTTATTATATCATTATAAGTTTGAAATATAGACTTTTCATTATCAACTGATAGTGAATTGAAATTATCAAAGATACAGTTATTTAAAGTATCAATTGAATTAATGTCTAAATCACTTTCAAAGTTATATAAATTAGCTCTTGCAGCAGATTTCCATATATGTGCTAAATGTGTTTTACCAGATTTTTTCGGACCGTAAATGACTATTCCATTATTATGCCAGTTTGGAAAAAGATTCATAAGTTTCACTGCATCACTGTTGGATGAGCTTACAAAAAAATCTCTAGATTTAAAATTCTTTAAAGTTGGTAAATCAAAAATAAGCTGACCAGACATTATAGAACCTGTTCTCTTAACCAATTATTAATATAAATGATGAAAGATATTATAGTAGTAAAAATAACAGCATAAGAAAGTAAAGTAATTAATGAGCTGTACTCAAAGTAGAAGAAATTAACTTCACATAAACTTAATAAGATGAAGAGTATTAATGACATTTGCATAAAAGTATTGATTTTGCTAATGATCGTAGGCTTAAGTTCTAATTTACTTCCAGTTAAAAACGACAAAATATAAGAGCCAGAAATAAAAATATCCCTAAATATTACAATAAAAATAATATATATAGGCAAGAGCATTTTTAAACCAATTATTGAATATAAAGAAAAAATGAAAAATTTATCTGCTATTGCATCTAAGTAAAAACCTAAATTTGTTTCACTATTCAATTTACGTGCAAGGAATCCATCTGCCATATCGGAAAAAGCAGCTATGCAACATAAAATTAGAGATAATAAAAATAATTCCTGAACTATGAATAGTAAAATAAAAGGGACTAAAAAAATCCTTAAAATACTTAATAAGTTTGGCAATGATTTAATCATTCAAAATTTGCAATACATGACTCGATCCTAGATCTGTAGCATTGATGCGATTTTCATTTAAGATTAATCTTAATTTATTTGCATCACCGTTGAATTCGATTGTACCCTCTATCTTGCTGCTTGAAATTTCATTAATATAAAACGATGCAATAGAATTAATACTTTCTAAAATTTCTTTTATTACAATCCAATCATTAAATTTTTCTGAATTAAATTGAAATTTATAAACTTTTAATTCTTCAGAATGAGATGTTGATTTAACCCAATGATTATAGATATTATCCTCTAAAGTAATAATTATACCATCTAAGTATTTCGCTTCATTAATTGTAAATTCTTCAATAAAATTATTACTGATGATTTTTGTTGAATTATTTATTATAATTTTTGAAATTATATTCAATTCAATTTTATTTCCATTTATCTTGGGATCACACCAAATTAAAATTATATTATCACTGTCAAAATTTTTATTATCAGCTATAAAGTCCAGACTTAAAAATTGAGGAAGAGAAAGAGTATTCTTTTGTTCACGAGATAATGGAATATAGTTAATATTTAGTGCAGAATGTTTACCAATTCTTTGGCTCCATTTTGTCCTCCAAGATCTATCAACATTATAAAATTCTTGGTGATTAGAAAATATAGCATAGAGCGGAATTTCATTCGATTTTACTTCACTGAAAATAAGATTATGTGCTTGGAAAAATTCTCTAACTCTTTTCTGATTAAATCGTATATTTAAAATAGCCTCGTAAGACTCATTTGTAATAATTTCATCTACAAATTCTAAGCCTTCAACAAGATAATTTGCGTCAATCTCTTTAATTTGATTGAATTTTATATAGTCATTTGTTGTAAGTAGTTTTTTAGCCAATAATTTAATTCCACTAATTTCAGCATCTTGAATAGCAATATTTCTTACATTGTTTGAATTATTTGTATCTAAATAAATTTTAATATTATTTATCTGAAAGTTATTTTCAGCATGAATATGAGGCACATAAAGAAATAATATAAATAGATAACTTATATATTTTAAATATGTATTAAATTTAGTTTTCATTATATAAATGTACTTCAGTGAAAAAATATTCTTACTCAAAATCTGGCGTTAGCATTGGCAAAGGTAATAAATTTGTATCTGAGATTAAAAATATTTTAAACAAAAATAATAAGATTAAAACTCAAAATATTGGCGGTTTTGCAGGTTTATTTCCTATCAATAAAAATATAAAACATCCGATATTAGTTGCAGCGACTGATGGTGTTGGCACAAAATTAGAAATAGCTGATCAAATTAATAAACATGACACTATTGGAATCGACCTGGTTGCAATGTGTGTAAATGATATTGTAGTCACTAAAGCAAAACCATTGTTTTTTTTAGACTATTTGGCAACAGGAAATTTAAATATAAAAGTTGGAAAATCTGTCATTAAAGGAATTGTAAAAGGATGCAGTGAAGCCGGATGTTTACTTTTAGGGGGCGAAACTGCTGAACACCCAGGAGTTTATCCAAATAATAAATACGACTTAGCGGGTTTTTCAGTTGGGATAATCGACAAGAAAAATGTAAATAAAAAAATAAAAATGAAAGAAGGTGATTTACTTATCGGAATAGAGTCATCAGGATTTCATTCTAATGGCTATTCACTAATACGCAAAATACTAAAAGATAAAAAAATTAGTTTAAATAGTTACTTGCCAAACTCAAAAAAAACAATCGGTAAACTTCTCATTAAGCCAACAAAAATATATGTAAACCCAATCCTAGACCTTTATAAAAAAAATATTTTAAAATCTTGTGCTCATATAACTGGTGGTGGAATAACAGAAAATCTTCCAAGAGTAATTCCAAAAAATCTATATCCAGTAATTAATTTAAATAGTTGGCGATTATCTCCATTATTTAAATGGATTATGTCGTTAGGTGTATCACAAAAAGAAATGCTTAAAACTTTCAATTGTGGGCATGGGATGATCGCAATAATTGATAAGAAAAATTTATCTAAATTTAATTCAAATTTAAAAAAATATAAATTAAAGACTGTCATAATTGGAGAATTAAAACAAAAAAAGAAAAAAGATACTAAAAATATAATTTACACGGGTTCATTTTGAAAAGAAAACAATGCGCTGTCTTTATTTCTGGTCGTGGCTCTAACTTAGAGTCATTGATTAAAGAGTCTAAAAAACAAAATTTCCCAATTGAAATTAGATTAATTATTTCTGATAACTTGGAAGCTAAGGGATTAATTTTTTCTGAGATTTATAATATAGAGAGTATTCCAATAAATTTTACAAATTATGAAAATCAACAAAAATTTGAAGAAGATATCATACAAACTTTAAAAGATAAGAAGATAGAAATAGTTTGCCTCGCAGGATTCATGAGAATTTTATCTCCTTTTTTTATAAAGTCATTTAGTGGCCCTATATTGAACATACATCCTTCATTGCTGCCAAAGTATAAAGGATTAAATACTCATCAAAGAGCATTAGACAACAATGACTCTATTGCAGGATGCACGGTTCATTTTGTAAACGAAAACATTGATTCTGGTAGAATAATCTTACAAAAAACTCTTAATATAAATGAAGATGAAACAGCAGATTCATTGCAGAAAAGAGTTTTAAAACTTGAGCATCAAGCTTATCCTGAAGCAATCAAGCAGATATTTAATTAAGAAAAAATCTCTTCTTCTCTAAAGAATTGTTCAATTTCAATCTTTGCATTTTCTAAGCTATCAGAACCATGAACAGAGTTTTTCTCTAATGAGATGGCATATTTTTTTCTTATTGTGCCTTCATCTGCTTCTTCAGGATTTGTAGCTCCCATAACTTCTCTGTTCTTGAGGACTGCGTTCTCCCCCTCTAAAACTTGAACAACTATTGGCCCTGAACACATAAAATCGCAGAGACTTTTGAAAAAAGGTCTTTCTGAATGCACCGCATAAAACTGAGCAGCTTTTTCAGAAGTCATTCTAGTTCGTCTTGAAGCTACTATTTTTAGTCCATTTTTTTCAAGAATTGCACAAATTTCACCTGTTAAATTTCGTTCAGTCGCATCAGGTTTAATTATTGAAAATGTTCTTTCAAGAGTCATTATTATTTTCCTTCATGATATTTATTAACAAATCGATTTAACAACTTAACTCCGTAAGCTGTTGCACCTTTAGGTGATGTAGGAAGTGCCGTTTTTGTCCAGGTAGTTCCTGCTATATCTAAATGTGCCCAAGGAACTTTATTGACAAATCTTTGTAAAAACTGGGCAGCTGTTATGGAGCCTGGTCCTCTACCATTAGTAATATTCTGCATATCTGCTATTGGTGAATTAAGCATCTTGTCATACTTCTCATTCAATGGAAGTCTCCACAGTTTTTCGCCCTCAATTACTCCACTTGCTTCGAGTTGTTTACTTAACTTGTCATTATTAGAAAATAATCCAGCGTACTCATCTCCTAATGCAACAATTATAGCACCAGTTAACGTAGCAAGATCAATCATCAATTCAGGCTTGTATTGTTCTTGGGTATACCAAAGAGCGTCGGCGAGCACTAGTCTGCCTTCTGCATCAGTATTAAGCACTTCAATAGTTTGTCCTGAATATGATTTAACAACATCACTTGGTCTCTGAGCATTGCTGCCAATATGGTTTTCAACTAGTCCAACAACACCTATCGCATTAACTTTAGCTTTTCGCATTGCTAGTGTTTTCATAAGACCAATAACAACCCCAGAACCACCCATATCATATTTCATTTCTTCCATTCCATTGGATGGCTTAAGAGACACACCGCCCGTATCAAAAGAAACACCTTTTCCAATAAATGCAATAGGCTTCTTTTTTTTATTTCTATTACCAGTCCATTTCATGATTACCAACTGAGATTCATGAATGCTTCCCTGCCCAACACCAAGAAGGGATCCCATGCCTAGTTTTTTCATTTCTTTCTCACCCAGTATTTTGATTTCAATACCTAATTTTTCTAAAGATGCTGCATTTCTAGCTATTTCGGGAGGTGTCATGACATTTGGTGGTTCAGTAACTAAATTTCTAGTTAAAGTAACTCCTTCAGAAACAGCAAGAACGTTAATATAATTTTTTTCTAATCTTGAATAACTGGATGAATAGATTTTAATTTTAGAAACTTTTTTTGTTTGATTTTTTTTATCATTAATTTTCTTATATTTGTCAAACTTATAACTTGCCAATAAAGAACCAATTAACATTTCAGAGATCCCATTTACAAAACTAACCTTCTTAGAAACTATTCCATCAGGATAAATTCCTACTTTTTCCTCCCGATAAAAGGATATGAGTGATGTAATGTGGCCACCTAAAATCTGAAAATCACGTATTGAGTAATTCAAGTAGTCTTTTAGCTTAAAAATATAGAGTTTAGAAAGCTTTATATTGCTTGGATTATGAATGACACAATAATCAAATAATTTTGATTTTCTATTCTGAAATGATAAATCAGCTTTGAGCTGATTTGAGATATGTTTTTTTGATAATTGGTCTAGTTTTTTTGCATATCCTAATAGTCTTGATTTAGAATCACAAAATGCAATTCCAATATGTTCTTTTTCTGCAGATAATGTTTTAAAATGAAAATCCATTGTATTATATACCTTTAACAAAATATTGATATAATTGACAAATTAGCTATGTCAAGATCAACACTATACGTAATTAAAGAGATTACTTCAAGTTTTCTATTTATTTCAATAATTTTAACATCAATAGCCTGGCTTACTCAGGCACTAAGATATTTAGAATTGTTTACAACTGAAAATGTTGCCGCATCAGATTATTTTTTTTATATAATTTTGTTAATTCCAAAAATCAGTAATATTACAATTCCAATTTCACTTTTCATTTCAATCATATTTACCTTAAATAAAATGAGAGGAGACAGTGAGCTACTTATTTATTGGTCTGCCGGAAGATCTAATAGAAATATATTGTTAAAGCCAATAATTCTAATTTCATCTTTTCTTTTTATTTTACAGCTTATTCTTACATTATTAATTATACCCAGCTCTTCTCTTGAGTTAAGAAATAAAATAACAGATATTCGGTCAGGTGGCGTAGATTATAATATACTTAAAGAAAAAAAATTCATTAGCCCAGTAAAAAACTTAACTATCTTTATTCAAGAAATTAAAGGTGAAGAGTTTTCAGGCTTACTAATTCAAGATGATAAAGATCAGTTCAAGCCTGTTACATACATTGCTGAAAAAGGTGAGTTTAAAAAAATTGAAAATAAAAGTTATTTGGTTTTATTAAGTGGATTCATGCAGATATTGAACAAAGAAAATGAAGAAATTTCGGAAATTCAATTTGAATTTTATGAATTAGATTTAACTCCATATTATGAAAAAGGTGTTAAAGACATATACCCTGATGAAATGTCAACTGAATATTTATTAAATAAAATAAGAGAAAATAAAAATAGCCCTGAAGAGTTTGCTACTTTTCAAAACAGAATAATAAATCCATTTTATATTTTTGTATTTTCAATCTTGCCATTGATCACATTTAAGATGGTAAGAAAACCAGATTCAAAATGGACTTTGCCAATAACATTTATTTCCATTATTGCATTATTTATAAAGTTTTATGAGATTACAATTTCCAACATGCTAATAGCAAAAAATAATTTAATTTATCTAAATTATCTTAGTCCTATAATATTAATTATTTTTATTTTGATTATTTTATATTATGAAAAAAATATTTATCAAAAATTTAGGTCTTTTATATAATGTTTTCTAAAATAAATTTATATCTGTATAAAAATTATCTCAGTGGATTCATTCTAGTTTTATCAATATTTTCTCTCTTAACCTTTACTGGAGATCTAATAGAAAACTTTAGAAAAGGGGCTACCAAAAATGTACCTACTAGTACTATATTTGAATTAAGTCTATATAATTTTCCATCTTTAATCTATGAGATAATACCAATTATAATTTTTTTTTCTTGTATTTTTACAACAGTAAAATTAATTAGAACATCAGAGTACACAATATTGAAATCATCTGGATTAACAAATAATTCACTTCTCACTTCACCATCAATCCTTTTTTTAACGATCTCAATCTTATTTGTTTTAGCAGTCAATCCGCTTGTTACAATTTTTCATTCAAAATATGATGAATTAAATTATACTTATATCAAGCAAACAAATAAGTTTGCATCAATTTCAAAAAATGGTATTTGGCTCAAACAAGATAATAATACAAAAAATGTATCCAGTATCCTAAATGCAAAAACTATTGAAAGAGAAGGTGAGATACTAAATAATTTTATGATACTTGAATATAATCAAAAGGGATCTTTTACTGGAAGACTAAACGGCAAAAAAGCGATACTAGAGGATGGATATTGGACTCTTTATGATGTTACTGAGTACCCAAGGTATTCTAGCTCCAAATTTCATGAAGAGCTCATTTACGAAACTACAATAAAATACCAGGATATATCAAATAGCCTTCTGTCACCTGAAAATATATCTATTTATCAATTGAATGAATTTATTAAACTTATAGAAAAGCTTGGTTATTCGGCCATTGATCATAAATTACAATACTATAGTCTGGTTCTACTTCCATTCCTTATATTAAGCTTAGTATTCTTAGCCAATTCTTTGACTGTAAAGATAAACCATAATGATAAAATAATTGGACTTATTATCATATCAATTTGTACAATTTTTATTTATTATTTTATCTCAAATCTATCTAATGCACTATCATTGTCTTCTCAAATAAGTCCATTTATCTCCAAGATACTTGTGCCAATTTTATTAACTCTAATTTCATTATTAATTATTATTTTGCCGAAGAAGCTTATTAGATGACATTATTAATTGTAAGAAAGATTTCTATAATCTACTTAGTAATCAGCTTTATTTCTATAGCATTCATTCTGATCGCAAAAGCTAATAACGAAATAGATATTTCAGCTGAAAGAATCCTAATAGATAAAAAAAATAACATAGTTAATGCATCAGGTGACGTTTTTATTAAAAATGATCAACTGACAATAAATTCAGATGAAGCAATTTTTTACAAAAATAAAATGACATTTGAAGCAAATGATAATGTAATAGTAAATGACAAATATTATAACAAATATTATTCAGATAATTTTAAGTCAAATGATGATTTTTCCTCAGCATCTGCTAATAATGTTAAAATTAGACTAAAAGATGACGCAAGGATAGTTGGGAGTATTCTAAAAAGGCATGACGGTATCAATATTATCAAAGATAGTCAGTATACGCCGTGTATTGAAAAAAATTATTTAATTGAGAACTGTCCTGGATGGAAGTTGAAAGCAAGAACCGTCTATCATGATGAAAAAACTAAAACAATGCATTATGATCATAGTACTTTATACATTTTAAATATCCCTGTTCTTTATTCACCTTACTTTTCTCATCCTGATCCTTCAGTAAATAAAAGATCAGGATTGCTCGCTCCAAGTTTTCAATCAGACGATAAATTAGGTCAAATTATAAGTGTGCCATATTTTTATAATCTAGCTGGAAATAAAGATTTTACATTTACACCAACATTTCAGTCTTCTGGTACAAATTATCTAACTTCAGAATTTAGACTTTTGAATAAAAATGGAATTTTTAATGTTGAAACAAATATAAATGATAATAACGATAAGCAAGGAACAAAGCACTATATATTTGCAGATGCGGAATTAGAAAGTAATTTAGACAAATTTGATATTTTTATACAAGCATCAAATAATGATACATACATGAGAAAGAATCAAATAAATGAAATTGACGTACTGACAAGTGGATTTACAATATCAGATACATTCAAAGGCAATGATTTCTTGCTTGAGGCAAAATCTTACAAGCATCTTTCTGTGGGTGCTACTAATCAATGGGAATATTTGTATCCAAAGTTAACCTATAATGTATCAGACTTAAGTTTTCCTAATATTGATGCTAATATAAATATTAAAAATGAAATCCTGCGACTAAAATCGTTAAATAAAAATACAAAAACAAGTATCTCCTCTGAAATAAATTTAGATAATCAAGAAATAGATACTAAAAGAGGCTTTGTATTCAACAACTTCTTAGACACTAGAGTTATTTATCATTCAATCGAGAATGAAAACTCAAACAATGATATTAATCAAATAAGAATATTTCCACAAATTGGTTCTATGATAACTTACCCTCTAAAAAAAATAAACAGTGACACTTCTCAAGTTTTAAAACCTATTTTAATGCCTATAATAGCTCCATATAATAATTATACAGATGCATTAGAAGTAAATAATTCAAATATTTTTTCACGAAATAGATCTTCAGATCTATCAAAATGGGAAAGTGGACCAAGAGTTAATTATGGAGCGGAGTGGTTCATTGATTATAAAGATAGGTATGATGCAAATTTAATAATTGGTCAATCAATTAAATTTAATAAAGATAGATTAAATACATCTGATGAAATTTCTGATATAATGACTTCTCTTTTCATAAATCTTGATAAAGACATATATTCCAACGTAGAATTTATAATTGATCGTGAAAAATATAGTGTAAACAAATCTAATATTACATCGTCGGCCTACATAAAAGATTTTGTATTAAAAATTGAATATGATTATGTATCTAATGAATTCGCTACCGCTTCAGAACAAGTTGGATTAGCAGCAAAAATAAAGATTGATAGAGATCTAAATTTTATGTTTTCTGGAAAAAGAGATTTAAATTCGAACAAAAATATTGGTTATGAAACTGGACTATTTTATGAAAATGATTGTCTAGCAATTGATTTTAAATATTATCGAGATTTAACAAAATTTAAAGATATTGAAGATACGAAGGGCCTAAGTTTTTTAATAACACTCAAACCTTTTGGAAGCAGTAAAGCATTTGGAAAATCAAAAACATTTGGACCTCAAATATGATTAACATAAAAAAAATTAGCTTCTTATTTTTGATTACTTTTTATTTTGTATTTAACTCTAATAGTTTTGCTAATCAATCCACACATAAAATAGAAATTTTAGTTAATGATAGTATCATCACAAATTATGATATTGCTCAACATTTTGCAATCAATTCAATTTTAAAAAACATCCAAGTTACTCAGGAGAATGGCGATATCTTGTATAGTAAAACAGTAAATGAATTAATCGATATGAAACTGCAACAAGCAAAAATAATCGACTATGATATTAAAATTGAAAATGGAAATAATGATTATTATGAAAATTACTTTTTTCAATCAAGAAAATTAAATAAAGAAAAGGTATATGAGATAATAATGAAGAATAATTTAGATGTTAATGTACTAAAAGAAATAATAAATACTTCAATTGCTTGGGAACAACTTACTGCAGGACTATTTCTTCACACAATATCAATATCAGATACAGAAATAAATGAACTCATTAAAACTGATGAATCTCTATCACCTGAACTTGCAGAAAGAATACTCACTAATAAACAAGTTCAGCTAAAATCGGATAAATATTTAAGAGATCTAAGGGCTGAGGCAAATATTGAAAAAAGATAACATAATTGCTAAAAAATCACTCGGACAAAATTTTATAACAGATGAAAATTTTCTCAAAAAATTATCATCATTGATTATTACTGACAGCGATTCCTTAATTATTGAAATTGGCCCTGGCAAAGGAGCATTAACAAAAGAATTAATCAAAAAAAAAATTAAAAAAATATCAGTAATAGAAAAAGATGATAGATTAATTGATGATTTAAAAATCTTTTCCAAAGAATTCACAAATCTTAAAGTTGTTCACCAGGATGCTCTTACAATAGATTTTAATAAATTTATAAAAAAAAATTCCATTATCGTTGGAAATTTACCATTTAATATATCAAGCAATTTATTGATGAATTGGATTCTGCTCGATAAGTGGCCCCCACTCTATAAAAAAATGTATCTTATGTTTCAAAAAGAAGTTGGTGAAAGAATTTTAGCAGCTCATGGCTCAAAACAATATGGAAGATTATCAGTCATTTCACAATCACGTTGTAAAATTAAAAAACTAATTGTGGCAAAATCAAAAATCTTTAATCCTCAGCCAAAAGTAGATGGAATAGTTTTAGAGTTTACCCCTCACATTGAAAATCTAGATATGAATATTAAAAATCTTGAAATACTTGTTAGAAATGCATTTAGCCAAAGGAGGAAAAAAATTAAAACAACTTTGTCGCCGTATATTCATTATTTAGAAAAGCTTTCAATCAATACAAATCTTAGACCTGAAAATCTAACAGTAACAGAATATTGCAAGCTAGCAAAACTTATGAAGTAAGTTCTCTTACTTTATCAACTAAATCAATTTGCCTGTGGCGCTTTTTTCTTTCAACCCTAATTATATTTAATATTTCGTCTACACATGTTTCTAAATTATTATTTATAACCACATAATCATACTCAACCCAATGACTTATCTCATCTTTAAACTTGGACATTCTTTGATTAATAATTGACTCATCATCACCTGAGTCAACTTTTCTTTGTCTTAATCTATTTTCTATTTCATCTTTAGATGGCGGTAATATAAAAATTGAAACAAGATTATTTGGTTTTGACTGATAGAGCTGTTGAGTGCCTTGCCAATCTATATCAAATAAAACATCTTTTTTAGATTTTGTGATTTTTTCAACATCTTTGCTTAACGAACCATAGAAGTTATCAAATACTTCGGCATATTCTAAAAACTGGCTATCTTGTATTTTTTTTTGAAAATCATCTCGTGATATAAAATTATAATCAACCCCATTTACTTCGTTTTGCCTTGGCTTACGAGTTGTTGCTGAAATTGAAATTTGAATACTGTCATTATTTTTGAGTATTTCTCTGCAAACCGAAGTTTTTCCAGCTCCAGATGGAGACGATACTACAATAAGAAGCGGCTCATGATTTAGATCTTCATAATTCATTTATACTTTATTATTAATCAAATTTTGAGAATATAATAGACGTATTTGTTCCACCAAACCCAAAAGAATTTGAAACAACATTTTCTAACTTCGATTTTCTAACCTCATTTCTTATTAAATCAATATTTTCATGGCTGCATGGATTATTAAGATTTTTATTAAATGGCATCACACCTTCTATAATTGAGCAAATTGAATAAATTGCCTCTACTGCACCTGCTGCTCCGAGCAAATGACCAGTTTGTGATTTTGTAGATGACATTTGCACTTTCTTATCGGAATTTGAGAATAGCTTGTCTACTGCACTGATTTCAACTTGATCACCTGCTGGCGTTGAAGTGCCGTGAGCATTTATATATGAAATTTTATTAATGTCTAAGTTTGCATCTTTCAATGCATTTTCCATAGCTCTATATGCTCCGTCTCCGGTAGGTTCTGGCAAAGTATAGTGAAATGCATCTGCTGATGTGCCATACCCAATAATTTCACATAAAATATTTGCATTTCTTTTCTTAGCAAACTCCATCTCCTCTAGTATCAATATTCCAGCTCCCTCACCCATCACAAACCCATCTCGCTCCTCATCAAATGGCCTTGATGCTTTTTCTGGATCGTCATTAAAATTAGTGCTTAATGCCCTACATGAAGTGAACCCTTCTATACCAATTGGACATATTGTTGCTTCAGTGCCTCCTGCAACCATAACATCAGATTCACCTCGCTGAATTAGTCGAACAGATTCACCAATTGCATGCGCTCCTGAGGCACAAGCTGAAACAGTTGAATAGTTAGCACCCTGTAAATTATATTTAATTGAAGCAAATCCTGCTGCCATATTAATTAATCTACCAGTTATAAAAAAAGGGCTTACTTTTGAGTTGTTAGTATGAAAATTGATTACATTTTTTTCAATGCCTGGCAATCCACCAATACCAGATCCTATGATGCAACCAGATCTTTCTGCTATTTCTTTATCATTTATAATCAGACCACTTTGAGCGAATGCTTGCTCACAGGCCGCTAAAGAAAATTGAATAAATTCATCGTATTTTTTAATATCTTTTTTTGGGATCCATTGTTCAGAATTAAAAGTCCCGTTGCTACCATCACCTAAAGGTACTTCACACGCGACTTTGCATTTGTAATTTTCAGGGTTAAATAAGGTAATAGTACCTGCACCTGAAATACCGCTAATAAGAGAGGACCAATTATGGGAAACACCGCATCCAAGAGGAGAAACTATCCCCATACCTGTGACAACAACACGATTCATGAAAAAGAAAAATTTTAATTGAACTACTTGGCTTCAAGATGAGCTATGGCATCACCCACTGTCAAAATTGTTTCAGCTTTTTCATCAGGAATTTCTACGTTAAAAGCCTCTTCAAAAGCCATAACTAACTCAACTGTATCTAAGCTATCAGCACCTAAATCATCAATGAATTTGGCATCATCTGTTAATTTACCTAGATCATCTATTCCTAAATGCTCAGCTATTATATTTTTTACCTTATCTGCAATCTCGCTCATAACATCTCCTGTTAATAATTTTCCTTGTTAATAATAGTAATCGTCACATTGTCAAGCCACCATTAACATGAATAACTTGACCTGTAATATATGATGATTCTTCTGAAGACAAAAAGAAAACTGCGTTTGAAACATCTTCTGGAGTTCCAATTCGACCCACAGGTATATTTTTGGTCATATCTTTGAGTTTTTCGGGTTCAATAGTACTGAGTATATCTGTATCAACAAAACCAGGGGCGACACAATTAATAGTAATATTTCTTGATGCAACTTCTTGCGCAAGAGTTCGAGAAAAGCCCTCAATAGCTGATTTTGAAGCAACATAATTTGCTTGGCCGGGATTACCCATCTTAGCTACAACTGAAGTGATATTAACAATACGACCCCACCTTTTCTTTATCATTCCCTTAATTACTAGCTTAGTCAGAAGAAAATTAGAATTTAAATTTACGTTTATCACATCATCCCATTGATCTTTTTGCATTCTTAAAAAAACATTATCTTTTGTAATTCCTGCATTATTTATGAGTATGTCAATACTATCGCAGCTCGCTTGTACTTGACTCAATAAATGATTAATTTGATTTTCGTCTGATAGATCACATTTTATTGCTGAGACTCGCTCAGAATATTTGTCCTGCAATTTCTTTAGCTTGCCTTCGTTTGTTCCAGAGGCGATAATATTAAATCCATTTTTATAAAAAATATCTAAAATTGCAGATCCAATTCCACCGGTAGCCCCTGTGATTAATACGTTTTTCATCTGAGATCTATTGTATTCAATTTTTCTAAATCTTCTACCTTACTTATTGATAGAGTATTGCTAGATTTATTGATCCGTTTCACCAAATTAGATAATACATTACCTGGGCCAACCTCTATAAAAGTAGAAATGCCATTTTTAATCATATTCTCAATGATCTCCCTCCACCTAACCCTACTAACTATTTGTTTAACCAGTAAATCAGGTATTTCTATATTTGAACATTGTTCTGATGTTACATTTGAGTAAAAATCATACTTAAATTCATCAAATTCATATTTATTTATCACTTTTGACAATTCTTCAGATGCAGATTGAATCAGGTCACAATGAAATGGTGCGCTAACTGGTAACTTTAAAGCCCTCTTAACTCCAAGTTCTTTCGAATTATCACATAAATGATTAATTGCAGACATTTCTCCACTTACAACAATCTGGCCATCTGCGTTATCATTTGCAATAGAAATTTGTCCGTAGTCTTTTATTGAGTCTAAAAGATCTTCAACTTCTAGCATTGATTTGCCTATAATAGCAGCCATACCACCTGTTCCAACAGGCATACTTTCTTGCATTGCTCTAGATCGAACTTCTAACAACTCAATTGAACTTCTAAAAAAAATAGAGTTTGCTGCATACAAAGCTGAATACTCACCTAAAGAATGTCCCGCCACCGCTTTGACATCGGCAAAATTAATTAAATTTTCAGATCTAATAGATTCTAATATAGCTGAGCTTACGGCCATGATTGCAGGCTGAGAGTTGGTAGTCAGTGTTAATTCATCAATATTGCCATCAAACATTATTTCAGTTAGAGGTCTGTCTAAAATTTGATCTAGGTCACTAAATATCTGATTTGCAACAGTAAATTTTGATGAAAAATCTTTACCCATACCAATGAATTGTGATCCTTGACCTGGAAATAGTAAAGCTAGACTCATGATGCTCCTAAAAAAGAATTCCTTGCTTATACAACAATAATAGAATATTTATGCAACTTTTAATAATAAATATATAAATTAATTAGACTATTTTATGGCACTATTTGAACACGTACTTGTATTAAAGCAAGAACTAAGCACTGCTGATTTAGAAAATGAGCTTAAGAATCATACCGATGCTATTACTGAGTTAAATGGCTCTATTAAATACAATGAAAGTTGGGGACTGAGAAACCTTGCATACCCAATAAATAATAATAAAAAAGCATTTTATGAATTTATGAATATTGAGATTCCAGGTGAAAATATTAAAACATTAAACTCAAAACTTAATCTAAATGAAAATGTCATTAGATATTTATCTGTAAAAGTAAAAGAGTTTGGAGAAACTCCAACTGCAATGTTAAAGGAAAAGGAATAATGGAAAAGCAAGATCAATCTAGAAAAAAGCCTCTTAACTTTGATTACAAAAACATTTACCCAATTAAGAAATATCTATCTGAAAAAGGAAAAATTATGCCAAGACGCATAAGTTATATTTCTATGAAAAAACAAAAAGAACTTGCTCTAGCTGTTAAGAGGGCTAGATACTTAGCCTTACTTCCATACGTAGGAAAATAAATATGGAAATTATTCTTTTAGAGTCTCTTCATAAAATTGGTAAAGCTGGTGAAATAGTAACTGTCAAAGATGGTTATGCGAATAACTTTTTAATTCCCAATAAGAAAGCAATTGTTGCCAACAAGCAGAATAAAAAAACACTAGACTCTAGAATTGTTGAAATTAACAAAAAAAATGAAGAAAAAGTTGCTGCCGCAATTAAAAAACAAGAATCTATGGAAAATATTTCACTCGAAATTGCAATGGAATGCAATGAGGAGGGAAAATTATACGGTTCAGTAAACCCAAAACTTGTTTCCGACGAACTTGCAAAGATTGGCCATGAAATCCCTGCTGAAATGATTTCAATTGAAGACATTAAATCAACAGGTGAGTTTAATATTACTGTCAATATTTACGAGGAAATTGCATCTCAATTAAAAATTTTAATATCCAAAAAATAAGATTTTTATATTTTTACAAAAATCAATAGCTTAAACCATTTTTGTAAATCAGATTATTACCCATAGAAATATTAACAATTTTTAAAGTCTGTTAATATCTTTTTGTAATTTCTTAATTACATTTTTCTCTGTTAGAGTTTAATAAAAGATATGACTTCAACTATTCAATTGAATCAAAATAAACAAAATACAAAAGAACTACCTCACAACCTTGAGGCTGAACAAGCCTTGCTTGGAGCTATTTTGCTTAATAATGATATTCTCTATGATATTAATGAAATTATTGATGCTAACCATTTTTTCGAAAGCATACATATCAAGATCTTTGAAGTTATAAATAAAATAGCCGCTAAAGGGCAATTAGCAACACCAATAACACTTAAAAGTTATTTTGAAGTTGAAAAAAACCTCGAGGATATAGGAGGTTCAACTTATTTGGCAAGACTTGCAAACGCAGCTGTTTCTTTAGAATACGCCAAGAACTATGCTCAAATAATCTATGACCTTGCTGTAAGAAGAAGTTTGTATGACTTAGGCGGTAAACTCTCTTATAACGCAATTGAAAGTGAAATGGACACTAATCCAAGTGACTTAGTTGAAGACGCAGAGAGGGATTTATATCAGATAGCTGAAAAAGGAACTAACTCACATAATGTTCAAACCTTTAAAAGTTCAATGGAAGAAGCTGTTGAATTAATGAAGAAAGCTTATGAAAAAGACTCAAATGTTGTTGGCATCGAAACTAATTTTAGAGACCTTGATCAAAAACTTGGTGGACTTCACAATTCTGACTTACTTATTCTTGCTGGAAGACCATCTATGGGAAAAACATCATTAGCAACCAACATTGCCTTTAATATTGCTAAAAGAGCACATGATGATGGTGATACAGAGTCTAATGTTGCATTTTTTTCATTAGAAATGTCTGCTGAACAATTAGCAACAAGGATTTTATCTGAACAAGCAAAAATAAGTTCAAATGATATAAGAAGAGGTAATTTATCAGAATCTGATTTAGATAATTTAGTAAATGTATCTAAATCAATTCTTGAAATACCACTATTCATTGATGATACACCAGCTATCAATATGGCTACACTTGCTTCCAGAGCTCGAAGAATTAAACGAAAGCATGGACTCGGTATAATTATTATCGATTACCTGCAGCTGCTCAGGCCTGCAAAAGGATTGCGTAATGATGGTCGTGTTCAAGAAGTGTCAGAAATAACTCAGGGTTTAAAGGCTCTTGCAAAAGAGATGAATATTCCAATACTTGCACTATCCCAATTATCAAGACAAGTCGAACAACGTGACGATAAAAAGCCACAATTATCTGATCTAAGAGAGTCTGGATCAATTGAACAAGATTCTGACGTTGTTATGTTTATTTTTAGAGAAGAATATTATCTTGAGAAAACAGCTCCTGCACCCGGCACAGCTGACTACATTGATTGGCAACAAAAAATGGATGAGGTTCATGGGCAAGCTGAGCTTCTCATAAGTAAACAAAGGCATGGACCAACAGGAAACATAAGGCTAAGTTTTGAAAGTAAATTTACTCGTTTTGGTAACTATATTAGCAACGAACAAATTAAAGACTACGATTAATTCTACAAATAAATAAATGGGTGAATCAAAAAAATTAAGTCCTCATGTTATTCTTGAAATAAATCTAAAAAACTTAAGATTTAATTACTCAAAAATTAAAAAAAAAGTTTCTAAGAAAACAGCAGTAGCGGCAACTGTAAAAGCTGATGGATATGGCTTAGGAGCACATGAAGTAGTAAAATCTCTAATCAAAGAAAAATGCAATGTTTTTTTTGTCGCTACATTAGATGAAGCAATTTTATTAAGAAGAAAATTTAAACAAATTGAAATTCAAGTTTTAAATGGATTTCATAGTGAAAGAGTAAAAGATTATGACAAGTATAATATTATACCGATCATTAATTCTTTACAGCAATTAAAAGATATTGAGAAATATTCTAAAAAATCAAAAAGAATGAATATTTCCATTCATTTTGATACAGGCATGTCTAGACTTGGACTCGATAGAACTGAAACAGAAGATCTTTTGAAAAAAAAAGAGATACTTATCAAGCACTCAAATTTGAAAATGATTATGAGTCATCTAGCATGTGCTGACGAACCAAGAAACAAAAAAAATCTTGCACAATTAAAATTATTTAAAAAAATATGTGAGCATTTTCCCGATACAATAAAAAGTTTATCAAACTCAGCTGGTATTTTGCTTGGTCGAAATTACGATTTTGATCTTGTGAGACCTGGAATTTCTCTTTATGGAGGGCATTGTCAGAAAAATCAAAATTCACCTATTTATAAAAATGTAATTTCATTGAAATCGAAAATCATACAAAAAAGAATAATATATAAGGACGATACTGTTGGATATGGAGGAACTTTTAAGGCAAAAAATAAGATGTTAATTGGTACGCTCCCAATCGGTTATGCCGATGGATTTTTCCGGTCCTTTTCAAATAGGGGTAGTTTTTATTTGCTAGGAAAAAAAGTACCAATTATTGGAAGAATTTCAATGGATCTTACTACAATTGATTTAACTTCATTGAGAAATAAAAATTTAGATAAAAATGTCCTTGTTGAGGTTATTGGTAACAAAAATAATGTTAATCATCTATCAAAAATAATCTCAACAATTTCTTACGAAATATTAACTAGCCTAGGCAAGCGATATCAAAGACGATATATTGCTTAAATGTCATTATTCTTAGATACGATTCTTGGCAAAAAAAGGAATCTTTTTCTTATATTTTTAATATTCTTATTATTGTTCTTTGGATATCAATCATTAAATCTGAAACTTGATGCCTCATCAGATACACTTATTCTTGAGAATGATAAGGATTTGATTGCCACTAGAGAGGTATCTGATACGTATTCTTCAAATGAATTTTTAATAATTACTCTAAGTGATGCCGATGGAATTATTACAACAAAAAATATTGAATTTATTAAAACACTAGATCAAAAAATAAAGCAATTTGAATGGGTAGTATCCACCCAGAGTATTCTTGATGCACCCCTATTAACTGTAAACAATCAATCTTTGTCTGACCTTGCAAACGAAATTAAAACAATAAAAGATACTGGAATAAATATAATTGACGCAGAGGAAGAATTAAAGAAAAGTCCAATATTTAAAGAGCTTGTAATAAGTGAAGATGGGAGCACATCCGCTATCTTAATTAATCTGAGAGAAAATGAACGTCTTAATGAATTAATAAAGTTAAGGTCTGAGAAGTTATCAAATGATAAAAGAGAGATTATTAATCAAGAGTATGAAAATATAAAAAAGACGAATGATAAAAAAAGAAGTCAAAATATATTTGAAATAAGAAATCTAATTAAAGAATTTTCTAATCAAGGTATTGAGATGCATCTTGGTGGCATACCTATGATAGCAGATGATACGATTACATTTGTTAAAAACGATATGATAGTTTTTGGCTTTGGAGTATTAATCTTCATTTTAATAGTACTTTATCTAATCTTTAGGAGCTCAATTTGGATTGCAATTGCACTTTCTAATTGCATATTTTCATTAATACTGATGGTAGGAGTTGTATCATTCTTAAATTGGAAAATAACTGTCATTTCATCAAATTTCATATCACTGATGCTAATTCTATCTTTATCAATGACTGTACACATTATCGTAAGATACAGACAAATAATTGATGATAATAAAAACTTAGAAAGATTGGACCTAATAAAGAATTGTTTCCTAAAAATGATTTACCCTTGCTTGTTCACAGCTCTGACGACCATATTTGCATTTGGTACATTATATTCAAGTGGAATTAAACCAGTAATGGATTTTGGTCTTATGATGTGCTTAGGGTTAACGATTACACTAGGCACAAGCTTTATTTATCTTCCTATTGCATTAAGCTTTTTCAATTTGAAAAATAACATAAATTTGGCAAGTGGTAATAAAGATAATATTTTGCTCAGACTTGCATCAAATAATCAACTATTTGTTATCGTCTCATTCACATTGATGCTTATTGGGGGGATATATGGATCTCAACTACTAAAAGTTGAAAATAGTTTTGTTGATTATTTCAAAAAAGATACAGAGATTTATAAAGGGATGAAGAAAATTGATCAAAAACTTGGTGGAACAACTCCACTAGACATAATAATCCAATTTAATTCAGATGATGATGATATTGATGAAATAGATGAAGATTTTCTAGATTTTGATATTGATTACAACCCAGAAGATTATTGGTTTACAAAAGAAAAAATTAATATTGTTAAAGATATACATGATCATTTAGATAGCTATCCATTTTCAGGAAAAATATTATCTCTCGCTTCACTTGTCCGAACAGCCGAACAATTGAACGATAATAATGAGTTTGACTCTCTTGAGCTTGGAATACTATACAAAAAGTTACCCTCAGATTTAAAAAAGCAAATTCTTAGTCCCTACCTATCTATTGAAAAAAACCAAGCGCGTATTTCAATGAGAATAATTGATACACATGAGGAATTAAGACGTAATAAATTTATCAATAGCTTAACTACACATATCAATAAAAATTTTAAGTCTGATGCATACCATGTATCTATCTCTGGTATCTTAATCCTATATAACAATATGCTTCAAAGTTTATTTGACTCACAAATAAAGTCTTTATTAATTGTAATGATTGGTATATTTTTTATGTTATCGGTCTTGTTTAGATCTCTTCAAATTGCTTTGGTTACTATTATACCCAATATTGTTGCATGCTTCACAATTTTAGGAACGATGGGTCTGCTTAAAATTCCTTTAGATCTTATGACTATTACTATTGCATCGATTACAATCGGTATAGCTGTTGATAATTGTATTCACTATGTTTATCGCTACAAAGAGTATTACAGTCAAACTAATAACCATCTGGAAACCATTGGCCTTTGTCAAAATACTGTCGGACGAGCAATACAAAACACTTCATTTACGATAATTGCAGGATTCTCAATATTAATATTTTCAAACTTTTACCCAACTATTTATTTTGGAATATTTACAGCAATGGCAATGTTCATTGCTCTTTTAGGAAGCTTGACCTTGCTTCCCACTCTTTTAAAATATATTAAGGTTTAAAAATGTTTGATATTAATTTTGGAGATCTAGTAAATTTTTTTGATATTACTGTATTAATCATACTATTTATTTCATGTTTTTTTGCTTTCAAGAATGGGCTTATTAAAAGTATTTTTAACTTAGGGAAATGGATTGCTATAATTGTTCTCATCAAACTAAGCTTTAATATATTGCGTCCTTATGTTGATGAATATATTCAAAATTCAACCATTGCAGATATTTGTATTTTTTTATCTATTTTAATTTGCTCGTATATTTTACTCTCGACATTTAATCGGGTAATAATTGGCATTATACAACCGAGTAAATCGGGTTTTGCAGATTACATGTTTGGGTCTATATTCGGCTTATTAAGAGGCTATATTATTGTTGTGCTTATATTCTCATCGATTAATGCTTCTTTTCCGTATTCGTCTTGGCCTAAATTTACTCAAAAAGGATCTCTGATTGAAATAATCACATATGGAGAAGAATTTTTAAATACGATACCTCAAAGAATTGAAGATGCAGGCAAATACATTGCCTAAAAGTAAAAGAAAAATAGGAATAGTTACTGGAGCCTCTTCAGGTATCGGTTATGGTTTATCCTTAACTCTTTCTAAGAGATTTGACCATTTATATATCTCAGGTCGAAGAATCTCTGAGCTCGAAAAACTAAATGATGAAATAATCAAAAATCAATGTGAATGTACAATTGTGCCCTTGGATCTAAAAAAAATTGATTTATTAGATGAGTTGGCATCTCAGATATATTCCCAAGAAGGAAAATTAGATTTACTTTTGTCTGCTGCAGGAATTAATCATAATTTAAGTCCAATTACTTCAATAAAAGAAAGTGATTTTAGAGATGCTTTTGAAATTAATCTTTTATCAAATCTTAAGCTGCTAAAATCCTTTCAACCTTTGCTAAAGACTTCAGATGAGTCGAAAATAGTAATGATTTCGTCTCAATTAGAATCAAAAAATAAGCCCTTTTGGGGAGGTAATGACTCTCTCATAAGTGGGCTCTACAAAGTGGTTCTTACTTTTGCAGAAGAGAATAAGAATACAAGCATATCAACAAATATAGTGTGTCCTAAAGGTGTAGATACAGATTATAGAAATATTTTTATGCCAGGAGAAGACAAATCAAAATTAATGACGGTAAGTAAGTTTTCTGAAGAATTTGATAAGCTGTATGATAATGAATTAAAGAATAATGGAAATATCTATATAATTTAGGAGCTATACGGGTTTGATGAACTTATAAACGAAAGATCAATTGGCACACCATATAATGAAAATTTTTTCCTAAACTGATTTTCAAAATAACGTGTGAAAATCTTAGGAGCTTTCTTTTTTGAATTGATGAATACTTTAAATGATAATAACTGATTATCAGTTTGAACCATATACTTTGGTTTAATTTCAATGCTCTTTACTCTAGGTAATTTATTATTGCTTTGAAGTTCTTTAAGAAAATTATTAAGTTTATTTTTATCAATTCTTTTTTTTAAAAGAGAATATTTATTAGAAATTTTGTTTAAAACAGTATCTATATTTTTATTTGATAAAGCTGAAATATAATCAATATTTATTTCTTTATGTTGACTATAATTAGACTCTAGAAAATGCTCTAGATCATCTTTAAATTCTTTTTTATCTTCAATTAGATCAAATTTATTTAATATTATAAAAAGTATCTTTTTTCGATCTATTGCTAAATCAGCTATTCTAAAATCTTGTTTTGTAAAATTTTCAGTTGCATCAATTAATAATAAAGCTACGTCGATTTTGCTGATTAACTTTAAAACTTTTTGATTTCTTGATGTCTCATTTTTATCGTAAATTTTATTTTTTCTTCTAAGTCCTGGAGTATCATGAATAATAAATTTGATATTTTGAAATTCAAAAGTATCTGTAAATAAGGTCTTGGTGAGACCATATTCATCTCCTGTAGGAGAGATATCTTTCTTTAAAAGATTATTAAAAAGTGTAGATTTTCCAGAGTTTGGCTTGCCGACAATAATGAAATTAATTTCATTTTTAAGTATGTCATCTGAGTCTATAAATGTTTGCTTTTTCATCTGTTACAAAAATTTGATCACTAAGAACTATTAGTGGAGAATAAATATTTTTTACTCCTAATTTACCTTCATCTAGTATCTCCCCATTAAAAGGTGATATAGTTAAAATATCTCCAAAATAAGATATTAAATATAAATATTCATTAATTAGGTATGGGCCTGTCCATAAGTTTAGATTTTTTGAGTCTGTTCCCCTTCTATGTTTTTCAAGTTCTCTTATCCAATAGATTTCTCCTGTAGATTTATTAATACATATTACTCTTGCCTCATTATCAATTAGATAAATCTGATTTCCTGAAATAATTGGAGTTTGTGATCCAGATATATCAATATTCCAATTTCTAGCACCATTTATAACACTATTTGATATTAGGCGACCATTACTACTGAGTGAGAAGATATTATTTCCAGAAATTACTGGGTTTGCCGTTATATCTCTTAAATCGAAATTCGATATTATTGATATTTTTGCTGTATTTTCAGACCACAATGGTTGGCCATCGTCAAATTTGAAAGCAATTATTTCACCATTACTAAATGGAGCTATTATAATATTTTCTATTGCAACAGGTGATGCTGTAAATAAATTCTTTTTAGACTCTTCTATTGTTTGAAATGACCATTGAATTTCACCGGTATTAAATGATAGTGAAAAAATTCTATTATCTGCTGAAATGAAAAAAACTTGATCTCTATATATTAATGGAGCTGAAAGAATTGGGAAATCAATTTGTGTTTCCCAATTAATCTTAGAATTTTTTATATCAATAGATTTAATCTGACCATAGGCATCAACAAAGATAATGGTATTATCAAAATAAGTTATTCCACCTCTTACAACTTCGTATTTTTCAATCCCCTCATTTTTTATATCTATATTAATAATCTCTTCTTTATCTTCTACCCTCTTACATACTAGAAAACCTTTTTTCTGAACATGACATAAGTTGCCTTCAAAATAAATCGGTTGAATTAAGTTGATATAGCTTGATGAACCTGAGAATATTTTTTTCTTGTCTTTAAATGATGCAGTTGTTTTTATGTGTGTTATATTATTCTGTGGATTCTGATAGTTTTTTGTCCAATATTTATATTCTTTAGATTTTCCTAAGACTATCTCAGAAATGTCTAATGTTATTGTCTCTGAAAGTTCTGCACTGTAAGTTAATACTTCAAATGTATCTTCATTAACTTTCTCAATAGCCTCTTTTGAAGCACATTTCAAAAAAGTGATACTGATAAAAAATAAAAGTAAAAAACTATTTAATTTTTTCATTGATTAGCAATCTTAATAAATACTGCTGATCGATTTTTAATTTCAATTGGAACATTATTATTAACTGATAATTCAGTTAATTTTTTTATAGCTTCATCATTTTTTCCTTCAATAAGGAACTTTATTGCCACCAGTTCTTCTATCAAATAGAAAGCATCTACCTCTGAAATGAGTTTATTTTGATACAATTTTATTTCTTCAAGATTCAAAGACTCAATATTGATCATTAAGAGCTTATAAATAGCCACATCGTGATGAATCTTGTTCAGATTTTTACCATCAATAGCATCCTTTAATAGTACTGTAGCTTCCTCAACTTGATCAGCTGCAATAAGTAAATCAGTCCTTTTTAAAAGATTCATTCCATTAAGAAACGAATTTGAAGAATTGCTTGAGTTTGAAAGCTCTTCCAGAGCATTATCTGAGTTTGTTTCAATAATATTGATATATTCAGCGAAAAGAATTTCATTTTTGTTCGTCTGATAACTCGAATAAAACTGTATTCCAGCAAGCGTTCCAACAATAACTATAATAAAAGCTATTGCATAAATACCATATTTACGAAATAGATTTATGTATCGTTCTTTTCTAATATCTTCGTCAACTTCTCTAAATATATTTGCCATAACTAAATTTACTTTTCTTCTTTAACAATTGTCGGTTTCATTCCATAAACATGATCTTTTGTTGGAAAATCCCTATTCACTACTTCTTTACGATATTCTACTGCTGCGCTTTTAATTAATTCACCAATATTTATATATTGTTTAACAAATTTAGCAGATACATCTGTTAAACCAATCATATCCTCAGTAACTAATATCTGCCCATCACATTTAGACGAAGCTCCAATGCCAATTGTTGGAATTGAAATCGATTCAGTAATTTCTGCAGCCAATGGCTCTGCCATTCCCTCTAAAACAACAGAGAATGCTCCTGCTTCCTCTAATGCTCTTGCATCATCAATAAATTTTGTCCACTCAAACTTATTTCTTCCCTTTATCTTATAGCCTCCATCAACTAATACACTTTGAGGCTGTAATCCTATATGTCCCATCACAGGTATTCCACGATCAGTGAGATAATTTACTGTATCAAACATGCTCTGACCACCTTCTAACTTAATTGCTGAACAATTGGTCTCTTTCATAACCTTTGCGGCATTTTTAAATGCTACATCAACTGACTCTTCATATGTTCCAAATGGCATATCAGTAACAACACACGCTTTAGAAGTGGATTTAACTACAGCTTGTGCATGGTTAATCATTTGCTGCAAAGTTACTGTGAGAGTATTTTCATGATCATATAGGACCATTCCAAGCGAATCTCCAACCAAAAGTAAATCAGCTTCACTGTCTAAGAAGCGTCCAATTGTAGCAGTATATGCTGTCAAACACACAATAGGTGACTTTGACTTCATTTCTTTAATGTCGATGACAGATTTTCTCTTCATGGCTCGGTTTATAATTCATAAATATCTATTTTTCCACCCAAAGCTTATAGATAAATTAGAATTTATTATAAGATTATCTCATATTTCAGCAGTATAAGTGCTTTTCTGCCGCTTACCTTGATGTTTGCTAAATTTATATAATTACACCTTCTTTTTTGAGAAGATTTTTTTTTGTTTTAATACCCCCTTTTCCACTATACCCTCCAAGGCTGCCGTCTGATCGTATAACTCTATGACAAGGAATTTTTATTGGGTAAGGATTTTTTCCACATGCATTGGCAACCGCTCTTGATGATTTTGGCTTTCCTATTAATTTTGCTAACTCTTTATATGTTCTGACTTTACCCTTCGGAATCTTTGAAATCTCATTCCATACTTTTTTTTGAAAATTTGTTCCATATAACTTAATTTTATTTTTCATTCATAATATCCTCATAATAAAAATAATTTACTCCCTTCGTCTTTGACCTAATCATATGAGCTGCAATAGAATCAGCTTTTATACTACGATATTTTTTCATTTTACCTACTAATAATTGATCAATTATTGGGGCTATTTTTTGACCAATGCTTTCTAAAAATCTTTTTTCGTTTCTTTTGCCAATTAAGAGTCCAGGAAGATAAATATTTACCGTATCAAAACCCATAGTTAGTATTTTTTTAATAAGCATACCTTTAACTCTTAAATAAAAATTTCTTGATTGATCATTTGCACCAATTGAAGAGATGATTGAAATTTGACTAACTCCACTTTTTTGAGCTCTTATAGCAATATTAACACAATAATCTAAGTCTACTTTTTTAAACCCTTCTCTGCTTCCAGCGTTTTTAATTGTGGTCCCCATGCATACACATAAATGGTCACATTCTGGAAGAGAAACTTCTTTTAATGATGAATTAAAATCAATGATAAGTTCATTTATATTATTTGGTAAATTTTTAATCTTACGGCGAGTTAAAGCAATTGCTTCTAAATTATTTCTACTTAAATGTTGAATCAATCTATTTCCAACAAGGCCTGTGGAACCTAAAACAAGATATTTATCCTTCATAATAATTAATCAGATACATTTTAATTGCTTTCATACAAATCTCTTAGATAAACAATAACAGCTAGCCAAATAATAACAAAACTAATCAATTTAATTATTGAAAACTGCTCATCATAATAAAAATAGCCTAATAGAAACTGAAATGTTGGAGTGATATAGAATATCATTCCAGATGCACCCAGGCCACTTAACTCAACTCCCTTTACATATAAAAACAATGGAATGACAGTCATAGGGCCAGCCAGTAAGAGTATCAAGCTCAATGAAATATTAGAGTAAGCAAAATCATTATATCCATTACTTGCTAACATAAAAAATGCAACAAGAGCAAAAGGAAGCATGAATAAACTTTCAACTAATAATCCAATATCTGTATCTACACTGATTTTTTTTCTGAGCAAATTATAAAACCCCCAACTTAGAGCAACAATTAATCCCACCCAAGGAAGTGATTGTAAATTAAATATTAATAAAAAAATGATCGACCCTATAACAAAACAAATTGAAATGATGCGTTTTGTATTAAGTTCTTCTTTAAAAAAAATATACCCAAGAAAGACACTTAAAATTGGCATAATAAAATAACCAAAACTTGCATTAATTATTTGATCAGATGAGACAGCGTAAATCCATACAGCCCAATTTATAAAAATAAGAAGACCTGAAAAAAATAAAGTAATCAAATTTCTTCGATTATTAACAATTTCATAAAAAATATGCCATTTAGATAGAAAAGATGTTGTCAAAACTAGGAAAAGCGAAGTCCATATAGCCCTATGCAGAACAGCTTCTATGTGTCCAACAAATGAAATATATTCAAAATAAATAACACCTAAAACACCCCACCAGAATGATCCAGTTGCAGCTAACATTATACCTTTATTAAATTCTGAAGAATTCATAGATAATTAATTTTTAAAAAATTATTTTTTTGGTTCATTAACACCAATCATTTTGGTATCAGCATAAAACGGAAGGAGCTTATC
>JAYNZW010000013.1:0-3226 GCA_038103905.1 Candidatus Pelagibacteraceae bacterium | reverse complement strand
GAGCTTATCTTGATCTTTAAGTAATGGCAACTTTTCATGAGACCACATTGGAGACCAACAATTTGTTTCCACTAATATTTTTTTTACTCTTTCTTTAGTTTGACTATCTAAATTATTATAGTGATTTCTAATCTCGCTCAAGCACCAAACTCGATATCTCGAATAACGAGCTTTTTTAAATGAAATATCTCCAACATTTACATCAAAAAATTTATGATCTTTTTTGACGGCATTTACATTTGCGTTTAAATAAGGCAAATACAATCTTCCAACTTCGTTCATTAATGGGTATAAATCATCAGGAATACCATTCACTAAATTAACTTTGTTTTGTGTAATTTTAGCATTCCACAAGTTATAAACCCAATTTAATACATGAGGATATTGCTGTTTAATTATCTCAAGTGGAACAGGATCTAGAGCAAAATGACGAAAAAAAGGACCTGAAAATCCAATATCTGCAAGCGTTGGATCTTCTCCTAATAAAAATTTTCTGCTAGAGAATATATTATCTAAATTTGAGAGTAAATTTTTAAAATCTTCTTCTACTGCTTTTATATTTTCTTTTGTAATACCATCTCCAGTCGTATAACCACTTCTTTGTCGATATTGTATAAATCTTCTTTTAATCCAAACTGGTAAAGGAATCGTGCTTAAATTTTCATTTGCCAAATGCCAAGAGGCAAATCGAGCCCCTTCACTGTAATGCCAACGATAATGCATGGCAGTTCTCCACCACCACTCATCAGCCCAATCTTCCAATAAAAAACAGAAGAAAGCTTGTAAAGGATCTCTTGGTATTATTTTATTATCATTTATCTCATTCTCAAACCATTGAATCATTTTGGTCGTATCTGTCATCCATCGACCATCACTAAGAACAACTGCAGGCATCTGCATAACACCTACATTTTTTTCCATTTCTTTTTCAAAAGCTGGAAACTGCATATTTTTAAATTCATATGGAATTCTTCTTACACGAAAGTAGTTTTCCATTTTACCTGTGAAGTAAGATATATTTGAACCGTATAGGGTGACTTTATTTATCATGTTTAATATAAGTTACCATTATAATATATATCAATGGTACTGGTTTATAAATAAGGCTATTTTTTTTTCATTCCTTTAATAAGCCATAAAGAAATAGCTGAACCAAAAATTTCAAAAGTCAAATACACGATAGTCATGAAGTCTGGAAAGCCATTTAGAGCAATGCTTGATATTCTTAGAATAGCTATTACTGTTAAAAATATAAATAAGCTCCATAATGAAATTAATCGAATAGGCTTTACAAAAGCTCCTATAATCCAAAAAATTATTAATCCAAAATGAAATATATTGATTGCTCTGAAAATATTTGAAAAATTATTATTAGCAATTTCATCTACTAAAATAACTACAAGTATTCCAAAAGCCCAAAACAATAAATGAAATGACTCTCTATACATTTTCTTGCTGAATTAGGAGAGTTGGAACACCGCGAGTATTTGACTTAATGGTAGCAACAAGAGTATTTTCTTTTACTCCATTTTTAATCTCTGAAATTTCAATGCCATTTTTGATTAACCTATCTCTGGTATTTTTGATATCGTCTACTCCCCAAGCTAATCCCCACAACATATCATGAGGCTTATCTTGATCATCTTTTTCTTCAATAACTTCAATAGTAGTTTTATTCACTCTAAAAAAGAGCATTCTTCTTTTCCAAGCTTCAACAAACTTATCTAATGCCAGTCTGATTCCATAAATATCTTTATAAATTTTAATAAAGCTGTCCGCCTCGTTAGTCTTAATAACTATGTGATCTAAACGATTTATGTGAGAGTCCTCATTAGTTTCTGCTTTGGGCAAATTTCCCTCTTTGTGCTGAATAATAAAAGAAAATAAACCTCGGCTTAATTCACTCGGTAAAAATTGATTTACCCATGTCCTTTTTGAAGAATTATCATTATTGGTCCCTACTCCTTCCGTAGAGTTTGGAAGGAAATAATTCAAGCTTAATATTTTATCTCTTACAGCATCTAATTCATTAGTGCCTAAGACAATACCTAAAAGCCCTTCGCCATTCTGTTTTATTTTTTCTCTTACAAACTGTGCTCCCATACCTTCACCTGTAGCAGCTAACAGCTCTAGGTATGTATTATCAAAATTGAATAATGAGTTGGCGGTACCCCAATCGACATGCGTTCCCCTCCATGAGGGTTCGATGCCTAGTATGGTTTTATAATCATTTTCAGCTTCTGCAAGGTTCTCAACAGCAACAATGACATGATCGACTGTATTTATCATATATCTCTGCGTGGAAATTCTATTTTCTTAAATGGCCAAAAATTCTCAAGCCATGTTTTAAAAGTATTACCAAGCTCGATTTCTAAACCACTGCTCAATAGATCCTGTCTAATCCAATAGTAAGCTTGAACTTCAAATTTGGGATTATCAGAAGGATAAATATAGCAGCAGCCGATTACTTCTTTTTCGTTTTTTGGTGATAGAACGGTATACGCAAATGAGTGTCTCAAAGAAAATTCCACTTCATGCCAACCCAAATCAGCCAGATCTTCGTTTAAAGTCATATTTTTTGGCCAATCACTATCATCCATTAGTTTATATAGATGATCTTCACTCTTCATCACTGCTTCATAATCACTGTCTAAATGATCTATTGACAAAGGCTTCAATATAAAGTTGTCAGTTATTAACTCTTCTGGAACTTTAAAATCATCATTAACTATTGGACGGCTGTACATTTTATATTTCTCTAAATTCTAAGGGTAAGTTTTCATTTATCTTTAAGAGTATATTTAAGATACATATCCAATAATACCAAATAGATAAATTAATAAAAAAATTAAATTCACCCATTTTAGTTGAGGCTCAGTGTGTAGCCATGCCATATAAATCCAGATTAAACAGAATGGAAAAGAAAAAAACATGGCAAGAGGATACCAATCAAAAATAATTGCTAATGCGCTAAGGATTCCAAGTAATAGAGCAAAGTTCTTTAATATTTTTTCAGTTTTGAACGAAATTGTTTGAGGAAAAAATGATGCAAATATATAGTTAATAATTCTATCCATCAGCAGACTTGTATTCTAACTATTGCAACTATTCAAATAATTTCTTATTTTCTAAGATGTAATGAAAGAGCCAGTTTGCCTGATTCGACACATCTTTTTTATTTACACTTAATATACTTATTTACTACATAACCCCAAGGAACAAAGAT
>JAYNZW010000003.1:114450-122823 GCA_038103905.1 Candidatus Pelagibacteraceae bacterium | reverse complement strand
CGACATATCTATAAGTGATAGTGAATTCACTTCAGTCATAGGTCCTTCTGGTTCAGGTAAATCTACATTATTGAATATTATAGGTCTAATTGATACAGCGGATAGTGGCGAAATTTTTTTCTTCAACGAAAATTTAAAAGATATAAGTAGTAATAAACAGAACCTTATCAGAAGGGATAACATTGGCTTTGTCTACCAATCTAATAATCTTTTTTCAGATTTCACTGCCATTGAAAATGTTGCAATTCCTCAACTACTATTAGGTACAAATAAAAAAACTGCACATGATGCAGCTCATCGATGTTTGGATATTCTTGGCTTAGGTGGTCGCACAAATCATTTGCCAAAAGATTTGTCTGGCGGAGAGCAACAAAGAGTTGCTATTGCAAGAGCTATAATAAATAAGCCAAAACTTATTATTGCTGATGAGCCAACTGGCAATTTAGATAAAAATACGAGTATTAATGTTTTTGAGCATCTAATTGACTTTGTTTATTCACAGAAAATTTCACTAATTATGGCTACTCATAATTTGGATCTTGCAAGCAAATCGGATCAGCAGATAAAATTAGTCTAATGACTAACTTTGTTCACCTTACAAATAAAACTGAATATTCATTGTCTGAGGGTGCAATAACTATAAATCGCATCGCCGAATTGTGTGAGTCTTTCAAAATGCCTGCTGTAGGTATTACTGACACTAATAACATGTTTGGAGCTTTAGAATTTAGCGATAAAGTTTCAGGCTATGGTGTACAGCCATTAATTGGATGTAATATAAAAATAAATATACCTCCTGAATTTAAATTAGATTTAACAGAATTCGAAAATAAATATTTTTTTTTAAATTTGTTTGCTAAGAATTTGAATGGATATCAAAATTTACTTGAATTAAGTTCTTTATGTTATACCAAATATTCAACTAATAATGCCCTAAATCTATCTGATATATATAACAAAAAAAATGGACTAATTGTTTTAACTGGAGGTCGTAATAATTTAGTTGAGCCGATGCTGAACTCTGGAAAAGAACTATATGCAAATCAATTTATTAAAAATTTAAAAGAACAATTTAATGACAATCTCTATGTTGAGATACAACGATTAGGGAATTCAAAGAAAAAAAATGAAAACGCACTTCTTAATTTAGCTTATGATCATTTATTGCCCTTGGTCGCCACTAATGAAGTGTACTTTGAGTCACCAGAATATTACGAAGCACATGATGCATTAAGCTGTATTGAAAAAAAACAATTTGTTTCACAACAAGATAGATATAGATTTTCTGATCAACATTATTTTAAATCTATTAATGAAATGGAAACTTTATTTCATGATTTACCTGAAGCCTTGTCAAATACGATAGAAATCTCAAAAAGGTGTTCATATAGACCAGAAATAAAAAATCCGATACTCCCTGTTTTTATTAAAGGTACAGAAAATTCTGAAAAAGATCTTCTAAGAAAAATTTCGAATGAAGGGTTAGAGAAAAGAGTTATACAAGCTCTAAAAATGAAAAAAATTGAAAATGAAGATGAAGCTAATCAATTAAGGGATGAATATCAAAAAAGATTAGATAGTGAATTAGATATTATTATTAATATGAAATATGAAGGGTATTTTTTAATTGTTGCTGATTTTATTAAATGGGCAAAAAATAACAATATACCAGTTGGACCTGGAAGAGGTTCAGGTGCAGGTTCTCTGGTAGCATGGTGTCTTGAAATTACTGACTTAGATCCAATTCATTTTGGTTTAATATTTGAAAGATTTTTAAACCCTGAGCGTGTATCATTGCCTGATTTTGATATTGATTTTTGCAGAGACAGAAGAGATGAAGTTCTCAACTATGTTTATGAGAAGTACGGAAAAGATCATGTTGCTCAAATTATAACTTTTGGAAAGCTTCAAGCGAGAGCTGTGTTAAGAGATATTGGAAGAGTACTTGGAATTCCATATGGACAAGTAGATTATTTAACTAAATTAATACCATTCGATCCTTCAAGGCAATTGAGTCTTCAAGAATATATTGATGATGAACCAAAACTGACAGAAGAAGCTAATAAGAATCCTAAGATTAAAAAACTTTTAAGTATTGCACTTAAACTAGAAGGACTTAAGAGACATGCCTCAATTCATGCTGCAGGTGTAGTTATTTCAAAAGATATTATTTATAAGGATGTTCCTTTATATAGTGATCCAGATACTAATATTTTTCTGACTCAATTTGATATGAAATGGGTTGAAAATGCGGGTTTAGTAAAATTTGATTTTTTAGGTTTAAAAACATTAACACTTATTAATAATTGTGTCGAATTAGTAAAAAGATATAAAAAATTTGATATATCAGAAATTGATTTAACTGACACAAGTACATTTGAACTACTTGGAACAGGTGAAACAACTGGTATTTTTCAATTAGAAAGCCCAGGCATGAAAGATACACTTAAAAATTTAAAACCTGACAAATTTGAAGATATTATTGCGCTTGTTGCCTTGTATCGTCCAGGACCAATGGCCAACATACCAACATACATTGAAAGAAAACATGGAAGAGAAAAGCCAGATTATGTTCATCCATTGTTAGAGGATCTATTAAAGGAAACATATGGTGTAATTATTTATCAGGAGCAAGTTATGGGTGTAGCAAGAGAGTTATCGGGCTATTCAGATGGTGAGGCAGATCTTCTTAGAAGGGCGATGGGCAAAAAGATACAAAAAGAAATGACAGCTCAAAAGAAAAGATTTGTTGAGGGATGTAAATCAAAAGGGCTTAAAGACAATGAAGCAAATAATATATTTGAACTATTATCAAGATTTGCAGATTATGGTTTCAATAAAAGTCATGCAGCAGCCTATGCTCTGATTGCATTTCAAACTGCATATCTTAAAAAACATTTTCCAATTGAATTTTTTGCTGCATCAATGTCGTTAGACATTAATAACACTGATAAATTGGCTATATTTCAACAAGAATTAGATAGAATGAAAATTCCATTAATTGCTCCAGATGTTAATAAGTCTAGCTCATATTTTGTACGTGATGGTGAAGGAATTTCATATGCTCTAGGAGCAATAAAGAATGTTGGAATAGAAGCAATTAAGGAACTTGAAGAAGAGAGAAATAAAAATGGCAATTTCAAAAATTTTAATGATTTCTTAGCTAGAGTGAGTCCATCTGTCTCTAACAAAAAAACACTAGAGGCATTAGCATGTTCAGGAAGCTTTGATTCATTTAATATTAGAAGAGAAAATATATTTAATGAATGCCCTGAGATAATAAAACACTTAAAGCATTTTCATGAAGCAAATAATAGTAATCAAGAAGATATTTTTGGTGAAAGTTCCAAATTTGAATATAAGTTTACATCAAATGAAAAATGGAGCGAGGAAACAAAGCTTATGAAAGAATTTGAGATACTTGGCTTTTATTTATCTGGACATCCATTAAATCAATTTCTAAACAAAGTTTCTAAATTAGATATCAAGAATTATGAAATAATTAAATCGAATAAAAACTTTCATAATGAAAAAAATGTATTATTGGCTGGAACATTATTATCAAAAAAAGAAAAACGTTCAGCTAGAGGCAATGCATATGCATTCTTAAATTTTTCAGATCTTAGTTCTATATATGAGCTGATAATATTTGAAAACAATCTTCGTAAATATAGAGATATTTTGGTTGAAGGTGACTCTTACGCTATTGGTATTGATTTTTCGGATGATGGAAATGGCCTTCGAGGGGAAGCTAAAAAAATTTATAAAATTACAGATGTAATTAAGATGAATAATCAACCTTACTCATCGATTTCAAATTTCAATGATAGTTCCAATAATGAGACGAAAAAGATCAATCGAAAGACGCCGATACTTCAAATATATGCTAATGAGAAATTTTCATTGAATGAATTTAAGGCAATTAATTTACAAAAAGGAGACCATAAAATTAATATTATCGTTGAAAATCAAAGACTTGCATTGCCTGATCTTTATCAAATTAATACTAATTTAATTGATAAAATAAGATCCATTAATGGGGTCAATGAAGTAAATATAGATGAATAAATTGTATTGAAGAATTGTATTTTTTAAGTTAATTACACGCAATTAAACACGTAACGATAGCTAACTGCTGTCCGGTCCCAATGGGGTCAAATTGTTACGGATGAATAACCGGAGAAAATATATATGACTATACCAAATTTTGGTCTCAAGGACTTAATCGAAGCTGGAGTTCATTTTGGACATAAAACCCAAAGATGGAACCCTAAAATGGAAAAGTATATCCATAGTACTAGAGAAAACGTACACATTATTGATCTTACACAAACCTTAGGGCTTTTAACTGAAGCTTTAAATAAAATAAATGATGTTGCATCAAAAGGTGGAAAAATACTATTTGTTTCTACTAAAAAACAGGCATCAAAAAGAATTGCGCAATTAGCTACAGATACCAATCATTATTATGTAAATCATAGGTGGCTAGGTGGCATGTTAACAAACTGGTCTACTATTACAAATTCAATTAAAAAAATGAAAGAATTAGAAATTTCTAAATCAAATCCAAATAATGAGTTTACAAAAAAAGAGGTTCTGCAAATGGAAAGACAGCATCAAAAATTAATGATGTCTTTGTTTGGTATTAGTGAGATGAAAAAAGCTCCAGATTTAATATTTATTATTGATACAAAGCTCGAGCATAAAGCAGTAGCTGAGGCAAGAAATTTGAATATCCCTGTTATAGGAATCGTTGATACAAATGCTGATCCTGAAGTGATTGATTTTCCAATCCCAGGTAATGATGACTCGAGAAGATCAATAAACCTTTATTGTGAACTAATTCATAAGACAATTGAGTCATCAAAACAAGAAATTGTATTTGAAGAAAAAAAAGAAACTGAAGTGTCTGAGCAAAATATAGCGAATGAGTCTAATGATACAGAGAAAGTAGACTTGAAAGATTCGGGTATATCTGGAGAGGCTGAATAATGTCACAAGTAACAGCTAAACAAGTTCAGGATCTAAGAAAAATGTCAGGTGCTGGCATGATGGATTGTAAAAATGCCTTAGCTGAGTCTGATGGAAATTTAGAGGATGCTTTTAAATGGCTTAGGGAAAAGGGAATAGCAAAGGCGGAAAAAAAATCTACGAGAGACGCTAATGAGGGTCTAGTTGGAATTAAAACATCTGATAAAGGCGCCGCAATCGTTGAAATTAATTCGGAAACAGATTTTGTATCTAGGAACTCTGAGTTTCATTCACTAGTTAACAATGTACTGGATATTGCTATATTAGAAAATAATGAGACTGCTGAAAAATCGTCAGTGTTAATAAGTGATGCTATTGCTAAAATTGGTGAAAATATTGTTTTTAAAAGATCTGATTACGTATCTGGCAAAGTATTTACTTATACACATAATAAAATCACAGATGGATTAGGTAAGATAGGCGTAGTCTTAAAGTTTTCTGATGACAAGGTATCAGAAGAGATTGGTAAAAATATTTGTATGCATATAGCAGCAAGTTCTCCAAAATCTCTGAGTGAAGATGATTTAGATCAAAATCTCATTGAAAATGAAAAAAACATATTGAAAGAACAATTAAAGGACTCAGGTAAGCCAGATGATATCATCTCAAAAATGATTGAGGGTAAGATAAAGAAATTTTTTGAAGAAAATGTTCTTTTAAATCAGAAATTTGTCATGGACCCAACTATGTCAATAAATGCGTATCTTGAAAGTTCTTCAAAGGACTCTGGCTCAGAAATAAAAATAGATAAATTTATCAGATACGAATTAGGGGAATAAACATTGTCTCAAAAGAAAAATAACCGGATACTCATTAAGCTTTCCGGTGAATCTCTAATGGGCTCTGGGAATTATGGTATATCTATTGACACCGTAAATAATATTGCCGCAAGCGTTAAAAAACTTTTATTAAAAAAAGCTCAAATTTGTATAGTAATTGGTGGAGGTAATATATTTCGTGGACTTGAAGCATCTTCTCAAGGAATGGACAGGGCTAATGCTGATTATATGGGTATGCTTGCAACTGTATTAAACGGTTTAGCACTTCAAAATGCTCTTGAGAAAATTGATGTACAAACAAGAGTCATGTCGGCATTTCCCATTCAGTCAATTTGTGAAACGTATATAAGAAGAAGAGCTATAAGACATATGGAAAAAAATAGAATTGTTATATGTACAGCTGGAACGGGAAATCCTTACTTTTCAACAGATACATCAGCTGCATTAAGGGCCGCTGAGCTTGATTGTGGTGTAATCTATAAGGCTACTCAAGTAGATGGAATTTATGATAAGGATCCAAAAAAATTTAAAAATGCAAAAAAATATTCTAAACTAAGCTTTAAAAAATATATAAATGAAAACTTAAAAGTTATGGATACATCAGCTATTGCAATATCAAGAGATAATAATATCCCAATAAAATTATTTTCTATTCAAGAAAAAAACTGTTTTGTTAAAATGTACATGAATAAATTGAGTCATTCGGAAATATCATAATGTTTGAAGATATAAAGTTAGATATTGAGTCAAGAATGCAATCAACTATTAGTGCGGCTAAATCTGAACTGTCAGGTATTAGAGCCGGAAGGGCATCGCCAAATATGCTTGATTCTATAAGGGTTGATGTATACGGACAAAAGATGCCAATTAATCAAATAGGCAACATTACAACTCCAGATTCAAGAACTATAAATTTAGAGATCTGGGACCAATCAAATGTATCTATTGTTGAAAAAGCATTAAGCGAATCTGATTTAGGTATAAACCCTCAAACTGAGGGTACATTGATTAGGTTACCTTTACCACAATTGACAGAAGAACGAAGAGTTGAATTTTTAAAGTTAGCTGGAAAGATTTCTGAAAATTCTAAAGTTGCGATTAGAAACATAAGAAGAGATGGAATTGAAAAAATTAAATCATCAGAAAAAAATAAAGAAATAGGACAAGATGACTCAAAAAAATTTCAAAATGAAATTGAAGAAATAACCTCAAAAAACATTAAAGAGATAGAGGATAATCTTAAATCTAAAGAAGAAGATTTAAGGAAGATATAAACAAAGAATATGGAAAGCGCATTAGGAATTACATTTGGATTAATAGTCATAATAGCATATGCTATATTTTTTGGCCTTGCTCCACTATTAACTCATTTATTAATTGAAAAAAAACCATACCCCGAAAACTACCAAAGAGAATATGCAGGATTTTGGCATAGGTTTGCTGCTTCTTTAATTGACTTTCTAGTTTTATTGGTTCCCACTCTATTAGTATCATGGATACCATTTATGCCTATTATTTTGTATTGGCTATATTTTTCATTATTTCACTCCTCGCATTACCAGGCAACACTTGGAATGATGGCTCTCAAAATTAAAATTTATAATGAGAATGAAGAAAGTATAAGTTTTGGTCGTGCCACAGGTAGATACTTCTCAACCCCATTATCCGGTTTAATTTTATTAGTTGGTTATTTTATGATTGGATGGACTTTAAGAAAACAAGGCTTACATGACAAAATAGCTCGTACAATTCATCTAATAGAGTTTAATAAGTAAAACTTTTAAGACTGTAGGATAATTATTTTTTTGACCCCACAAACTCATAAAAAATCTGCAGTTGAAACAATCAAATTAGAGCATCTTGCGATCATCATGGATGGAAATCGGAGATGGGCAAAGAAACACAATTTAAAATCTAACTTAGGGCATAAAGAAGGAATAAACAATGCAATCAATCTTCTTAAAAAAATAAATAATGAAAAATCAATTAAGCTGAGATATGTAACTCTCTATGTTTTTGCAATAAATAATTGGAAAAGATCAAGTCTTGAAATAAATGCATTGTTTAATTTTATAAAACAAACATACAACAGGTTCGAAAATCTATCAATTGATGAAAATTTCAAGATAAAGCATTTTGGTTCATATAAAAAATTACCAAAATCAGTAAAAAAGATAGTTATCGATGTTCAAAAAAAAACAGAACATAATACAGGTATGCAAATAAATCTTGCCTTTAATTACAGTGCACGAGATGAAATTATTGAAGCAATAAAAAAAATAATAATTAATAAAAAGAATGCAAGTAAATTTAAATCCTATTTATATAGCAATGGAATACCTGATCCAGATTTAATAATAAGAACTGGAGGAGAATTGCGAATGAGTGATTTTCTTCTGTGGCAGTCGGCTTACTCAGAACTTATTTTTACTAAAAAATTATGGCCAGATTTTAAATTTACTCATCTAAAAATATCTCTGCTTAATTATCTAAAAAGAACGAGAAATTATGGCAAATAAAAGTATTTCTTCAAATTTTAGATCACTCTTTAATTTAGAGTTAG
>JAYNZW010000003.1:62076-114440 GCA_038103905.1 Candidatus Pelagibacteraceae bacterium | reverse complement strand
TCAATGACTACCTTAAATGCAATTGAAGAGGTTGAGTTAGCTAAAAGATTTTTGTCCGCAATCATATTTGTTCCTATATTTATTTTTTCTTTGCACCTAGGAGGTATTTTTCTAATTTCTTTATTCATCTTTTTTTTTATTATGATTTTGAGTGAATTGGTAACTATTTTTAAGCTATCAAATCTCAAAATTGTTGTAGCTATATATATTTTGTTAGTAACGTATAGTATAGTTTTATCTCCATTCTATTACTTCTCATTAGATAATAATTTTTTTATATTTATTTATTTACTTCTTTCACTTTGGATTTTTGACACTTTTTCATATTTAGGAGGAAATCTATTTAGAGGTAAAAAAATCTTTCCAAAACTAAGTAAAGGTAAAACTTATAGTGGATCTATTACAGGCTTTGCAGCAGTTACTTTATTCAATCTATTTTTGACTTATTATTTGTATGGTAAAATAAATTTTAATTTATTTATTTTAGCTATATTAATTTGCGCTTTTTCTTTTCTTGGTGATGCAACTGTATCATTTATAAAAAGAAGATCTGATTTGAAAGATACAGGCAGTTTATTTATTGGTCACGGAGGTTTTTTAGATAGAATGGACTCATTTATCCTTGTATTCTTTTTCTTTATTATCTTTGATATGCATACATTAATTTTTTATGACTAAAAATATCATATTATTTGGCGCAACTGGCTCAATTGGTTCTTCTGTTCTAAGGGTTTTAGATAGAGCCAATGGTGATTTTTGCTTGAAAGGCATTACTTGCAATAGAAATATTGATAGATTGATTGAAATTTCTGATCGCTATAGTTGTAATAATTTAGGAGTTTCGAGTAAAGATCTTTCAAATGATAAAGATGAAATTTTAACAAATAAAAACACTGTTTATGGAATGCAGGATTTTGAATCATTTATCAATGACGATATTGACATCTATATATTAGCAATTTCCGGATTATCAGGAGCCTCATTAGCATTAAAAATTGCAGAAACGGGTAAAACTTTGGCTATAGCAAATAAGGAATGTATAATTTCACTCGGTAAGATACTTGTTAATAAATGTAATAAATTTAGTACTAGTATATTTCCATTAGACTCTGAGCATAATGCAATACATCAATTACTGTATAAAAATCATAAATCTATCAAAGATATTACTTTAACTGCATCTGGTGGACCATTCTTAGACTTAGATTTAGATAAATTTGATTCGATAACTCCTGAACAAGCGATCAAGCATCCAAAATGGGAGATGGGAAATAAAATTTCAATAGACTCATCTAATATGATGAATAAATCTCTTGAACTTATTGAGGCTAAAAATCTTTTTCATTTAAAATTTGATCAAGTTAATGCTATTGTACATCCCCAATCAATAATACATGGTATTTTAAATTTTCATGACAATTCATCCTATGCTTTTCTTAGTCAACCAAATATGGAGATTCCAATCTCTAGTTTATTTTTTCCAAACAAGGACTATAGATCAAATGATCATGATTTAGATTTAACTAAATTAAATTCATTAGAATTCTTTGAAATCGACAATGAGCGATTTCCGGCATTTAAACTTGGTAAATACATAATGCAAGAAGATGGTATTGCTCCTCATCTATTTAATTATGTTAATGATAAATTAGTGAAATTGTTTCTTGATGAAGCGATTAATTATACAAAAATCGTTAATAATAATGAAAAAATCATTGAACTTTATTTCAAGTCACATAGGAATTTACATGAGCCTAATATTGAAGATTTAAATGAATCTAATAATTGGGTAGATGAAAATTTAAAAACTATTATTAATATATAGTTAATTTATAATGGTGCCCAATGCGTAAAATATTTCTAATTCTCATAGTAGCTAGTTTTAGCAGTTCTATTTTTGCTAATGATTTTTATATTAATGATATTAAAATTAATGGATTAGAGAGAGTCGAACGCGAAACTGTCATTTCTTATTCAAAATTAGAATTAGATGATCAGTACTCAAATGATATTGGAAATGAAGCTTTAAAGAGATTATATAATACCGATTTATTTTCTGACGTAAAAATTGAATATTCTGACGGCTCACTTGTTATTACCGTAAAAGAAAACCCCACAATAAATCTTATAAGGTTTTCTGGAAATAATAAAAAAAATGACGAAGATTTATTGAGTGAAATATCGCTTAGAGATAGGTCAATATATTCAAGGTCAAAAGTAAAAAAAGACGTAAAAAAATTGCTGTCTTTATATCAAAGATCGGGAAGACTATCAACGGAAGTTTTGCCGAAAGTTGAGACCTTAAAAGATAATAGAGTTAATTTAATTTTTGAAATAAATGAGTCTGATGTTGTATCAGTTTCAAAAATTACATTCATAGGAAATAATGTTTTTTCATCTAGAGAATTAAGAAATGAAATGAAAACAAAGACCTCTAATTTATTAAGGTTTTTTTCATCTTCAGATAATTATGATCCTGATAAACTAGAATATGATAAGGTATTAATTTCTAATCTATATAGAAATAGTGGCTTTCCAAACTTTTCTTTCAAATCTTCAATCGCTCAGTTAATACCAAATAGAAATCAATTTGAAATTATTTTAACAGTTGATGAAGGTGAAATGTATTCTTTTGGTGAAGTTGAAATTGAAAGTAAATTTAAAAAACTAAATGATCAATTTTTATTAGACAAACTTACTGCTAAAAAGGGAGATTTATACAATGCTGATTTAATCAAAGATGATATTTCTTCAATTAAAAATACTGCTTCTACATATGGATATTCATTTATACAAATTAATTCAAAAAAAGAATTTGATGAAGAAAATAAACATGTCAATATTAAATATCTAATAGATGAGGGACCAAAAGTTTATATTAATAAAATAATTATTAATGGTAACACAAGAACGACTGATAAAGTTATCAGAAGGCAACTTTCAATTTCAGAAGGGGACTCGTACAGTAAATACTTAATTAATTTATCAGAGAATAAAATTAAAGCCTTGCAGTATTTTAGTAAAGTTAATATTACTGAAGAGAAAGATGAAGCTTTTGATAAAATAAATTTAATAATAGATGTTGAAGAAAAAAATACGGGTGAAGCATCAATCGGTGCTGGTTATTCTTCTGCCACAAAAGCAAGCTTACAATTGGGTATTACTGAGGAAAATTTCTTAGGAAAAGGACAGCAACTAAAGTTCGAGTCTAATCTTGGAGATGAATTTTCTGCATATGACATTTCATTTGCTGAACCATATTTATATGGAAGAGATTTATATATAAAAGGTGATTTGTATAGTGAGCTTCAAGATTCTGCTTCAGTTAATTATGAAACTGAAAAAATAGGATTTGGTATTGCCCTAGGTTTTCCAATTTCTTACGATAAAAGAATTAATACTAATTATTCATTCTATAATGATAAAACAACAGCAGATAGTGACGCCACTGCCTATGAAAGAATGTTGGCAGGAACTTCTACAGTTTCATTAATTGGATACTCTTTTTCATCTGATAATAGAAATAGTCCATATAAACCATCAGCTGGATATAAATATATATTGACGCAAGATCTTGCTGGATTAGGTGGAGATGCATACTTTTTAAAGAGCGTGATTGATTACACATTTTATAAAAGACTTAGTAAATCATTAATTGGTTCCATTAAATTCAATAGTGGACATTTGAACGGCTATAATGATAAATACGCTCCGATTTCATCATATTTTAATTTAGGCGGTAATAGATTGAGAGGTTTTGAAAGTCAACGAGTAGGCCCAAAAACTGGTAATTCATATACAGGTGGGCAATATTTTTATTTGTTATCAACTGAAACAAATATTGATTTACCAATAGAAAATTTTGATATTACAAGTACCTTATTTGTTGATGTAGGAAGTGTTTGGGGCTTAGATAATAGGTTCGGATCTATTGATGATAAACATAATTTAAGAGCATCTTTCGGCTTAAATTTTATGTGGGATAGTGCAATTGGACCAATAAATTTTATTTTTGCACAACCACTACAAAAACAAAGCACTGATGAGATAGATACTTTTTATTTTGATATAGGATACAATTTTTAATTATGAAAAAATTTAATATAATACTTTTAACATTTTTATTCATTCCAACATTTTTACTTGCAGATCAGTACCCTAATACTTCAATAGGTATTATTGATATAAATAAAGTGCTAACTGAGTCAAAAGCTGCAGTTGATGCTACAAAGCAAATTGAAAAGATTCAAAAAGCATCAGAAGAAGAAACTAAAGAAAAAGATGAACTCATAATCAAAGAAAGAGAAAAATTAATAGAGCAGCAATCAGTAATGGCTCCTGAAGCTTTTGAAATTAAAGTTTCAGACTTTGAGAAAAAAGTTCAATCATTTCAAATTGAGCGACAAGAAAAATTAAGAAAATTAGACTTTATGGTGCAATCAGCTCGAGCAGAAATATTAGAAGAGGTTAAGCCAATAATTAATGACTATGCAAAAGAATTAGGCATAACTGTAATCTTAGAAAAAAATGCTGTTGTCATGTCAGCTGATGATATGGATATGACAGAGCAAGTCATAAAAATATTAAATAAAAATCTTCCTAAAATTAAGGTCAAATTAGAAGATTAATAAATTCCAGATATATGGATAATTTTTATAAGAAGTTAGGTCCAATTTCTTCAAAAAATATTTCAATAGCCTTAGATATAGATAGTAATGCCCCAAAGATAAGTAATGTAAAATTTTCTTCTTTTACGGGATTAAATAATTGTTCAGAGAATGATCTTTCTTTCATATATGATAATTATGAAATTCCTGAAAAACAAAATAAGCCTAAAGGGATTATCATTTCAAATAAGAGAAAAGACTCATCTTTTTTTGATGATACTATAAAATTTATTGTCCATGACGTTCATAGTTCTGTTGCTAAAATTTCTAATTTATTTTTTAGAGACTTTAACTTTAATGAAAAAAAAAGTTTCAATAAAACAAAAATTCAAGATGGTAAAAATATTGCAAAAACTGCAATTATTAAAAATGGTTGTAAAATTGGAGACGGTATATCTATTGGAGAAGGGACAATAATACACGAAGGCTGCTTAATTGGAAGAAATGTTAAAATAGGATGTAATAATATCATTCAAAACTCAATCATCGGTGATAACGTTGAAATTGAAAACAACTGTTCAATAGGCCAGCAGGGATTTGGATTTGCTTTTAATAATAATAACAATTTAAAGATTTATCATATTGGAAGAGTAATCATTCAAAATAATTGTTTTATTGGTTCAAATTGCACAATTGATCGTGGAAGTTTTTCAGATACTTCTCTTGGTGAAAATGTATATTTAGATAATCAGGTGCACATAGCTCATAACGTTACAATTGGTTCAAACTCAATCTTAGCGGGACAATGTGGTATCGCTGGTAGCACAACTATCGGAAATTATGTCAGAATGGGTGGACAGGTTGGTATCATTGGACATGTAAGAATTGGTAATAATGTTGATATAGCTGCAAAAAGTGGTGTTCGTAATAGTATAAAAGATAATCAAAAAATTATGGGTGATCCAGCAATTAATATGTTTACTCACCTCAAGAAAACACTAAAAAATAATAATTGAGCTAATAAATGACATCTCTTAATCAAAATCAAATAAAAGAATATATACCTCATAGAGAGCCTTTTTTATTTATTGATGAATTAATCGATATTGAAAAATTAAAAAAAGCCACTGGAATAAAAACATTCAGGGAGAATGATTATTTTTTTAAAGGTCATTTTCCTGAACAGCCAGTTGTTCCAGGCGTTATTTTAGTTGAAATGATGGCTCAAACTGCAGCTGCATTGATTGCTTATAGTATTAAAGAAGAAACTTTTGATAAGATTGTTTATTTGATGAATATAGATAATACTAAATTTAGAAAACCTGTGTTTCCAAATGATAAGATTTTTTCAAAAGTTAATGCACTTCGATCAAAGGGAAGAGTATGGAAATTCGAAGGTCAACTAGTAGATGAAAATGAAGAAAAAATTGCTGAGTCAATTTGGTGCGCAACAATTATGGATAAAAACAAATAATGATACATCCTACAGCAATCATTGGTAAAAATGTAAATCTTGGTTCAAATGTAGAAATAGGCCCATATGCTGTTGTCGATGGCAATGTAAAGATTGGTGACAATACAAAGATAGAAGCATCATGTAGAATTACAGGAAATACCACAATTGGAAAGAATAATACTTTTTTTTCTTTTTGTTCAATCGGATCAATCCCACAAGACTTAAAATATCATGATGAAGAAACATTTCTTAAAATTGGTGATTCAAATACTTTTCGTGAGTTTTGTAATATAAATACAGGAACTGAAGGAGGCGGTTATAATACTATTGTTGGCAGTAATTCACTATTCATGACAGGTGTGCATATAGCTCATGATTGTATAGTGGGTGATAACGTTATCATGGCTAATCAAGCTACACTTGGTGGACATGTAGTAGTTGAAGATAAAGCTGTAATAGGCGGTCTGTCTGCAATACATCAATTTTGTCGTATAGGCGAATTATGCATGATTGGTGGAATGAGCGCTGTAGAGAACGATGTCTTCCCATTTGCACTTGCTATAGGAAATAGAGCAAAAATAACAGGATTAAATCTTATAGGTTTAAAAAGAGCCAATTATGATAAGGCAAATATTCAAGAGCTAAATAATTTTATAAAAACTATTTTTATGAGCTCAGAAACGATACAGAGTGAGATACAAAATTTTAATAAAAGTGAAAATTCTCTAATAAAAAAAATAAGTAACTTTATTTCCGTAGAGTCAAGCAGGGGCTTATGTCGCTATGAAAAGAAATAATATTGCGTTCATTGGTGGATACGAGCCGTTAACAGCAAATATTTTTAAAAGATCAAAAGAAATTTTTCTAGATTCAATTTTTATTAATTTAAATTCACCAACTACATTAAAACATAAAAAAATCTTTTCATTAAAAGTCTATGAATTTTCAAAAATAATTAAACTACTAGAAAAGTTTAACATAAAAGATGTTTGTCTTATTGGAAAAGTAAATAGACCAAATTTATCAAATATAAAAATTGATGAAATATTAGCAAAATATATCAATCAAATAATGAATGAATTTAAAAAAGGTGATGGCCAAACATTGAATTTAATATTGTCTGTATTAAAACAAGAGGGATTTATCGTCCAATCTTTAAAATCAATAGATAAGAGTTATTATTTTGATAAAGTTGATCAAGATTATATTTTTCAAAAAAATAATGCTGATAAAAATGATATTTCAAAGGGCGTATCATTACTAAATAACATTTCAAGGTATGATAATGCGCAAGCGGCAGTAGTTTCTAATGGGTACATATTAGGCATTGAAGCTACAGAGGGTACAGACCTTCTTCTTAAAAGAGTGGCCGCAGAAAAGAAGAAATTAAATCTAAGCAAAAGAGAAGGTATGCTCGTAAAAATTGCTAAAATTAATCAGTCTAATTTAACTGATAATCCAGTTATAGGGCCAAAAACTATCACTAATGTCATCAAAGCAAATCTGAATGGAATCGCTATTAAAAAAGATAATACAATTATTTTTAATAAAGAGCTTACCTTAAGAATGTTAGAGGAAAATAAAATAAATTTATACTTTGTTTAGTCTATCTCGTATTCTTTTTTGACCTTATTTGTCCATATTTCAGACTTTTATTGCCAGTATATAGTTGTCTTGGTCTACCAATTTTTTGAATAGGGTCATCAATCATTTCCGTCCATTGAGCTGTCCACCCAGCTGTACGTGCAATTGCAAATATGACTGTGAACATCTCAGGTGGAAAACCTATTGCTCTTAGAATTATACCGGAATAAAAATCTACATTTGGATATAATTTCTTTTTTATAAAATAAGGATCTTTTAAAGCTTTTTTTTCAAGTTCCATTGCTAGCTCAAGAATAGGATCTTTTTTAACACCAACATGAGAAAGCACTTTTTTGCAAATTTCTTTTAAAATTTTGGCTCTTGGATCATAGTTTTTGTATACCCTATGACCAAAACCCATGAGTTTAAAGTCATCATTTCTATCTTTTGCTTTAGAAATATATAAATCTATATTTTTTTTATTGCCAATTGTTTCAAGCATTTCTAAAGCTGCTTGATTAGCACCTCCATGTGCAGGCCCCCAAAGAGATGCAACTCCTGCTGCAATACACGCAAAGGGGTTTGCGCCAGATGATCCTGCAAGTCTCACAGTTGACGTTGAGGCATTTTGTTCGTGATCAGCATGAAGTATAAATATTATATCCATAGCTTTTGATATAATCTTAGGAACTCTGTAATTTTCTGAGGGAACAGAAAAGCACATATTTAAAAAATTCTCTGCATAAGATAAATTATTGTCTGGATAAACGAATGGTTGTCCTATGGAATATTTATAAGACATAGCTCCAATCGTGGCAGCTTTCGCAATAATTCTTCTTGCAGCTGTCATTCGTTGATGTGGATCGTTAATATCTAAAGAGTCCTGATAAAAAGCAGACAGAGCACCCATAACACCAACCATCATAGCCATAGGGTGAGCATCTCTTCTAAATCCATTAAAGAATTTAATTAGCTGCTCGTTTAGCATAGTATGATTTGTTATTAATTTTCGATATTTTTTCAGTTGTGATTGATTAGGTAAATCACCATAAATAAGAAGATTTGAAACTTCTATAAAATCACTTTTTTTGGCTAACTCAGATACATCTATACCCCTATACCTAAGTATTCCTTTTTCGCCATCAATATAAGTAACTTTTGACTCACATGCGGCGGTTGAAGTAAACCCTGGATCATAGGTGAAATAACCCGACTCAGAATAAAGTTTTGTAATATTAATTACATCACTTCCTTCAGAAGCTTTAAGAATTGGCAAGGTGTATGATTTAGAATATAATGTTAGTTTAGCTTCTTTTTTATTTGATTTTATTGATTTTTTCTTTGATTTCATAGCTACTAAATAAACTATTTATAGTTAATGGAAAAGAATAAACAGAAAAATAGCTAAAATTTAGTATTTCCTTAACAGCCCAGTCAATTTTCCTTGGATTTTTACTCTATGTGCAGCCAAAATTCTTGTTTCATATAATGGATTAGCACTTTCAAGGGCAATACTTTGTCCTTTTTTTCTTAGCCTCTTTAGAGTTGCCTCATGATCATCAACTAAAGCAACAACTATATCTCCATTTTCAGCCAAGTTTGTTTTTCTAATTAATACTGTATCTCCATCATAAATTCCTTCGTTTATCATGGAGTCGCCTTCAACCTTTAAGGCATATGACTCACCCACAGACATAAGTTCTCTTGGAACATCAATTGAATCATCATTATGTTGAATAGCTTCAATGGGAGTTCCAGCAGCTATTTTACCAAGAAGGGGAATAGTGCTTACTTTATTTTCAGAATAATTATTTTGTTGTTCTTTGAAGTCGCCAATTATAACATTTTTTCTTTTAGGTGATACTTCTAGATTAGAAATTCCATCTTTTATAATTTCAAGTGCTCTGGCTTTATGTGCAAGTCTTTTGACGAAACCTCTTTCTTCAAGCGCTAGAATTAGTCTATGTATTCCTGACTTAGACTTTAATGTTAAGGCATCTTTCATTTCTTCGTAAGAAGGCGTCACACCGTTTCTACTTTGGAAAGTACCAATATAATTTAAAAGCTGTTTTTGTTTTTTTGTTAACATAGAATTAATTCCTATGTTCTATCAATGTTCTCATCAAGTTTCAATATAAATTTATATAATAATATCAATAATTTATAATATTATATTTATATTTTAATTTATTAAACTGCTTAATTTATTTCTAATATTATCTGATCTCATTAATGATTCGCCGATTAAAAATGTGCGAATGTTAGATTTGCTCATTGTTTGATCAATGTCGCTTTTAGAGCTAATGCCACTTTCGGAAATAAGTATTTTGTTAGTCGTTATACTATTAGCAAGGTTTACAGCGTTATTGATGTTGACAGTAAAGTTTTTTAAATCTCTATTATTAATACCTATTAAATTAGAATTAAATTTTAAAGCTTCTTTAATTTCTTTTTCATCGTGAACCTCAATTATTGAATCAAGGCCAAGAGAAATAGCAACATTCTCTATTTTTTTTGCTAAATCTAAATCTATCATTGATAAAATAATAAGTATGCAATCAGCGCCAGATAAAAATGACTCATAGACCTGATATTCATCAACTATAAATTCTTTTCTCAAAATAGGTGTTGCTGTATTTTTTCTTAGTTCAATTAGGTCTTGAAGGCTGCCATTAAAATATTTTTCATCAGTCAAAATGGAGAAACAAGACACACCAGCATCATCATACATTTTTGCAATATTTATTAAATCAATTTCATCATTTACAATATTACCTGCTGAGGGACTTGCTTTCTTAAGTTCACCAATGATGTTTATTCCTTTATTATTTCTAAGCTTTTTTGAGAATTGAAAATCTTTTTTTTCTATTTTCTTTGACTGTTCAATTAGTTCATCTAAGGAAATTTTAGATTTAGCTTTATTAACAAAATCAAGTTTATAATTATAAATTTCTTCTAAAATATTCATTATTTGTTTGTAAATTCTTTTAATTTTTTAATTTTACTTAGGGCTGAGCCATCGTTTATTACTTTTTCTACATCTGATAAGCACTTTTTAATATTTTCATTATTAAGTTCTAAACTATTATTTAAAACTAAGCCAAAAGCAGCGTTTATAGATACAATTTGATAGAAAGAGTCTTTAGTGCCTGAAAAAATATCAATTATTCTTGATGCATTAAAATCTGGATCTTCTCCAATTAATTCATTGACTACAGGTCTTTTTATATCAAGACTAATGGGATCAAAGTTAAAAAGTTTATCTTTAAAAATAATTTTATTTTCACCTTCTGTTGAAATTTCATCCATTCCATCAGCCCCATAAATTATAAAAGCATCTTTTTCAAAGGTTCGATTAAATACCTCTTTGTATATTTCTTGTATATCGTTGCTATAAACACCAATAATTTGTTTCTTTACATTTCCTGGATTTAAAAGGGGGCCCAACATATTAAATATTGTTTTTATACCCTTTTTTCCAAGAGATTGCCTTGCTTCAGCAACATGTCTCATGGCAGGATGATGATTAGGGGCGAACATGAAACAGATACCTGTATTTTCAATACACTCTGAAATCTTGTTTGTTTCCATATCTATATTGATGCCTAAAGACTTTAAAACATCAGCGGAGCCACAATTTGAAGTAATAGATCTATTGCCGTGTTTAGCAACAGGTATGCCTAGTGCAGATAAAACAAAAGCAACTGCAGTTGAAATATTAAGGGAGAATTTTCCATCTCCTCCAGTTCCGCATGTATCAATTGATTCATCTGGAATATTCACAGCCACCATCTTGTCTCTCATTACTTTAACCGCTCCCAAAACATGGTCCTGGTTTATTCCATATTTATTTAAAGTTTCTAAAAATGAAATTAAATCATTTAATTCTGAACCTCCATCCATGATGATATCGAATGCAGCAGAAGTTTCATCTTCATTGAGTCCATGTTCTTCAATCAGGCTCGTATATTTAGAGATAGAATTCATTAAATTATCAAAAAGTTTTTTACAATTTTTTTACCATAAGGATGAGAAGCAATACTCTCAGGATGAAATTGAACACCGAAACAAGGATAGTTTTTATGTTCTATGCCCATTATCACTTCATCATTATTATCTTTAGTTGTTGCAATTATTTTAAAGTCATTGCTAATAGTTTTGTTTTTAATAATGAGACTGTGATATCGAGTTGCTGTAAATGTCTTTGGTAACCCCTTAAAAATTTTTGATCCCAAATTGTTAATGATAGAAGTTTTCCCATGCATTATTTTTTTAGCTTTAACAATTTTTCCTTGAAAAGATTGTCCAATTGATTGGTGACCAAGACAAACACCTAATATGGGTATCTCTTTATAAAATTTTTTAATTAAGGATAAACAGATACCAGCTTCATTAGGTGTGCATGGACCAGGTGAAATTATTATTTTTTTTGGCTTTAATTGTTTTATCTTATTAAGTGAAATTTCATCATTTCTGAATACATTTGTTTTGTATCCATGCTCTTCAACATAGTGAACAAGATTAAACGTAAAACTGTCGTAATTATCTATAATTAAAATCATATATTATTTCCAAGTGAAATTTCTGCAGCATTAATTATGGCTTTTGCTTTATTAACAGATTCCTCATATTCAGCTTGAGGGTTACTATCGTAAACAATTCCCCCTCCTGATTGAACATATAATTTTTGATTTTTAATAACGCATGTCCTTAATGCAATGCACGTGTCCATATTATTATTTGTAGATAAATATCCTATTCCTCCTGCATAAACCCCACGCTTTGTTTGTTCAAGTTCGTCAATGATTTGCATTGCTCTTATTTTTGGAGCTCCAGATACTGTTCCAGCTGGAAAACCGGACATAAGAGCCTGAATAGATGATATCCCATTTCTTAAAAACCCCTCTACATTTGACACGATATGCATTACATGCGAGTAGCGCTCTATAAAAAAACTAGAGGTCACTTTTACTGATGATTTTTTTGAAACTTTTCCAACATCATTTCTACCTAAATCTAATAACATTAGATGTTCTGAAAGCTCTTTTTGATCATTAAGAAGCTCTTTTTCATAATTCTTATCAATTTGTTTGTTCTTTCCTCTTGGTCTTGTGCCAGCAATCGGTCTAATTGTAATTTTACTATTTTGAACTCTTACAAGAATCTCAGGACTTGATCCAACAATATTAAATGAAGGAAAGTTAAAGAAAAACATAAAAGGTGAGGGGTTGGTGACCCTTAATATTTTATATAAAGACACAGCCTTTTTTTTAAAATGAACTTTAAATCTTTGTCCAAGTACAACTTGAAAAATATCGCCATTTTTTATGTACTCTTTAGCTTTCTTGATATTTTCAACAAATCTACTTTTTGATATATTAGATTTAGGGTGAAGTTTTTTTCTTAAATTTAGATTAATTTTTTCTGTGGGCATCTTTTTAAAGATATTTTTTTCTATTTTTGAAAATTCTTTTTTTATCAGCTCGTAATCACTTATCTTAGCCTCTCTTGAAATTACAGGAGATGAAATCGTAATTTTTAATTCTTTGTTATCAAAAACGATTATAAATTTTGGTAGAAATAATATTGAGTTAGGAAGTTTTAGATCATCTTTTTTTTTCTTTATAGAAATGTTCTCTACATAGCCAAAATACCCATAGAAAGCTGAGCACATTGAGGGTAATTTATTTGAATTATTAAATTTAAGACTTTTGATTAATTCATTTATTCCAGTTAGAGGATTTTTATTATTAATTTTTTTATTAATTTTATATGATCTTATATTTAATACTTTATCTTTATCTTTAATAATAATTTGTGGAGTATGACCACAGATTGTGTATCTGCCTCTTATTACTTCTCTTTCAACAGACTCAAATAAAAAGCCGTATTTTTTATTCTTAGTGTATTCAATAAAAAATTGTGTTGGATCAATCTGTGAAATTGAAAATCTTTTAAAGATGATAAAATTTTCTTTTTTATTAAGATCTTTAATAAATTGATCCTTTGAATGTGAAATCATCACTAGAAGATATTATTAATATTTTGTGTGAAGATTTGATATTCAATGTTATCAATAATTTCTTTTTCGAGAATCTTCAAAACAGAAGATTCAAAGTTGTTATCTATATTTTCTTTAACTTGAGAAATAAACTTTTCATCTTCATTTTCTTTTTCAATATTAGTTAAAAGTAATATTCCATAATTGCCATCATTTTCAAACATCAGAATATTGTTTTTTTCAATTTTAAATAATTCCCTCTGAGTTTCTGGATCAATTTCATTAGAAGGTAAGCTTCTTTTTACAGATTTTACTCTATTTAGTTGAGCTCCATTCGTATCTGCATATCTATAAAATCCATCAGCTCCATCAGGTTTGATTTCTAGAGCGATGGTAGATAGCATATCGCCTAAAAATTCGTTTTTTTTCAAATTAATTAATCTTAATTCGATATCTTCAACAACATCTTCAAAATCAGGTATATAGGCATCAACAACATTAACTATTTTAACAATTATTGCATTGTCATCATTCAATAAGATTTCTGATTGATAGCCTATTTCTTCACTATTTATAGTGACAAGGAATTCAGTGCTTTCGATTGATTTTGAGATCTCATTAAAATTAATATTTCTTGTGATTTTTACATTAATTTCGTCTGAAATTTCATCTAGATCGTAGCCAGATATGAGTAGCTCATCAGCTAGATTTACTGTTTCGTCAAATATTTCATACGCTTCATCTTGAACCAACTTATCTTTAATTTCATTTGATACATCTTCAAAAGAAGTTATTTGCTCTTCTTTAATTGAATTGACCCTAACAACATAAAACCCTAGCTCATCAGCATCTATAGCATCTGATATTTCATTGGCTGCCATATTAAAAATTTTATCTGATAGATTCTTATTAAAGTCGCCAATCTTAAGATTTTCAATTTTATTAAATGATATTTTATTTTTATCATTATACTTAGTTAAGTCCGCAGTAGATGATTTTAAAAGTATATCTCTGAAATTGTTAGCATCTAATAAGTTTTCAAATCTTGCGAATTCTATATTCCTTGTTTCTTCATCTGTGTAAGATGATATATTATTTATATAATTTTCTTTTAGAATAGTTTCATCAATTTCTATTTCATTTGCAAAGTCTTTATAATTAATTTGCAGAAGGTCAAGTGTTACTGATCTTGATATTTTGAAATCTTTTTTATTATCGTTATAAAAATCAAATAATTCTTTTTCATCTAAAGAGGGTTTATCAAACGGAATATTGTTAATTGTAAAATACTCAAAATCTCTTGTCTCTGTTTCGTAATTTAAGATGAGATTATGAATATTTTTGTTAAGGGTAATAGATGAATTAAATAAGTCAAACAGATGTCCCCTTAAATATAGATTCCTTACCTCATCTAAAAAAACTTTCTCTGAAGGGAAAGTATCTTGTATTGAGTACTCATAAATAGTCTTATTAAAAGAGCCATCCTCATTTTGAAATTGAGGCATTGATTTGATTATTTTTTTTAAAATATCATTGTTTACAAAAATATTATTTTTTTTGGAATATACTTCTATCATATGATCGTAAACCATTTCATTTACTACAAGAGTATGTATATTTTCTTGATATGCTTCTGCTAATGAAATTCTTTTGTCTATTTTTCTATTAAAATCATCAATTGATCTTTGAAATTCATAATAAAATTCATCGAGAGTTATTTTTTCATCTTCTACTTTGGCAGCAAGTTGCGAGTTTCCAGAGTTCAATAAATCTCCAACTCCCCATAAAGCAAAACTTAGCACCATAATACCTAAAAGAATTTTACCAAAAATTGATGCAACTAAATTTCTTATAATATCTAGCATTTTAAATAATTAATTTGTGTTGAACTATGTTATAAAGAGTTTTTATAAAGGATAAATTTTCAATGAAAAGAGTAAAATACGTAATAGCAAACTGGAAAATGAATGGAAATTCTGCCTCTGTATCACTTTTAAAAAGCATAAATAAACACTTAGCAAAGAAAAAAAGAAATAAGCCTAAAGTGGTTATTTGCCCACCTTTTACGCTAATCGGTATTTTTTCAGCCCTCAAATCAGTAAACCTAACTTTTGGAGCTCAAAATATTCATAGGTTTGAAAATGGCGCTTACACAGGTGAGATTAGTTCATCTATGATTAAAGATGTTAAAGCAAAGTTTGTTATAATTGGTCATTCTGAAAGAAGAATGTATCAAAAAGAGGGTATTGATGAATTAAATGAGAAGATCTTAAATGCTTTAAATAATAAGTTAAAAGTAATTTTTTGTATTGGTGAAAAACGTAATGAAATTAAAAAAAGAAATACAATACTACAAAGCCAATTGAAATCTCTGCCAAAAAATTTTTCATTCAATGAAATAATTATTGCTTATGAGCCTGTTTGGGCCATTGGAACAGGATTAACTCCCACTGCAAACGAAATTGAAAAAATCCATTTAAATATTCGTTCTTTATTAAAAAAATATGTAGGAAAAAATTCTGAAAAAGTGTCTATATTGTATGGTGGCTCAGTTAATTCAAAAAATGCAAATGACATTCTATCTCTCAAAAACGTTGATGGAGCATTAGTTGGAGGCGCATCACTTGATGCAAGAGAATTTTGTAAAATTATTGATTCTTAATCAAAATCCTATATAGGGTTCATATGGAAAATATTCTTCTTATTATACATGCTATACTTGCCATTTTATTAATTGGTATAGTTTTAATTCAACGTGCCGAAGGTGGGGCTTTAGGTATTGGTGGTGGTTCTGATGGAATGTCACCGAGAGGTAGTGCTGATCTTTTAACGCGATCAACCGCCTTAATCGCCTCACTATTCATTATAACGAGTATAGCTTTGACAATTGTTAGTATTAGATCGTCTGATAATGTTTCAATTATGGACGACGAAGAGCCGTCAATTGAACTAGATATTGAGGATTTACCTGAGCTTCCGCAATTAGATTAATATCTTTTGATATTTCTATTAGAATAGAATATAAAATAGGTCCATGGCGCGATTTATATTTGTTACTGGCGGCGTGGTTTCATCATTAGGTAAAGGTTTAGCTTCAGCTTCTCTCGCTTCTTTGTTACAGCATCATGGATACAAAGTAAGAATTAGAAAACTGGACCCTTATTTGAATGTCGATCCAGGCACAATGAGTCCATATCAACATGGAGAGGTTTTTGTTACTGATGACGGAGCTGAAACAGATCTAGATTTAGGGCATTATGAGCGCTTTACAGGCGTAACTTCTAAACAGTCAGACAATATAACTTCTGGGAGAGTTTATCAAAAGATAATTAACAAAGAAAGAAAAGGAGAATATCTTGGCGCAACAGTTCAAGTTATTCCACATGTAACAAATGAAATAAAAAAATTTATCTCAAATGATATTACAGACGAGGATTTTATAATTTGTGAAATAGGGGGTACAATAGGTGATATTGAAAGCCTTCCATTTATCGAAGCCATAAGACAGTTTAGAAATGATAATGGCTATGAAACATCAATGTTCATACATGTTACATTAGTTCCATTTATTTCAAGTTCTGGCGAATTAAAAACTAAACCTACTCAACATTCAGTAAAAGAATTAAGAAGTTTAGGTATTCAGCCCAATATTCTTTTATGCAGGGCTGACAGAGAAATACCTGAAGACGAGAGAAAAAAAATTGGTTTGTTTTGCAACGTTGAGCCCAAAAATGTAATTCAGGCTTTAAATGCAAATACTATATATAAGGTCCCAATAAATCTTAAAAATGAAGGTCTAGATATACAAGTTTTAGATTATTTCAAACTTGGCTATAAAAACAATGTTGATTTAGCAATGTGGTCAAAAATAGCTGAATGCATATTAGAACCTGAAGGCGAAGTAACAATTGGTGTCGTAGGTAAATATACAGGTCTAGCTGATGCATATAAGTCACTAAATGAAGCTTTAAGTCATGGAGGTATTTTTAATAATGTGAGAGTGTCTCTCAAATGGATAGAGTCAGAGGAGATTAATGAGACAAACTTGCTTGAGAATTTGGAAAATTGTGATGGAATTTTAGTTCCAGGGGGATTTGGTGAAAGAGGTTCCGAAGGAAAAATCTTAGCAATTAAATACGCAAGAGAAAATAAAATTCCATACTTTGGAATTTGCTTTGGAATGCAATTAGCTGTAATTGAAATGGCAAGAAATTTATTAGGTATAAAGGATGCTAGCTCAAGTGAATTTGGAAATTGTAATAATTCTATTGTTGGTTTGATGACTGAATGGAAAAAAGGCGATACAGTTGAAGAAAGATCTTCCAGTGATGATTTGGGTGGATCAATGAGGCTAGGTGCGTATCAAGCAATTTTGAAAAAAAATTCAAAAGCCTTCGAAGTTTATGGTTCAGAAAATATTAGTGAACGACATCGTCATCGTTATGAGGTAAATAAAAACTATGAAAAAGAATTAAATTCAAAGGGTGTTGATTTTTCCGGACATTCTCCAGATGGATTATTGCCAGAAATAGTTGAAATTAATGATCATCCATGGTTTATAGGAGTTCAATTTCATCCAGAATTAAAGTCAAAACCATTTGATCCACACCCATTATTCAAATCTTTTATAAAAGCGTCAGTAGATCAATCAAAAATAAAATATGCAAAATAATATTCAATTAGATAACGGTGTATTTGGAAATGATAAAAAGCTCTCCTTAATTGCTGGACCTTGCGTATTAGAATCTCATTCTCATGCAAAAAAAATGGTAGAAAGTCTTTTGGATATAAATTCTAAACTTAATTTAAATTTTGTTTATAAAACATCATTTGATAAAGCAAATAGGACTAGTGTTGACGGGGTAAGAGGTCTTGGAATCGATGAATCATTAAAAATATTCTCGGAATTAAAAAGTGAGTATAAAATAAAAATACTAACAGACGTTCATACAGAAGAACAATGTCAACTTGTGGCAAAACATGTAGATATCCTTCAGATACCTGCTTTTTTATGTCGACAGACAGATTTATTAATTGCCGCAGCAAAAACAAACATAATTATTAATGTAAAAAAAGGTCAATTTTTGGCACCTTGGGATATGAAAAATGTTGTAAAAAAAATAGAAAAGTCAGGTAATCAAAAAATTTTAGTTACTGAACGTGGTACTAGCTTTGGCTACAATACCCTAATTTCAGACATGAGATCGTTAGATATTATGAAAGAAGAATTAAAGTATCCAATTATTTTTGATGCTACTCATTCGGTTCAATCTCCTGGTGGAAGAGGAGATAAAAGTGGAGGGGATAGAAGGTTTGTACCCACTTTAGCAAAAGCGGCTGTTTCGACTGGTATTGCGGGCGTATTCATGGAAACTCATGATAATCCTGATGAAGCTCCATCTGATGGACCAAACATGGTTAATATAAAAGATTTAAAAAGTTTAATTATGAAACTTTTGGAAATTGACAATATAGTTAAAGAATACTAAATAAATTATTGAAATATAATAATAATAATGGATAAAATTCAAAATATTATTTCTAGGCAAATCTTTGATAGCAGAGGAAACCCAACGATTGAAACAGATGTATTTACAAACAATGGTGTAATAGGCAGAGCTGCTGTCCCATCTGGTGCATCAACTGGAGCTCATGAGGCATATGAACTCAGGGACAAGGGTAATAAATATCACGGTAAATCTGTAATTAAGGCAGTTTCGAACGTTAATGGTGAAATATTTGATTCAATTACCGGCTTTGATGTTTCAAATCAAATAAAAATAGATGAAACATTATTAAAGCTTGATGGAAAGAAAAATAAATCAAGAATAGGCGCTAATTCAATATTAAGTGTTTCTTTAGCATGCGCTGTTGCCGCATCAAATGCGCAAAAAATACCTTTGTTCAAATACTTAGGAGGTACTAAAAAATTTAAAATGCCTACACCAATGCTTAATATTATTAATGGCGGTGCTCATGCTAATAACAATCTCTCTTTTCAAGAGTTTATGATTGTTCCCGTAAATAACAGTACGTTTAGTGAGGCAATACGTAAATCATCTGAAGTATTTCATAGTTTAAAAGTTATTTTAGATAAAAAAAAGTTTAGTACTTCAGTAGGAGACGAAGGGGGATTTTCTCCTAACTTAAAATCTGAAGAAGAAGCTTTAAAGCTAATTTCTGAAGCAATCAATAAATCTGGTTATAAACTTAAAAAAGATTTTTGTATTGCTCTAGATATTGCAGCATCAGAATTCTATAAAAATGGTAAATATAAACTTATCTCAGAAAATAAACCATTTTCAACTGATCAATTTATTAAGTACTTATCAAAGCTAGTAGATAAATATCCAATCGTTTCTCTTGAAGATCCATTTGGTGAAGATGATTGGTCATCATGGTCAAAGCTTACTCATTTATTAGGGGATAAAGTTCAAATAGTAGGTGATGATTTATTTACAACCAACTTAGAAAGGTTAAAAAAAGGTATAAGTAAAAAGGCTGCTAATGCAATTTTAATCAAATTAAATCAAATAGGATCATTAACAGAAACCCTTGAATGTATTGAGCATGCTAAAGCAAATAATTTTGAGGTAATAATCTCACATAGATCAGGAGAAACCGAGGATACTTTTATTGCGGATTTAGCAGTCGGTACTAATGCGGGCCAAATTAAGACAGGTTCTATGTCTCGTTCAGAACGAATATCAAAATATAATCAATTATTAAGAATTGAAGAGATGATTGATGATAGAGTAACCATGAAAGATAATAAATTTTTCTAATTTTTAGACTTTTTTTAGCTTTTTAAGAACAAAAAGAGTCCAAACAGCTCAAATTTAAATTTTTATACCATTTCTATGTTTTAAAAATTGTACACGAATCATAATTATGATTCTCTGTATTTATGAAAAATCTTGTACTCTATAAAGGTGTAATTGCGAAATATTACCTATTTTTTATAGTCCCATTCATATTTTTATATGTTTTTATCAATATTTTTGATGGAAATAATGGCCTTTTAGCGCATAAGTATCTTGATCATGAAATCAGCTCTTTAAAAAATCAAATTGTAAGCATTCAATCTGAAAATGGTTTATTAGAAATTAAAATTAATTCTATAAAGTCAAATCATAATAATGAGGACTTGCTTGATGAACATGTTCGATCTGTTTTAGGTTATGGCAAGATTAATGAATATACACTTTATTTTGAGTAACTGATCCTTGAATAATTTATAAATCATTATATTTTTGATGATGTGTCATCAAGTCGTCAAATATCTAAATCTTTAATTAGAAAAAAATTCAATAATCTCGAAAGTCCTAAAAAACCAGAGTGGATAAAAGTCTCCTCATTCGCAAAAAACTTAAATTTGACCGCTTCAATTATAGACAATCATAGATTGACAACAGTATGCGAAGAAGCGATATGTCCTAATATATCTGAGTGCTGGAACAAAAAACATGCTACATTTATGATCTTGGGAGATATTTGTACACGTTCATGTAGTTTTTGTAATATTCAAACAGGAAAACCAAACAGTGTTGATCCATATGAACCTCTGAGAGTTGCAAAAGCTGTAAAAGCTCTTAATCTTAAGCATGTTGTAATTACTTCAGTAGACAGAGATGATCTTTATGATGGAGGGGCAAGTCATTTTGTCAAAACTATTTCAAAAGTAAGAGAGCTGAATCACCTAACAAGTATTGAAATTTTAACTCCTGATTTTAATAATAAAAAAAATGCAATTAATGAATTAATTAAATGTAATGTTGATGTTTTTAACCATAATTTAGAAACTGTTCAAAATTTATATGAAACAGTAAGACCTGGCGCAAATTATAATAATTCATTAGAACTTCTTAAATTATTTAAACTTAAATCATTAAATAAAGTGTTTACAAAGTCTGGTATAATGATCGGCTTAGGAGAGAGTGAATCAGAAGTAATCAATTTGATGGATGATCTAATAAGAGCTGGTGTTGATTTTTTAACTATTGGACAGTATCTGAGGCCATCTAAAAACCATTATCCTGTAATAGAGTATCATCATCCTTCATATTTTGATCATTTAAAAAATATAGCAGTAAACAAAGGTTTTAAAATTGTCTCTTCATCTCCTTTCACACGAAGTTCATTTCATGCAGATGACGATTTTAAAAAATTAAAAAATTTTAATTAAATGCCTATACAAACAGAAGAGCAGATTATTAATTTCTCTAAAGAGCAAATGTTTAATTTAGTTGCTGATATAAACTCTTACGAAGACTTTTTACCATGGTGTGATAAGTCCAATATAGTAAGCATTAATGAAAATAATGATGGAGATAACATTGTAATTGCTGATCTGGATATAGGATATAAATCATTATCTTATACATATAGAAGTGAAGTAAAGTTATCAAAAAATAAAGATTTCATAAAGGTGACACATGTAGAAGGCCCATTTAAACATCTTATAAACGAATGGAAATTTAATGAAATATCTGACAATCAAAGCAAGATATCTTTTTTTATCGATTTTGAACTTTCTTCAAATATTTTTAATTTACTTATGAATGAATTTTTTGATGTAGCATTTAAGAAAATGGTTGAGTCTTTTAAAAATAGAGCCTCCGAGATTTATCCTAATCAATAAGTTCAATAAGATTCTTTATTACAAAGTCATTACATTTTTTTTGAATTGTATTACGGCTTTTAAATTTAAAAAATTTTTTATAATTGATAATATTAATTTTACTTTCAAAATCATGATAAATTGAAAAATAAACTGTTCCAACAGGCTTCTGTTTGGTGCCTCCTGAAGGACCAGCAATTCCAGTAACTGATACACAAATATTTGATTTAGTTATTCTATAAAGATTTTTTGACATTGATAATGCAACTTCTTTGCTAACTGCACCATATTTAGAAATTAATTTTTTATCGATACCTAGTAACTCAATCTTTGCCTTGTTTGAATATGAAACTATTCCAGAATCAAAAAAATTTGATGAGCCTGCAATCGATGTAAGAGATGATGAAATAAGTCCACCAGTACATGATTCAGCTAAAGATATTTTGATACCTTTATTTTCACATAGTTTTTGTAACTTTTTAATTTCCTTAATATTCATAAAATAAATATTTCAATCATGATGACGATAATAGTTGTATAAATACCTGCCATAATATCATCAAGCATTACTCCCTTTGACCCACTCATATTATCAAATAAATTGATTGGATAAATTTTAAAAATATCAAAAAAGCGGAAAAAAATAAAAATTAAAAAAAGAGATATAATATCATAAGTAATTGGAACTAATAATAAGGGTATTGATTGCCCAACAAATTCATCAATTACAATTTCTTTTGGGTCTTTTTTATTTTTGTCAATCAGGTAAAGATCGATCAAATGAAATGATGTTATAAGCGCCAATATTACTAATATAAAAAAATATAATTCTATATTTAATTTTACAAAAATTATCCATAGGAAAACCGTTGCTAAAGAGGCTATTGTTCCAGGTGCAACTGGAAAGAAACCTATATATGACAAAGATACTATGAATTTTGAAAATGTTTTTAGCTTATTATTCATAAATTAATATGCTTGCCATACAAGCAATTCCTTTTGATTTTCCAATGATTCCAATTTTGTCTGAGGATTTAGCCTTTATATTAATTTTTGACTTAGGGCATTTTAATAATTTACTAATATTATTTCTAATTTTTATTTTATATTTCTCTAATCTTATAATTTCAGAAATTATCGTTATATCTAAGTTTAAGATAAGGATATTTTGAAGGTTAAATTTTTTATAAATTCTTTGTAATAAAATTACTGAATTGATATTTTTTAATTTTTCATTTGATGATGGAAAGTAGTAACCAATATCTTTTTTAGAAAGAGCACCTAAGATAACATCAATAATTGAATGAATTACTACATCTCCATCAGAGTGGCCCACTAAAGAATATTTAGATTTAAATTTAACACCACCTAAATTTAAACAATCGCCTTTTTTTACCTTATGTATATCAAATGCATTGCCAATTTTAATTGAATGACCAATTAATTTTTTTATTAATTTCAGATCACTTTTATTTGTAATTTTTATATTAGCATCAGACCCTTCAATATATTTTATTTTTAAATTTGACTTTTCAAATATTTCTAATTCATCCGCAACATTATCATAAGTATTATTAATTATTTTTCTGCTTATACTATCTAATTTAAATGCTTGAGGTGTTTGGCTGCTAATATAATCAGATCTTTTTACAGAAATATATTTATTTTTTCTTTTTTTTAATTTAAGTGAGTCTTTTATTGGGTTATAAAGAACAACTAATTCATTATTTTTCTTTTCAATCTCACTTTTTACTTTTGCTAAAATCGATTTCTCGATATTAGGTCTTGCTGCATCATGAATTAAAATGTTTGCATCTGTTTTTAATTTTTTAATCGCATTTTTTAAGCTTTTGAATCTTGTCGCCCCACCTAAAATTAATTCGTTATTAGTAAATGTTTTTAAATAAAGACGCTTGTGAGAAGAAATATTCTTATTTATTACAATAAATATTTTGTCTTTTGAGAAAACCTTTAAAATATTCATTAATGTAAAAGATATAAGTGGAGAGCCGTATATTCGTGAGAATAACTTATCTGAGTTTTTATCATATCTCATGCTGTTTCCAGCGGCCAAAATTATACAGTATGTTTGCATTTAATATTTTAATATAAAGAGTATTATAAATATTTGTATTTAAGTGAACAAATGATTAACAGACTTTTTAAACAAAATCTAATCAATAAAAACTATATAGTATTATTTTTTTTAACTATCATATTTATTGTATTTTCTTTTATTTTATTAATTAATCAGAGAATTAATACATCTCCAAATTCTAACTATGACAATTATTTTATAGGAGCTGCAGTATTCTTTTTAATTTTTTTGCTTTATTTTTTCTTATCTCAATTGTTGCCTTTTATCATGAGAGTGAGAAAGAAAAATATTACGACATTTAATAATAGATTTAGCCTTTATTTTATAGGCATAGCTATAACACCAGCTGTAATTGTCGGTTCACTAGCATTGTTACTTATAAACTTTGGCGTAAATGATTGGTTTAATGATAGAATTCAAAATATTATAAATAATTCTGTTTATGTAGCGGAAGGATATTTAGAAGAGCATAAGAAAACAATAAAAGGTGATATTTATGCAATGTCATCTGATCTTAACAATGCATCAAATTTATATTTAAGAGATAAATTTAATTTTGAAAAACTATTTTTTACTCAATCTTTAGTCAGAAATCTACCTGATTCTTTTTTAATAGATGGAAAAGGAAATGTAATATTCAAAAATAGGGGATCCCTAAAAATATATTATCAGCCTACAACTGAGTCTCTTGAAAAAGTTTCAAAAGGTGAATTAGCAATTTTCACTTCTACAGAATTTAATAAAGTTTATGCAATTACTAAGTTAGATAAGTACCTTGATTTATATTTGTATGTTGGAAGACCAATGGATAATCGAGTTCTGACTGCATTAAATGATACACGATCTGCCCAGAAAGATTTTAACCGCCTAGAAGAAAATAGATCAAAATTATCTATCATATTCATTTTGATATATTTAATCATTACAATGATTTTGATTTTTATTTCAATTGTTGTTGGGATTGGTTTTGCTCGAAAGATTGTTGATCCAATAACAAAAATTATTATAGCAACAGATAATATAAGCAAAGGTGATTATAATTCAAAATTGAATAAAACTAACGATTTTGTCGAACTAAATAGACTCACTGAGTCTTTTAATAAAATGTCAGATGATATAATTACTCAGAGAAAACAATTAGCAATAAGCGAAAAACATGAAGCATGGTCTGATGTCGCAAGAAAAATTGCTCATGAAATCAAAAATCCATTAACGCCTATTAAGTTATCAATTGACCGTCTCAAAAATAAGAAAAAAAAGGGCATAGACATAAGTGACGAAGATTTTGTTGAAACTATAGATACTATAAACAGGCAGGTAGATGATATAAAAAATTTAGTAGACGAATTTTCCGACTTTGCGAGAATGCCAGCACCTCAAATGTATCAGAGAAATATTAAAGATATTATAAATAATGCAATATCATTGTTTAAAATTGAGAATGATAAGATTAATATTTACTCAGATTTAAATTCGATTAATTATAATGTTAGCTGTGATGAATCTCAAATTAGTAGGGTACTAAATAACCTTATTATAAACTCTATTCACTCCATAGAAGCTAAATTTAAAAACACAACTGGTGGATCCATCAATATTTCTTCCAGCATTGAAAACAATTTTCTTAAAATAACAATTATAGATAATGGCATAGGTTTAATGCATAAAGAAAAAGATCTTTTAAAACCATATTTTACAACAAAAGATAAAAATATAGGAACTGGCTTGGGTCTAAGTATTGTTGAAAAAATTATATCTGAACATGGTGGTAGTTTTCGTATATATAATAACGATAATGGCATAGGTGCATGCTCTGAATTTACGCTGACTTTATATGAGAAATAATAAAAATATATTAATTATTGATGATGAAAAAGATATTAGAGAATCTATTTCTGGTATTCTCAGTGATGAAGGCTATGTTTCTTTTGTAGCAAAAAATTCTAGAGAAGCTTTAGTTCAAATAGAAAAAAATGTTTTTGATACAATAATTTTAGATGTGTGGTTAAACGATTCAGATTTAGATGGGATTCAATTACTAAAAAAAATAAAAAAAGATAAACCCGAAATACCTGTAATTATTATTTCTGGACATGGAAATATTGAAATGGCTGTTGATGCAATTAAGAATGGAGCTTACGAATTTATTGAAAAACCCTTTTCTAGTGAGAGACTTTTATTAACTGTTAAAAGATCTATTGAAACATTTCTTGTTAAAAATGAAAATACAGCCTTAAAAAGAAAAAATCTTGAAGACTATGAATTTATTGGTACCTCTACTAATATTATTAAAGTTAAACAATTAATTGAAAAAGTTTCACCAACTTCTAGTAGGGTAATAATCTATGGTAAATCAGGAACAGGTAAAGATCTTGTAGCTAAAGAGATACATAATAAATCTAAATATTCAAAAGGTAATTTTATTATTGTTAACTCAGCTTTATTGGAGCCTGAAGGGATTGAAGAAGAATTATTTGGCCTTGAAGAGAATTCTAAAGTTATTAAAGAGGGCTTCTTTGAGAAGGCAAATAACGGCACTCTTTTTATTGATGAAATAGGTGATATGCCGATTCAAACTCAATCAAAGATATTAAGAGTTCTTACTGATAGTTCATTTTATCGTGTAGGTTCAAATAACGCAGTTAATATTGATGTGAGGCTTCTGTGTTCCTCCACAGAAAATCTAGAAAAACTTGTTGATGAAGGTAATTTTAGAATGGATTTATTTCATAGGCTAAACGTAGTCTCTATAAGTCTCCCTAGTTTATCTGAGAGAATAGATGACATAGAAAACTTAATAAAATATTTTTCAAAAATATATTCGCCAAGTCCGGACACTAAAGTTTCAGAACTTATAGACTATATTAGTACTAATTATGTTAATTATGAATGGCCTGGAAATATTCGGGAATTAAGAAATATAATTGAACGATATTATATTATTGGCGCAAAATCACTTGAAAATTCAGATCAAATAGATAGTGGATTTAACTCTAAAAATGTTATATCTATGCCCCTTAAAAATGCGCGTAAGATCTTTGAAAAAAATTATTTAGAGTCTCAAATCCACAGATTTAATGGAAATATTTCAAAAACAGCTTCATTCATTGGAATGGAAAGATCAGCACTGCACAGAAAACTAAAACAACTAGGAATATCGATAGATAGTAAAGAATGAAAGTAATTATTTGTGGAGCTGGAAAAGTAGGCACCAGTATTGCAAGAAATCTTATTGATCAAAACAATGATATTACAGTTATTGATCAATCTCATGATTTAATTGACAATGTACGCGATAAATTTGATCTTAAAACTATTATTGGATCAGCTTCTAATCCATCAGTTTTAGAAGAGGCGGGAGCGGAATCAGCTGATATGTTAATAGCAGTTACTCTTCAAGATGAAATTAATATGGTGGCTTGTCAAATGGCTCATACATTTTTTAAAATTCCAAGAAAAATTGCAAGAATAAGATCTGAAGATTTTTTAAATCCTATTTGGCGAAATTTATATAACGCCGATAATATGCCAATAGATTTAATTATTAGTCCAGAACTAGAGGTTGCAAAATCTATTGCTCGACAAATTCAATCACCAGGAGCATATGACGTAGCCCCTTTTATAGAGGATAAAATTCAATTAATTAATATTGTTATTAATGAAAATTGTCCGTTAATTGATACAGAGTTAAAAAATATACATGAATTATTTCAAGAAGATACAATTGAGAGTAAAAATTTAAGAGCAACAATAGTAGGTATAGAGAGAAAAGATAAATTATTTATTCCAGATAAAAGTGATAAATTATTAGAAAAGGACACTGTTTATTTATTAACCGACAGATCACATTTAGATAGAGCAGTTTCTGCCTTTGGTATAGATGAGAATCCTATTAATAAAATAATTATTATTGGAGGTGGCAATATAGGATTCAATTTAGCAAAAGAATTAGAAGAAATAAATTCACATATATCAGTCACAATCATTGAATCATCAAAAGAGAGATCCGCTATTATTGCTGATCATTTAAAAAAAACTCTTGTCTTAAGAGGTGATGGCTTAGATCAATCAATTCTTGATGAGGCTAATGTTGCAGAAGCAGACATGATGCTTGCACTTACAAATGATGATGAAACCAACATTATAACTTCAGCTATTGCAAGAAGAAACAATTGTAAATCATTAATATTAATTAATAATTCTGAGTATTCAAATTTAAAAGAAGTTCTTGGAATTGACAGGATTATTGATCCGAGAATGATTACCGCTTCTCAAATTTTAAAACATGTCCACAAAGGAAAAATTGAGTCTGTGTATTCTATTAGCAACAATCAAGGCGAAATAATTCATGCGCAAGCATTAAAAAATTCAAAGCTAATTAATGTTCCGTTAAAAGATTTATCTATACCTGATGGAATAAGAATTGGAATAATTTGTAGGGAAGGAAAAATATCTATTCCAGATAAAGATACTATTATTCATGAAAACGATGATGTAGTTTTTATTTCATTATTAAAATCTATTCGTAAAGCTGAGGAATTATTTCAAGTGAGTGAGACATATTAAAGTGAGTAGAGTTGTTTTTGTAAATGGTGAGTATCTGCCATATGAAGATTCAAAAGTTCATATTGAAGATAGAGGTTATCAATTTGCAGATGGTGTTTATGAAGTATTTGCAGTAATTGATAATAAACTAGCTGATTATGATGCTCATATGAAAAGACTTTTACGATCACTAAAAGAGCTTAATATGAAACTTCCATTCTCAAGGAAATCTATTTTTTTTCATATTTCAAATATTGTAAAACAAAATCTAATATCAAATGGTTTAATTTATTTACAAATATCCAGAGGTGTTGCTGCAAGAGATTTTAAATTTCCAGAAAATGTTAAAAGTTCACTTGTAATAATTGGTAAAAATATACCATTAGATCAGTACACTGGTTCTTTTGAAAGAGGTATAAGAGTATCAACAACAAAAGATTTAAGATGGAAAAGAGTTGACATTAAATCATTGAACTTACTTGCACCTGTTTTGGCGAAGCAATCTGCCTATGAAAAAGATTGCCAAGAGTCATGGCTAATTGATGATGATAATTTTATCACTGAGGGTAGCTCAAGTAATGCTTGGATCTATGTCGATGAAACGTTAATAACAAGACCTGTTTCAAATTCTATTTTAAATGGAATCACAAGATCCACTTTAATTAGAGGGCTAAAAAAGAGAAAAATTAAATATAAAGAAGCAAAGTTTAACTTAAGTGATGTAAGAAAAGCAAGTGAAGCTTTTATTACTAGCGCTACGCAACACGTAATGCCAGTTGTACAAGTCGACAGTATAAAAATTGGAAAGGGTTTACCGGGCCCTAAGGCTCAAGATTTTAGAGCTGCATATATGGAGAGCTTAAAATTAACAGATCTTTAAAAAAAAATACTGAAGCATTCATTATAAATCCAGTATTGCCAAATTCCTATAGCTCAGATTCAAATGAAATGATGAGTGAAATGGTTAACTTATGTTTGAATCTGAATATTAATATTCTTGGAAAAAAAACAATTAATATAAAAAAAATTAATGCATCAACATTAATTGGAAAAGGGACACTTAAAGATTTATTGAAGGAAATAAATTTAAAAAAACTAAATTTATTAATCTGTAATTCTTCCTTAACACCAAATCAACAAAGAAATTTGGAAAATTTTCTTAAAGTAAAAGTTGTAGATCGTAGTGGAATAATAATTGAAATTTTTGCTAAAAGAGCTTTGTCCAATGAAGGAAAACTTCAAGTTCAATTAGCAGAGATGATTTATAGAAAATCTAGACTTGTGCGCGCATGGACTCACTTAGAAAGACAGAGGGGAGGCACATCTTTTGTTGGAGGACCAGGGGAGCTTCAGATAGAACTAGACAGAAGGCTGATTCAAGAAAAAATAGAAAAAATAAAAAAAAGATTAAAAAATGTATCAAAAAGAAGAAGTATTCAAAGAAAGTTAAGAAATAGAAATAATTTCAAAATTTTTGCTATTGTTGGCTATACAAATGCTGGCAAAACCCAATTATTTAACCAGCTTACAAAACAAAAAAAAGAAAGTGCAAATAAATTATTTGCTACATTAGATACGAAAATAAGTCGAGTGTTTCTTAAAAACAATTTATCAGTGGGATTGATTGATACAGTTGGATTTATAAATAATATTCCAACTCAACTAATAGAGTCTTTTAAAGCAACTTTAGAGGAGATAAATGAATCAGATCATATTATTAATGTTGTTGATATTAATGATATAAATTTTCAATCAAAAATAAATACTACAAAAAAAATTTTACAAGAAACAGGCGTATCTAGTAATAAAATTAATAATATGATCACTGTATTTAATAAGATTGATTTACAAAATAAGGTATTTAAAAATTCAAATATTAAAACGAACTATGTCAGTGCTTTAACAGGAGATGGATTAGATGAATTAAAGAAGAAAATAGCAAAAAGTATTTAATTCAAATTCTTTCAATGATCATACTAAGCATACTATTCTTGCCCTCTATAGAGGTCATTCTTAAAACATCTCCAATATATTTAAACTCAATTATCATCTCATAAGGTATCTCTAGCGGATCAATTTTATTTTTTATTTTGTATCCACCAATTTTTTTTGAAGTCATTAGACATTTAAAGCCTTTTTGACTTTCACTTATTTTTGTGACCATTAAATCAAGTCTTCTTTTAGCATCATAAATTTTAAGATTGCTATTGCAGTTTTTTAAATCTTGGAAATTTGCTAATTTATAAAATATTAACACGGGATCCAAAACACCGACTAACATTTCTTTGTCAATAGGAGTGAGTTTGGATTTATCATAAGATGGAATACGAATGCCCTTAATATTATTTGGATCATTGAAATCTATAAGATATTTTTTTAATGAGCTCTCTTTTTTTTCAATATATTGATAGTTTTTTGGAATAAAGACATTTTCATTTATTTTACCTTTTGAAAATCCCTTGCCGCTAGTTTCATTTGTAATAAATTTTACTAGGTTATCTTGTGAAGATATTTTAAATTCTAGATTATAATTATTATTTTCAACTTCCATTTCATATGAAAATTTATAGATTATTTTTTTTATTGGCCCAAATTTAGCTGATAAAGTAAATTCATCTGAATATACGAATGCACTTTGAAATAAAACAAATAAGATTATAAGAGTATATGTATTTCTTTTTTTCACTAATTTATTTATTATATTATAATTTAATATTAAAAAAATGTATTGTATAGCTGGAAAAAATCAATGTTCTATTGACGCTCTATCATATTTAATTTCTAGGAATGATATTGATAAAAATAACTTATCTGTTTGCATTAATTCTGATGATAATGGAAATGATGATTGGCAACCATCCTTAATGAAATATGCTAATGACAACAAGATATCAATAATGTCTTTGAATGATCTATATAAAATTAAAGATTTATATTTTTTTTCACTTGAGTTTGATAAGATAATTAAAACAAAAAAATTTTTAAGTACAAATTTATTTAATTTTCATTTTAGCTTATTGCCAAAATATAGGGGCTGTCATACAAACTATCTTCAGATTAAAAATGGAGAAACTGTATCTGGCGTTACATGTCATGAAATTGATGATGGAATCGATACTGGTAGAATTATTGATCAATTAATCTATAAGATAGACATTAATGATACCTCAAAAGATAATTATTTTAAATTGATGTCATCAGCGTCTAAATTATTTATCAATTTATTTGATCAAATAATATTGGGTGATTATTCAACATCAGTGCAAAAAAATTCAGACGCAACTTACTTTTCACGAAAATCAGTCAATTACAAAGAAGAAAAAATAAACACTGAAGGAGATCTAAAAGTCATTCATAATCAAATTAGATCTCTTATCTTTCCTCCATATCAAATTCCAATAGTTAAGAACAAAGAAATAATTAAAAGTAAACTGTTTGACGATCATCTTATTTTAACTGATATTGACAATAAGGAGCACATTTATGATTAAAATAGGAATAATTGGTATGGGTTATTGGGGCCCAAATCTTTATCGAAATTTTGATTCAAACAAAGATTTTTTGGTAAAATATATCTGTGACCGTGACTTAAAAGTACTTAATAAGATTTCTGTAAGTAAAGAACATACATTAAAAGTTAATAATTATAAAAAAATTATAAATTATAGTGATATACGGGCTATAGTAATCGCTACGCCCGTAAGAACACATTACTCTTTAGCTAAAGAATGTTTAGAAGCAGGGAAAAATATTTTTGTTGAAAAACCTTTGGCTGACTCATCAATAAAATGTCAAAGTCTAATTAATATAGCTAAAAAGAATTCATTAACCATATTTGTTGATCATACATTTTTATATACATCTGCGGTTAACAAAATGAAAGATATTGCTAGCAAAAAAGATTTTGGAAATTTACTTTATTATGATTCTACGAGAATTAATCTTGGACTTATACAAAATGATATTAACGTAATGTGGGACTTGGCAGTTCATGATTTAGCAATTTTGAATTTTATTGAAAGTAGAAAACCTAAAATAGTATCCGCCGTCGGGCACAAACATTTTAAATCAAAACCCGTTACTTCTGCATATTTAACTATTAAGTACGATAATAATTTCGTTGCTCACATTAATGTAAATTGGCTATCTCCTGTTAAAATTAGGCAAACTATATTAGGCGGATCAAAAAAAATGATTCTTTATAATGATCTTGAGCCAAGTGACAAGATTAAAGTATTTAACAAGGGAGTGGATGTTATAAAAAATGAAAACTCACCTTCAAATTTAGTTGAATATAAAGTTGGTGATACATTTCTTCCTAATCTAAAAAATACCGAAGCTTTAAAAACTGCTGTTTTAGAATTTAAAAAAATGATACACAACAAGAGATATAAATCCAGATCTACAGGAGAACATGGGATGGACGTGGTTAAAATTCTCGAAGCTGCTGATAAATCTATGTCAAATAATGGAAGGCCAGTAAAAGTTTAGATATGAAAGTTCCATACTTTGATCTTCACCGGCAGTATAAAGTTTTAAAACATGATTTAGAGAAAAATGTTTTGAATTCTCTAAGATCCACTCAATATAGTCTTGGACCTGAAGTTGAATTATTTGAAAATAATTTTTCTAATTTTATAGGAACAAATTACTGTACGGCGGTAAACACAGGAACAAGTGCTTTACATTTAGCTCTTCTTGCATGTGGAATAGGAGCTGGCGATGAAGTAATTACAGTATCAATGACATTTATTGCAACGGTAATGTCAATTTCTTATACAGGTGCGAAACCTGTTTTTGTAGATGTTTTTGAAGATACTCAATTAATGGATTATAGAAATATAGAAAAAAAAATAAATAATAGGACTAAGGCTATAGTAGTTGTTCATCTTTATGGTCAATGTGCGGAAATGAATTCAATCATAAAAATAGCAAAAAAATATAAGCTTAGAATTATAGAAGACTCATCTCAAGCGCATGGTGCAAAATTCAATAATGTTAATGCTGGATCTATTGGTGATATTGGAACATTTAGTTTTTATCCAGGAAAAAATTTAGGCGCAAGTGGAGAAGGCGGGGCAATTACAACTAATAATAGAAGTTTTGACAAAAAAATAAAAAACTTAAGAAACTGGTCTCAGCCAAAAAGATACCACCACACTGAAATTTCATATAACTATAGGATGGACTCAATCCAAGCCGCTACATTAAATGTAAAACTTAAACATATTAAAAACTGGACGAATGATAGAAGAAGAATTGCAAAAACTTACCAAACATTAATTAAAAATAATAAATTTACTATTACGATGGAAAATTCAAATAATTATCATGTTTATCATATATTTAGTTTATTTTACAAAAGGAGAAATATTCTTCAAAAATATTTAAATGCAAATGGTATTGGGACAAATTTTCATTATCCTATACCTGCTCACTTACAAAAACCTTATCGAAATTTAGGATATAAAAGAAATGATCTGCCTATAACAGAAAAAATTTCTAAGAGTCAATTGTCTATTCCCATTTTTCCTGAAATGAAAAAAAACGAAGTGGAATATGTTATTAAGGTATTAAATGATTTTTAGATGAAAATTTTACATATATCTAACTTTGGAGATAAACATAATGGCAGACTATATTGGAATCAATGTTATAAGATATCAAACGGTTTAATCAGAAATGGTCATAATGTATACAATTTTAGTGAAAGAGATAGATCCAGATCTGACTTATTAAATAAGTTTAATAATAACAAAAAACTTCAATCATCAATTCTTGAAACTGTCAAAATTTATTGCCCGGATATAGTTCTGTTAGGCCATGCAGATAGAATACATCTAGAAACACTTGAAAAAATAAGGAGCATCAATCCGAATATCAAAATCGCTGAATGGAATGTTGATAATTATAAGCTTGATAATACTGAACATAAATTAAAAACAAGATCAAGATATCTCGATGGTATCTTTTCAACAACTGCCGATATTAAATTATCTGAATGTGTATCAGGTAACTTCATTACTTTTTTTCCTAATATTGTTGATTCAACGATTGAAAATTTAAAAATTTTCAACAATTCTGAGCATAAGAACGATATTTTTTTTGCACTGTCTCATGGAGTAGGTACTGGTAAATTAAGAAAAAAAAATACAAAAAAAGAAATTAATGATCCAAGAGTTATTTTTGCAAAAGAAATAATTGCTGCAAATATAAACATAAAATCTAACTTTTTTGGATTTAACAACATTAGCCCTGTTTGGGCAGAAGAATTTAACAATGAAATTAGTTCTTGTTATATGGGTCTCTGTTTACAAAGAAAGCCGCAATTAAAATATTGTTTATCAGACAGAATTGCACAATATGGAGGTAACGGACTAATGCTATTTATTGAGAAAGATACTCAATTTAATGAATTTTTAAATGATAACAAAGAGGCGGTATTCTTTGATGGAATTGAAGATCTTCTCGAAAAAATAAATCATTATAAAAAAAATAAAGATGAGTCTCTAAAAATTGCCAAAGCTGGTTACAATAAGCTTCATACATATTGTAATGAAAAAGTTGTAACAAATTATTTTCTTGATTGTCTATTTGGTGAAAACCTAAGCAATTTAAAAACAAAATATAATTGGCCGATTCACTTGTATAAGTAAATTAACAACTTACTAAGTCGACGATATAACTTGCATCAGAAGAGGAGGGACACAGTGCCCCTCCAAATCTTAATATTTATTTCTTTTTAGTCCAAACTACAGCAAGCTGAAATACCAATATGAACAAATGAAATATTGTCTGAACAGGACCACCTAATATAGTGGGTGAATCAGCGTATGAAGACAATCTTTCGCCAGAAGAAGAGCCCATTTCAACTAAAATTGCAGTGTATGACTGTAGAATGCCACCGCCAATCATATTTGACTGAATGAAGAAAAATGCAACAAATAAGCAATAGATAGATGTAAATACTTTTCCAAGCATAGTTGCTGAAGAATCTTCGTAGATATTCCTCGCCATTCTAAACCCAAGCCATGTAAATAGTACGAATCCAAGTGTGTATAGTGCATTAAATGTAAACCCAAGATACATAAGGTTTAAGGCTTCAAATTCACTCATAAATTAACTCCATGTTTTATATTTATTAATATTAATATTGACACTGAGTAGGATGTATAAAAAGATCTTTTTTTATATATATTTAAATATGTTATTATCATTAATTCGCATAATATATATTATGTAAAATTATAATAATATAATAAAATCAATAATATAAACAGTATAATTAATATAATAAATTAAATGAAAGTACTTAGTTAAAAAAACTTGATAAATATATGAAATATAACAATTATTTAATATTTAGAGATGATGGAGTTGGAGATTTATTGTTAATTACTCCAGTTTTAAAGCTTATTAAAAAATACGATAAAAAAAGTAACATTTTACTAATTTCATCTAGTAGAAACAAATCATATGCAGAGTTATTATTGAGGGAAAATCTAGTAGATGACACTTATAATATTGATCAAAATAAGCGTTTTGGAAGAGCCTACTCTCTCTATTATTTAGTTAGAAAAATACATAAATTTAATCCATCTGTTTCATTAATATACAGACAGAAATTGCAGAGTTATTTGATATCAAAAATCTTTTGTAAAAATAATTTTGGACTTGTAACAATAAATTCATCAAATTACTTCAAAAAAAGATATAGACCGTTCAAATTTATCACTAATTATCTTCTCGATGATTATGTAGTAATAGATCAAAGAGATAATTTTAAAAATATCTATGTCGATCACTGGTCTGATTTTTATTTGGACTTATTTAAAAAAGCTTACCAAAAAATATTCAATAAGAATCTTTCTATAGCACAAAAAGATAAAAAATATGTCAAAACAATTGATGAAAATTTAAATAATATTCTCATAAAATCCTTAAATGAAATAAATAATACATCAGATTTTATACTCCTCCATATTGATGAAAAATGGTCTAATACCAATTGGTCACCTCATGATTTAGATAATTTAATTGATAAGATTATAAAATCTTTAAACGTAAAAATTATTATTTCTGAGGGAGCTAGTGAAAACTCGCATAGTGACTTTATTTATAAGAAATATTTATATAAAAAAAATAAGAATACAGATTTTAATATTTCTTTGACATCAAGCGATAAAATGAAGAATGTGGCAATATTTAAAGACCTTGATATAGAAAAATTAATACTACTTTCATTAAATGCGTCTTTAGTTATCACTAATCATGGGAGCCTTACACATTTTTCCAGTATAAATGATGTCCCTGTCATTGATTTAATACATAAAAACAAAAAAGAATATTTAAAAAAATATTATCCAAAAAGCTCAGTGAATGAACAAGTTATTTTAAATAGTGTTGAGGAGTTGCTAATAATAATTAAAAATCTTTATAAATCATAAAATTTTTTCTGACTCATATTTAACCATCATTTCTATTAGTTGATCAAATGTAACCTTTGGTTTCCAGTTAAGATCTTTTTTTGCAAGAGTTGAATCGCCAAGCAATAAATCAACTTCAGCAGGTCTAAAAAAAGTTTTATCCACTTTTACTATGATCTTGTTTGTCTCTGTGTTGAAAAGTTTTGCATCAATACCCTCTCCTCGCCATTCACATTTTATGCCTAAAATTTCACAGGTTTTATCAATAAAATTTCTTACTGAATGAGTTTTTTCTGATGAAATCACATAGTCTTTCGCTGATTTAGAGTTTAACATTCTCCACATTGCATCTACATAGTCACCTGCGAATCCCCAGTCACGTTTAACATCAATATTTCCAATAAGCATTTGATCACGTAATCCATTTTTAATTTCTACCATAGACCTTGCAATTTTTTTTGTAACAAATTCTTCACCTCTGAGAGGAGATTCATGGTTGAATAAAATACCCGAGCATGCAAATAAATCATACGATTCACGATAGTTAATTGTAATATAATGAGAGAAAACTTTTGATACGGCGTAAGGGCTTCTAGGGTAAAATCTTGTTAATTCATTTTGGGGTGTTGAGGTAACTTTACCAAACATTTCAGATGTAGAGGCTTGGTAAAACCTGATCGACTTATCAATATTTAATATGGCATCAAGAATTCTTACTACGCCTAAAGCATTAATATCAGTAGTTAATATAGGCAATTCAAAGGATGTTGGAACGAAGCTTTGTGCTCCAAGGTTATATACTTCATTGGGCTTTATCTTTTTTATTGTCCTTTGAATGTTTGATGATTCTAATAGATCAAAGTCAATGATCTCAACATCTTTACTGATGCCTAAATAGTCTAACCGAAAATAACTATCCGTTGAGCTTCTTCTTGCGGTTCCATAGACCTTATAGCCCTTTTCAAGCAAATATTTACTCAGGTACGCCCCGTCTTGACCTGTAATCCCTATTATTAATGCGATCATAAATTTATGTATTAAATAAACACAATATCATATACACATAAATTTAATAATTAAAAAAAATATATAATTGTGAGCGAAGTCAATTATACCGAACAAAAATTTTGTAGAATTTGCAATAACTCAGATCTTCTAGAAGTATTGTCCTTGGGCGATCAATATCTGTCAGGTATTTTTCCTAAATCAGAGAATCAAAAGCTAATTAGCGCCCCCCTAGCCCTTATTAAATGTGTTGGAAAAGACTCGTGCGGCCTTGTTCAAATGAAATATAATTTTAATCGCGATATTATGTATGGCGAAGATTATGGCTATAGATCAGGTCTTAATGCCAGTATGGTTAAGCACTTAGAAGAAAAAACTGAAAAAATAAAATCAATAATTTCACTTAATAATAATGATATTATTCTTGATATTGGCAGCAATGACGGAACTACTCTAAATTTTTTTAAGAATAGCAATCTCGAGTTGATTGGAATTGACCCCACTGCAAAGAACTTTATTAGTTATTATTCTAAGGAAATTTCTGTAATTTCTAATTTTTTCTCAGAAGAGCTATTTAAAAAAATTTATAATTCAAAAAAAGCAAAAGTAATAATTTCATTATCAATGTTTTATGACTTACCAAAACCTTTTGACTTTATGAAAGAAATTAAATCTATATTAGACTCAAATGGAGTTTGGATTGTAGAACAAAGCTACTTGCCATTTATGCTTGAAACGAACTCATATGATACAGTATGTCATGAGCATTATGAATATTATGCTTTAAATGATATTAAAAAAATGACTGATGCTCTTGATCTTAAAATTATTGATGTAGAATTTAATGATATTAATGGTGGAAGTTTTTCTCTCACTATTTCCCATAAAAATAGTGATTTTATTGAATTTCAAAATCTTAATTCACTTATAAAAAAAGAAGAGTTCTTAAATGATATTGGTACATTTGAAAACTTTAAACAAAATATTGACAAAACAAAAATTCAGATAAATGAAATATTATCAGATCTTAAAAACAGAGGTTATTCAATTGCTGGTATAGGTGCTTCCACAAAAGGAAATGTAATGCTTCAATACTGTGATATAGACAGATCAATGATAGAATGTATCGGTGAAGTAAATGAGGAGAAAGTTGGATGTTTTACACCAGGTTCAAATATACCAATAATAAAAGAAAACGATGTAATTGATAAATATGAATATCTGCTTGTAATACCATGGCATTTTAAAAATTTTTTCCTAAATAATGATAAATTTAAAGGAAAAAAATTAATATTTGCTCTACCAAATGTTGAAATAATTGAACTCTAACTAACGTTTATATTGTTTATAAGATTTTTCTTCTACTATCTTAGATCCAAAGCTTTCATTTATATTTTTTTTAATTACAGATCTTTGATCATTTAAAAAGTACACTTTTCTTGCAAGTGTGATAAATGATTGATTGAACTTATTTTTGTATTCATGATCTCTGAGCTTATCTTCCACAAGCCATAAGTTTTGATTAACTTTAAATAACTTAAGCTTAAGATTTTTAATTAACTTGGAATTAAGTTTCTTTTTTTTAACAAAATCGTTAAGAAGTTTAAGCTCTAATTTTATATTAATTAGTTTTTTTTTGTCTTTAATTTTTTTATTTTTAATCTCTAGGATAGTAATCTTATCGATTAATTCACCAACAGAAACAGGTATTTTTACTATCATAAATTTATTTCCTTTTATGAAACAAATTATCAAAATTATTAGCTGTCTTTAAGCATAATTTATCATAATCATCATTTCTTATATCAGCTAATACTCTTAATGTATGAATTATATGTGATGGCTGATTTATTTTTCCTCTTAATGGCTCGGGAGATAAATAAGGTGAGTCAGTTTCAACTAACAATCTATCATCAGGAATAGTCTTAAAAATATTTCTTAATTCTTCAGATTTCTTAAAAGTAATTATCCCACTTGCTGAAATATAAAAATCTAATTCAAGCATTTTATTTGCAAAATTCTGAGAACCGGTAAAACAATGTATAACACCTGTAAAATTTTTATTTATAATTTTTTTTTTAAAAATACTTAGTATTTCTTCCTCAGCATCTCTCATATGTATTACCAATGGAAGCTGTGTCTCTTGAGAAAGTTCAATATGCATTTCTAGAGAACGAATCTGATTTTTTTTATCAGAGTGATTATAATAAAAATCTAAACCAGTTTCTCCAATAGCTAATAACTTAGGATTATCCACGTTTCTCTTTATTTCATAAATAATCTCTTCAGTTGTTTGATCTGCTTCATGTGGATGAACACCTAATGTAAAGTATATATTTGTATATTTTTTTGAAATATTAATTAAATTTTCGAAGTCTTTAAAATTAGTAGAAATATTTAAAAACTTTTTTACACCAGCAATATCGGCTGCGTGAATTATTTCATCAATATTTTCAAGTTTATTTTTATATGAAAGGTGGCAATGGCTATCGACTATCATTTATCTACTCTAGGAAATAACGGTGTAATTTCATTTAATTTGATTCCTGATATATCAATATCATTTATTTGATGAAATTGATTAATATCATTGATATTTAACATATATAAAATCTTTTCTGATGTTTCAGGCATTATAGGATTAATCAAAATTCCAATTTGTTTTATTAAGTTTGCTGTAACGTATAAGACGTTTTTATACTCATTTTCATTATTCTTTTTAAGTTCCCATGGTTTACTGTCATTAAAAAATTTATTTGATAATGAAATTAGCTCCCATACATTCTTGATGTAGCCCGTAATATCTTGCACGCTAATCTTATCAATTAGATGTTCTAATCTGTGGTTAAAATTCTTTATTAAATCAATATTATCATCTGTTAAATTAGATGGACTTGGAATAATTGAGTCAAAACTTTTTTCAATCATAGTAAGTGATCTCTGACATAGATTGCCTAAGTCATTTGCTAAGTCAGAATTGATTCTGTTTTTTAGAGCTTTAATTGAGAAATCGCCATCATTTCCAAATGGTACCTCTCTTAAAACAAAATATCTGAATTGATCAAGGCCATATTCATTTATAATTAATACAGGGTCTATTACATTACCTAATGATTTTGATATTTTATTACCTTCATTAGTCCACCATCCATGTGCATATATTCTTTTTGGTAATTCAAGTTTTGCAGCAATTAAAAAAGCAGGCCAATATACAGCATGATGTCTAAGAATATCTTTTCCTACAATATGAGTTGCATTAGACCAAAATGAACTCATTTCATCTTGATTATCTGTCAAAAAATTAATTGAATTAGGATAGCTGGTTAGAGCATCAAGCCATACATACATAATATGATTTGGATCATTGGGTACACTTATGCCCCAATTAAAGGATGTTCTTGATACAGATAGGTCTCTTAAACCACCTTTAACAAAATTAATTACCTCATTTCTTTTAGTCTCAGGCAATATAAAGTCAGGGTGCTTATCATAATAATCAAGTAACCTTTCTTGATATTTTGATAACTTAAAAAAATAAGATTCTTCTTTTATCCATTCAACTGGACCACCTGTTATTGTTTTGAAGGAACCATTTTCTTGCTTAATTAAATCTTTTTCATTGTAAAAAGTTTCATCATTAACTGAATACCATCCAGTATATTCATCCAAATAAATATCTCCATTTTCAAATAATAGTTTCCATAAATGTGATGCTCCACTTTTATGACGAGTTTCTGTTGTTCTAATAAAATCATCATTTGATAAATTTAATTTTTTAGTTAATTCTCTAAAAATTATTGAATTTTTATTACATAGATCTATCGGTGATATTGACGCTATTTCAGCTGCTTTTTGAATTTTAAGTCCATGTTCATCTGTTCCAGTTAAAAACCTAACTTCATTACCATTTAATCGACTGAATCTAGCAAGAAAATCAACGGCAATTGAAGTATAAGCATGTCCTATATGAGGAACATCATTTACATAATAAATTGGAGTAGTAAAAAACTCTTTTTTTTGACTCATTGTTGTTTTAAGCGATTAAAGTAATGTATTAGTATATGTTCATAAGATATATTAAAAGTAATATATCTTTCCTTTAGCTTTTTTAATTCATCAATAACATTAATAAAGTGATTTATTTTAGCAGCTCTTAAATTATTAATTCTTTTTTTAATAAAAAGTGAATTTTTAAGTATTAAATAATCAAAAAAAGAAACAATTAGATCTTTCTCTCCTCCTTTATCATTTAAGAAATTAATGTAATGATATGCAGTATTTGATTTTATATTTTCCTTAACATCTAAAACTTTCTCTAAATGACCATCAATATCTCTGAAATCGTTATAGATAAAGTTTCTTGATATATGAATCGACCCTCGAGTAAGCTCATACAAGTATGAGTGATCAGTTGTTTTTAGGTCATCTATTTCATTTATTATAGAAGTGTAGTCATTTTTTTTAAAGTTATTAAGTTTCACTGTAAATGACCTAGAAATAATTGTTGGTAATAATTTTTTATTATCATGTGATATCAAAATAAAATGATTATTAATTTTTGGTTCTTCAATAATTTTTAAAAGAGAATTAATAGCATCTATTGATAAATCATCAATCGAGTCAATAATACATACTCTTTTTAAATTTACTTCATTTTTAGTCTTAAAAAATTCATTTATATGAGCTGTGTCGTCTCTATATATAAGTTGTTTGTTTTGTTTTTTTTCATCTCTGAGATCTTTATTTATTACAAGAATATTTTGGTTTGATTTATGGTTTATAATTTCTAATTCATTAAGAGAGATTTTATCAGTCAGACAAAGCGCAATATTTTTTGCAATTAAAGATTTACCTATACCTTTCTGACCAATTAAAATTAATGAATTTGGAAATTGGTTTTTAGTTATAAGTTTTTTTATTAGATTAATTTTATTTTGATTCCCTAAAATTTTCATTTAATTCAAGAAAGTAACCTTTTTTTTACTGTATTCCATATCAAATCACTTATTTGATCTTTATCTTTAGATGCATCAATAACTACAAATCTTTTGGCGTTTTCTTTTGCAATTTTTAAAAATGAAGAATTTATTTTTTTATGATAATTAATTGGCATGTTTTCATATCTAAGTTCTTTATTTGATATTCTTCTAGATCTTGCGATTCCAACTTCAGGTTTGATATTTAATAAAAATGTAATTTTGGGTCTTAATCTATTTGTGACTAATTTATCCAAATGATTAATCATTTTAATATCTAATCCCTTACCATAACCTTGATAAACTACTGTTGAATCGAAAAATCGATCACACAATACAAACTTACCATTCTTTAGAGCTTCTAAAATAGTATTTTCTAGATGATCTCTTCTAGCGGCATTAATTAATAAAAGTTCTGAAATATTTGACCATCTATCTTTATCACCTTTAACTAATAGTTTTCTAATCACTTCTGCATTAGGTGAACCACCGGGCTCTCTTGTTGTAATTACATCGCCATATTTAATTAGTTTTCTTTTTAAAATTTTTATTTGAGTAGTCTTTCCTGAACCTTCCCCACCCTCGAATGTAATAAACTTTTTATTAAGCACACTAAAATTATGAGAAGATTATTGAAAATAAGCTAGTAAATAAATTAGATATATAAGAAAAAAAACTTCGAAAAATCCCTTTTTTTTCAACATCATTAACTGTCTTAAGATCAAAATAAACTCTTTCATTTTCACCAATCGTTATTTCTAATGACGCTACAGTCGAGTCTGCTTTAATGGGTGCCGCTGTATCAGGTTTAACAATAATACTTTGCTTTATTTGGTCTTTTTTTGCTTTAGATACAGTAATAATTATATCTTTTGATGGTTTTACTTGAACCATTTTCTTAGCATGAGGAATCTCTATTTCAGAATAGACTTCATCAGATTTTCCTAAATTAATATTTGTATACTCTCTAAATGCCCATGTAAGAAGCCTTGATGACCCTTGCGACCTTGTTTTAACTGATGAAAAACCATTAGCAACAGAAATGAGTCTTCTGTTACCTTGTATTGCTGAAGCCGCTAAAGCATATCCAGATGCAGATAAATATCCAGTTTTAAGACCATCAGCGCCCATTTCTTTAAAAAGTAATGGATTTCTGTTGCTTTGTTTAATTCCTGACCACTCAAACTCTGTTTCAGCAAAAAGGTGATAATATTCAGGAAAGTTATTAATTAAATATTGTGATAATAACGCGATGTCATAAACAGTTGAGTAATTGTCTTCATCAAAAAAACCAGTTGAATTTGTGAAATTAGTATTTTGTAGGCCTATTTTATTGGCTTGATCATTCATTATTATAGCGAAAGCCTCTTCAGATCCAGCGATCTCTTCAGCTACTACAATGCACGCATCATTTCCAGATTGAACAATTATACCTCTAAGTAAGTCTTCAACTCTAATTTCCTTTCCAACTTCAACAAACATAGATGACCCTTCTCGTTCTTTCCATGCTTTTTCACTTACAGTAAATTTATCATCTAATTGCAATGTACCGTTTTTAAGTTTTTCAAAAATAATTAAAACAGTCATTATTTTTGTCATCGACGCTGGGTATGTTTTAATATTTTTATTTTTTTCAAAAAGAATCTGACCAGTATCAGCATCTATTACAACAGCTGTTTCCGCTTCAGTATCAACAAATGAAGAGTATGAAAAATTAACACTGTTTAACAAAAAGAGAAAAACTAATGATAAAATTTTGGTCATATGTGATTTATAGAATAATAAGAAATAAGTCTTCATAAGAACTAAATGTGTCATTTTTATGCATATCGTATAATGTATTTACATCATCAAAGGGTCCAAGGACAACGTTAAAATATTTTTTGTTATCCTCAAAGGTTTCAAAAATATCTAATTTTGCATCACTTTTGAGATCATCTTTAAAAGATAAAGCACTTTTTTTAAACGAAAACTTAGCAATATTTAAATATATTTCACCATTATAAACCTCTCTAATCACTAACTCATTAACTTTTTCGTTTGATTGAGGCTTATCGTCATCATCTCCATCATTTTCAATAATATCAATTGTTTCAATGGAAACACTTGAAACTGGAGCTTTTTCAACTTTTTTTTCAGCGTTATACGTTTTAGCCTCTTTTAAAACAAAGGTTTCGTTCTGACTTATCAGGTTTATTTCAACTATACCTACAGAGCTATCCATTTCTAATAAATCAAATACTGCTGGAGATAATTCAATTGTGTTTATATTTGAATAACCACCCCGTTGGTTAATTCTAACATTAACTGTGTACCCATTCTCAACATTTGTTACTAAAACCATTGATGGAAGAGGTAAAGATGCGTGTGCACCAGAAAGAATATCCGGATGATATCTTTCACCATTTGTGGTTTTGGATCCTATTTCTAAATTTTGTACCTTTGATGCAACTCCTATCTGATTAAACGATTTATAGTTTTTTGGATAAAACCATTTTCCATTAATTTCATAAGGTGGCTCAATGAGTAATGAGTTAGAAATAACATGAGAAGATTTTGTTAATTCATCTTTTATAATATTTGCAACATTAACGGCTGAACAAGCACTTAAAAATAATAATAGAAGTAGTATTGAAAAACTTTTCACTAAAAATACTCAATCATGTCAGATAGAGTTCCAACAGCAATTCCAAAGAATAATGAACGATTCCATTTCATAATTGTTTTAAAGTTTTCATAGACAATATATTTTCTTCCTTCTTCACCTTCAGGATAGACTAAATATGCATCAATATTAACTTCGGGTAATTTTGATCCATCTATATTAGTGACACCTAGTTTTGACCATTCACTAATTTTTTTGTTGACGACAATTTTTCTTGCTGAAATAGTAATCAAATCTTCATTAATTTTTTGTGATACTTTTACTTCCCTGCCCCATGTTTGATTATGATCCCATCCAGATTTGTTGAGATAATTTGAAGATGAAGCGAATACATCAGGTAATGTATTCCAAATATCTTTTTTTCCATCTTGATTGAAATCAGTCGCATAATTTAAAAAACTAGATGGCATAAATTGATTTTGGCCCATTGCTCCAGCCCATGAACCCATCATTGCATCTGGTTCAATATGGCCTTGATCAATAATTGTAAGGGCATTCATCATTTCATTGGTAAAAAAATCTCTTCTTCTTAGGTCATGGCTTAGAGTTGCAAGTGATCGAATTACATTAAATGATCCGGTATACATGCCAAAATTAGTCTCAATGCCCCACAATGCAATTATAAATCTTGGCTGAACCTTATACACTTCATAAATTTTTTCGAATAATTTTTGATGTTCTTGATATAAGTTTTTGCCCTTTTTAACTCTAGATTTTGGAGTTGCATTATTTAGATACGTTTTCAAAGTTAGTGTAAATTCTGGTTGTTTTCGATCTAGTTCAATAACTCTATTATTGGGTTCTACCCCAGATAGTGATTTTTTGATTGTTTCGCTCCTAATACCCTTATTAATCGCAAGCATCTCAATATTTTCTAACCATTCATCAAATGGAATATTTTCATTTGCTTGCGTAAATATTGGATTAAATGTAATTAATGAGAGAATAATAATAAATATTAGAGATTTTTTAAAAAAATATATTTTTAAAGTTTTAGTCATGAATCGGCAAAAAGAATTAATAGATTTAATCGGCAATACTCCAATAATTCAAGTTAAAAGAATTGATACTGGAAAATGTAACCTTTTTTTAAAATTAGAAAATATGAATCCTGGATATTCAATAAAAGATAGAGTTGCGCTAAACATTATTAATAATGCTGAAAAAGATGGCTTATTAAATAAGGATTCAACAATTATTGAAGCTTCTGCCGGCAATACGGCCCTAGGTCTGGCATTAATTGCCAGAATTAAAGGATATAAAGCTACTGTTGTTATTCTCGATAAAATGAATGAAAATAAAATTTTTCACTTAAAAGCTGTTGGTGCTAATGTAGTAACAACAAGATCAGATGTTGGACCAGATCATCCTGAGCATTATGTAAATGTTGCTAAAAAGATAGCGAGTGAAACACCAAATTCTTTTTTTGCTAGTCAATTTACAAATATGGATAATCCAAAAGCACATGAACTTTCAACTGCCCCTGAAATATTCAATCAAATGAACGGCAAGGTTGATGCTATTGTATGCGGTGTGGGAACAGGTGGAACAATTAGTGGTATCGGCAAATACTTCTCTGAACATTCACCTAAAACAGAAATGGTTCTTGCTGACCCTGAGGGGTCTATTGTAAAAGATGCTGTTGAGAAAAATCAAATAATGCAAGCAGACTATTCATGGCTAGTAGAAGGAATTGGTGAAGACTTTATTCCAGAAACACTTGAACTTAAATATATTAAAAAAGCCTATTCTGTTTCCAATAAAGAGGCATTTGATACCATTAGAAAATTAGCTGCTACAGAGGGAATTTTAGGTGGATCCTCCTCGGGAACTTTAATTTCAGCAGCAATAAAATACTGTAAAGAACAAACAAATGAAAAGAACGTGCTCACCTTTATTTGTGATAATGGTGAAAAATATTTAAATACAGCGTATAATGAATCATGGCTAAAAGAAAAAAATCTAATTTAAAACAAAAGCAAAATATTGATACTGTTGCTGTTCATGGTGGAATTAAACCTGACAAGCTTACAGGAGCGGTAATGACTCCAATATACGCCACATCCACTTATGCAAATTCTAGTCCTGGCGAAAACCTTGGATACGAATACGGAAGGTCACAAAACCCAACTCGTGAGGTTTTAGAAGATGCTCTCAGTAAATTAGAGAATGGGTCAAAAGGCTTTGCTTTTGCATCAGGCCTCTCAGCACAGTCAGCTGTTTTAGACTTATTAAAGCCAGGTGATCATATCATTGCTTTTAATGATTTATATGGTGGAACCTTTCGTCTTCTTAACGAAATTAAAGCCAAATCAGCGGGACTTAATGTAACATACATAGACTTTAATACTGAAAGTATAAAAAAATATATCACGAAGAAAACAAAACTAATTTGGATAGAAACTCCTACGAACCCACTTTTAAAAGTAACAGATCTAAAGAGGATAGCTAGCGTTGCAAAAAAGAATAAGATTTTAACTGTCTGTGACAATACATTTGCAACTCCACACAATCAAAGACCTCTCGAATTTGGTATCGATATCGTTAATCACTCTACAACTAAATATATAAATGGTCACTCTGATGTTATTGGTGGCGCTTTAATTGTTGGCAATAATAAGTCTTTACAAAATAAACTATCTTTCATTCAAAACTCAGTTGGTGCAGTACCAAGTCCCTTTGACTGTTTTCTAATTTTAAGAGGTATTAAAACTCTTGGTATACGCATGAAGCGGCATAATGATAATGGACTTAAAATTGCAAGATTTTTAAAAGGCCATAAAAAAATAAAATCTGTTATCTACCCAGGCCTTAAAAATCATCCTCAAAATAAAATTGCTATTAAACAAATGGATGGTTTTGGTGGCATGATTTCTTTTATTCACAAAGGATCATTATCAGAAATTAGAAGTTTTATGAAAAAACTTAAAATATTTACCATTGCAGAAAGTCTAGGTGGTGTGGAAAGTTTAATTGAGTCACCAGCATTAATGACTCATGCATATGTGAACTCATCTAAAAAAAATATTCCTGTACCTGATAATCTAGTAAGAATTTCTGTTGGAATAGAAAATGTTGATGATCTTATCCTAGATTTGCAAAAAGCATTAAATTAATCATTGAATACTCAAAACAGCATTACTTATTGATGACAATCTCGATTCTATATTGTCAGATCGACTTGTAATAACTACAGGAATAGCAGAGCCTGTGATAAAGCCACCAGCTGTTGCTTCCATGAAATTAACCAACATTTTTACAAGAGAATTACCAGTTTCTATATTTGGAACTAATAAAATATTTGCATTACCTGCAACTGGATTATTTATATTCTTCATTTTGGCAGCGTGAATTGAAATAGAATTATCAAATGCAAGTGGACCCAGAATTTTAAGATTAGAGTCTATTTCTTTAAGAGCCCATTCCATTATTTTTTTTGCTTCTACTGAACTTTCCATTTGAGGTAAGACTTCCTCAGTTGCTGATAAAATTGAAATATATGGATCAAAATTTTTGATCTTGTTTGTAAAATTTATTACATTCTTAAGAATTAATTTTTTAGTTTGTAAATTAGGGTTTATATTCAAGGCGCCGTCTGTAATTATAAGTGGCTCTCTTCTATTTGGTATTGTCATGAACCAAATATGGCTTAATTTTTCACCTTTATTACGTAAACCATATGAATTTTTAATATACTCAGCCATTAACACATCTGTGTGCATATGTCCCTTTACCAATAGTTTAACTTCATTTTTTGAGGCCAATTTACAGGCTATTTCGCTAGATTTTTTTTCATTTGGAGAATCTATTATCTTATCTTCACTCAGATCCCATTTTATATTCTTGCAAATATTTAGGATTATTTCTTTATTTCCAATTAAAATTGGGTCAATAAGGTTTAACTCAGAGGATATTTTCGATGATGTTATTGTTACCTCATTATTTGCATTAACGATTGCACTTGGTACCCATTTTTTTTCAATTAATTCAATGTTTTGTATTTTGTAACTCATGTTATTATTTAAATTAAATTTTTACTTTAAAATATAATTTTAAAGTACTGAAATTATTTACTTTTATTAAATATATCAAATAATATTGCTATACCTATAATCCCCAATATTAAAAATGAAATTAAAAACAAATAAATCGATAAATCCTGAAATATTGTAAAAATTGAAGTCATACTCTATTAAAAAACTAACATAATTATATAGTAGGCACCTATCAAAAAAGCTATAGTCACCGCGCTACCTATTAACCAATCAAGCATTTATCAAAAAATATCATATGAACAAAACAATGAAAGATAAAACTCGCAAATATCAACTAGTAATTTTTGGTGCAACTGGATTTACTGGTCAAATTGCAACAAATTATATTGATCAGCATTACCCCAACATCAAATATGCTATTGCGGGTAGAAATCAAAAAAAGTTAAATAATCTTGCAGATTCATGCAAAAATAACGAACCTGATGTATTAATTGGAGATTCTCACAATACTGAGGCTCTCAACCAGATAGCGGCATCGACGAATGTGGTTCTCTCATTTGCCGGACCATTTAATAAATACAGCAACTTAATGGTTGAATGTTGCTTGAGTCAAGGGACTCATTATTTAGATATAACGGGTGAAAATATTTGGGTAAAAGATTTAATTGATCGCCACCATGATGAGGCTGTTAAAAAAGGTATTAAAATAATACCTTCATGTGGCTATGACTCAATACCATCTGATATTGGAAGTTATTTTTCACAGCGCTCTTTAAATAAAAAGGTTATTTCAATTGACTGCTATCAATCAGGTGGCGGTGGAATAAGTGGAGGAACTATAGAAAGTGCTTTTTCTATGATGGAATATGAAACAAAAAATAAATTAGGTCACACTTTTTTATTAAATCCAAAAAATACCTATACAGACATACAAAGAAAACTTAGCAAAGATAAATTCTCCATAAAAAAGATTGATTATTTTAATACATGGTCGGCCCCTTTTGTAATGGCTCCAGCCAATACAAGAGTTGTAAGAAGAAGCGCCGCTTTATTAGATATGAGACAAAATGGATATGGAGAACGATTTGTTTATAATGAATTCATGGAATTGAAAAAATATTCAACTGCCCTAATCGTTTCATCTTCTCTTGTTATTTTAGGGTTAATACTATCTTTGCCATTCCGCAGGCTTTTTAGACCATTGTTCACAAAACCAGGAAATGGACCATCACAAAAAACTCAGGATAACGGCTGGTTTAAGAGTAAATTCATAATAAAAACTGAGGATAATAAAAAATACATAGCCAAAATGTACGGAGATGGAGACCCTGGTTATAAAAGCACTGCTCGATTTGCATGTGAGTCTGCAATGACATTAATTGAAGATAATGATAGGCTTGAATATCAAGGAGGTGGGGTCCTTACAACTGCAGCTGCCTTAGGATACTTGATAATTGACCGACTCTCAAATAAGGGTGTAACATTCGAAAAACCTGTTGAAATCTAAAGTTGCTAACAATAATAATTTAAAACTACATTCTTAAATCTTTACATTCATATAAAAATAATGATTATATAAATTATGGGCTCTTCAAATGATAATTCTGATTTAATATCTAAAATTGAAAAAATCTCAAAAATTAGAAAATCTATTTCATTAGAATTAAAAACTATTGCAAAAAAAACTAAGATTTCTACTAATACTCTAAAAAATATTGAAGAGCTAAAATTTGATAAGCTTCCCCCTCATCCTATTAAAGAGTCATTTATTATGCAATATTTTAGTGAAGTTGAGTCAAGACAAGAAAAAAAATAAGCTAATTGTTAGGATAATTTCTCTTTAACAACTTGTTAAAAATAATTGCAAACAAGATAATTATTATTGCGCCAGTTGCAACCGGTAGCAAAATAAAACTTATGCCCTTTCCGCCCATAATAACTATAATCGGATTAGCACCAGCTGGTGGATGAATTGTTTTTGTAACCATCATTGCCCATACTGAGACAGCAACCGCTAACCCTATTGTAAGAAAACTCATTCCTAAAATAGAATAAATAAGCACCCCTGATGCTGCTGAAAGAATATGTCCAAAAAAAATATTTTTTGGTTGAGCTAATGGACTCTCATGTACAGCCATTACTAAAACCATAGTTGCTCCAAATGGTGGTATCAACCAAACATTAAAAGCATCAAAAGAATGAATAAACGCTATTATTGAGATACATAAGAAAGCACCTAATGATGCTATTAATGGTTCAGTTGCTATTAGGCCTTTAATAAATTTCATGGTTATATATACTGAACATAATGATTAAAGCATTCTTAATTGCAACACTATATTTCCTTGTTATTGATTTAACCGCAATCAATTTGTTTATTGTTAAA
>JAYNZW010000003.1:52986-62066 GCA_038103905.1 Candidatus Pelagibacteraceae bacterium | reverse complement strand
AATTTATAAATCAAATCTTCCAAGTTTTATTGAAGTTGGGTCATTTAAACCAATTTCAGCAATACTTTTCTACCTAATCTTTTTGGGTGGATTATTGTACTTCGCAATCTTACCAAATAAATCTTACAGCATTAATGAAGCTCTTCTAAATGGAGCATTATATGGGCTATGTACATACGCGACATATGCTTTAACTGTGCACGCTGTAATGAATATATTCAACTGGAACATTGTAATAAGTGATGTAGCATGGGGGGTAGTTCTATCCGCTTCAGTAAGTGCACTTACTGTTTTTACACTATCAAAATTAAGCTAACATAATTATTGTTTTTAAATTATTTTTAAATACATTACGTAAAATATCCTGTGAATATCAAGGAGAGGTGGCTGAGTGGTCGAAAGCACTGGTCTTGAAAACCAGCAACGGGGTGACTCGTTCGTGGGTTCGAATCCCACCCTCTCCGCCATGTTTAACCTCTAATTATAATGTTGATTATATTGCTCTAACGCTGGGAAGTCAGATAATTTGGACTTTGCCAAGTATTCAAATCTAATCTTGATAAAGGTTTAGCATCTAAAATTTGATCACTTATTTTTTCAGCAATCATTATTGTAGGTGCGTTAGTATTGCCGTTTGTGGAAAACGGCATAATAGAGGCATCAACAACTCGTAAACTAGAAAAACCGTGTACTTTACCAGAATTATCAACGACTGCGTGCTTGTCTGTTTTTAGGCCCATACGCGCTGTACAACATAAATGCCATTGACTAGAGATGTGAGAATTCAATTTTGCATCAAGATCAAGGTCCGATGTGTAATTACTACCAGGAAAAATTTCTTCACCTTTTAGGTCAGAGAAAGAAGGTTGATTAAGTAATTCGCGTACCAAATGAATACCTTTGCGAAGTAGTTCTCTATCTCGTTTGTCTTTAAGATAATTGACTAAAATACGGGGTGAGTCTGTAGGATTGCTAGAACGTAATTCAATTTTACCACGACTATGAGTGCGCATTAGACCTACATGAACTTGAAACGCATGTTCTTTCATTGGTTGCCATGTGTTCTCACTCATAGCAATTGGTGATATACATAATTGAAGGTCAGGATACTCAACACCTGGACCTGATCTGATACATGCGACTGAATCAAAATGATTAGATGCACATATGCCCTCTTTAGTTAATATCCATTGAATGCCAGCGCCAATACTATTAAGAGTTTTTGTTTTTGGACCAAGTGTAACTGGCTTTAGACATTTATATTTGAGCATAAAATCAGGGTGGTCTTGAAGATTTTGACCAACACCAGGCAAATCAGCCTTAAGTTTAATTCCAAATGATTCTATATGATCTTTTGGTCCAATTCCGGAGAGCATAAGTATATGAGGTGACCCAACGGCGCCAGCGGAAAGTATTACGTCTTTCTTAGCGCTTACATTAATTATTTTATTTCTTTTATTTTTATAACAAACACCCTTTGCCGTATTATCATCAAAAATTAATTTGCAAACAAGAGCATTAGTTATAATAGTTAAATTTTTTCTATTACGAACAGGGTCAAGATATCCTCGTGATGCACTCCAACGCTCCCCCTTAAATACAGTTCTGTCAAAAATACCAAAACCTTCTTGGCAAAACCCACTTATATCGTTTGTTTCTTGATATCCCGCTTCTTTTCCTGCTTCAATAAAAGCCTGAGATAGAGGATGATCATCAGGAGTACTTCTGTGTACCTTTAATGGGCCGGACCCACCTCTAAAATCATCTTCTCCGCCACTATAGGTTTCCATTTTTTTAAAATAAGGCAAGACATCAGCATATCCCCAACCTTCGCAGCCCATTTGTCTCCAGCCTTCATAATCTAACGAATTTCCCCTAATAAATACCATTCCATTTATTGTGGATGAACCACCAATAGCTTTACCTCGATCATGTTGAAGCTGCCGACCATTAAGCTCAGGCTCCGGTTCACCTTTAAACGCCCAATTATATTTATTACTTTTAAGGTTGGATAAAACAGCTGCCGGCATTTTTAAAAATATAGATTTATCTTCACTGCCCGCTTCAAGTAAAAGAACTTGGTTTTTTGGATTTTTTGATAATCTATTTGCTAATACACATCCAGCCGATCCAGCGCCAACAATAATATAGTCATATTCAATATTAATTTTTTTCATAATACTTTTTTGATACTTTTAAAGTAAACTAATCTTCAAATTAAGAAAAAATAAGTTATAATTAAAATATAAATTTTCAAGGTATTAATATGAAATCAATCGTTATTACAGGAACATCCACTGGAATAGGTTATGCTTCTTCCAAATTATTCATAGAAAATGGATACCGAGTATTTGGCTCTGTTCGAAATGAAGCTGATGCAGATAAAGTTTCTAATGAACTTGGTAGTAATTTTGTTCCTCTTATGTTTGATGTTACAGATGAAGCTGCAGTAAAAAATTCAGTTAAAATTGTAGAAGATCAAATTGGTGATCAAAAATTATCTGGCCTTATTAATAATGCAGGTCTCGGTGTGATTGGAACAATTCAAAGTCTCTCCGCTGAGCAGTTTAAGTATCAATTTGATGTTAATGTATTGGGAGTGTTTCATTGCTGTCAGGCTTATTTAGATTTACTTGGAGCAGATAAAAATCGCAAGGGTGACCCAGGTAAAATAATAAATATTAGTTCTATTTCAGGTGAGATTGGAATGCCTTTTATGTCTGCATATAACATGAGTAAATTTGGTTTAGAGGGTTTCTCTGAGGGTATTAGACGAGAATTACTAATGTATGGAATAGATGTTGTAGTAATTGCGCCAGGACCGGTTAAGACACCGATTTGGAGTAAAATTAATCAAAAAGATGAGATTAAAAGATATGACAATTCTGATTTTCGTGAATCGGTATCTAGAGCAATGAAAATGACAGAAAAAATGGAACAAGCTGGTGTAGAAGCAAGCGTAATTGCTGAACGAGCATTATCGGTTATTGAAAATTCAAAAAATAAGACACGTTACAGAATTGATCCTACAAGAATGCAGAATATTCTTTTGCAACTTTTTCCAAAGCGTATGGCTGATAAAATGATTGCCAAACAAATGAAGATTATCAATAAATAATTAAAAATTAATATAATCCTTTTCAAAATCCATTGAATAAAAAGGCCCACCAATAAATGCTGTTCCAACATTTTCTAGAAATTTGTAAGCATATTCCATTAAATACTCATCATTCGTTGAATTGAATCTTGAAAGATCAAAATTATAAAAATAATTTACACAAATATCGTCACATTCAGCATAGTAGATTTGGAATCTACTATAGTCGTCAAATTTCCATACACACTCTTCGCTGTAACCATATGAAGAGTTTTCATAATCCTTATAGATCATATTTTCTTGATTTATGTCATTATTGCATACACTAAAATCTTTTGTAAAATCTAATTCAACACCAGAAACTAAAACTGTTGCCGATATATTTTGGAAACCGCCAGAACCTGAAGATATTTGGATTGTATAATTTCCTTCAAATGTAGTTGATGGACTGTATTCCATATCTTCAAATGAACCATCATCATTTATTTTTTCAAAAGCTTTAATTTCGTATGGTCTGTCAGAATTAGGGATTGGCAACTCAGCAATCATATAAAGATTTTTTATTGATCCACTCACTTCTTGCGATAAAGAACCCAGAATAGAAAAAAATAAAAATGAAATTGAAAATAAAATATAAATAAAAAATTTTTTTAACATAATAAATAATCCGTTTTTATAGGTTTTATTTTTTTACAAGTTTTAAAGAAATGCAAGTATAAAAATCATGCCAAGAATTATTATAATTGCTAGGACTGGAAATGTTAAAATACGATAAAAAATTGATAATAATTGCTTAAAACTAATGGGATTCATTAGTCTCTAAAATTGATATACTGTAATGGTATTGGAAGATTTAGATCTTTTATAATTTGAATTGCCTCTTGTAAATTATCACGTTTTGCACCCGATACTCTTAGTTCATTACCTTGAATCTTTACCTGAATTTTCATTTTGGATGATTTAATTGTTGATATAATTTTTTTAGATATATCTTGATCTACTCCTTCAATTAAATCATACGTTTGTCTAATAGTATTGCCAGATGCAGATTCAGAGTTTTTAAGTTTTATTGAACGAGGATCAACATTACGTTTGATAATATGACTGTTTAAAATATCTAATGCTTGTTTTGCTTTTAATTCATCTTCAGTAGTTAGAGTTATGATTTTATCACTTCTTTCAATTTTTGAATTAGAACCTTTAAAGTCATAACGTTGAGTGATCTCTTTCATTGAGTTTGAAATAGAATTATCTATTTCTTGCATATCTAATTTACTAACAACATCAAAACTTGGCATATTAATTTATTATATTATCTTTTTTTAATTTGGAAATATCATCATCTTTATAGCCCAAATTTAATAAAATCTCATTATTATCTTCCCCAATTGTAGGAGCTTGTTTTGGCTCAGACGATTTTGTGTTTGAAAATCTAGGTGCGGGAGCTGGTTGAATCACATCATTAATAGTTAAGAAATTATTTCTTTTCTTCATATGATCATTCTCATGCGTTTCATCAATAGACAATACAGGAGAATAACAAACATCTGTATTTAGAAATATTTCATCCCATTCATCTCTCGTTTTTTGAATAATCTTTTTTTGAATTTCATCTTTAAAGTTATTCCAATTACTTATATCCATTTGATTAGTAAATTTTTCATCTAAATCTAATTTATCAACTAAAATTGAATAAAATTGAGGTTCAAGTGCTCCAAATGAAATAAATTTATCATCTTTAGTTTTGTAGGTCTGATAGAAATGTGCTCCACCGTCAAATATATTTGATCCTCTAGCGGCCACATTCCAAATATTACTTTGGCTCAGAGAGTAAAACATAGACATTAAAGATGAAACACCGTCGATCATTGCGGCATCAACGACCTGACCTTTTCCTGTTTTATTAACAGAGAGCATCGCAGAACAGACACCAAATGCCAAAAACATAGAGCCACCAGCATAATCTCCGATTAAATTAAGGGGTATCGTAGGCTTATCACCATTCATTGAATAGAGTGCGCCAGCTAATGCTATGTAATTAATATCATGACCAGCATTTTTAGCTAAAGGTCCATCTTGTCCCCAACCTGTAATTCTGCCATATACAAGTTTCTCATTTACTTTTAAGCATTGATCAGGTCCTAAACCTAATTTTTCCATCACACCAGGCCTATACCCTTCAATTAATGCGTCGGCATCCTTAATTAATTTAAAAAAAATTTCTTTTGACTGATCTTCTTTAAGATTAAGACAAATTGATTTTTTATTTCGACCTGTAATATCAAATTTTTGAGGTGTTGGTGGCAAAGTAGTTTTCATTCGATCAATGCGGATAACTTCAGCTCCTAGATCAGCCAACAGCATTCCACATAAAGGCCCAGGACCTATACCTGAAAGCTCAATAATTTTATACCCACTTAGCGCACCCATAAAATAATATTAATCTATAATTCTACTAATTCACCAATAAAATCTGTAATTTCTTTAATGTTATTTGCCTTATCGTTCGAGAAAAACTTATAAACAACAGATTCATCCTGTCTCATTTTGATTTTATCTCCTTTGCGTGCAATCAATGATATTAATTCGGGTATTTTATCAAATCTGTTTTTTCTAAATTTAATAACAGCGCCCTTTTGACCCATTTCAATTTTTTCAATATTGAGACTCTTACATGATATACGAAGATTTGTGATTTTTAATAGATGTTCTATTGATTCAGGTAATTCGCCATATTGATTTTTTATATCATCAGAAATGAAACTTAGTTCACTCTTATCCAATGCGTACGCAAGTTTTTTATAATAATGTAATCTACTATTTAAATTTGGCATGTATTTTTCAGGAATTAAAACAGTTAGTCCTAAATTTATTTGAGGTGACCATTCAGAATCATTTGATAACGAATCTTCGTTTTTAAGATCACTTATTTTTTCTCTTAAAAGTCGGTGATATAACTCTAAACCAATTTCTCTTATATGGCCTGACTGCTCATCACCAATTATATTTCCTGATCCTCGTAAATCTAAATCATGACTTGCAAGTTGAAATCCCGACCCAAGGCTATTCAATCTTTTTAATAGATCCAATCTTTTGGAGGCGTTATCAGTGATTAAATCAAGATCGGGGACTGTATAATAACAAAAAGCCTCCTTATTAGATCGCCCTACTCTTCCTCTTAATTGATGTAATTGTGATGTTCCAAACTTATCTGCTTTAATAATTATAATTGTGTTTGCTGTTGAGATATCAAGACCTGATTCTATTATTGAAGTTGATAATAAAACTGAAAATTCATTATTATAGAACTCCATCATTACATCTTCCAAGTCATCAGCTTTCATCTGACCATTAGCAATTTTATATCTTACACCTGAACAATATGACTTTAAAAAATCTTCAACTTCTGCAATATCTGATATTCTTGGACACACAATGAATACTTGACCTCTTCTCTCTATTTCTTTTTTAATTGCCTTGCTTATGACCGATGCGTCAAAATTCATTACATCTGTAATGATATCTTTGCGGTTTACAGGAGAAGTAGAAATGATTGATAATTCTCGTAATCCAACCAGGGACATCTCAAGAGTTCTTGGTATAGGCGTTGCTGTTAACGAAAGAACATGAATATCTGATTTAATTTTTTTAATTTTTTCTTTTTGAGTTACACCAAAATGTTGCTCTTCATCAAGAATAAGCATTCCCAAATTGTTAAATTTTATTTTTTCACTCAATAAAGCATGGGTTCCGATAATAATATCTACTTCACCATTATTAACTTCTTCAATGATATTTTTTGCATCTTTTGATTTTACCAGGCGAGATATTTGACGAATTTTTATTGGTGTATTTTCAAATCTTTTTGTAAACGTTTCAAAATGCTGCCTGCATAATAAAGTTGTTGGTACCAATACAGCAACTTGATATCCACTTAATGCAACGTTAAAAGCAGCTCTAACAGCAACCTCAGTCTTTCCATATCCCACATCACCGCAAATAAGACGATCCATTGGTACCCCTCTATTTAAATCATGAAGAATATCTGAAATAGATCTGTTTTGATCTTCTGTCTCATCGTGTTCAAATTCATTTACAAAATTAGAATAATAAGGCTCTTGTGTTTTGAATTTTTTTGCTGAACGTAGTTCACGTTCTGCTGCAGTTTGAATTAAGGTACCGGCGATATCTTTGATTTTATTTTTAGCGTTTGCTTTTCTTAATTGCCAACTTGATGCGCCCAAACGATCTAATTCGATAATTAAACTACCTCCATATTTACTTAGTAGTTCTATATTTTCTACAGGAATAAATAACTTATCACTATTCTGATATCTAATTTCAATACAATCATGGTCTGAATCAAGAATATTAAGTGTTTTCAAACCTTGAAATTGACCAATACCATGATCGACGTGAACAATAAGATCATCAATATCGAATGAACTGATATCAGTTAAAAAAGTATTTGCAGAAATTTCTCTTTTTCTTTTATTAAAATTTATTTCATCATGCGGTTTAACAACCACTCTATTTAATGTATCTTTATTAAGCTTGGTTTTAAGGTCAAATGTATTTATGGACTCAATGGTATCGCCAAATATACTTAACCGAACAGGCTCTTTAAACTCGGATGGAAATATATCAATAATATCTCCCTTTACTGAAAATTCTCCAAGATGGTTAACTGTACTGACGCGGGCATATCCAATTTCTGATAAGAAATTGATATAATTTTCGTATTTAAAATGACCACTGCTTTCTAAGATAAGATTATTTTCAACTACGATAATTTTTTTTGCGGTACTACTCATTAATAGTATTTGCAAAATCGATAAGAAGTTTTGTAACTCTATTATCTATATTCTCTGGTATAGAAGTTTTTTTTAATATGATTTTATAAATATGATCATCATCTTGATCTAACAAAATATCTAACAATGATAATTCATTGTCATCGAATAATTGAATAAATTTATCTGCAAAGTTGCCCATTAAAATATCCATTTCCTTTGTGCCTCTATGTGATGCTTTATAAAGAAGTTTTTTTCTAAATATTTCTATATTTTCCATGATATTCTATTAATTTATTAACTACTTATATGAGACCAAAAATTCTATACAACCTATTTTCTAATATTATTACGATAAAAGGAATAGGTCCAAAATACGCAAAACTAATAGAAAGATTATGCGGTAGATATTTAATAGATTTACTATTCCATCGTCCAGTAGCTATCATTGATAGAAGAAATAGCCCTAAAATTACTAATCTCAAGAGTGGAGAAATCGCAACAATAATAGTGACAATTGAAAAACACATACAAGCATTTAACAAAAGAATGCCTTACCGAGTCATATGTTCTGATGAAACTGGAATTATGTCCTTAGTATATTTTAATATACGGGGTCAATATTTAAGGCAAATGTTGTCTGTTGGAAGTCAAAAAGTAGTGAGTGGAAAAGTTGAGCAATATAAAGATAGTTTTCAAATCACACATCCACATCATATTGCGAGCTTAGAAGACATTGATTCTGTCAAAACAATTGAAACTATTTACCCTTTAACCTCAGGATTAACATCAAAATCACTCAGGAAAGCAATTAATACAGCCTTATCTCAAACAAATAGTCTGCCTGAATGGCTTGATGATAAATTAATGGCAGATAGAAATTGGTATTCCTGGAAAAAAAGTCTTGATGAACTTCATAATCCTAGTGAAGCCCTTGAGATAAATCAGAGTCCATATTTGGAACGATTAGTATTTGATGAACTTTTATCACATCAACTTACAATCAGATTAATTAAACAAAAAATTAATAAAATTAAAGGAAATGTTCTTAAGCCATCTAATAAATTAATAAATGAATTGAAATCCATTCTTGAGTTTGAATTAACTAAAGATCAAGTAAAAACGATTAAAGAAATTTCAGACGACCTCTCATCACCCACGAAAATGCTTCGACTTATACAGGGTGATGT
>JAYNZW010000003.1:46470-52976 GCA_038103905.1 Candidatus Pelagibacteraceae bacterium | reverse complement strand
TGTTGGGAGTGGTAAAACTATTGTTTCATTGTTTTCAATATTACAAGTTGCTGAGAATGGTAAAAAATCAATTTTTATGGCTCCTACTGAATTACTTGCTGAGCAACACTACAATACAATTAATCAATATGCATCGAAGATGGGTCTTAATTGTTCATTGATTACATCATCAACAAGAAAAGAGCATAATTTTGAAGCTGATATATTGATAGGAACTCATGCTCTTTTTCAGGAAAAAGTAGAAATAGATAATGTTGGCCTTATTGTAATTGATGAACAACATAAATTTGGAGTTCATCAAAGAATTATGTTGAGTGAAAAAGTAGGAAATGAGTGTGATATCTTGTTAATGACTGCAACCCCTATTCCAAGAACTTTAGAATTAGCATCCTATGGAGATATGGATATATCAAAAATAAAAAGTAAGCCAATTCATAGGAAAGATATCGTAACAAAATCAGTTAGTATTAATAAAATTGATCAACTAAAGTCAGCACTTTTAAAAAAAATAAAAAATGGTGAAAAGATTTACTGGGTCTGTCCTTTAGTTGATGATTCAGACAAATTGGAATTGCAATCAGTAAAAAATAGGTTGAAGGACTTATCAAGTTACTATTCAAACAAAGACGTTGGCATGGTTCATGGTAAAATGAACCAAGAAGAAAAAAACGATATCATGTCTAAGTTTAAAGACGGAGATATTAAGATATTAATAGCTACTTCGGTCATTGAAGTTGGAATTGATGATCCTGATGCAACATTAATGGTTATTGAAAATGCAGAACGCTTTGGTTTATCTCAATTACATCAGTTAAGAGGTCGTGTTGGAAGAGGTAAAAAGCAATCAAGTTGTATATTGTTGTTCACCAGCCCATTAAGTGATACCGCTAAAAAAAGACTTAAAATTATGAAAGAAACAAATGATGGATTTAAAATTGCAGAAGAAGATCTTGATATTAGGGGCGCAGGTGAAATCTTGGGAGCAAGACAAAGTGGGCTTCCAGAATTTAAATTATCAAATTTAGATGTTCACAAAGATCTCCTCAAACTTGCTCGTTCTGAAGCCGTATCAATTGTTGAGAACGATCCAAATTTAAAAACTGAAAAGGGAAAAGCGCTTAGAATACTATTACACCTATTCAAAAATGAAGTAGCAATAGATTATCTTAAATCGGGCTAACTATTCGTTTGGGATAACCATTCCAGCAGATACAACAAGTTTAATCGCATCTTCAACGGACATATCCAGCTCAATTACATCCTCTACAGGAAATAATAATAGAAAGCCAGATGTAGGGTTTGGTGTTGTAGGAACAAAAACATTAACCATTTCTTTTTCAGTCTTTGTTCTTATCTCTCCTTTAGTGCTACCGGTCATAAAACCAATTGCGTGAACTCCTTTTCTCGGATATTCAATTAGAACAACTTTTTGATATGCGCCATCTGCATTTGAGAATGTTTCAGTAATTTGCTTAATAGCTTTATAGACGTTCCCAGCAAAAGGAATTCTAGTAATTAAATTATCAAAATAACTTAATAATGATCTTCCAAATAAAGTAGAAAAGATAATTCCAAGAAGAATAAATGTTAAAAAAGCAATTAGTAGCTCAAGCCCTGGAATTTTATAACCAATAAATTCCGGTAGTAAGTTATTTGGGTTAAATCTATCTGGAACTAAACCAGAAATAAATTCAACAATAAATATTGTAATATATATAGTTGCACCAATTGGAGCTGAAACTAATAAACCTGTTAGAAAATATCTTTTAATAAATGACATTAAATGTAATTATTGCTTTTCAAAATTAAATTAAAGAATACCATAAAATAATCTTATTTATAATTATTTATGCCTATTTTTAAAGAATATACAGATTTTGATGCTGTTGGAATTGCTGAGCTTATAAAATCAAAAAAAATACAGTCTATTGACGTTCTAGACACAGCAATTGAATTAATAGAAAAGCTAGACCCTACTCTAAATTTCATGCATCAAAAAACCTATCATTTTGCAATGGAATCGTTGAATCGAAATAAGGAGCTAAATGGGCCATTTGCTGGTGTCCCTATGTTAATGAAAGATATGGATAGTTCTTTATATAGTGTTCCTATGATGCAAGGCAGCAATTATCTTAAAAATATTCCAATGAAGTTTAATAATAGCTTATCTAAAAAATTTACAAACTCTGGTGCTTTAATATGTGGTAAATCAGCTACACCAGAATTTGGGCTAATGATTACTACAGAGCCAACTGCTTTTAAGCCAACCCGAAATCCCTGGGATACAGAACGATCAACAGGAGGATCAAGTGGTGGAGCAGGATCAGCGGTAGCCTCAAGGGCTGTTCCAATCGCTCATGCAAGTGATGGCGGTGGGTCAATTCGTATACCTGCGGCAGCTTGTGGAACAGTTGGACTAAAACCTACAAGAGGAAGAATATCTTTCTCACCATCTCATGGTGATAAATGGGGAGGACTTACTCATTCAGGAATTTTATCAAGAACAGTAAGAGATACAGCATTTATGTATAATGAACTTTTCAGTCAAGAAATAGGTGACCCCTATTCAGTTCACTATGATAAAGGAACTCTTATTAATGCCTTAGACAAAAATAAAAAATATAAAATAGGTTTTAATACAGATACAAGAATTCCAGTTTCAATATCTGATGATGCAAAGAATGCTGTTCGTTTTAATGCAAAAATCTGCGAAGATCTCGGTCATGAAGTTGAAGAAGTAAAAATAGAATATGATGGATTATTATTATCAAGAGCATTTGTAATTATTATTTCATCTCATGTGTCTCAAATGTTTAATGAATTAAAAGATCTTGTTGGGCGAACTTACAAAAAAAGGGAAGTTGAAAATGCATCAAGAATGTTTGATTATTTAGGAAAGAGTTTTAGAGGAAGTGATTATACTTGGGCAAGATATACGATCCAAAAAATTTCAAGAGAAGTTATGCAGCAAACAAATGATTATGATGCTGTCATTATGCCTATTATCTCACAATCTGCCCCTTTGTTAGGTGAATTAAGACCAAAGAAGTCTGCAGAATTAATTAATGATATTGTGATGACATTAAGATTAGGATCATTATTTAGAAATCATTCAATTCGAGATAAATTATTGAATAAGCTCGCGCCTGATAGTCTTTGGTTTGCGCCTGACGCTTTACTTCAGAACGTCACAGGTCAGCCTTCTATATCAATGCCAACTTATTATACTGATAAAGATATGCCGTTAGGTGTACAAATTGCAGCACGATATGCTGATGAAGAAACCCTAATTGATTTGGCTTCACAGATTGAAAAAGCTAGTCCGTGGATAAATAAAAAACCTAATGTTTCTTAAGCAGCGTTAATTGATAGAAACCATAAGTAAAAACAAAGAAACTGATAAAAGAAATTAGCGCTATTACCTTTTGAGCAATTACAGAAATAACCATACGATTATAATCAACCGTTTCTCTAAATAACTCAATGTTTTCACGTGGACTTGTTTCAGGTGGATTTGATGTTTCAAATATCGAATAAACAGTAATTGAAACTAAAAATAAAATTGATGCCGTAGTGTATTTATTGCTTACAGGACTCAAGAAAAAAGCAATAGTTAGAAAAAATAATCCTGGGACCATTGATCTGAATCCAACAATAACAAAAAATACATGTTCGTGAAAATACAAATCAGCTGGAGTTAAGCCAACACCTAGAAATGAAAGGCCTGAAAGAATAGCAATGTAAGAGCCTATGGCAGCACAAATATACGATGCTTTGTTGCCTTTAAATAATCTTGGTACAAATAGGAAAGAAAGGCATGCAAAACCCATCATAACAAGAGTTGAATTAAATAAGAAGCATGCAAAAAAATTTTGCTCACCTCTTATAGTTTCATAAACTCCTAAATCACTAAAAAAATTTTCACTAAATGAATAAGTTGTTAGAGACGAGTCGTATAACGAACCTCCAGGAAATAAATAAATAGCGATAGAGTTAACAATAACAAAATAAATAACCATTATTCGGATGGGATATACAGTTAATTTATCAATCATGATTTTTAATTAATGCATTTAAGCCAAAAGTAAAGGTAAAGACAAACATCATTAGGGTTGCAACAATTAATTTTTGCATAATTACTTTAAATATTTGAGTGTCCATTGAGTATGTATTTGCGTAAAGAACTGTATCTGATGGGTTAATTTCAGGAATATGTCCTACAGTAGTTGAATAAATGACAAGCAAAAACATTAAAACTAGAGAGATAAGTGCATACATGTTTTTCATGCGACTTAAGATGACAGCAATGCTTAGAGAGAAAATACCCAGAGAGGCAAAATTAAATCCATTTTGAGCAAAGAATATATGTTCATCAAAAAAAAGATCCTCAGGAGTAAGACATACGCCTACAAAAAACAAATTTCCAATAAAAATGAATATTGCACCAATGGTAGCAAAGACATAAGAAATTTTATTTTGATGAAATAATTTAGCTATAAACAAAAAAGCAATGCCCTGTAAAACATTAATAAAGCTAGCAATGATAAATAAAAATGCAGAAAAAAAATTATTATCACCCGACATAGTCTTAAATCGACCAAGTTCACTTATAAAATTTTTACTTAATGAGTAACCTGTTTGATCTGTCTCCAAATGATTACCGCCTGGATAAAGAAGTATTGCAATACAAATTGACACTAGAAAAAAAATAACAGTAAACCTTGGTACGTATAAACACCAAAAACGATTCATGAGAAAATTAGGCTGAAAAACTTGAATAAGCAATATATGTAACAAAAATTGCTACAACCACGTACATAACTTTATTGTCTAGATTCATAAAAAGTAATATACTGATTCAATATGAAAAATCCATCAAGATATACAAGTTATAAAGACTTTTTTCCATATTATCTAAGAGAACACAGCAAGCGTAATACTCGTATTCTTCATTATATTGGTACAGGCTTAGGGCAAATTATCTTATGGACCTCTATATTCACCCAAAGCTGGCTTTTCATTCCTCTAGCTTTAGTGTGCGGCTATGCTTTTGCTTGGATTGGTCATTTTTTCATTGAACACAATAAACCTGCAACATTTGAATATCCATGGTGGTCACAAATTGGAGATCATCATATGACACTACTAATGTTAACTGGCAAATTAAAGACAGCACTGAATGATGCTGGTGTTGAATCTAAATAATAATTATAAACCTCACTAAAATTGCAAGCAGTGTAAACTGACTTATGAGCCAAAATCCGCCTCTCAAGTGAGTATTATTCATAAATATATGATAAAATGAATGAGCAATCCTCAATAATACATAAATCCATGCAAGATAGATTAACCAGCTATCAGATATAGTTTGTAAATATATTAAAATAGATAAAACATAAAAAATAATCGGATATTCAAATAGATTTTTTATATTATTCTTTATCATTTGGAGACTTTGAGGAGCATTTGGGTAAGGATCAGATGGTATTCCATTTTCCCAATCTTTTCCCGGCCTCATTAATTTGATTGATCCGTAGGTATGATAAAAACTAACAATCATAGTTAGAAACATTAGTGTCAAACAAGGAGGTAGAATGCTTTCAAACATTTTACTAATGATTATTAATAAAGATTAAGAGTTATAGCATTCCTATTAATCTTACCCACATCCATACCATTATTGCTAATGCTGGTGTCCACAACATGGCCCTAAGGGGAAGACCACCGTCAATAATGAGGCGATTAAGAAAAATATGATATATTGTATGAGCTAAGCGTAAATAAAAATACCAATAAGCTAGTTTAACGAAGTACGCATCTACATTACCAGTGACAAATATAATTATACAAATGGCACAAAAATAAACAGGATATTCAAATAAATTTGTATGATTTTTCTGAGCATTTTTTAGTATTGTGCTACCATTAGGAAAAAGTGCATGCCTAAAATCTTCACCAGGGCTTGTTTTATCAACATAAATTTCCTTCATTCTTATAAGAGTAGTAAATAGAAAAACTGCTACTGATAGCAGTAGCATATAGTACATTGGATAAAATATTTCAGTGCTCATGTTGAATCTCCTTGCTTGAAAATAGAATCATGAACATTATATACCTGTAAGATATTTTTAAACATATTTATGAAAGGAGGTGGTCTATGTCTATTAGTAGTATAATGGAGCCCACAGCATTTGAGGGTCTTCCTAATCACTTAGATATTGGAAACCTTCACTTTGTAAGTGGAGCTCCGAATTAAAACTACAATTAGCCCCCATTAATTTGGGGGCTTTTTTTATTTTAAATTGGCTTTAAATTTTCTTGGTTTTCCAGTTTTATTGACGGCAACATAAGATAAACTTCCTGCAGCAACTAAAACTTCTTTTTTATTAAGTTCTACTCTTCTGGCTTCAAGTGAGAAAGTCATTTTTGAACCTTTAACTGATTTAACATCACCATAAATACAAATGAACTTTCCCAAATGCATTGGACTTTTAAATTTAACATTA
>JAYNZW010000003.1:24292-46460 GCA_038103905.1 Candidatus Pelagibacteraceae bacterium | reverse complement strand
ACCTCAGTTAAGACTGCTGCTCCACCAGAAACTAATTGAGAATAATAAATGCCTCCGTGAGCAATTTGAGTGGTAATCCAACCGCCATGCCCAGTTCCATAGGGGTTAGTGTTTTCAGGCTGACATATATTTCGAATAAGTAATTTCATTGAGTTTTTTTCCTATACAAATAAACAATAAAAATTGCTGATACACAACCAAGAATATTAAAAACACCATCAAATATTTCAAAATCTCTATGAGGTAGAAAGAAATGAAGTGTTTCAATGAATAAGCTAACAATTAGTGCCAGAGAAACACCAAATGTAAAGTTGTTATCTTTTCCATTAATAAGCTGAGCAATTGAACCCAGTATAAAAAATACAATAAAATGCATGTGTTTATCAGTTAATGATTCAGGTGTATTGAGATCAGGAACTTCTTTGACATAAAGATATAGTATTAGCCCAAGGTATCCGTAAAACAAAAGTTTCATTATGTTTATTGAATTATTCATTGCGTAATGAGCTACCTTATATCAAAATCAGATGATATATGAGAAATATTATTATTACGGGAGCCAATAAAGGCTTGGGTCTAGAGTTTACAAAGCAATTATCAAAAAATAATCATATTATTGCTACTGCACGAAGTATATCGAGTGAACACGAATTACATTCATTGCCAAACGTTAAAGTTAAAAAGCTAGACCTGTTATCTGATGCAACAATTGATCAATTTGTTGAAGATATTGCTGATACTCCAATTGATATATTAATTAATAATGCGGGTATATTTCATGAAGAACAATTTGAGGGACTTGATCCAAATATTTGGCTAGATGAAATGAAAATTAATGCATTATCCCCTATTAGCTTAACACATAAACTCATGAAGAACCTTCAAGCAGGATCGACTAAAAAAGTCATTTTTCTTTCAAGTCAGATGGGTAGCATTGATGACAATTACTCTGGTGGTTATTACTTCTACAGATCCTCAAAAGCTGCCTTAAATGCATCTGCTATGAGCCTTTCTATTGATTGGAAAAATGAAAATATAGCTGTGTTAATGATGCATCCTGGATGGGTTAGAACAGATATGGGCACATCTAAAGCTAAATTAAGCATTGAAGAGAGTGTCGCTGGAATGCTTAATGTAATTGAAAATTTCACAATTGAACAAACGGGTTCTTTTTTAAATTACGCAGGTCAAAAGCTTGAATGGTAAAAGAGTTTCTTAAAAAATATCGAATTTTTATTTATATTATCATCATAGTAATATTTGCTTATGTTAACTTAACAACATTTGATCTATATATGATTTCAAGAAATCCTCTTGTATTTCTTCAAACAAATTGGTTTGAAATCGTTGTATTATGGCTCTTGCTTTCAATTTATTACAAGATAAATAAAAATGATGAATGAATTAGACCTACCCAATCACTATGATGACTTAGATCTTATTTATAATGAGATTTGGACAAGTCTTATAAGAGGAAAAAAAGATTCAAAATCAGAATTTCATCAATGTTATGTCTCAACACATTCCGATGATTATCCATCACTTCGTACCGTTGTTCTCCGACATGCTGATAAAGATAATCTCACAATCAGTTTTCATACAGATATAAGATCCAATAAAATCAATAAGATAAATGATAATCCTAATGTAACAGTTTTACTTTATAGTCATGACAAAAAAATTCAGATTCAGATCAAAGGTACGGCTGAAATCAACAATCAGAACGATAGAACGAGTGAGGTTTGGAAGAACATAAGATCATTTAGTAAAAAATGCTATATTGTTGAGAAGGCTCCAGGCTCAAAATCAGATGTTCCACTATCAGGATACTTACCAGAACATGAAAAAACTGTACCCGATGATGAAGTACTACAAAAAGGATATAAAAATTTTTCTTTGATCGACATAAGGATAAAAAAAATTGAATGGCTATATTTACATCGATTTGGACACAGAAGAGCTCTATTTGAAATTCAAAATGATGAAGTTAATAAACAATGGCTAGCTCCTTAGTATGAGTGTTTTAACTGTTATATTGATTGCTGCAATACTTCATGCATCATGGAATGCCTTTATTAAAAATAAAGGTAATGGTTTTGCTAAAATGACAATATTAGCAACCATCATCGGTATAATTGTTGCTCCTTTTACGTTTGTTGTTGGGATTCCCCCTCTTGAAACATGCATGTATCTGGGTATAAGTATTATCGCTCATACAATGTATATGCATTCATTAACTAGAGCGTATCAAAATGAAGATTTCTCTGTTGCCTATCCATTTGCAAGAGGCTTGGCCCCTCTTCTTACCGTTATTATACTTTTATTTTTTTTTAACAGATCAATTTCAATAAACGAGCTTATTGGAATTGGCATTATAATTTTAGGGATATTAATTCTATTTAATGCTCAAAAATTGAAACTAAATTTCAAAATCATAATCTCACTACTATATTTTCCTATTTCAATAGTTTTTTATACATTAGTTGACGCCATGGGGGTTAAAACCGCTGAGTCAACCCAGCAATTTATAGTTTGGTTATTTCTATTAATTCCAATTCCGATGTTAGTGTATTCACTTGCTAATCAAAAAGAATTGATTGTTTCAACGTTTATTAAAAATAAGTATTCACTTATTGTTGCATCAATTGGCTCGTTAACATCCTATTCACTAGTCTTATGGGCTTATACTCAAGCTCCTATTTATTATGTTGCCTCAATACGAGAGAGCAGCATTATATTTGCATCATTAATTGGATTAATATTTTTCAAAGAAAAAGGCTTATTGAGAAGGTTGCTTGCTTCGATAGTCTTGTTTGCTGGTGTAGTAATTCTAGAATATTCATCTTAATTAAAAGATACTAAGCCCCTAATGAGTAACCTGCGGATCGGATTGTTCGAATTGGATCTAATTTAAAGCCATCATTAAGAGATCTTCTTAATCTTCTGATGTGAACATCAACAGTACGTGGCTCAACATAAGGACTTGTAGTCCAAACGTAATCTAATAGCTGTTGTCTTGAAAAAACTCTACCTTGATTTTCCATAAGAAATTTCAGTAAATTAAATTCTGTCGGCCCCAGCTTTATGTTTACTCCATCACGGGAAACTTTGTGAGTAGATATATCCAATATTATTCCTTGATAAGTTAACTTTTCATCGTAAAAAACGGGTCTTAATCTTTTTAAAACAGCTTTAACTCTTGCCACTAACTCATTAACCGAAAACGGTTTTGTTATGTAATCATCAATTTCACTATTAAATGCCATAACTTTGTCAGACTCTTCACTTTTTGCAGTAAGCATTATTATTGGAATATTTTTTGTATCTTTAGCTTTTCGTACTCTTCTAGCAATCTCAAGGCCAGATAGATTTGGAATCATCCAGTCAATTATCATTAAGTCATATTTAACATCGCCAAAAATTTGATCAATTGCAGACTCTCCATCTTCACACACATCAACACTATAATTATTTTTTTCTAAGTTATATTTAACTAATTCTGAAATTGAAATTTCATCTTCAATTATTAGAATTTTTGGTTTCATTATTATTCTAATGTTTCCCAATCATCCTCGTTAGAAGCTTCTCTAATTAACACCTCTCCTTTGACAATGAAGTGGATATCTTCAGCAATATTTTGAACATAGTCTCCAATACGTTCAATATTTTTTGCAATTGCTAGAAGCTGAGAACATCCAGGTATCGTCTCAGGTTTTTTTGACATCGTTCTAAGAAGATGTTTGTAAATAGTTACATATGATTTGTCGATTACAATATCTTTATCCCATACTTCCAAAGCTAATTCACCTGATTTAGCAACATAAGCATCTAAAACTTTAGTAATACTTAATTGAACTTCACTTGCCATAGATGCAATCTCGGCAATTGGAGAATCTGGCATATAAATTTTTAAATCAGCTGCCCTTTTAGCAATATTTGTTGCATGATCGCCCATACGTTCAAGATCTTTTGCAATTGTAACAGCAGATAAAACTGTTCTTAAATCAATTGCAATAGGTTGCCTCATTGCAATTACTTTGTATATTAATTCATGAATTTCTTTTTCAAGATCATCAATTTTATTATCATCATTAACAACTTGATCTGCAAGAGATGTATCTTTATCTGAAAGAGATTTTATTGCATTCTTTAATTGAGACTCAACTAAACCGCCTAATTTAATTAAATTTGTATTAATTAAATTTAATTGATCGTCGTAGGCTGAAACTATATGATCACTCATTATCCAAACCTTCCTGTTATATAGTCTTGAGTTTTTTGATTTTCTGGATTTGAAAATATTACTTCTGTTGGACCAACTTCAATTAAATAGCCCATATGAAAAAAACCTGTTTTTTTTGATACTCTTGCAGCCTGTTGCATTGAATGTGTAACTATAACAATTGTAAAATCTTTTGAGAGCTCGCCCATTAAATCTTCAATTTTTGCTGTTGCTATAGGATCTAAAGCTGAACAAGGTTCATCCATTAAAATGATCTCTGGATTAACTGATATAGCTCTTGCAATGCATAATCTTTGTTGCTGACCCCCAGATAAACTAGTTCCAGACTCATGCATTCTATCCTTCACTTCATCAAAAATTGCAGCTCTTTTGAGACTGTTAACAACAACCTCTTCTAAATCAGTTTTATCTAAAGCAGTTCCGTGTATTCTTGGTCCATAAGCAACGTTTTCAAAAATTGATTTTGGAAACGGGTTAGGTTTCTGGAAGACCATTCCAATGTTTTCTCTCAATCTTTCAACCTTTGTATCTTTAGAATAAATATTATGTCCATCAACTGTTATATTTCCAGAAATTTTACAATTATCGATCACATCGTTCATTCTATTTATACATCTAAGAAAAGTTGATTTACCGCAACCAGAAGGGCCTATAAGGGCCGTTACTTCTTTTTCATTCATTTTCATATTAATATCAAATAGAGCTTGCTTATCTCCGTAATGGACATTGATATTGTTTGCGCTTATTTTTTCCTTATTCATGAAATATATTTTACCATTTCGTTTCAAATTTACGACGTATAATTACTGCTGTTAAATTCATTAAAATCAAGAATAATAGCAATAACATAATTGTTGCGGATGTTTTTTCTACATATCCTCTTTCAGCGCTTTCTGCCCACAAATAAACTTGTACTGGAAGGGATGCTGAGGCATCTAATGGCGACGAAGGCACATCGACAACGAATGCTACCATTCCTATTAATAACAATGGAGCGGTCTCTCCCAATGCTTGAGCAAGACCAATTATAGTACCTGTTAATGCTCCTGGCATAGCCAATGGCACAACATGATGCATAACTGTTTGCATTTTTGTTGCACCAACAGCCAATGCACCTTCTCTTATGGAAGGTGGCACAGCCCTAAGTGCGGCTCTAGTAGGAATGATTATTCTTGGTAGAGTAAGTAGTGCTAGAACCATGCCACCAACCAATGGTGTTGATCTTGGAAATTCAAATACATTTAAAATTATACCAAGTCCCAGCAACCCAAATACAATTGATGGGACTGCAGCTAAATTATTTATATTAATTTCAATAAAATCTGTAATTCGATTAGATTTTGCAAATTCCTGAAGATATATCGCTGATAAAATACCAATAGGAAAAGATAATATTAGAACTGTAATGATTGTAAAAAATGATCCTAATAATGATCCTCCGACTCCAGCTAATTCAGGCTCTCTGGAATCTCCTCTTGTTAGAAAAGGAATATTAAAAATATATTTTACTTTTCCTCGTTCCTCTAGATCATCGTAAAATGATAATTGAATATCTTTAATTCTTCTTCTATCTTCAGATAATTCTCTTGGATAATTTCCTTTTTTAACTTGATCGACATCATCTGAAGCAGTCAAAAGGATTGTTTCAATATTTGAAAGGTTTTTTTTATTTTTAATTAAATGACTCTTTATTTCATCTTCATATTCGATACTAAATATTTTAATTAACATTTTTTTTGACTTACGATCATCTAAATCAGGATACAATGAATAAATAGTTTTCTTTGATAGTCCAAATATATCAAGCTTTCTGATTTCCAAATCTGTTAGCGTTGCAATATCTTCATCAATTTGAGTTACATCAAAATCAACTTCAATAACTGTTTTGTAAAAGGCTGAATATCCGGAAGAAAAGATATTTATGAATAAAATTACTACAAAAATTAATGAAAATGCAATCGCTGAAATACAATAAAATTGAAATCGTTTTTCAGCATTAAGTCGTTTTGCTAACCTATTATCATTATTAACTCTAGTCATATTTTTCTGTGTATTTTTTTACAACTTGCAGCGCGATAAAATTTAAAAATAAAGTTACTAAAAATAAAGTTAAACCAAGAGCAAATGCGGCCTGCGTCTTAGGACTATCAAATTCCTGATCACCAATTAAAATCACAACAATTTGTGTGGTAATTGTAGTTGCTGCATCTAATGGATTAGCTGTTAATTTTGCGGCTAATCCAGCAGCCATTACGACAATCATTGTCTCACCAATAGCTCTTGAAATAGCTAATAAAAAAGAACCAACGATACCTGGTAAGGCTGCAGGTAATAATACTTTCTTTATAGTTTCACTCTTCGTTGCGCCTAATGCATAAGATCCGTCTCTCAAACTTTGAGGAACTGAGTTAATGACATCATCAGATAATGATGAAACAAATGGAATAATCATGACGCCCATGACAAAACCAGCAGCTAAAGCACTTTCAGAAGACACTGAAAAGCCAGCGCTCTGACCTACATCCCGAACAATTGGAGCAACTGTTAACGCTGCAAAAAAACCGTAAACAACAGTTGGTATCCCTGCTAAAATTTCAATAATTGGTTTAGTCCAATCCCTTACGCGACTAGATGAATATTCTGCAAGATAGATTGCTGTCATAAGTCCCACAGGGATTGCAACGCACATTGCAATAAAAGCAATTAAGAATGTTCCTGCGAATAATGGAATTGCACCAAATGCATTTTGTAAATCACGCGTATCCAGTTCACCACTGTCAGTAACAAAAACTTTTTGAGGAGACCATTGAAGTCCAAAAAGAAAATCAGATATTGGAACTTGTGAAAAGAATTTTATGGTTTGAAAAAGTAGAGAAAAAATTATTCCAACTGTTGTCAGTATAGCCACTAAAGAGCACATAAAGAATAAAACCAATAAAAAAGTTTCAACAATAGAACGTGAATCTAATTCTGAGTTTACTTTTCTATATGCAAAAAATAATAATATAGACGAGAATGCAATAACAGACGTATAGGTTAAATTTCTTATAACATCTTTTATATATAAATATTTTTCAGCTGCCCTATCAATAAGAATATCTGCAGTGTCAAACAGCTTAATTCCTTGAGCAGTATTAACTATTTGAGTAAATATAAGTTCTTTTTCTGAAGAAATTAAATCTTCACTGAAGTCACTTAGGATATAAAATTCAATATAGAACTTATCAAATATTGATATGGCTAATAACAATAGTATCGATGGTACCATTGCATATAAAGCTACATAATAACCATAGTAATAGTTTAATGAATTAAGTGATTTGCCTGATGAAGTTCTTAGTTTATTAGCTTTAAGTTTCCCTAAAAAATATCCAAAGATTCCTATTAACAGAATTAATAAAATTAATAATAGACCCATAAACTTCCTTCAAATAAATAAACAAGACAGCATATCGCTGCCTTGCTTAATAAGAAAAAATTAAATGAATCTTTTTAAATAAATTATTTAATAATTTCTAAGTTTGCGACTCTCGATCTAATATCTGATGCATTATCATCTGATAACGCAACTAAACCGATGTCTGTTAAATAACCATCTTCTCCCATTGCATTTTCGCTCGTAAAAGCTTCTAAGAATTCTTCAATTCCTGGGACTACACCTACGTGGGCCTTTTTTACGTAGAATTGAAGTGGACGAGCAATTGGGTATGAATAATCTTGGATACCATCAAGAGTTGGTTGAATTCCAGAGATTGATGCGGACTTTACTTTGTCCTCATTAGCCAAAAGATAGCTATAACCAAAATATCCAAATCGTTCTGGATCTTCAGATAATTTTTGAACTATCAATGTATCATTTTCTCCAGCTTCGATGACTCTTCCATCTTCTCTAACTACGGCACATTTCTTTTTAGCTTTTTCTCCAGCGTTCTCCCATAACTCATATCCACCTGATGATTTACATCCCTTTACCATAATTAATGAGTTCCACGCATCTCTTGTACCTGATGTAGGTGGAGCAACTAGAACCTCAATCTTGTGGTTGGGCAATGATGAGTCAATATCGCTCCATTTTTGGAATGGATTTTCAATTAATTTTCCATTTTGAGGCACATGTGATGCAATTGCTAAATAAAGTTCCTCTTGAGTAAAGTCAGCATCATTTGCGTCTAAACTGTGCGCAAAAGATAAGCCGTCATTTCCTATTATGATTTCAATAATGTCATTGACACCATTATCACTACAAAGCTTGATTTCTTTTTCTTTAATTGGCCTTGATGCATTTGTAATATCAGGAAAATTTGTGCCTACACCAGCACAAAATAGTTTCATGCCTCCACCGGTACCTGTGCTTTCAATAACCGGTGTATTAAAACCAGTTTTTCCAAATCTTTCAGCCACGACAGTTGCATAAGGATATACAGTAGAAGATCCAACAATCTTAATGGTGTCTCTAGCTAAAGAGAATGAAATGGAAAATATAAATGTTATAAAAGTAAAAATAATAATCTTAATAAAGTTCATAATCTCTCCGTTGTTAAAATTAATTATTTCTTACTGATTGATTGTTAAAAATTTATAACAGAAATGTTACAGTTTTATGACAATTATTAAAAATTATAGCTGCTTTGAAACTTTCTTTTATTGCTCTTTTTAATCAGGTAGTAAGGCAAGAATGTTAAAGCGAATAATAAAGCGCCAGCAACTATTAAATATGGAATATGCATTGGTGGATTAGGGAAAAATGACAAAATGGTGCCCACATCAGGTGATTTCATTAGATACCAATAGTTCACACCTTCATCATAACGAATCAATAATATGTTTATGATATAAATAATTGGCATCGCAATTAGAGTAACGATAAATATCTTAAGAACGGTTATCCATTTCAGATTTGTAGATAAATTAATACATGCAAACATTACTGCTGTTAGTAGCAGCGCATGAGAGAAATAATAAGTGATAAACCTTGCATCAGGAAATCCTAAAGCTAAATCAGGGGTAAGCATTGCTGCAAGGTTACCTGTGAAACCCCAGAAGAAAGCAATTTCAAAGAAAAATTGTATTCTATAAATAAAAAATAATCCCATTGATATTGCAGCTATGTGACAAATGTGTATCGGTATAATTTGCAACAGTGGGTCACCATAAAAGTAGAACCGATAAAATGGCTTCACTAATTCATGAGTGATTAAGAGAAATGCAAATACATAAGAGATATTTCTTGTTACCATCTTATTATTTACTGCATAAAAAATGAGTGGAATTAAAATAGATGCAGAAAGTATGATACTTAACGTTACTAAGTGTTCAGCCCCAAATAAAACAAAGCGACTTTGCATAATTTAAGGCTAATTCAAAAAAGAAATCATTTAAATCAGTAAATTTGTATTACTTAAGCTACTGATTATAAACAGGGATTTGAACTGAAAATATACTTCCCTTCCCAACTTCACTTTCGATAATTAACTTTCCACTGTGTCGATTTAAAATATGCTTCACAATAGAAAGTCCTAGTCCAGTTCCACCAACAGATCTAGAACGTGCTTGATCCACTGTATAAAATCTTTCTGTTAATCTAGTTATATGATATTTTTCAATTCAAGATCCAAAATCTTTTATTTTAACTAATGCAAATTGATTAAGATCATTATTTGATTTTTTTTGTGCAAAATTAATTAATATCTCAGTGTCTGAGTTGGCATATTTAATTGAGTTTTCAATAATATTTGCAAAAACCTGGAGTAGATTATCATAATTACCTAACACGAATAAATCGTATGTGTCTTCGGCTTTAATCAGTATATTTTTTTTATTTGCTTCATTTTCAAGATTGATAATGATCTCCTGGATCACTTCATTAAGATTAATTTTATCTTTAGGCTTGATGTGTTCTTCTGTTTCTATGCGATTAAAAGCCATTAAATCATCAAGCAACCGTTTCATTCTTAATGACTCTTTTTCTATTATATTAATAAATTTTCCTTTAGCCGCCTCATCATCTTGAGCAGAATTTTTAATCGTCTCAATAAATCCAATAATCGAAGATAATGGGGTTTTCATTTCATGGCTTACATTTGAAATAAATGAAGACTTAACAAGATCCATTCTTTTTAATTCAGTAATATTTTTAAGTATAAGAAAAACTAATTCTCTATTCTTTTTTACATTAAATAAAAATGTAATCGGTTCTTTTGATATTTTTTGAATATAACTATCAAAAGTAATTTCAATTCCTTCATTATCCTCGTTATCACCAGCATCTTCAATATACTCAAGAAAAATTGGGTCTCTGACTAATAAAGATATGTGCTGACCTTTCTGATCGTTATCAAATAAATCAATTGCAGATTTATTCTGAAACTCAATATTAAGGGATGTATTTAGTACGATAATAGGATCTTTGATATGATCGAGTATAGAAATAGAAATTTCCATTATTATTTAATTATATCAATTAAATAAATTAATAATACCTTTTGCTAATTCTTCAGGTTGATCTTCTTGCGAAAAGTGACCTGCATTAATTAGTTTGTGATCCATGTTCTGAGCGCCAGGAATAAGTTTTTGAATAATTTTCTCACCACCAAGAAAGATCTTATCCTCAGAGCCGAATAATGTCAGAGTTGGTTTGTCAAATTTCTTAAGCTTCTCCCATGCATCAATATTATCTTGAACAGCAACATTGTCAGGATTGACAGGTACTAATGTTGGAAAATGTCTCGCACACGCTGTATAGCTCTCATCTGGAAAAGGAGCATTGTAAGCAGCTACTTCATCCTCATCAATCTTACTGACACAGCCACCATATACAACTCTACCACTATTAAATTTTTCTACAGTTTGACAAAAATTTTTCCATGACTCAAATCCTTCAGATGAACCTTTTCCAATAAATAGTCCTGTATTGGATAACACCATTCCATTGAATGCATCAGGCATATCAGCGACAAGTCTCATGCCAATTAGGCCTCCCCAATCTTGTGCAAATAACGTTATGTTTGACAAGTTTAATTGATCAATAATGTTTTTGGTCCAAGTCACATGACGTTTATATGTATAATCAGTACGCTCAGATAATTTATCTGACTTTCCAAACCCAATAAGATCTGGTGCAACCACTCGTTTACCTGCTTTAGCAAGAATTGGTATCATGTGACGATATAAATAAGACCAAGTTGGCTCACCATGAAGAAGCAAGACAACATCTGAGCTCTCAGAGTTTTCATCAACATAATGCATTCGTGCAGTTACGCCTTCACCAACTTCAATGTTGATAAAGTTTTCTTGAAAAGAATAATCTTTTAAGTTGTCGAAACATTCACTGGGCGTTCTAAGTACTTTCATAAGAAAATGATAGCTGACTAAGATCAATAAAAAAAGGTAAAAAATTATATAAAAAACCCCCTGCTATGAATTAAGCAGAGGGTTTTAAATTAAAGGCTTAGAGCCAGCCGAAGTGTGCGCCTGCCCTAGATTTTGTTCTAGAAAGAACAACTGAGAAAGCAACTGCAACTATGAAAGATGCGATTAATGGTGGAAGAAATACATCTCCCTCAGCAATAATAGCATTGCCTAACGCTCTTAAAAAAGAAACAAAGGCTAAAAATGTCATAGCTCTAAAGTAGGTTCTACTTTCACTTGCTGGAACCAATAAGGATATTATATTCCCTACTGCTAGAGATAAATAAATAAATCCCCATGAACCCATCCAAAATAAAGTAGTTTCATTTGGAGCTGGGCTTCCTGATCTTTCCATAAATGCTGCAGCGAAGTTATCACTTAAAAACATAAATGAATAAAAGATAGCCATAAATGTAATAACACAAATTATGACGACTGATACTTTATCTTCTAATTTTATCATATATATCTCCCCTAATTAATGTTGACTTTGAAGTCTAAAGAATAAGATTAGACTTCCAACAAAGTTACCAATTACAACAGCTGTTAGTTGAGCGTTACCGCCATCTTCTACAACACCGCTGGCTTGGAAATTAAGCATCATTGCAAAGAACATCACTGATATAACAAGGCCAGTTACAATCATAGTCATGCTATAACCACATCTGAATTGATAAAGCAGTGTGATAGTCCATGCGACAGCAAAGTACATTAAACCATCTGCAAATCTTTGAGCAGTATCTGACATTTCAAGACCAGGTGTTTGCTCTATGAATCCAGCTGGATTGACAAAATACTGTATGATGAACACTACTTGACCAATGATAGCCAGGTATAAGACAACTTTAACAATTTTGTCATCAGTTCCCCATGAAGTATCAGCTTTATCAAAGTTAAAAGCTCCAAGTCCTCTTATGCGTGCAATAACTAATGCAAGAAAGTTAACAGCAAATAGTATTGTTGCAGCCCATCTTTGCTCATCTGCCTCTAATGATGCTTGGCCAGAATAACCCCACCACACAAATAAGAGTGATAATGGAATTGCATAAGCGAAATATGCTCTATCTAAACCTTTATAGCCCATATAGACAAGGCCAGCTACAGCACCAAAATTCATCATTCCATACCAGATTAAGAAAAATATAGTCGTATCATTCGACTCCAGTGATGGATATTGATCAATGATGTAAGCTGGGTTGAAAAAGTTTATAAATGCGTACATTGCTAGAATTGCATAAGAAATAGCTAAACAAATCTGTACGACTTTATCGTCTGTTTTAAACATATAGTTCTCCCCTTAATTTAAGCGGTATCTTATCCGTGATTCATGTTTGAATAAAAGCTAAATTTTTATACCAGAAAACTAGATTTCACTATAAAGTCGCTTTTGAATAATTGTTTCACAATTCATACAAAGGGTTAGCTAAAAATCATATGTCATTGATTCAACTACTAATTGATGGAATTGCATCAGGATGCATTTATGGGCTAGTAGCTCTTGGATTTGTCTTAATTTACAAAGCAACTGAAACCATTAATTTTGCTCAAGGTGATATCTTAATGTTGGGTGCTTTTGTAGCCTTTTCACTCATTGGCGTTTTTGAACTGCCATACATTCTTGGATTTCTTTTAACAGTGTTAATTATAGGTTCCTTTGGGTTTGCACTCGACACCGTTGTCATAAGACAAGTCATTGGCCAACCTCCTTTTGCAACAGTAATGCTGACTATTGGTCTAGGATTTGTATTTAGAGGATTTGCTTCTATTTTTTGGGGAACTGATATTTATTCTTTTGCAACTCCATTCTCAGGAAAAATAACAGAGTTCAATGGATTAATTATATCGTATGTAAATTTATCAATCATTATCGGAACAATAGTTCTCATGACAGCTTTGTATTTATTTTTCACTCTATCAAAAATTGGAGTTGCAATGAGGGCATCATCAGAAAACCAACTAGCTGCATATTATATGGGTATTCCTGTAAAATTAATATTTTCTCTTATCTGGGCTATATCTGCTGGAGTTGCAGCCGTAGCGGGAGTACTGCTTGCCCCTATTACACTTGTTGATACATCAATTTCGCTTATTGGATTAAAAGCATTTGCGGCAGCTGTACTTGGTGGCTTTGGATCAATTCCAGGGGCAATTGTAGGTGGAATAATTATTGGTGTTGTTGAACAATTATGTGGAACATATGAGAATTATTTATTCGAAGGTATACGAGAAATTTCTGCTTATCTTGTGCTTCTACTTGTTTTAATCATTTATCCTCGAGGATTATTTTCAGATAAGGCAGAGGTTAAAAAAGTATAATCATGCGATTTATTTTTAAAACGAATTACGATCAAGATATCAATATAGTTCGTCACAACGGTGATCGTATCTCTTATGGATTATTGGTTGCTGCAATGATCATCATGCCATTTTTTATCGATGACTTTTACTTGGGTGAGCTTTCATATGTATTTATCCTAGCTATTGCCGGTATAGGATTAATGATCTTATCGGGTTACACAGGATTAGCTTCATTAGGTCATGCAGCTTTTCTTGGTGTGGGTGCTTATACGCACGCTTTTTTATTAACAAATGGCATTCCTTTTTATTATTCAATCATTATTGCTGTAGCAGTTTCTTTTTTCGTTGGGGCTGCAATTGGATTCCCCATTTTACGATTAACTGGAATGTATTTAGCTATTGCAACACTTGCTTTTGGATTTATAGCTGAACACGTTTTTATTAGATGGGAACATTTTACGGGAGGCAACAGAGGAATGGTTGTTCCTACTCCAGAATTTGCAGGTATTAGTTTCTATGATAGTGCAACTTTTTATTATGTTTGTTTAATTTCACTCATCTTATCTATGTTTGCCGCTATTAATATATTGCGTTCACCAACTGGAAGGGCTTTTGTTGCAATCAGGGATAGTGAAATAGCTGCACAATCTCTTGGGGTAAATATAGGGAGATACAAGGCTCTTTCATTTGCAATATCTGCAGGCTTTACTGGTCTAGCTGGAGCTCTTTTGGCTCATTATATTGGCTACTTGGCACCTGATATTTTTAATATTTTCTTATCTTTAACACTGTTACTTTTAATTGTCGTTGGAGGCATGGGCAGTCTTCATGGCACGATATATGGGGCTATATTTGTAGGCTCATTACCACAAATGATTGCTATTGGCCGTGATTACTTACCTTCTTCAATTGCATCTCAACCAGGGCTTGAGCCATTATTGTTTGGTTTAATACTAGTTCTTTTCATTCTCTATGAACCACTTGGTATTTATGGAAGATGGCTAAAAATAAAATTATTTTTTGAAATGTTTCCAACTTATAAAAAACAAACATTCAAAAAACAAAAAACATTTACAAAAAGTGATCGAGTATAATGAGTTATTTTGATGTCAATAATATAACTGTGGCATTTGGAGGTGTTAAGGCCTTGAATGATGTTTCGTTTTCTGTAGATCAAAACGAAATATTCACAATAATCGGTCCAAATGGAGCCGGCAAGTCAACTCTATTCAATGTCATCAGTCGTATTTACCAACCAAATAATGGCAATGTTGTATTTGATGGTAAGGACATACTTAATTTAAAAGCCCATCAAATATCACAGATTGGTATTGCTCGAACATTTCAGAACTTAGAGTTATTTGAAAATGCTACAGTGCTACAAAATTTACTACTTGGTAGACATATTTATAAGAAATCAAATTTCCTGTCTGACATGTTCTTTCTTAATCATGTTAAGAAATCTGAAAGAGAACAACGATTAAAAGTAGAAGAAATAATTGATTTTTTAGATTTGCAACATTACAGAGACACTCCTATTCATGGTCTCCCTTATGGCGTGAGAAAAAATGTTGAATTAGCTAGGGCTCTATCTACTAATCCAAAATTATTACTACTAGACGAACCGTCTTCAGGCTTAACAAATGAGGAAACGATTGATTTGGGTTTTTGGATCAAGGATATTAAAAATCTTCTAAACATTACCGTCGTCATGATTGAGCATGATATGAGCTTTGTAAATAAGGTTTCTGATCGAATTCTTGCTTTGAATTATGGCCAAGTACTGGCAGAGGGGCTTCCTGAAGAAATACAATCAAACTCTGAAGTCAAAAAAGCTTATATGGGTGAATAAAGACTTATAACTATCTGATTTTATTAATTTTCTCTACCTTGATAATTTGTATATATAAATTATTGTTCTCATGCGCTTAATTTATAAAAATACGAAACCAAAATGTGGGCTAAAAATAAAACATTATCTTTTTCATTCATTGCTCTTTCATTCATTTATTTATTTTTTTTCTCTGCTTCTGCACAGGCTGCAGATAGATTTTGGGTAGCAAGTGGTAGTGGCGATAAAATTTGGTGGGACAATAATAACTGGTCCAATCATGATGGTGGCTCTCCTGGATATGATCCTCCATCTAATGGAGACAATGCTTTTTTTACGAGCAGTAGCGTACTAGATGCAAAGATAACTACTAATGTAAAAGTTAGAAAAATAATATTAAGGAATGGATATACGGGAACAGTTAGAATTGAGAGTGGAACTTTTACCTCTTCCAAAGGTGTTAACCATCAAGATGGCACAATATTAGTTTCAGGAACAGGTTTTTTCAAAGTCGCTGGAAAAGAATATACACTTCAATCAGGTGCTACACTTACTTTTGAAGGAAGCAATAGTAAGTTTAAAGTAGACCATAATTTTAAAATGTATGATGGATCAACATTTACTGCTCCAAGCGCTGGAAGCTCTCGCTTTGTATTAAAAGGTGGATTCAATGTTTTTGGAGGAACATTCAATCATAATAATGGCACGTTATTCATGTCTCCTAGATGGTCAGGTTCCTTTGGTGCAGCAATTAATATTGTTGGAGGTCCTGGACCTGGTAAAAATCTATACAATTTAACTAAGAATGTATCTAAACATTTAACACTCACTTCAAATATTGAAATTGAAAATGATTTAACAATTTATGGGATAGGAAGTCTAAAAGCTAATGGTAAAAATATTACAATAGGTGGAGATTGGGATTTGCTGCAAGCTTCAAATTTTATTAGAGGTGCTGGAACTGTAACTTTCAATGGCTCTTCAGCCCAAACGATTGATAGTCCTGCTCAATTTAACAATTTAACGATTGCAAATACAGCTGGTGCCGTGTCGTTAGTAGGAAGTAGCGCAAATGCTCGTATTGCTAGCACTCTCACAATTAATAATGGAGCAACTTTTGATATTAATGGAAAAAACTTAACAGCAAACACATTAGTTAATAATGGTAACTTACAGCTGCTTGGAAATGAAACAGTTAATATTACTACAATGGATACTGATACGGGTACTGTGACTTATGATGGATCCGGCGCTACTGGTTTAGCAGTTGGCGATAACTACTTTAATCTAACTTTTAATCAGTCAGGGACATCGACACTTAATGCTAATTTAGATGTTAATGGTGACCTTACCATAACAAGTGGAACATTAGATGCGAGCTCTAGCAATCATAATATTAATGTGGGAGGTGATTGGACAAACAATGCTAGCTTTGTATCCCAGTCAGGAACAGTTACTTTTGATAATGACTCAAATGTATTTTCTGGAGGCACTGGTGCAAACAATGATTTTAACGATGTTGTTTTAAGCGGTACAACAGGTAGCCAATCAGATGACATGAAAGTTAATGGAACTTTTTCGATATCTTCAACTGGTACCTGGTCAACAAATTGTAACACACTAACGGCTGGAACTCAGAATGCTGGCAATGGAACAATTGCTAATTCGCTTACCCCTGATGTAAGTGAATTTATTCCCACTCATGGCAGCTCTGCTCATGCTGCGGGTGATAATATTATAATTAAATTTAATACAGGATTAAGAAAAGCTAGTGACAATAGTGATTTAACTAATTCTACTATCGATGCCCATATTACTCTAAAAGATACAAACTCAAGTGGATCTAATATTGATTTTGATGCAACAATTGATACAGCGGATCAAGTCATTACTATTAACCCTAATGCTGATTTTAACAGCTCACAAGTTGTTCATGTTGCTGTTGCAAATAATACTCTTGAAAATGCCTGCAATACAGCTTTGCCAGCCCATTCAGCAACTTTTACTGTTGCTGATACTGAGGGTCCAACGTTAAGCTCTTCAAACCCAACTGATGGAGCTACCACTATGGGAGTCAATTCAAATATAGTACTCACATTTAATGAAGAAGTAACTGCTGTAAGTAAAAATATAACAATTCACTCAGGTAACACTATAATTGAAACTATTGATGCAACAGATCCAAAAGTAACAGGCTCTGGATCAACAGAAATCACAATTAATCCTGATACTACTTTAGATGAAAAAACTGATTATTATATTAAAATTGAGTCAGGGTCATTTGAAGATAGTTCGGGCAATCTTTATACCGGAATAATAAACGATACTGACTTAAACTTTACGACTGTTGATACAACAGCTCCTGTTGTAACTATCACTCCATCAAATGGTCAAACAGGAATTGGAATGAGCACAAATTTAACAATTGAGTTTGATGAGGCAATTAGAAAAGCTAGTGATGATACTGAAATAACTGATTCAAGTGTGAAAAATCACATTATTCTCAAAGAAACAAACTCAAGTGGAGCAGATATTGCTTACGATGCAACAATAAATAACAATAAAACTGTTATAACGATTAATCCATCAAGTGATTTTTCCAGTGGACAAACAATTTATTTAGCTATCAAAGCTGAGGTCGAAGATGCTTCAGATAATGCAATAAGTTTAACTGAGTCAACATTCACAACAGCAACGCCTACTAGTCCACCAGCAGTTACTATTAGTGCAGAGGCTGGAGTTCCTGTTGATACAAATATCACTATTGAATTTGATAAATCTGTAAGACTGCTAGGAAATGGAGAATTATCAAATACAAATGTTGGAAGTTTAATTACTCTAAAAGATACTGATGCTAATGGTGCTGATATTAGTTTTATTGCAACAGTTAATTCAGCCAAAACAAAAATAACTATAAATCCAATCAGTAGCTTTAATAGTGGACAAAATATTTATGTTGCAATTGGAGCAACTGTTGAAGACTTTTTTGACAATTCCATTAATGCTACATCAGAATCATTTACAGCCGCTGATAATTTACCGCCAACATTTATTTTTGACCCTGAAGATACAGAAATTAATGTTTCCGTAGGTGCAGATTTAAAAATTACTTTTAATGAGGCAGTTAGAAAAATTGATAACACAATTTTAACTGACACTAATGTCGATAGTTTAATCACTCTTAAGGACACAGATGAAAATGGTTCAAATATTGCATTTAATGCAACAATTGACTCAGATAAAAAAATTATAACAATTAATCCAACAAGTAATTTTTCAAGTCAACAAGAAGTATATTTTGCAATTGGAGCAACAGTTGAAGATTATTCTGGAAATGCAATAACTGCGTCAAGCTCTTCCTTTACTGCAGTTGATTCAAACCCTCCTGACGTTGATTTCTTTCCAGCAAATTCATCAACGGGAATAGCTGTAAATTCTGATGTAACAATTTCTTTTTCTGAACCTATCAGGAAGATCGATGATACACCAATTACTGACTCTAATGTTGGTGATTTAATCACGTTACGGCAAAATAATTCTTCCGGGTCGGACATATCTTTTTCAGCTGTCGTTGATAATGCAAAACAAATGATAACAATTACACCTACAAATGAATTTTCAAGCAGTCAGACGATTTATGTTGCAATTAGTGCGACAGTTGAAGATGAATGGGATAATGCTATTAGTGCTTCATCTTCAGCCTTCACTACAGCTGATGCAACTGCACCAAGTGTGAACTTTGATCCTGAAGATACTGCAACTGGAATTCCAATTGAGTCTAACGTCACACTTACATTTTCTGAAGCCGTAAGAAATATTGATGATACGGCTATAACAAATTCTAATGTTGGGAATTTAATTAGCCTTGAATATGCATATGATAGTTCACCAATAGCATTTACAGCTACTATCAATACAGCAAAAACAATTATTACAATTAATCCTAATAGTAATTTTATAAGCGGTGAAGTTGTATTTGTTTCAATAGAATCTGTTGAAGATAATTCAGGCAATGCTATGAGTACTACATCTGGCACCTTCAGTGTCACTGATTCAACGGCACCAGTTGTCACGTTTAGTCCTGCTAACTTGTCAACCAATGTCTCAGTAGATACAAATATTGTTATAAATTTTGATGAAGAAATAAGATTAATTGATAATTCGGATATCAATAATATTAATGTTGATAATCTCATTACAGTTAAAAATACTAATTCAAACGGAACTGATATATCCTTTGATGCAACAATTGATGCTGACAATAAGGTAATAACTATTGATCTCAGTAGTGATTTATCAAGTGAGCAAATAGTTTATGTCGCAATTGGTAGTACAGTTGAAGACTCCTATGATAATGCTATTACAAATTCTTTTGCTATATTTACCGTCGGTGACTCTCTTCCTCCAACTGTAAGTATTGATGCTGTAATAACTGCATCTATTGCTACAAATTCAGATATTACATTTACATTTAGTGAAGCTGTCAGAAACTTAGATGATTCAGAAATAACAGACTCAAATGTTGGAAGTTTAATTACTCTAAAAGATACAGATGCCAATGGTACTGATCTATCTTTTACAGCTACAATCAATACAGAAAAAACAATTATTACAATTGACCCTACGAACAACTTTACTAGTGGTCAGATAGTTTATGCTGCAATTGGAGCAACAGTTGAAGATTTCAATAACAACGTACTACCAGCAACAAGTAAGACTTTTACTGCCGAGTATTTGGTTGAAAATTTGACTAATCCACTAAATGATAAGGATTTTGTTGGATTAATTGAAGCGCAGACAGAAATAGCAAAAAGATCAATTCATGAGTCCACAACTCCTGTACTAAAACGTATGGAGTGGCTTAGAAGAAATAGAGAAGATAAAAATTTATCTCATCAAGGTATAAATATTGATTTCAAGAGCTCCGAACTCAATGACCTTTCAAATGCTCTTCAGCTTTCCAATTTATTTAATCAATCAGGTAAATTGTTTTCTGATGATTGGGCTGTTTGGACTTCAGGCAGTGTTACCGTTGGTGAAGTAGACTCAACAAGTATATCTTCATTAAAAGATATTGAAACTATTGGAATAACTCTCGGTCTAGATAATAAGATTGATTCAAATCAAATGATAGGTTTTGCAGTAAGAATAGGAAAGGATGAAATTGATGTAGGATCGTCTGGCTCTGGATTAGATACAGATACTTACAGTTTATCTCTTTATGGAACTATACCTTATAATGACTATACGTACATTGATGCAACTTTGGGAATAGGATTACTAGATATAGAACATAGAAGAAAACATACTTCAGGAAAATTAATTGGAAATAGAAATGGAGAACAGCTATTTGGATCAATTGTATTTGGTGGTGAAATGAAAAAAAACAATGTTACAGTCTCTCCTTATGGCCGTATAGATGGAGGTTATACAGTCTTATCGAGCTACACAGACTCTGGAACGATTGCCGCCATTAAATATGAAGAACAAAAAATAAAAACTGGAGTATTTTCTGTTGGAATGATCGTCGATGATAAAATTGATGTTAAAAAATTTAAAATTAATGAGAAACTTGAATTTAATAATCTAAAAATAAACAGATACGGACGTATTGAGTTTGGAAAAGATGTAACATCTTCATCAAATGCAGTAGTATCTTACATTGCTTTACCAAATACAAAATATTCATTAAATATTGATAATAATAAAACTGATATTGTTAGAACTGGAATAGGAGCTGATATTGAAACAGGAAGTAAATGGTCTTATCAGATTGACTATGAAATGAGCAGTAGATTAAATTCTTCCCTCATGAATACATTGAGTGCATCTGCATTCTATGAATTAGACATTAATAGTATTATGAGTCTTTCATTAACTGGAAATAAAGAAACTAATTCAACAGTAAAATTTGAATTTGACTCTAGAATAACTAATGGCTGGTTTCTTAATAGTGGTTATGAAATAATCGATCATAAAAATCTAAATTATGAGACTGATTTCAACATAAATGCTGTTAAATATTTTTAATTACGTTTTTTTGCCCCAAAAAAGAATTGTGTATTTGTTGATTTAAATGCTAAAGGAACAGCAATAATCCATGCGATTGCATAGATGATTATATTATCTGACTCTATAAGGTTTCCATCTACAATACCAAGTTTAACTAAAACAATGCCGAGAAAAAATAATCCTACATACCAATAAAGACCGGCCAATAATAGAGATAAAGTCCATTTTATAAAGTAAGGCATATTCATTTAATGACACCAATCCTGCTTATTGTTTTTATCATAAACTACTCCAAAGTTATTGTTTATAATCTTAGTTGATACATCTTCTCCATCAATAATTAAATATGACAATATTCGACCAAAATAGTCTTTTTT
>JAYNZW010000003.1:0-24282 GCA_038103905.1 Candidatus Pelagibacteraceae bacterium | reverse complement strand
ATTTATATATTCTCTAGCTTTTAAGCCTAACTGTAGCTCCTGATCACACTTTGGTTTTGATATTTCGGGAGTGTCTAATTCTAATAATCTTATTTTTGTATTTTTACCATCCACTGTGACGTAGCACGTATCTCCATCATAACAATATCGATCATTGTGTTTGCGTAATAAAATTTCAGCGTTAGAAATAGAATTAAGTCCAATAACTATAATAAAAATCCACCTAATAAGCATGTTTTAATACTAGCAATTTAAATTACAGATTTAAAAATATCTTTTTTTAAACATATTCGCATCGAAATAAAGTCACATTTGTTAAATATTCTATCTAAATTCTAACAGAAAGGTAAAAATGAAAACTCACTATATTCCCAATCGATCCTATGGACAAGAAGCAACAATTGTTTTTAATCCAGTTAAATCTAAATCTAAACACAAAAAAAAACCTGAATTATCAAGTAGCTTAATTATCGTTATAAGTTTTGTTAGTATTTTGATTTTATTATTTAATGCATTCGCTTAACCATCAAGCTATCAATACAAAGAGATAGAAGTTATAAAAAAATTTAAAAATCATTAATGTTTTTGGGAAATTAATATTTTTATTGGGATCTTTTTTTTAAATTATTGGTGAAAGGAGACTAAACATTAGTTGTTAGCCACAAAGAATATGAATTAAATCTTGAGACTCATAATTTGTCATGATCATTACAGTAAATGTAATAGCACCAAGGTTAATCGCTATGAAGAAATTTTTTAAAATCATATTTTCAAATATTATTATGAAGTAGTCTTCTTTTCAAGACATCTAAAATCAATGTCTAGCTTTTTACCCTCAAAATCAATATGGCAAATGTTAACTTGATGTCTTTGGCACCATAATTGAATGCCACGATCAGTGAATCCTGCATCTATTTTTGAATAATCTTGAAGTGATTTAGCATCAGTTGATCCACCCATAAATTCTTCTGAGCATTTAACGCATACTATAGTCTCTTTAATTTGATTTAGTAAATGCTTCACTTAACAAGCAGATAGATTACAACAACTATTGCTACTAAAGAGTACCATGTAACGACCCAGTTTCTTGCTTTATTTGGGTTGGAATCTTTGGCTTTATTATTAGATAATTGCTCTCCTGTAGGACCCATTTTTTGAAAAATATTTTTTGCCATTTCTTATTACTTATCTCTATTCTTCCAGGCGTCAAATGCTACAAATACCATTCCGACCATCATAGATACAAAAATTAGATAGGTAAATCCAAAGCCATATGTACTGAGGTATGCCCAACTGAACAAAGACCCTACAATCAAGGACGTGATAATTGGATATATATAATTCATAATTATTAACTTGTTGTAACTCTTATAAAGACTCAATAAATTTTATCAAATTTTCAACTTCTTCTATAGATAGTTTTAATATCTCTTGTTTAGATTTTTCTGCTTCTCCCCCATGCCATAGAATAGCTTCTATCAAGCTATTTGCACGCCCATCATGTAAAAATTGAGTATGGCCATTTACTTCTTGTGTAAGACCTATTCCCCATAATGGCTGAGTCCTCCACTCTCTTCCACTTGCTTTAAAAGCACGACTATCATCAGCTAAACCATCGCCCATATCATGAAGTAAAAAGTCGGAATAAGGCCAAATCAATTGCTCTGATAATGCACTACTATAATCTGATTTAGATGTAATAAATTTGGGAGTGTGACAAGAGGTGCAGCCTGACTCATAAAAAATGTTATTTCCCACGAGGACTTTTTCATTATCATGATTTCTTCTTGCGGGTACTGCTAAATGACTTGAATAAAATTCAATCAAATCAAGTTGATTGCTGGATACTTCAAAATCATCAACAGTTGGACTATTTCCATGCTCATATCTATTACAATCAATTTGTTTTTCAGAGCAGTTTGATCCATTCGGATAATGTTTTGATGAAAGACCCATATCGTTATGAAAAGCATCTGCAGACTGTTGCCTTATTGACGGTTGAGCCGCTTTCCAGCCAAATAATCCAATGTTTGTGTTGTTTATATCATAATCCCAAACAATATTAGCCACACCACTGACAGTATCATTGTTTTCATCATCTGGATCTTCATTTACAAGAATATCTTTCTGACTGATTGCTTGAATAAGACCAAGTCCAATCATGGGTTGTGCTACTCTAGCAGAAATTTGAATATCAGGATGAAGATCACCGTAGTTTAGATTCTTTATTGAATAAATAGGCTTACTTAATGTCACGACTGTTCCATTATCAAAAGCGATAGGGATATATTCATAACTGACGTTTATTTGGCCTTCGGATAGTAAATCTTCTATTGCAAAATCACTTAATTGACCTCCATACATGGGATCATCTATTGATTTTACTAGATATGTATCTAATAAATATTCATGACGTTCATTCTGTGGTGGTATTGATAAATGAAACACCATTGAAATTGAGTCATCAAATTCTAACGTTGAGTCTGGGGGATGTCCTCTTCCATCTTTAATGTGGCACCCTTGGCATGATGTGGCATTAAAGAACGGTCCTAAACCATCTGAGGATGACTTAATTGATGGCGCTGGAAGCCACTCTCTTTTAAAAAGTCCATTACCAATAAGAAAATCAATTTTTTGATCTGAACGAAGATTTTTCATTGGAAGAGAATAAGAATTTTTATTGCTTACTTTAACGGTTCCATTCCCACCTGAATATTCTTCAAATTCTTCTGGATGATCAAAATTGATGAGAGTTTTATTAGAACTTTCAGAATATGAAAAAAATGGGAAGATTAAAAAGCAAAATAGATAGATATAAGAGAATTTGAATAACTTTCTCATATTCAAGCAATGAGAGATAAAGTTATTAGTCTTTTAAAATTTGATCCACCTAGACTTCTTCTATGCTCTATTAAAAAAATACCCTGCCATGTTCCAAGGTCTAACTTTGCTTGTTTAATGGGAATACTCACTTCAGTACTTGTGATCATGGATTTAATATGAGCTGGCATATCATCTAACCCCTCGTCATCATGTGTGTAATCATCTCCCTCTGGAGCAATTTTATCCAAAAATGTTGTTAAATCATCTAGTACTCTGGGATCAGCATTTTCCTGTATTGTTAGTGAAGCAGAGGTGTGCTTGATAAACAGACTGCAAAGTCCCTTTTGAATTCTATGTTTAGAGACAGCTTCATTAATAATTGACGTTATATTATAAAACCCTCTATCTTCTATCGTGATTTCAATTTCTTTTTGAATAAACATGCTTAGAGATTATCAACTAGACTAAAAACTTACTAATAATTTTTGGAATATTTTTTTTAAAATTAAAATATCCTTTATTAGAAAACTCCCAACAAAAAGCATCTTCCCTTCTAAATATAATATTTAGATCCAGATCAAATATATCTTTCAGTTTATTAAGATAGTCTAAATTTTCTCCAACTGCGGGATAAATTACATCAAATTTATGATTACTCTTAAATAGATTCTCAGTTTGATCATCTGTAATGATTGAAATTTTATCACTTGAACTATTAATATTATTCAACAGATTAGTTTTAAATAATTGCACGTTCTCACACAGCTTAATACTTCTTGTATCATTCTTATTTTCAACCAAATAAATTTTACTATAGTTATCAATTAACTCATCGCTTAAATAAAGATCTGTATCGAACATAAGAAGTTGATCATTTTTATTTTGAAAATTATTAAAATCTTGATTTTTTATTAAATAGTCTTTTTGATCATTTAATGCTGGCATTGATGTATTTAATTTAATGTTAGAATAACGACCATCAGTAAATTTGTGAATATTATCTGGACGAGCGATATAATGCTTTCCTTTAGTTTGAAGTCCAGCTACCCATTTCCAACTCAATGTATTAGAAGCAGCGTCCCCATCATATAAATGTTCTAAAAAAAACTCCGCACCTAATTGCCATGGAAGATTAAGAGTGAAAATCCAAATACTCGCAAACCACATACGGGCATGGTTATGAAGGTAATTATACTCTTTTAATTCGTTAACCCAGTCATTGAAACATTGAATATTTGTTTTACCGTTTATTGCATCGTAATACTGATCATCTTTTTTCAAATCATTGAGAGAAGTTTTAAAATCATCCCACACATCCGGTCTTAGTTCAAGCCAGCCCTTCCAATAGGTTCTCCAGAATATTTCTTGAATAAATTTTTCAACTTTTAAATACGGAAATTTAGATAATACTTTTTTGGCAATATCAAATTCATATAGTAGTCGATGTGAAATAAATGGAGATAAATGAGAAATGTTTGATCTGTTTTCAGGCCCATAATCATAATTTCTCTTATACGCATATTCATGAAGATTATATTCAATGAAATGATTCAGCCTATCTTGAGCAAATTCTAAATCTGGTTCTAATTTCATAAATTTAGTACTTGATTAACGATTAACATAAATTAATTAATTCATATGAGTAAAAAATCAATTTCATCTCTCGAAGTATCAGAAATCGATCGAATTATTGAAATGGCCTGGGAAGACCGTACTACATTTACTGATATCAAAAATCAATTTGGTATTTATGAAAAAGATGTCATCGCCATTATGAAAAAAAATTTGAAAAGGTCATCGTTTCTGATGTGGCGACAGAGAGTGAGAGGACGAAAAACTAAAATTTTACCTCTATCGGATCGATTTAAATCATCAAAGCAAAAAGCTTAAATTAAAGTGATTGTCTTGGAAGAACACCTTCTATTTGATCAATGCCTGAACTTATCTTTTTAATAACATCTTCTTGATCAATTTTTTTGGTTTGATCGTATTGGGGATGAGCTAATGTTCCCAAATCTTTAGCCTTAGCAAGCGCTGCATCATATAATTGGTCCGCCTCAATTAATTCGTCTATATAACCTGGCTCAATTGCATCTTCCATTGAATACATTTCAGCATTCAGTAATGCTCTTTGTTTATGAGATTTAGCTAGTTTAAATTTAGCAATTTCCAAGATTGGAGTTGGAATAATCATATTATTTCTGAGCTCATTTGCACCAACTTTAAAATCCCCTTTAGCAGCTATGCGGTAATCACTGCTACACAATAAAAAAGCACCCATTGCAATTGCGTGACCTGAACATGCAGATACAACCGGTCTTGGAAATGAAAAAATTCTTTGAAGCATTTTAAAGCCTGATTTAATCATGCCCACAGCAGCATCTGGATCTGTTGCCATGACTTTGAGGTCAAATCCAGCGGTAAACATTCCCTCTCTACCGGTAAACATCACCGCTCCTTTATCTGTTGGAACTTGATCCAATAATGAATCAACTTCGGCAATCATAGCTGGAGAAAAAGCATTCACTTTTCCATCATCAAGAGTAATGATCGAAACGTTTTCTTCTGTTTTTAAAGTCGCTAACATAGATAAATAAAGTTATAATTATACTACATACATTTATAAATAATAAAAAGTTTAATTTTTATGCTTACTCTTCATCACTTAAATAATTCCAGATCGCAACGAATACTCTGGTTACTCGAAGAACTTAAGGCTGAATATGAAATAATCTATTATAAACGTGATAAAAGTACCAATCTAGCTCCAGATGAGCTTAAAAAAATTCACCCTCTTGGTAAATCACCTGTAATTACATATAAAAACAAAACATTAATTGAGTCAGCTGCGATCACGACTTTTATTGTTGAGAAATATGCTGACAATTCTTTCTACCCAAAAAAGGATGATGATGATTATTTTCATTATTTAGAATTATTACATTATGCTGAGGGATCGGCTATTCTTCCTTTTCTATTATTGCTATATAGTCGATTTCTGGGAGATGGAGCAAAGCCGTTAGAGCCAAGAATATATTCAGAAATCAAAAATCATTTAGGATATTTATCATCGGTACTTGGTGATAATAAGTTCTTCTTGAGAAACCAATTCTCCCCTGTTGATATTATGCTTTCATTTGTTTTAGAAGGAGCAATGATGTCAAGATCATTAGAACCTTTTTTCAATTTAAAAGAAATCTTAAAACGATACCAAGATAGAGAGGCATACAAAAAAGCCATTGAAATTGGTGGAACTTATACGATTGGCACTCAGTAAATTTATTTTGAAATAAAGGTTTATTTTATCTGACAAAGCGTTTAGAAGCCTTTGAAAATAACTTTTTCAAACATTTATGAGTTCAAAATTACGTAATATCGCAATTATTGCACACGTTGATCATGGAAAGACCACTCTCATTGACTCCATTATGAAACAAACCGGAATGTTTCGTGATAATCAACAAGTTGATGAACGACTTATGGATTCTGGAGATCTAGAAAAAGAACGTGGAATTACAATTTTAGCTAAACCAACATCAATTACATGGAAAGATGTCAGAATAAATATTATTGATACGCCTGGACATGCTGATTTTGGTGGTGAAGTTGAGCGAGTTTTGGGAATGGCAGATGGCGTCATTATTCTAACTGATGCTGCCGAAGGACCAATGCCACAAACAAAATTTGTATTAGGCAAAGCACTTGCTCAAGGATTAAAACCAATAGTTATAATTAATAAAATTGATAGGCACGATGCACGTGCTGAAGAAGTGGTTGATGAAGTGTTTGATCTATTTGTTGCGTTAGATGCAAATGAAGAACAATTAGATTTTCCAATAATGTATGCAGCTGGCCGTGATGGATGGTGTGTTAAAAATTTAGAAGATAAAAGAGAAAATTTACATCCATTACTTGATCTTATTCTTGAACATGTAAAAGAGCCTGATGTTGAGATCAATAGACCTTTTGCGATGTTAGCTACTCTTCTAGATTCTGATCCCTATTTAGGAAGATGTTTAATTGGACGTGTTGTACACGGTGCTGCTAATGTAAATGATCAGGTTAAATCAATCGATCTTGATGGCAATCAAATAGAAGTGGGCCGATTAACAAAACTTTTTACATTTAAAGGCGCTGATAGAATAGCTGTAAACACAGTAACTGCTGGAGACATAATTTGCATAGCAGGCTTAACTGAGACCTCTGTTGCTGACACAATTTGTAATATGGATGTTACAGAACCTCTTCAATCAACTCCTATTGATCCCCCTACTATGTCAGTAACAATAACTGTAAATGATTCACCCTTTGCGGGAACTGAGGGTAAAAAAGTAACCTCAACAGTTATTCGAGAAAGATTGCTTGCTGAAGCTGAGTCTAATGTCGCGATTACGTTTAAAGAAAATGATCAAAAAGATTCATTTGAAATTGGAGGTCGTGGTGAGCTTCAAATTGGAGTTCTTATTGAACAGATGCGCAGAGAAGGATTTGAACTCATCGTATCGAGGCCTAAAGTACTTTATAAGACTTCGGAAAATGGATCAAAGCTTGAGCCAATTGAAGAAGTCACAATTGATGTGGATGAAGAATTTACTAGCTCTGTGGTAGATGGCATGAATCAAAGAAAAGCTGAAATGCAGGATATGAGAGCTGCTGGCGCAGGCAAAACTCGACTAATATTTCTTGCGCCTTCACGTGGATTGATTGGATATCAAAATAAATTCCTTACTGATACAAAAGGCACAGGGGTAATTAACAGAATTTTTAGTAAATATGATAATTTCAGAGGAAATATACCTGGAAGAAAATATGGCGCATTAATATCAACAGATACTGGAACTGCAGTTGCATATGCAATTTTTAACTTACAAGAACGTGGAACAATGTTCATTGGCCACCAAACTCCAGTATATGGAGGAATGATTGTTGGAGAGCATAGCCGAGATAATGATTTAGAGATAAATGTTTTAAAAGGTAAGCAGCTTACAAATGTTCGCGCCTCTGGAACTGATGAAGCTGTAAAGTTAACTACTCCAAGAAAAATGTCATTAGAAGAAATGATGGCCTATATTAATGACGATGAGCTGCTTGAGGTAACTCCTAAAAGCCTAAGACTTAGAAAAAGATTTCTCTCGGCCGTTGAGCGCAAAAGAAATAAAAAAACAGCTTAGTATAACTATTCGTATACATAAGTTTCAGCATCTTTCTTAACGAAATTAATAAAATAATGCTTCCCTTTCTCTGAGAGCTGAAGCACTTTTTTTCTATTATCATTTTTTGAAGGTTTTTTATAAAAAAATTCTTTTCACTACCAACTTTAATTATATTTTGTATGGAAGTTCTTGATCCAACTCGGTGATTTATCTTTAAACAAATATCTTCGAAGCTTATTTCAAAAATATTAAATGTTGAATCTGCAATAAGCATAACAACATTCCAGTGAAGAACTGATTGGAACATCCAGCTAGCAAATGGGTCTGCTTGTTCATCAACCCAATTCTCAACAAATCTTTTTACGGATTTTTCGATAGATAGATTTTTAACCAATATTTACCCCTTTTAAAAATGAGAGAATTCTGAATAAATAAAAAATAGCTTATTAAAGATGATACTCACTAGTAAAATTTAACACTAATTTTAATAAATACTTGAAGTTATTGATTATTTTTTATTATAGATCTATAGTCGTCACTTATTTTAAAAAGGAGTTGAGATGATAAAAACTAAAATCACTGAAATGTTCAATATTGATCACCCAATTGTTCAAGGTGGTATGCATTATGTGGGCTTTGCTGAAATGGCAGCCGCTGTATCTAATGCTGGTGGATTAGGAATTATTACTGGTTTAACCCAACCAACTCCAGATGATTTAGCTAAAGAAATTGCAAAGTGTCATGAAATGACTGATAAACCTTTTGGTGTTAATTTGACTTTTTTACCTGGTTTCGCTGCTCCTGATTATCCAGGTTATATCAAAGCAATTATTGAAGGTGGTATCAAGATTGTTGAAACAGCGGGTCGAAGTCCTGAGGCGTTTATGCCTCCATTAAAGGATGCTGGTATTAAAGTAATTCATAAATGCACATCTGTTCGTCACGCTCTCAAGGCTGAAAAAATTGGTTGTGATGCAGCGAGTGTTGATGGTTTTGAATGTGGTGGTCATCCGGGAGAAGATGATATTCCTAACATGATCTTGCTTCCTCGAGCTGCTGAGGAACTTAAAATTCCATTTATTGCTTCTGGAGGCATGGGTAATGCTCAACAATTAGTTGCTGCATTGGCAATGGGTGCTGAAGGCATTAATATGGGCACTCGATTTATTGCAACGAAAGAAGCGCCTGTACATCAAAATGTAAAAGATGCTTTAGTAAATGCAAGTGAGCTAGATACTACGCTTATTATGCGCCCTTTAAGAAATACTGAAAGAGTTCTTAAAAATGATGCTGTTAATAGAATATTAGAAAAAGAAAAATCACTTGGAGACAAAATACAAATTCAAGATATCTTTGGAGAAGTAGCTGGTGTCTATCCAAAAATAATGCATGAAGGCACAATGGAAGCTGGCGCATGGAGCTGTGGAATGGTAGCTGGACTTATTCATGATATACCTACATGCAAGGAACTAATCGAAGGCATAGTTTCAGAAGCTGAAAGTATAATTTCAAGTAGACTTCTCAACCTAAAACAAGCTTAGTTTAATTAAATCATTTATTTATAATTTTGCGGGTCCCTGGCGCTGGCGGCGTTTCTGCGGGGCCAGCAAAACATTGTGCAATCGACATCCATTCCTTAGCATCGTTGCCTATAAGTTTTAAATTTACATCTTCAATGTTTCTTACTTGAGTAACTACTTGACAAAATTCTTCCGCCAGACCAGAAATTTGATTAGTTTCTGAATGATTATTGAATTCCCATATTTGCCCTGAAGGAGATGTTAGTTTTAAATAAGGCGCTTCATTAGGCAGCTTTCTATTGTGAACAGTATAACACCACTTAAAAGTATTATTCCCAATAACGACTATATTTTTAATTCTATCATGATTTACTCTTTTCACGCCGAGTGAGTCATAGAGCTCTTGGGCATGTGCCCATGTTTCCATATGTCTTGCGCTAATAGATGAACGAACACTCATATCCGGACCCATCCATTTAACTCTTTTCTTTGGATCTGCTGAAGCAAACCGATCTGTCATATCAGTAAAATATTTTCTCCAAACTTCTAACAGTTCTCTACCTTTAATATTATTTGTTATTGTACGTTCAAATTGATTCATGCTAGAGCCACTTCCAAGTGCCTTAAGTGCATTGTTAGAAAAATTAACCCACTCATCTCCATCGCTCAAAGAAATATCTGCAGCATAATTCCATACATGAAGATGTCCAATAACATCATTAATTGTCCATTCCTTAAACTGAGTTGGCTCATTAAAATTTTCATCAGACAAAGAAGAAAGTAATTCATAAACAGCATTACTTTCATCTAAAAAATCATAAGCTTGTTGTAGGAAGTTATTTGTCATTTCGACCATTTTGGCTTTCTTTTTTCTATAAATGATGCAATTCCTTCCATACCTTCATCACTGAGCATTTGCTCTGAAAATCCCTTGGCCGCAAATTTAATCATTTCTTCTCGGCTTAAATATCTTGTTGCTAGTACAATTTCTTTTGTAACTGCATTTGCTTTAGGTGCACACTTCAAGACGCCTTTTTTAATTTCATTTTCAATATTCATTAAATCACCAGCATCATCAGCCAAGAAATCGGCTAAACCTATTTTAAATGCTTCTTCACCCGTGAATCGAGCTGCGGTAAGCATAATTCTTCTTGCTTTTGATAATCCAATTCTATCAGCTACAAAGGGTGCAATTTGAGCAGGTGGAATTCCAAGTGTCGTCTCAGTTAATGCAAATTTACAATCTTTTGTAACAACAACTATATCTCCAGTACACAGTAGCCCTAACCCTCCAGCCATTGCCGCTCCGTCAGCAAGCATAATTATGGGCTTAGGAAATGAATTAATCATATCAAAGAATTCGCCTGTCATCGCACTTGCTTTATAAATATCGTCAATGACTTGTTCTCCACCTTGAAAACCTGATTTAAAACTTTTTAAATCACCGCCGGCGCAAAAAACGCCACCTTCACCTCTCATAGAAATACCACGAATAGAAAGATCATTTTCAATAGAGCTTAAAACATTTCTTATATCTGAAGTAAGTTCTTCAGTAAGTGCATTTCTTTTTTCTGGCTGATTGAATGAAATTGTTAACCACTCATCACTAAGTTTTAAATCAACAGCTTTTGTACTTGGTAATTCAGTCATGTTCACTTAATCATTTATTTTCTCTATTGCATTATAAGCATAAATTTCCTGTAGTCGATACTTGGCGATATTTGTATTTTTGAGTAAAAAATTTCGTGCTTCTGTAATAATTGGGTTTGAAGCATGATAAATCATTGCTTGCTGCCTCGACATTTTTTGAATTTTATGAACTCTATTCAATCTCAATTTCTGATATTCTTTCTGCACTGTTTCAAAATTACTTTGAAATTTATGACATAACATTCCAAAAATATATGCGTCCTCAAGAGCTAAATTTCCTCCTTGGCCAAGAAAAGGAAGCATTGGATGAGCAGCATCGCCAACTAATGTAATATTATTTTTAATTATCGATTGTAAAGGAGGTCTTACATACATTCCCCATTTATATACTTTTGGGGATGATTTAAAAATTGAATGCAAAAAACGATCATGTGTGCTTAAATCTTTTCTTAGCTCTTCATGATTTCCTTCCCTTCTCCATGTTTCTTTATTTTGATTATTATCTTTGAAAACAGCAATAAAACTTGTTTCAAGTTTATTATTTACGGGATAACAGACTATGTGACTGTTTGAGTTAAAGTATAAATTGATATGCTTACTATCTGATAAGCCAATGCCGCGCCATGCTGAATAACCGCTGTATACTGGCCTCTCATTTGAACTAAAATGATTTGTTCTTAAAATAGATTTAATTCCGTCACAAGCAACAATGTGATTTGAGTGGTATGTTTTTCCATTGCTGAATGATAATGACTTATTTTTTTCATCACATAATTTTAATTGATGATCAAATAGAATTTCCCCATTTAATTTGAGATATTTTTCATACAAAACTCTAGCCAATTCTTTTCTATTGGTTGTTAATATTGTTCCAAAGTCTAAAGATGGAATTTTTTTAATTATCGATCCATTGGATTTCTTAAAACAAACACTCAGAGGGTTGCATGAGTAGTCTTTTATTTCATCAAGAATGCCTAATTGACGCAATAAAAGTAAGCCATTTGGTGAGATAGTAATTCCCGCACCGTATTCACTGATCATACTAGACCCTTCGAAAATAGTGCAATCAATATTATTTTCTTTTAGGATGCACCCTAACATTAATCCTGAAATACCCGCTCCAATTATAGCAATATTGTTTTTATTCATAATTTCTTAAAAATTATTAAAGGAGAGGAACATGAAATTGAAAATTTATTTCCGATCGCATAGTTGCTAATTCCATGAGTTGCAGATGACAGTTTAGAGTTTTCTAAATTGAACTTTAAACCTTCAGTTGTTATGAGGTTCTCTTTATTTATTGATATCAAGGATACTTCAGTCATTGGATGACAATTAAAAGTTTTTTCTCCATTTACAAACTTTATTGAGTATATGTCTGATAAAATTTCTATATTTAATTGATCAATGTATTCAAGAGATATAAGAATATTGGCAATATTTTGATCATCTCTCTCTCCAGTTGCGCCAACCAAAATTATATTTTCAATTTTTTTTTTCTGACAATAATTAAATGCTTTTTCTAAATCATTTGTGTTTTGATCTTCTTCTTTGATAATTAGTACATCTTTATCAATTTTTTTTTGATTAACTGAATCTAAATCCCCAATAACGACTGATGGAGTTATATTTAATTCAGATGCTAATTCATACCCGTTATCAACACAAATGACGTTTTTTGCATCCTTGATAATATCAATAATTATTTTATTTGTAGGTTTCTTACCGTTAGCAATCAGTACAGATGGAGAATTCAACACTTAATCTTTCTTAGTAAGCTATAGGTCCAGAAATTACTTTAAATCGTTCTTCTTGAACCTGGAAGAAGTACGAAATATTTGTTCCTTGTCTTCTGGTTTCACTAAAAGTCACACTACCTGTTTGAAGAGGATCTTCATAATCTTTAATTGTTTCTAGCGAAGTAATCAAATTGTCTACATTTAAATCTGTACCCGTTCTTTCAACAGCTTCTATAAGTATGTCAGCAAAAATATATCCATATGCAGCTCCTGTATTAGGGTCATAACCATATATATTTTTAAATTTATCCCACCATTCTTTTTCTATCTGATTAGCAGTATCATAATAAGGGAAAACAAGAGAGTTCAAGCAGTATAGGCCGTTCATGACACCGTTTGGCTGTTCGGCAACTACATTATAATAACTTGCTGAAGTTGTAACAAAATCAACATCTGTCCAATCAATCTCTTTGGATTTTATAAACGGTAAAATTGTTGTTCTTACTATTGTACCCATTGCAACCAAATCACAATTTGCATTTTTCAATTTTTTTATTTGAGCTGTAAAATCAGTATCAGTTGGTTTTGCTGATGCTCGCTCAATTAAATCCATGCCCATTTCTTCTAATTGATCTTCAGTAGCGTCAACAATTTCTTGTCCAAAATCTGTATCTTCATAAAGAACACAGACATTTTCTCGATTATTATTTTCAACTAAATACTTAATTCCAGTTCTAATTTGATCGTAATATGTGGAGCCAGATGTAAATTTTAATCTATGAAATGGTTCATACATTGAACGAGCTGCTGTTAAGGGGAATAAATTTGGAACATTTAGCTGTAATTGATCTGTTAACACCGCATTATTCATCGGGGTACCGAGTGATCCTAGCATTATTGCAACCTTGTCTCTTCTTAGGAGTTTGTTTGCTGCTTGAACAGCTCTTGGAACAGTATATTGATGATCTTCAACTATAAACTTAATTGTACGACCATATGCACCCCCCTTAGAATTAAATTCCTCAAATCGCATATTCGCACCATCTACACTTTGCTTTCCAATCATTGATGCCGGTCCACTCAAGTCTGTATGCATTCCAACAAGAATCTCTGTATCAGAAATTCCTTGTTCAGCTAGCGCATGTATAGATGAAATAACAAATAGTAATGAGATAAAATATTTCTTCATTCTTTAATATGTGTACATTACATCATTTACTTGAACAAATTTTCCATCTTGAACAACAAACAAAAATGCATCATTTGCACCTAGATGTTTATCAGGACCCCATGATAAAACACTGTCACCAAATGGAATCTTATAATCTTTGATACTTTCAAGAGCATTGATAAAGGAGTCAGTAGTTAGGTCATGACCGGCAATTTCAAGAGCTCGCGCAGTGACATCCATGTACATGTAACCATAAGCTGAACCAATGTTTGGAGTATTTCCAAATAAAGACTCATACCTATCAATCCAATCACATATTTCTTGTGAACAAGAACCTTTTGTTGGAGTATCAAATTGTGCGAAAGTATAAAAACCATCAGTTATCCCGCCCGGTTGACTTGCAATAACAGGATGAAAACTAGCAACTTGACCAAAGAAAAGAGCATCCCATCCCATTTGCTTAGCTTTTGCATATCCAATTATTGTATCTTTAACAATTGTTCCCATAGCAACAGCCTCACAATCAGCATTTTTTAATTTTGTTATTTGTGAAGTTAAGTCTGTATCAGTAGGTTTATTTGTTGCCTTTTCATGAAGACTTAAATTCATTGAAGAAAGTTGATCGATAACAGCATCGTATGTTTCTTGGCCAAAGTCATTATCCTGGTACAAAACGCATATTTTGCTTTTTCCTTGTTTCTCTACCGCCCACTTAACCCCAGATCTAATCTGATCATAATAAGATGATAAAGCTCCAAACTTTAAACGATGCAAAGGTTCTGTCATTGACCTTGCGGATGAAAGTGGAAATAAATTTGGAATATCTTTTGCTTCTTGCATTTGAAATACAGCATTATTCATAGGAGTGCCAAGACTAGCTAACATTAAAAATATTTTGTCTTTATTAATGAGTTTATTTGCAGCTTGAACGGCTCTTGGAACCTGATACTGATGATCTTCAGCAAATAGGACTAACTTCCTTCCATGAATCCCTCCATTCTCATTAATTTCGTCCATTCTCATTTTGACACCCTCAACTGAGTACTTTCCAAATGATGATACTGGACCACTAATATCTGTATGCATTCCAATTTTAATTTCTGTCTCAGATACACCCTGATCTGCCAAAACAGAAAAATTTAAAAAAAATAAAGTAAGTACAAATATTATGTGTTTAAGCATTTTTAAGTCTCCAAATTAAATTATAGGTTAATCTTAAGCAGTTTTATACATTGCTTCAATTATATTAGTATATTTTTGATTAATAAATTTTCTTTTTAGCTTCATTGTGGGAGTCAGTTCATCATCTTCAGCGGTTAATTGAACATCAATTAATGTAAATTTCTTGACTTGTTCAACGTTTGCAAATTTTTTATTAACTTGGTTAACCTCTAATTGAATTAATTCAATAATTTCTTTTGACTTACAAAGGCTCTCAAAATTAGAAAATGGGACGTCATGATCCTGAGCAAATTTCATTACATTTTCTTCATCTATCATAATCAAACATGATAAAAATTTTCTTTTATCTCCAATAACAACAGCGTCTGATATAAAGGCACTAAATTTTAATTCATTCTCAATTTCAGAAGGTGATATATTTTTTCCTCCTGCAGTAATAATAATGTCTTTTTTTCTATCAGTTATTTTTAAATTTCCATTATTATCTAAATGTCCAACGTCACCAGTATGTAGCCATCCATCAATAATAGTTTCATTTGTTTGTTCAGGTTTGTTTAAGTAGCCACAAAATACACCTGGACCTCTAAACAAGATCTCGCCATCCTTTGCAATTTGAACCTCAGAGCCGTCAATAGCCCTGCCTACACAACCTTTTTTTATTTCCCTTGTATAAAAGGCAGTTCCAATTCCAGCTGTTTCAGTCATTCCCCATCCTTCACGCATATCTAATCCAATTGATAGATACCAATCAATTAATTCTGGTGAAATGGGCGCTGCACCACTTAATGCATATCTACAATTGTTAAGACCCAAGAGTTTTTTAATATTTTTTAAAACTAATTGATCACAAAGCCAAAAAAGCAATCGATTAGAAAAAGGCAGTGGCTGTCCATTTAGGATATAATCTTTTCTTTTGCTTCCAACCTTAATCGCAAAATTATAAAATGCCTTTCCAAGTAAAGTTGCATCTTTCATTGTAATAGTAATTGATGAATAAAATTTTTCCCAGATTCTTGGAACAGCAATAAATCCTGTTGGAGATACTTCTCTAATATTTTCAGGCACTGTATCTATGCTTTCAGCAAAATTAATGACTGCAGCAGACTGTAAAGGAAACATGACTGAAACAGTTCGTTCTAAAATGTGACATAATGGTAAAAATGATAATTGTTCATCATTTTCTTGAGGTTTGAATATATTCATTCCAGAATTAATTGAATAAACAATATTTTTATTACTTATCATTGCTCCCTTTGAAGGCCCAGTCGTACCTGATGTATAAACAAGTATAGCGACGTCTTCTGGTTTTACTTCTGACATCAGACTTTCAAATAACTTTGGATCATTTTCATCAATTTTTTCACCAATTTTTACTAATTCTTGAAATGAAATAACTTGTGGATCTGAAAAGTCATGAAGTCCTTCTAGGTCATAAACAATAATTTTTTTTAGTGATGGACAATTGTCTCTAACTTCTAAAATTTTATCTAATTGTTCTTCATTTTCTGCGAAATAAAAATTAGTTTTTGAGTCATTAACTAAATATTCAACTTGTGAAGCTGAGTCAGTTGTGTAAATGCCACTTGAAATACCACCAACACAAATAACGCCAAGGTCAGTAAACAACCATTCAGGAATACCTTCACTAGCAATAGAGACAACATCGCTTTTATTGAGACCAAATGAATTTAATGCTAAACCTACATATTTGGCTTTCTCACCGTATTCATTCCAAGAAATTGACTGCCAAATTCCTAGGTCTTTTTCTCGCATAGCAGTTTTATTAATTCTTTTATTAACTGCATTCCAGAAAAGTTTTGGTACCGTATCTAGCGCCACATTTTCTTTTTCTTCCATCTCTTTTCTCCTCTAATACCTGACTCTTGTTGTCCAAGATAAAATTCTTTTATATCTTCTTTTTCCAATAATTCTTTACTATCACCTTCCATAACAATTCTTCCAAGTTCAAGAACGTAACCAAAATCTGAATTACTTAATGCTATATTTGCGTTCTGCTCGACTAATAGGATTGTTGTCTTTAACTCTTTATTTATTCTCACAATAATTTTAAAAATTTCTTTTACTAATTTAGGAGATAGTCCTAGAGAAGGTTCATCAAGTAGCATTATGCTTGGTCTACTCATTAACGATCTACTGATACAAAGCATCTGTTGCTCACCACCTGATAATAATCCTGCAGGCTGGTTCATTCTCTCTTTTAAAATAGGAAAATAATCAAATACTTGTTCCAAATCGATATTGATTTCTTTTTGATTATTTCTAGTAAACGCACCCATTTGAAGATTCTCTAGCACGCTACAATAAGGAAAAACTTCTCTCCCCTCAGGCGAATGACTCATTCCAAGTTTCAATATTTTGTCAGGGTCTTTTTTTTGTATTTCTTTTCCATCCAATACAATCTTGCCTTTTCGAGGATCTATTGCCCCTGATATTGTTTTGAGAATTGTAGTTTTTCCAGCACCATTTGATCCGAGGATTGTAACAATTGAACTCTTCTTAACCTCAAAACTGACACCTCTTATTGCCATAATGGGCCCATAATATGTTTCGATATTTTCAACTTTTAATAAAGAATTGTTCATTGCTCTAATTTAATAGTTTTTTAGGAATTGGAATTTTTCTGCTGAGAAGAATTTGAGCGTATGCTTTACCTTGTGGATCATTTCTTAGACTAGCAGGTCCTCCACCCCCCAATACATCGTGTAATAAAAAATTGATTGAATATGTACCAGGTAGTAAGAATTTTTCAACATTCCCTTTCAAGAATTTACTAAATGATTTCTTAACAAACTCTTCAGTTAAATAGTGACATAAAGCAGGAAAATATTTTTCATTTCTTGCTATAATTCCAATGTTTGCTTTATCTCCTTTATCTCCACTTCTGCCATAAGCAATATCAATTAAAGGAACATCTATTAATTCTTCATCTAGGTCACTATACTCCGGCTTTAAAGGTCTAGTTAATCGACTTGAGTCAAATTCTTCACCATTAGAAACTTCAATTTTATATTCATTTTCATCAATAATTTTAATCGGTACTTTTGATTTTGGTATCAAGAATGAAAATAATCTCACTACTGGAGATGGCTTGGGTCTAGCTCCTGCAAAGCCAGATAGACCGGGTGGAGTTGCCAAACCAAGACCAACAGACTCTTTGAGCATTATTCCAATTGCTCTTATATCATCGTGTTTCGCTGCAAACTTTAAAACAACTTCATTACTATTTTGACTGTCATCTAAATCTGTTGAGTATTGACTACTATGACCAATTATCTCAATACTTGTTTCTTCAAAATCAGGAATATTCATTGCCCTCATTATTGTTTTTGATCTTTCAAAAATTGCCTCGCCAAATACCTGAGCTTTTTTATCGGCGTCAATTCCAATAAAAGAACAAAGGTGCCCACCTCTATATCCATCTGCATAAGTAACACTGACTTTGTAATCTTTTGGACACGGGTATCCTCTCGCTCCCGAAATTTGAACAATATTTTTTTCAATTTCTTTTAAACTTACATTTGAAAAGTCACAAATAACATCAGGAAGAATATATGCTTGAGGATCACCAATTTCATACAACATTTGTTCTGAAACCGTTCCAACATTTACAATACCGGAAGAGGATTTAGATTTACTACAAGTAAATGTTCCGTCGTTTTTAATTTCTACTATTGGATAGCCAATATCATTCAGATTATTAGCTACTTTTTCCCAATCAGTAAAATTTCCACCGGTGCTCTGAGTTCCACATTCAATTATGTGTCCAGCTAAACTCCCAGATGATAAAAGATCATATTCTTTATCATTCCATCCGAATGAATAGATGCAGGCTCCTAGCGTAACAGCACTATCAACGCTTCTTCCTGTAATGACGATATCAGCACCCTGTTCAAGCGCTTTAGCAATAGGAAAAGCTCCTAGGTATGCATTGATACTAGCTATCTTGTCTGAATTTGGAAAATCAATGCCTGAATACATTTCAGAAACTTTATCTTGAATAAATGAGTCTTTTTCATTCATCAAATCATCACCCAAAATAACTGCTACCTTGAGTTCTAAGTTTTGTTCTTTAATTAATTCACGTAATGCATCTGCACAAGCTTCTGGGTTTACTCCACCAGCATTTGACAATATCTTAATATTTTGTTCTGAAATCTGTCTAAGATTCAATTTCATAACACTTGATACAAAATCTGTTGCATATCCTTTTAATGGGTCTTTGCTTCTAGCGCGGGCCATTATGGACATTGTTATTTCAGCTAAATAATCATAAACAATAAAGTCTAGTGAATTTCCGTTTAAAAGCTGAGGGGTTGCTATGACTGAATCTCCCCAAAAACCACTTGCACCACCAATTCTAATTGATTTTTTCATAGGAAAGGAAGTATATATATTTTTTATAAAAAAACTTATATTTTTTAATAATGTCAGTTAGCTTCGCAGACTCAATTAAAAATGCTTTCGTTAAGGCTTTTGATTTTAAAACTCGCTCATCAAGAGCTGAGTTTTGGTATTTTTATTTATTCACAGTCATAGTTGGAATGGTTGGAATTCAAGTTGATCAGTATTTATCACTTGAGTTAATAAGATTTGAATTATCTCGCTCACCAAATAATGAATTTATTTTAGGTCATTTTTATACCTTCACGTACTTCTTGTTTTTAATTCCTTCTCTTTCTTTATACGTAAGAAGACTTCACGATACTGATAGATCTGGTTGGTGGCTAATGATTATGCTTATTCCTTTTATTGGGTTTGTAACAATTACAATGTTCTGGCTATTAAAGGGAAACGATAAGAGCAATAAGTATGGGGACCCAATAGTTTAATATTAACTCTTAGGCTCTAGATCTCTATATTCACTACGATAATATATGAGGGGATTTTTATTTTCATCGATCAGAAGTTCTTCAACTTCACCAATAACTAAAACATGGTCAGCAATATCTATTTTTTGAAAAACTTTTAACTCAATATAACCTAAAGTATCATTTAAAATAATATTTCCATTTTTAGATACTTGATGAGGGGCTTTTTCTACTTTATTCGATTCTTTTGAAGCAAAAAGTTTTGATAGTTCTTTTTGATCAGATGATAAAAAATTAATCGCAAACTTATCATTCTTTAAAAATTCAACATAATCTGTTTCAGTCTTATAAATATTAAAAATCATTAATGGTGGATTTAAGCTTAAGGAAGCAAAAGAGTTAACTGTAAAACCACTAGTATGGGATGTTGCTACACACACACCTGTTGCAAATGAACCAAATGCTTTTTTAAGATGATCAACTTCAAATTTATTTTCTGACATAAGATTATAAGTAATTTATAAGCTTAATTACACTAAAATTGATTTGAGTAAAGCGATATATCCCTGTTTAATTTCCATCCTATTATGATGTTTTTTTGAAAGTAAAAGATTGTGAGCGTGCTTTAATTTATAACATGGAACAAACATAAATAAATGGTGTTCTAAATGATAGTTTACATAGTAAGGAGCTACAAAAAAACGCTCAATCATTGACGCATAAGTTGTTCGAGCATTATTAAAATCATCACAATTATTTGGCACAACGGCATGTTCAGCAATGTTTCGAATTCTGTAAAATAATTGAAAAAAAGTTAAGGCAGGAACCAACCAAAAGGCGAAATAATACCACCAACTACCAATAATACTCATTGATATGAATATTAAAATTTGTGAGAGTAGAATCCCTTTCAAAGTATTTTTTGATTTAAATCCTGAGATCTCTTTTCCATCAACTTTAACAATATCATTATTAAGAGTTTTATTTATAGATTGATAACGTTGTCTTATTCCTGTAACTCCACTTAAATCTCTAATCACCTTACGAAAAAAACTCTTCTTAGTTACAGGAAATGGTTTTGATAAAATTAAATCTGGATCATCTTCAGTCTGAGTATGCCTATGATGTTTTAAGTGATAATGTCTATAATCATATGTATCAACAGCCATTGGAAATGCGCAAAAAGCTTGAGATATAAAATTATTAATTTTTACATTGTTTGCAATTAACCCATGAGCTCCTTCATGCATTAAAATTGCTAGACCTAATTGTCTACCTGCTATGAGAGATATAACAAGAAGATATATAAAAATATTAGGAAATAAACTGAATACAAAAATAAGAGAAAAAATTATAACCCATGCATGAGCAACAAGCAGAACTCCTACTGTTGTACTTTTTGATTTCAAATACTTTATTTGAGAAGAGTCTAAAATCTCATTAGGTTTAATAGTTGGCGTTATAACGGTCATATTTCTTAATATAATCCTATATTTGACTAGCTCAATATTATTTAAATGGTTGATTTTATTATCTTATAGTTTGGTCGGCGGCAAGAATCTGCTCATTAACTCTTTCTCGATAGAAGATATAAATTCCACCAGTTACAATAATAACTATTCCAACCCAACTTTGTAATGATATTGTTTCACTCCATATAATCCTACCATAAATTACAGCCCATACTAAAAGAATATACTCAAATGGAGCAACAATGTATGGCTTTCCTAATCTATATGCACTTATCGTAAATACAAAAGCAATTACCGCAGTAAGTCCTACAAGTATCAACATTAATAAAGTTATATCAAAATTATATGACCATGAACGAAATATAAAATCGGTTACTTCATTTGATGGATCATGAAGATTAAATAAACTGCCAATCATTGCGCTAATTGGACAAAGTATCATTGCTGTAAGATAAAAATGAAAAGTCTGAGCGTATACATTATCTTTATCTGAAGTAACTTTTATGATTATCATCGCACCTGCATAACACAACGCACACAGTATTGGAAAAACCATATAGTAATTTAATTCACTTGAAAAAGGATCCGCTATAATTAATACACCCAAAAAACCAAATATAACTGTAAGCCACCGTCTTATGCCAATTGTTTCTCCTAAAAATACCTTAGATAAAATAGTTACAAAAAAAGGTGCTGTGAAAAATAAAGAGGTGCAAATAGCAAAAGAAAGATTTGCTAAACCAACATAAAATAAGGCAAATCCAAATAAAAATATAATACCCCTAAAAACTGTTAATAAAGGATAGCTTGTTGAAAAATTAATTTTGATATTTTGAATTTTTAAATATGCGATGAGTAATAATGAACCTACAATACTTCTTGTAAATAAAATTTGTAATGTAGAAACATCATCTGATAGAATCCTAATTAGAACATCTTGAATAGAAAAAATAGACATTCCAATTAATATGCAAATTATCGATAATAAATTATTGTCTAATTTATTCATAATGAGTTTTTTAAAAATAATTTAAGAGTTCTTGAAAAGATAATCTCTTTTATCAGGAACTGTATTCTTATTTTTTGATAATTGTAACTGAAAAACAACAAGGTTTGCAGAGTCAAAGGATGCTTGTGATGAACTTAAATAGAAATCCCACATTCTACAGAAGCGATCATCATAAATTTCTTTTATTTCTTCAATATTATCGTAAAAATTATATCTCCATCTCTTGAGAGTTTCGGCATAATGATATTTCAAAACCTGAATATCGTTAGTAACAAGACCAGAATTTTCAACATTCATCATAATTTCACTTAATGAAGGTATATATCCTCCAGGAAATATGTATTTATTAATCCAAGGGTCTGGAACACTCGGACCGTCAACTCTTCCAATTGTATGAATAAGAGCGATGCCTCGTTCATTTAATAATTGATAAACCTTTTTAAAAAATTCTAAATAGTAAGGTGTTCCGACGTGCTCAAACATGCCAACTGATACAATTCGATCGTAATTACCCTTTTCATTTCTATAATCTTGAAGTTTAAATTTTACATTTTTAAGATTGTTATTTTTTTTTCTTCTATTTGAATATCTAATCTGTTCCTCAGATAAAGTTATTCCTTTTACTTTTGCTTTATATTTTTCTGCGAGATATTGAGCCATGCCACCCCACCCTGATCCAATATCTAATACTTTATCATTTTTAGATAAAATTAATTTTTTTCCTATAAGTTCTTTTTTATTTTTTTGTGCTTTAGCTAAACTATCATTAGTAGATTTAAAATAAGCACAAGAATATTGACGATCATCATCTAAAAACAAATCGTACAATCTATCTGATAGATCGTAATGATGGGCAACATTTTTTTTTGATTTTATGATAAAATTATTTTGAATATACTTACTTTTTATTTTTGAAATATTTCTTGATAATTTTAAGATCCAATGAGAATTTTCACTGGTCATATTAGAAAACACTAATTTGAGTAAATCGAATATAGAAGCATCAACAACTTTAAGATGGCCGTCCATATAAAGTTCACCAATATATATTTCTGGGCTTAAGATTAGTTTTGTACCAGAAATTGGTATAGAAGTTTTTATTTTAATGCATTCGCCTGACTTATCGCCATAATTTAGTTCATTGCCTGCATGGTCTATCCATACAAGATGACCTTTTTTAATAAGCTTAGTCAGAAGCCCATTTAAAATCATACAATATTTTAAACTAAAAAATATTTTGAAATCAACGAAATTTAATAATTTATTAATATAAAATTTAGCTTAATTTTTCGAGGACTAACTCACTCCAAAAAGATGATCCAGTAACTAATAACTGATCATTAAAGTCATAATCTGATGAATGCAGAGTTTTACCACATGAGCCATCTATACCATTGCCAATTAAAATATAACATCCTGGTTTATGCATTAACATTTGCGAAAAATCTTCAGAAAATAATTTTGGCTCACAATCGCCGTCAACATTCTTTTTTCCAACAAGTTTTTCAGCAACCATTGAGGCAAATCGAGCTTGCTCTGGAGTATTTATTGTCATATTCGTTCTAGTTCTATACTCAAACTTTACTTCAACACCATGTGCTTGCGCTATTCCATTTACAATATTTTTCATAGAGTCCTCCATGATCATATTTGATTCTGGAGAAAGGGCCCTCGTGTCTCCTAGTATAAGCGCATGACCAGGCAAAACATTCTCAGTTCCGTCAGTAATAAATT
>JAYNZW010000012.1:0-36129 GCA_038103905.1 Candidatus Pelagibacteraceae bacterium | reverse complement strand
TTTCTGCCATAGAGCCAGTCATGTATAATGTATTTAAAGAGTTTTCAAATTTTGAAGTTACTGAATATCCATTCCCAAGACTTACATATAAGGAAGCAATAAAAAAATATGGAACGGATAAACCTGATTTAAGAAACCCTCTCATTTTATCTGATTTAACTGAAGAATTCTCTAATGATGAAGTTTCATTTGAAGCATTTAAAAAAATTATATCAAAAGGTGGAAAAGTAATTGGTATACCAGCTCCAAGTGTCATAGACAAGCCAAGGAGTTTCTACGACAACTTAAATAATTGGGCTAGAAAAGAAATGGGTGCAGCAGGGCTTGGCTATATTACCTTTATTGATAATAACGGATCTCTTGAAGGCAAGGGGCCTATATCAAAATTTATTCCATCTCAAATTTTAGACTCAATGGCAAAAAAAAGCGGTGTTAAATCTGGCGATGCATTATTTTTCTCATGTTCAAATGAAAAAGATGCTTACAAATTGGCATCGTCTGCTAGAGAATTAATTGGAGAACAGCTTAATTTAATTGAAAAAAATAAATTTAAATTCTGTTGGATTGTAGATTTTCCTATGTTTGAAATTAATGAAGAAACAAACAAATTAGATTTTAGTCATAATCCATTTTCGATGCCTCAAGGAGGTCTTAAGGCACTTGAAGAAAAAGATCCATTGGATATTCTAGGTTTTCAATACGATATTGTTTGTAATGGAGTTGAGCTTTCATCAGGAGCCATTAGGAATCACGTACCAGAAATTATGTTTAAAGCCTTTGAGATTGCTGGTTATCAAAAAGAAGATGTAATAGAAAAATTTGGTGGTATGGTCAATGCCTTTTCTTATGGTGTACCTCCACACGGTGGCATAGCTCCTGGAATAGACAGAATTGTAATGCTATTAGCTGGAGTTAAAAACATCAGAGAAATTATATTATTTCCTATGAATCAGCAGGCTCAAGATTTAATGATGAATGCACCAGCAGATATACCTGATGATGCACTGGACGAGCTCTCTTTATTAAAGAATATCAAAAAAGATTAAGAGCACCCTGTAGTTGCACCACACGTATCACATTTAAGACATGTTCCATTTCTAACAAGGGTAAAAGAACTACACTCTGGACACGCATCCCCTTCATAACCCATCATTCTTGCATTCTTAATCTGATTCATTCTTTCGTCAGTGGTTGTTGTGCTAATAACAGCGTCTGTAACTTGAGTTTGATTAGAAATATCACTATTTGCAGAATACGATTCTGATGAATTGACCACCATTAGATTATCGGTTCCTTTCCCTCTTAGAAAACCCTGACTAGACATTTTTTTAACTAATTTCCAGGGTATCTCATTATTTTTGAGAGTACCTTCATCTGCTCCTGTTCCGAGAGCAAAATCTACATCCGTATCATCTGCATGTGCTAAGTCGTTTCTTCCTAAATATGAAACAGCAAGCTCTCTGAACACATAATCTAAGATTGATGTTGCATTTTTTATTCTATTGTTGCCTTGTACAACACCAGCTGGATCAAATCTAGTAAATGTATAGGCTTCAACATATTCTTCAAGAGGAACACCATATTGAAGTCCAATTGAAATAGCGATCGCAAAATTGTTCATCAAACTTCTTAAAAAAGCACCTTCCTTATGCATATCTATGAAAATCTCTCCCAGAGAACCATCTTCATATTCACCAGTATGAAGGTATACTTTATGGCCACCAACGATTGCCTTTTGTATATAGCCTTTTCTTCTATCAGGAACTTTATTTCTTGAACCATAAACAATTGAGTTTGCTGCTTCTTGTGCAACATTAATTGTTTTTTCAACAGGATTCACAGGATCCGAGATAATTTCAGAATCGGTTACATCATCATCCTCTACAAGTTTCGAAGCAAGTGGTTGACTGAGTTTAGAACCATCTCTATAGAGAGCATTTGCTTTGGTTCCAAGTTTCCATGATAGTAAATATGCTTCATTGCATTCTTCGACATTAGCATTGTTTGGCATATTAATTGTTTTTGAGATTGCGCCAGAAATAAATGGCTGCGCAGCGGCCATCATTCTTATATGACTTTCAACTGAAAGAGCCCTTTTTCCAATGCGTCCACAAGGGTTTGCACAGTCAAAAACACTTAAGTGCTCTTCTTTTAAGTGAGGCGATTGCTCAAGAGTCATAGTTCCACAGCAATAAGTATTTGCTTCTTCAATTTCAACTGAACTAAAACCAAGGAAATCAAGCATATTGAAACTGAAGTCACTTAACTGCTCTTCAGATACACCGAGAGTATTGAGGCAAAACTCTCTACCAATAGTAAATTCGTTGAATGCAAATTTAATATCAAACGCACTTTCTAAATTTGTTTCGAGTATGTCTAAAATTTCATCGGTGAAACCTTTTTCTTTTAGAGATTCATGATTGATACCTGGTGCATCTTTTAATGTACCGTGTCCAACTGCATAATTAATGATGTCTTTTACTTCATCATTAGTGTATTGCAATTCACTTAATGCTTTTGGGACTGTTTGGTTAATTATTTTGAAATATCCTCCTCCAGCAAGTTTTTTAAACTTAACCATGGCAAAATCAGGTTCAATTCCAGTTGTGTCACAATCCATAACTAAACCAATTGTGCCGGTCGGAGCAATTACTGTTGTTTGCGCATTTCTATACCCGTGTTTTTGGCCCTCTTGGTAAGCTAAATCCCATGCTTTTTGTGCTTCAATTCCGAGATTAGTATCCCTTATATTTTCAATCACAAGAGGGACGGGGTTAATATTCAAGTCTTCATAGCCATCTTCATGACCATATGCTGCACGGCGATGATTTCTAATCACTCTCAGCATATTTTTTGAGTTTTGTTGATATCCAGGAAAAGGGCCAAGTTCAGATGCTATCTCAGCAGAAGTTGCATAAGACATTCCCGTCATTAGGGCGGTTATTGCGCCACATATGGATCGGCCTTCATCACTGTCGTAAGGAACGCCTTTAGACATTAAGAAACCACCTAAATTGGCATAGCCTAGTCCAAGCGTTCTATATTCATATGACAGCTTTGCGATTTCTTTTGATGGAAATTGAGCCATCATAACTGATATTTCTAAAATTAAAGTCCATAACCTAACAGCGTGCTTAAATGCATTTGTATCAAGTGATTTATTTTCATCCATGAAGGTCATTAAGTTCAAAGATGCAAGATTACAGGCTGTATTATCAAGGAACATATATTCTGAACATGGGTTTGAAGCTTTAATTTCTCCACTTTCAGGACATGTATGCCAATCATTTATTGTTGTATGAAATTGAATACCTGGATCAGCACAAGCCCAAGCAGAATAACCTACCTGATCCCAAAGATCTCTTGCTTTAATTGTTTTATTAACTGATCCATCTGTCCTATTTATTAGACTCCAGTCCTTATCTTCTTGAACAGCATGAATGAAATCGTCTGTTACCCTTATAGAATTATTTGAGTTTTGCCCAGAAACAGTAACGTAAGCCTCAGAGTCCCAATCAGTATTGTATGTTTCAAATTCAATGTTTTTGTAACCTTGTTTTGCAAAGTGGATAATTCTTTGTATATAGTTATCAGGTACTTGATTATTTTTAGCTGCTAAAATTTCTCTTTTTAAAGCTGGATTCATTTTTGGATCAAAACAACTTTCACCGTCAGCCTCACAATTATGACATGCAGACATAATTTTTTTAAGATGTGAGGAACATATTTTTGAACCAGTTACTAATGCAGCAACCTTCTGTTCTTCAGTAACTTTCCATTTAATAAACTCTTCAATATCTGGATGATCTATATCGACTACAACCATTTTGGCCGCTCTTCTTGTAGTTCCACCTGATTTAATTGCACCAGCGGCACGATCCCCAATTTTTAAGAAGCTCATTAGCCCAGATGATTTACCACCACCTGACAAGCCTTCACTGGAACCTCTTAGATTTGAGAAGTTTGTTCCTGTTCCAGAGCCGTATTTAAATAGTCTTGCTTCACGAACCCAAAGATCCATGATACCGCCATCATTAACTAAGTCATCGTCAATACTTTGAATAAAGCAAGCATGAGGTTGAGGTCTTTCATATGAGCTATTTGATCGAGTTAGTTTTCCGGTTTCATTATCTACATAGAAGTGTCCTTGAGATGGACCATCAATCCCATAGGCCCAGTTTAATCCTGTATTAAACCATTGAGGACTATTTGGTGCAATCATTTGAGTAGCAAGCATAAACCTTACTTCATCAAAGAAAGCTTTTGCATCTTCTTCGCTTGAAAAATAGTTTCCTTTCCATCCCCAGTAGGTCCAAGCACCCGCAAGGCGATCAAAGACTTGCTGAGATGTTTTTTCAGATGAATAAGTTAAATCTTCTGCCTCTTCGTCTGCCTCACGAGGCGAAAGCCAAGAGGGTACGTGTTTTTCATTTTTTCTTTTTAACTTACTTGGCACCCCAGCTTTTCTAAAATATTTTTGTGCTATTATATCACTTGCCACCTGACTCCAAGATTCTGGAACTTCTAGATTATCTAATTTAAACACTAATGACCCATCAGGGTTTTTTATTTCACTAGTTACTTTTTTAAAATTTATTCCATTGTAGGGAGATTGATTATCTTCAGTAAAATGTCTTTGTATTTTCATTTATCTTCTTTCTGTATATATTTTCAAAACAACATCAAACTGATCACAGGATTTTAACTCGCAAGTAGATGACCTTCGACCGGTAGCGCCAGAAATTTATTAAATTCTTTCTAGATGTCTTATAATTTAGTATTTGAATTATGAAGTCAATATGTAGTATAAAAAATATATTGAGACACAAGATGGAGTGCCTTAATATGTTATTAATTTTGATAAAGTCAATAAATTCAGATATTTACAATAAAACTATGACGGTAAAGTTGTTGAAAAAACTGTGCATTCAAATTAAATACAGGATCTAATGCTAAAAGAAATATTTACATGGTGGAATAGCCAAACCGTAGGTGTCAGGTTATGGACATATTTTAGTGGCAAACTTGTTGCAAAAGATGAATTCAATAACCAGTATTATACTAATAAAAACCAAAACCGCAGATGGGTTGTGTATAGTGGTGAAGTAGAGGCTTCGAAGGTAACTCCTGAGTGGAATAATTGGTTAAGATTTACCTCAGATGATATCCCTTCTGAAGAATCTACTCGTTTTAAATGGCAACTTAGGCACACATCCAATCAAACAGGAACAATTAATGCGTATTCACCTAAATCATCAAGTTTTAACAGAAAGAAGTCTGCTCGAGATTTAGACTATGATAAATGGAAACCTGGTAATTAAATTTTATTTTTTTTCTCTAGCAATCTCACTTCTATTGATCCTTTCAGCATTTTCAGAAGAGGTTCAAGTCAGTCCATTATTAAAATTAGATGAAATACTGCCTTCTTATGAAGAAGTGATTGATGGTGAAACAGATTTTATTATCGACAAAAAAAATGAAACTGACATGATTCAAGAGTCGGAAGAAAGAAAAATTGTTGTCATTAGTATTCTAAATAAAATAACTGCAGATGTTTCCCAGGCAAAATTAGAGCTTAGGGAACATTTTTTACATGACGATTTAAAGATATATCCAATTTTTTGTAAAATTAACGAACCAAATGAAAGGCCGGAAGTTTCAGCATATATAAATATTTATGATAGAAAAAATAATAAGAAATTGTTTGCTGGTTGGATGTTAAAATCACTACCATCGATCTCATCATTGGAGCATCCACTTTATGATATTTGGATAAACGACTGCTTATAGCATGTTACAAAGAAGATATATTCTCTTCTAACCACTTTATCGATACAGCACCTTTTTTGAAATCTTCAGACGACAGTATTTTTTGATGGAGTTTAATATTTGTTTCTATGCCGTCAATAATCATTTCATTAAGAGCTCTCAAAGCTCTTTTAATTGCATGATTTCTTGTTCTACCTGTCACAATTAGCTTTGCAAGTAAGTTGTCATAATAATGTGGAACTTTGTATCCTGAATAAATAAATGTATCTAATCTAATTCCATTTCCTGCAGGCGGGTGATACATTTTAATTGACCCCGCCGAAGGTTTGAAATCTTTTGGATTTTCTGCATTAATTCTGCATTCAATTGAATGCCCTAACGGCTTTACATTTTCTTGAGAAAAGATAATTTTTTCTCCAGCTGCAACACAAATTTGCTCTCTTACTAAATCAATTCTAGTTAACATTTCAGTTATTGGATGCTCAACCTGAAGTCTTGTATTCATTTCCATAAAGTAAAAGTTTCCTTTTTCGTAAAGAAATTCAAGGGTTCCTAATCCAATATAATTCATTTTTTTCATTGCTTTCACGCAAATATCAAAAAGTTTTTCCTTATGCTTCTCATCAATTGCTGGGGCTAGTGCTTCCTCAATTACTTTTTGATTTCTCCTTTGGATTGAACAATCTCTCTCATGTAAATGTAAGTAATTTCCATGACTATCGCAGATCACTTGAACTTCAATATGCCTAGGAGAATCAATAAATTTTTCAACATATATTGCATCACTTCCAAAGAATGAGAGGGCTTCTTGTTTAATTATTGGTAACGATTCTCTTAGTTCTTCTTCATTATTTACAACTTTCATTCCTCTTCCACCACCACCAGCGCTTGCTTTTAAAAGAACAGGAAAACCAATATCTTTTGATATACTAATTGCATGATCTTCATCTTTAATAATATCTTCTGAGCCAGGAACAGTTGGAACACCGTATTCTGTCATTATTTTTTTGGCTTGTATTTTGTCGCCCATCATTTCAATATGCTTATAATTTGGTCCAATGAAATTCAAATTATGATCTGCAAGTGTTTTTGCAAATCCAGCATTTTCAGATAAAAAACCATATCCAGGATGAACTGCTTGGGCACCAGTTATTTCACAGGCAGAGATTATAGAATGAATGTTTAAATAACTTTTATTCACAGGATTTGGACCTATGCATACACTTTCGTCAGCAATCCTCACATGCATCGACTCTCTATCTGCTTCACTATGGATTGCAACAGTAGAAATTCCAAGCTCTTGACATGCTCTATTAATTCTAACTGCAATCTCACCACGATTGGCAATTAATACTTTGTCAAACATTTATTCTATGAGCATTAGTGGCTGACCAAACTCAACAGCTTGTTCATTTTCAACTAAAATTTTAATTATTTTTCCCTGTAAAGTTGACTCAATCGGATTCATTGTTTTCATGGCCTCTATGATTAAGAGTGTCTGACCACTTTTTACTTGATCACCTTCTTGTACGAAAGTATTAGCACCTGGTTCAGGTTGTAAGTAAATAGTTCCTACCATTGGAGATTTAATTGCCCTAGGATCCGATGAGTAATCTCCTTCATTATTTTCTTGATCTTTTGATACTGGATTTAAAGAAGTTATTGAGCTAGATGAAACGTTTTTTGAGGCACGAGATACACTCACCGCAAAGTCACCCTCTCGATAAGATATCTCAGTCAGGCTTAGTTCATCTAATAATTTAGAAAGATCTTCTATTGGCTTTTTATCGATTGTTTTCTTGTTTTTTGAAGTCATATAAACACTGTTCTATATTAATTTAGTGATACCATCAACAGCAAGTAAATAGCCATTAATGCCAAAGCCACAAACAAAACCGTCTACTCCTTTGCTAATGTAGGAATTTTGTCTAAATTCTTCTCTGGAGAATAGATTAGAGATATGAACTTCAATTTTTGGTATCTTTGAAGAAAGTAGTGCATCTAGTATTGAAATAGAAGAATGAGAAAGGCCTCCAGCATTTATTATTATTCCATTTAAAGATGATGACTCTTGAATCTTATCTACAATTTCTCCTTCAGTATTCGACTGGTAAAAATCTACAACTAAGTCAGGGTATTTTTTTTCAACATGAGACGCAACAATAGTTTTTAAGTCATCTAAGCTATCACTGCCATAAATTTCCGGTTCTCTTGTTCCAAGTAAATTTAGATTCGGTCCATTTATTATTATAATTTTTTTACTCATTTTCTAATTACCACTATTCTTCTTTTTCTTCTTCTTTTTTTCTAGTCATTATATTCAATAAATCATTAGCTCGATACCATTCAGGGGAATTTTTTTCAATCTCTTTTAAGCTTTTTACAGTAAATTTGTAAGACATTGGATAATCTCCTAGTAAAAAATACCTTTCCGCAGTGGCATAATGAGCTAGTGGTAAGTTATCTTTAGAGTACAAATCAGCAAGCAAAAACCATGAATAAGTGTTGGAATTATTTACTCTAAGTGAATTTTTAATATATTTAATTGCCTCCCTTTGCATATCACTGTCATATTTAAGATAATTACCCATTAACATGTACAATAAATCACTTTCTCCATCATAATATTTTATAGCTTTCTTTTGTTCTTTAATAGCTGCGTTAAAATCTTTTCTTGAAAACAAAACCTCTGCCAACAATTCGTGAAAAAATGGATTGGTCTCATCTTCAATTATCAATTGATTTAATAAATAAAGTGGTTTCTCAGAAAACTCATTATAATAAGATGAAACGGAAAGAGCGTAACGACCATCATTGCTTGCATCACTATAAATAGCTTTAACTTCCCTTGGGGTATATGTGTAGCCAATTAATTTCGCTCTCAATAAGCTAAATTTTTTTTCAAGTTCTTTATTTTTTTTAAAATTGCATCCACCATATTTAGCAAGTGAATTTTTTGCAAATTCGTATCTTTCTTTAGTCATGGGATGAGTTTGGTTGTAAGGACTAAAATTAATTAGAGAACTTTCAGCTTTCTGTAATTTTTCAAAAAAACTTAAAAGTCCTCTGGCATCAATTGAACTTTGACACATCAATCTTATTGCCCCTTGATCAGCAGATGACTCTTGATTTCTGCTATAGGATAAATATCCCCCTTCAACACTTGCCGTTCCAACCATCATTGATGCTATCGCAGTATCTGCTGAACCAGTCAGTGCACCAAATATACCTAGCATATAGACAGGTAGCGCACTTTTAGAAAGTCTAGCTATTTCAGATTTAGTTCGAGAAACATGAAAGCCTGTCATGTGAGATAATTCATGAGCAACAACTGCTGTGAACTCTAGATAGCTATCTGCCGCAGTAATCAGGCCAGTATTGATAAACATATCTTTGCTGTTAATAACAAATGCATTGATATCTCTATTATTAATAAAATGTATATTAATTTCCTCAGGATCAATATCAGTTCCAGATGTTAATATAGATAGAATATCTTCAGTGAATGATTCTAACTCAGCGTCCCGTATAAGCTCTAATGAAAAAGATTTTTGGCTAAAAAAAAATAAGATAATTATACAATATAGAATTTTTTTAATCATTACTTGTAATTTACTTAGACCACCATCCCGTTTTTTTATTTACTATTTCTTTTAATGGCGCAATTTCAACTGTATCACTATCTTTTAAACCAGTCTTCTCGCTAGGATTATCAGATTTATTTTCTTCTGATATTTTTACTTTTTTGGAGACTTTCTTTTTAATTTTACTATTTTTCTTTTTCTTTTGATCTGTTGTTCTTGGAGCTGAAACTTTAGCTTTCATTTTGCTTACTTTTTTTTTCTTATTAGGTTTTACGTTACTTTTATTAATTTTAATTTCTTCATTTTCAAAATGTTTATTTTCTTTTAAAAGTACTTCTAAACCATTTTTTTTAAATAAATCAATATCATTAATTAAATTTTCAGTTATAAAATCTTTGACAGACGCATTTAATTCCACTTCAATTTTATCTATCTTTTTATCTAATGAATTTAGATGACTTTTTATCATATAAATTACTTTCAGGGCAGATGAGTTAATTGAAAGAGTTGATCTCCATTCAATGAAGCTTTGTCTTAATCGTTGTCGTGACATTTCAAGTAAACCAAATTGACTAATCCTGCCCACTTGAATTCGAGCTCTATCAGATCTTACTGACTCTTTTAATTTTTTTTCTACATTTCGATTATTTCGCATTTCATACATATCGATGAAGTCAATTACAATCAGTCCAGACAAATCTCTTATTTTAATTTGTTTTCCTATTTCCTCCGCAGCTTCTAAATTAGTTTTGAGAGCGGTTTTTTCTATATTTCTCTCTTTAATTGCACTTCCAGAGTTTACATCAATTGCAACTAAAGCCTCTGTTGGATTGATAACTAAGTATCCTCCTGATTTTAGCTTTACCTCACTCTCAAACATTTTTGAAATTTCTTTATCAACATTATATTTTGAAAACAAAGGAATTTTATTTTTATAAGATTTCACAAACTTTGAACAACTAGGCATTATTTGAGACATATGCTTCTTAGTTTCTTTATATGCATCTGTTCCTTCAACAAGAACTTCTTTCATTTCTTTTGTATATATATCTCTTATTACGCGTCTTAATAAATTTCCTTCTTCATGAATGAGTGCTGGCGCTATTGATTTTTTTGTCTCTTCGATAATTGTATTCCATAATTTATATAAGGAAGCATAATCTCTTTTTATTTCATTTTTTGTCTTATTTAGACCTGCAGTCCTAATTATTAGTCCCATTTCATCAGGAACTTTCAAATCCTCAATTATTTTTTTAAGTTTATTTCGATCATCTGATGTTGATATTTTTCTAGAAATACCTTTTGTTTTTGTAGAATTTGGCATTAACACCGAATATTTTCCTGCAAGCGAAATGTAAGAGGTAACTGCGGCACCTTTATTGCCTCTTTCTTCTTTGACCGCTTGAACAAGTATCAGTTGACCTGTTTTTATTACCTCTTGGATTTTATAAGATCTAAAAAGTTTTCTTCTTAGAGAAGGTTTTGATCCTTTTTTTCTTTTATAAGTAGTTTTTTCTTTTTCTGTAATGACTGTTTCTTCATTCTCATTATCTATTTTTTCTTGATCAGTTTGTGACTCATTTTCTTGAGTTTCAATTGTGTCATTTTGATCATTTGAAACATTGGATTCTGTTTCATCTAACTCGTTAGTATCACTATTTTCTTCATCATGAGAATTCTCGTCGCCGGTATCATCGTTATGATCAATTTCCACTTGAGCTTCAGCTTCAATTAAGGCTTCTTTATCTGCTACTGGAATTTGAAAGTAATTAGGGTGAATTTCACCAAATGCTAAAAAGCCATTTTTTTCAAATCCAATATCAATAAAAGCTGCCTGTAAAGAGGCTTCAATTCTTGTGACTTTACCTAAATATATATTGCCTTTAAGATGTTTTTTTGATTTTGACTCAAATTCAAAATCTCTAATTTTTTGATCTTCAACAAGAGCAACTTGCACTTGGTCTTTATGTGATCCATCGATAAGTAGTTGGGTTGACATTTATTTAAACCTTTCAAAATGAGAGTAGAAACCTCTCCAGAATATGTATATTTGTATTGATAATTTTTAATCATTGCTTTTAGTGTTTTTTAAAACGAATATGATTTTTTTTTATATACGTATTAGGTAAGATATCAATAGCTTAAAATAAGTCATATAAGATTATTTGAAAAACTGGGATTTTTTATGAAATCAACATATCTAGGACACATTTATAAAATATCATAAAAAGATGATTATAAGATTATTTAAGGCTTCAATTTATGTATCAATATTTTTAGCTATATGTCTTACGGCTACATTAATTTATTTTTTAAATCTGATTCCAAATTATGAAAGTCTAGAAAATTATAAGCCTGAAGTAATGTCGCGGGTGCATGCAGCCGATGGAAAATTAATAAGAGAATTTTCTAGAGAGTATAGAGTTTTCATTCCAATAGAAGATATTCCCGAAAATATTAAAATGGCTTTCATTTCAGCTGAAGATAAAAATTTTTACTCTCACTATGGTATTGATTTAATGGGAATATTAAGGGCGGCAATAAATAACACCTCTAATATATTCTCCAACAAGAGGCCTCAGGGTGCATCAACTATAACGCAACAAGTTGCAAAAAACTTTTTTTTAAGTGATGAACTTGCGTTATCTAGAAAAATTAAGGAAGCATTGTTAGCAATAAAAATTGAGAGCACTTTAGAAAAAAATAGAATTTTAGAATTATATTTAAATCAAATTTATCTTGGTTCAGGAGCATACGGAGTTGGCGCAGCATCCAACCGATATTTTTCAAAAAATTTGAATGAATTAACAATTTCTGACGCTGCATATCTTGCAGCGCTTCCCAAAGCTCCTAATAATTATCATCCTTTAAGAAACTACAATTCTGCACTTGAAAGAAGAAATTGGGTTTTATCAAGGATGTTAAAAAACGGTTTTATTGGAGACGATGTTTATGAGTTAGAGCTAAAGAAACCTATAAGCTACAATATAAAAAAATACGCTTCTAAATTTACTTCTGATTATTATTTAGAAGAAATTAGAAGAAAAGTGATTGAACTATTTAGCGAGGAGGATCTTTATGGTGGGGGATTATCGATTAGAACATCATTAGATACAGCATCACAATCAATAGCGATTAATTCACTTAAAAATGGATTAAAGAGTTATGATAAGAGACATGGTTATAGAGGAGTGATTACAAATTATGATCAAGATGACTGGTTAGATTATGCTAAAAAAAACTTCAAGATTCCGCAAGATTATTTTTTTGCTAGAGTTAAAAAATTTACTGGTAATGATGTAATCATTGAAGTTGATAATTCAAAATTTGATAGTGACAAAACTCTTTTGTTTGAAAATTATAAATGGGCCAGAAAATTTATTTCTGACCATTATATAGGGCCTAAAATAACTACTCCTAAAGATGTATTTAAATTGAATGATATAATCTACATCTCCATATTAAAAGATAAGAGTATTCGCCTTGAGCAAACACCAAAAATAAATGGAGCAATTGTAGTAATGGATCCGTATTCTGGTCGTGTTTTAGCTTTATCTGGTGGATTTGATTTTAAGTTAAGTAATTTTAACAGGGCATCACAAGCAAAGAGACAACCTGGATCAGCGTTTAAACCCTTTGTATATTTATCAGCTTTAGAAAATGGTCTTAAACCAAATTCATTAATCTTAGATGCACCATTTGTAGTTGATCAAGGAGAAAGACTTGGCAAGTGGAAGCCAGAAAATTATGGGAAACAGTTTTATGGACCAACACCGCTTCGTAAAGGAATAGAAAATTCTAGAAACTTAATGACGATTAGAATTGCACAATATCTAGGTATGGGCAAAGTCAGTGAAATAGCCAATAGATCGGGTATAATGAATAATATGCCTGAGGTATTATCAATGTCATTGGGAGCTGGAGAAACTTCATTACTGAACTTAACGTCAGCATATTCATCATTTGCAAATGGAGGATTAAAAGTTGAGCCAGTGATGATAGATAGAATACAGGATAGAAGAGGAAAAAATGTTTATAAATTTGATTTTGGCGAGTGCAGCTTATGTCGACAACCCTTTTTGTCTGAAAATCCTGATCCAAAATTTAATAGTTCATTTAAAGAAATTTTTGACACAGTAGAGAGTTTTCAAATTGTTTCGATGTTGCAAGGTGCAGTTGAGAGAGGAACTGGTCGTAAAACGAAAATAAGTGGAATAGAGATTGCTGGAAAAACTGGAACAACAAACAGTAACACCGATGCCTGGTTTATTGGTTTTACATCAGACATTATTGTTGGTGTATATGCAGGGTTTGATCAGCCTTCAAGTTTAGGAAAAACGGAGACAGGTTCAACTGTGGCTGTTCCAATCTTTAGAGAATTTATATCAAATTATTATAAAGATAAAAGAAATTTGCCATTTAAGATACCTCAGGGAGTGGAGTTAATTAAAACTGATATTGATACAGGTGAAATAAAATCAAATGAAATTAATAACAAAACTATCTATGAAGCCTACAGAAAAAATGATAAATTAATGACAAATAAAAAAACACTTGTAGGCAAAGAAGGATTCCAAATTATTCAAATTGATGAAATAAATGATGATGATGAATTTGTAATTTATTAATTTCATGGAAACAGATATTAAAAACTTACTTACACTTGCTTCCGAAAAATTAGATATTATTAGGAGGCACCTTTGACTCGAAAGAATCTGAGGAAAAAATCAAGAAATTAAAAACTAAAAGTGAACAAGATAATTTTTGGTCGAAACCAGATTCAGCAAAAATTGTTATGCAGCAATTGTCAGAACTAGAAAATAACTCAAAAAAAATTATTGAATTTGATAATCGATATTCAGAGCTTAAGGAACTATTTGAACTTGCTGAAAGTGAAAATGACAATGAAGTTTTAATTTCATGCCAATCAGAGATTAATGAGTTATTATTGAGTCTTGAGGATGAAGAATTTAAATTACAATTCAATGGCAAAGCTGACGATAAGAGTTGTTATATAGAAATTCATGCGGGAGCAGGAGGAACTGAAAGTCAGGATTGGGCTCAAATGTTGACAAGAATGTACTTAAGATGGGCAGAAAAAAATAATTTTAAATTTAAATTAATCCATGAAACAATTGGCGATGAGGCTGGTATAAAGTCTTGTACCGCTTTAATTGAAGGTAGCTATGCATTTGGCTATTTAAAAAAAGAGTCAGGAATTCATAGATTGGTAAGAATTTCCCCTTTTGACTCAAATTCAAGACGTCACACTAGTTTTTCAAGCGTGTGGATCTCACCTCACGTTGATGATGATGTTCAGATAGAAATTTTAGACAAAGATTTACGAATTGATACATTTAGAGCCTCTGGAGCTGGTGGTCAGCATGTTAACACAACTGATAGCGCAATAAGAATTACTCATTTACCAACAAGCATTGTTGTTCAGTGTCAAAATGAGAGATCTCAACATAAAAATAAGGCGACTGCCATGAGTCTATTAAAATCAAAATTATACGAAACAGAAATTAAAAAAATTGAAGATGAGCGAAAAGCCACTGAAGACAAGAAAACTGATATTGGATGGGGTAATCAGATAAGATCTTATGTTCTGCATCCTTATCGTATGGTAAAAGATTTAAGAAGTAACTATGAAGACCCCGATCCCGAGTCAGTGTTAGACGGCAATATTGATAAGCTTATTAGGTCTAATTTAGGTAAATAAATATGAATAAAACTGTTAAATATTCAATTTCAATTTTCGTTTTGATTTTAGTTGTAACAGGTATTTATAGTACTTATTTATTATCTGGAAAAGGTTTAACGCTTGATTTATTTAAAGAGCGAATACTTACTAAGTATCAATTAGACTCTAAAGTAGCTTTAGATGATATAAGCGGAATAAAATTAAAATTTAATAGACAATATGGTATATTTTTAGAGATACAAAAAATTGAACTTAGATCAATTTTTTTTTCTAAATCAATTAGTCTGAGTGATTCTTTAGTTGATTTTAAAATTCATGAATTATTTTCAATAAACCAATATCTTGATGTTAAAAGTACTCTTATATTTTCTGAGAATAATGTTTATGAGGTTGATTTTAATATTAAGACTAATGATAATGACCTAAATGTTAATTTAAATAAATTCTCAGGTCCAAATCTATACTTAGTTAATGCATCTAATTTTATTATCAAAAACAATAATAAGATAATAATTGATAAATCAATAGAGATTAAAACAAATTTTAAAGCTTTAAATAAAGATTTGAAATTAATTTCACAGATACAGCTTCCCAAAGAATTGGAGTCTTTTGAGAGTTGGACTAATGTTCTTATTGAAAATGAAATAAACTTAAGTGAAAAATCCTTTCAAGAAAATTTAAAACTAAAGTTATCAGGTATACTTAATTTTAGTTTTCTTATCCCAGAAATGTCACAGGAGGTAAATTCCGTACAGGCCTCTAACTCAACAAAGTCGCTTGGAGTATTTGCAATTGAGGTAGAAGCTGATTTTTTAGAAAAAAATAATCTGATTAATCTTAATTTATTCACTAATGGAGAGCTTGACATGAAAGGCTCTAAAATAAAATTAAGCAAAGATTTTAATAATGCTGAATTTGATATTAAAACAAATGGCACTTATAAATTATCAAATTTATTTACCTCAGTAGATATAGATACTGACAATCTATCTTTTTATACTTTTAAGAGATTTTTAAACAATAATTCTGTTGAGACAAATAAGCTCTCATTCAGTTTTAAAGCATCAGACTATCTCAATAGACCATTTATTGAGTCGATTTCTGATCTTAAAATAAATTCTGATGCTCTTGTTGACATCAATCTATCTTCTAGCTCGATAAATAACCCTTCTAAACTTATTGGAAAAACAAAAATTAATATTGAATTAAATCTTAATAGCTTAAAATTTGATAAATTTAAATCTGTTGGAAGTGTAGTATTAGATGATTTAGATATTTTTTATCGTCCATTTAATTTTTCAAAACCAAAAGGTCAAAAATTAGAGATTTTTTTTGAAGTTGATATGAATGACACATTAAAGGCAAGTTTTAAAAGTAATGAAAATTTATTTTTGAAAAGTGAATTAGAAATAACAAAAGATAAAAATATTATAGTTTCAGAACTATTTTTGAACAACTTTAATAATATGGATTTGTCATTATCGGGCAATATTCACAAAAGAGTTTTTAATGGAAAAGTTTCAGGTGAGCTGATTGATTTTTCAGCATTAAAAGTTGAAAGAAAAAAGAAGAATAAATTTTTCTTTGATCAAGAAAATTATGAAATTTCAGTGAAGAAAGCAATTTTAGAAGGCGGAGTTGTAGTAGATAATTTTTTGATGACTATCAATCAAAAAAAAGAAAAACTTCGCGTTAAAGGACAGGCGAGTACGAACGGACATGATTTATTTTATTTGAGAGAAAAAAATAAAGAAACAGATACAAGTCAAATTCAATCAACCGATATAATTTCATTTATTGGCGATAACCACCCATTTAAGAAAATTTTAAGTAGAGGTGATGCTCATATTAAATCATCAAGAGAGTCTTATTCTTCTAGATCTTCAAATTATCTAAAATTTAATGAATTTACTCTTATTAATACTCCTGCCGCATTAAAGCTTCTAACTCTTCCATCTCTATCGGGAATTTCTAATTTGATAGAAAATGAAGATGGTATTAATTTTTTAAATGGCGAAGTGACCTACATTGAAGAGCCTGACTCATTTTCAGATATTGAAATGTTTGGAGTTAGTGACAGCATTGGACTTGTGATGGAAGGAAGCATTAATAGAAAGGAGAAGACACTTAGTCTAGATGGGGAAATAAGCCCAATACACCTTGTAAACATGCTCCTGAAAAAAGTTCCAATTATTGGAGACTTATTGGTTGGAGAAGAGGGAGAGGGGCTATTTGCTTTTGAGTTTGAAATGCGAGGAGATACAAGTGATCCTGAGGTTTCATCTAACCCTCTTTCAATAGCTAAACCACAAATTTTAGAAAGAGCTTCAGATTATTTACAAACTATTGAGTGACCTCAATTTTAAAGTGCTTTTTCTTTCCTACACTAATGATAACTACTCTATTGAATAAATCATTTAAAGATAATGCATAATGCTCATCTTCAACTAAAGATTGATTCAACTTTACTCCATGGCCACGTATCAATTTTCTTGCTTCCGATTTTGAGTTAGCAAATCCGATTTGAACTATCAACTCGTATATAAATTGTGGTTTGTCAAAATCTTTTTCTGCTAATGTGATTGAAGGAAGATTCTCTGAAATATTGCTTCCACTAAAAGTATCTTGAGCGGTTTTTTCAGCTATTTTAGATGCATCTTCTCCATGAAGAAGAGAAGTCGCTAAATTTGCAAGAATAATTTTTATCTGATTAATATCATGATTTGTATCACTTTCTAGTTTGTCGATTTCAACAATACTCATGTCTGTAAAAAGTTTTAAGAAACGAAATACATCTCGATCATCCGTATTTCTCCAAAACTGCCAATAATCATATGGTGTCAAAAATTCTTCATTTAACCATATAGCACCATCAGCAGTTTTACCCATTTTATCTCCATTGGCATTAGTTAATAGAGGGGTTGTTAGTCCAAATACCTCTTTGCTTGCAGTTCTGCGTATTAGCTCAATGCCATTTACAATATTACCCCACTGATCTGATCCACCAATCTGCAAGAGACATTGATTTCGATTATAAAGTTCAAGAAAATCATATGCCTGAAAAATCATATAATTAAATTCTACAAAGCTAAGTGATTGCTCTCTTTCAAGCCTAATTTTTACACTATCAAATGATAACATTTTATTGATTGTGAAATGCTTTCCATAGTCACGTAAAAAATCTATATAATTAAGTTTATTCAGCCATGAAGAATTATCACTTAAAATTGCTTTATTAGTAGTTTTAAAATCTAGAAATTTACTAAATACTGTCTCTAAGTTTAAAGCATTAGTATCTATGTCTTCTGGCGAAAGTATTCTTCTGGTTTCATCTTTTCCAGACGGATCACCAATTTTAGTTGTGCCTTTGCCAATTAAAACAATAGGATGATGACCATATTTTTGAAAAAGGCGCATAATCATTATTTGTATAAGACTGCCAACGTGTAAAGATTTCGCAGTACAGTCAAATCCTATATAAAATTTAACTGGTCCCGAGTTCAGTAGATCATTTAAAGCTTTTTCATTTGTACATTGATGAATAAAGCCACGTTCTTTGAGTTCTTCAAATAGTGTCATAATGATATTATTAATATACTATGTGTTAAATATATAAACTCAGAATTTCTATATTTATGAAAAAAAACAGTTATTTATCACTTGGGGTCATGAGTGGCACATCAAATGATGGGATTGATGTTTCTCTGATTCAAAGTGATGGGAAAAATAAGTTAAAAATACTGGGCTCAATGTATATTAAATATAATAACAAATTAACAAAAGACCTTAATGATCTTACGGCCAGCATTAAGAGCAGAGGAATTAATTCATCAAAAATAATAGACTTACGAGAGAAAATAACAATATCTTATATCCATGCGATAAAAAAATTTATAAATTCTAGTAATGCTAAAATAGATCTCATTTCATTACATGGTCAGACAATATTTCATGACCCTGATAAAAAGATATCAATACAATTGTGTAATGCCAACTTAATTAAAGCAGAGTTTAATTGTCCAATTATTTATGATTTTAGACAAAATGATCTAAGAAACGGAGGAGAAGGCGCACCTCTTGTGCCTATTTTTCATAATCTAATTAACAAACATTTATCATTAAGTGGAACTAATGCATATTTAAACATTGGTGGAATTTCAAATATTACGATTATTAAAAATAATAAGATAGTCACAGCTTTTGATACAGGCCCCGGAATGGCAATACTTAATGATTATGTATATTATAAGAAAAAAAAATTTTATGACAAAGATGGCAATGATAGTTCAAGAGGGATTTTCGATAAAAATTTAATAAATAAACTTTTAAATAATGATTTTTTCAAAAAAAAACCTCCAAAATCATTAGATAAAAGTTATTTTAACAAGACTGAATTTTTGAAATTAAATTATTATGATGCTTGTGCTTCAATTGTAGAGTTTACAGTTGAATGTATAAGAATAGGGATTGCTCAAAGTAAATATAAAATAGATAATTTGATATTAATGGGAGGAGGAGTTAAAAATAATTATTTGATAAGAAGAATAAAAGATAAATTAAATATCAATGTGTTAAATGCTGAAGAATTAGGTATTGATGAAGATTTTATAGAAGCTCAAGCATTTGCATATTTAGGCATTAGATGCGTTAAGAAATTACCAATAACTTTTCCTCAAACAACAGGTGCTAATAGGCCGGTATCAGGTGGAAAAATTATCTAAATCGAGAATTCAATTCTTTCTCAATATAGCTGCAAATAATTTTATTGAGTTTATGAGTTTCATTGTCATAAAAATGATTAGCTCCGCTTATTTCTTCATACTCAACAGTAATATTCTTTTGCGATTGCAGTTTTTGAGCAAGACGCTGAGTTTCTTCTACAGGAACTAATTCATCCTTTTTTCCATGAAGTATAATTCCAGATGCCGGACATGGTGCAAGAAAGTTAAAATCATATAAATTTGGTTGCGGTGAAATACTGATGAATCTAGTAATCTCAGGACGTCGCATCAATAATTGCATACACATAAGTGCGCCAAAAGAAAAGCCACTAACCCAGCACTGATTTGTATTTGGATTTTGTCTTTGAAGCCAATCAAGTGCTGCAGCAGCGTCAGCTAATTCTCCAAGGCCATTGTCAAACTTACCCTCACTTTTTCCAACGCCTCTAAAATTAAAACGGAACGTAGAAAAGCCGAATGAGTCAAAAATATTATATAGTTCCATAACAATAGGATTATTCATTGTTCCACCGTATAATGGATGAGGATGGAGCAATAATGCAATCGGAGGGTTCAATGATTGCCCTTTTTTATATTTACCAACTAATTTTCCCTCAGGACCACTAAAAATGATTTCTTTGACTTGATTATTCATAAGTAGAGATTATCTAATAGTTGACTAATTTAGTAAGGTATTATATTTACTTTGTAATTTGGTATACCTAATTTGGGGGACTAAATACAAGACTTTTTTTACATATGCTGCATTTTATTCAACTAATTGACTCTTATAACAGGCGGGATCCTGCTGCAAAAAGCAGAATTGAGACCTTTTTTACATCAGCTGGATTGCATTCAATTGGCTTTTATAAATTATCAAGCTTTTTGTGGTCAATAAAATTAACCTTTTTAGCAAGATTAATATCTTATTTAGGTAGGTTTATAACAGGAATAGAAATTCATCCAGCGGCTAAAATTGGAAAATTTTTATTTATTGATCATGGTATGGGGATAGTTATTGGAGAAACAACTGAAATTGGAAATGATGTAACTATATATCATGGAGTTACCCTTGGAGGTGTCTCACCGAGTGAAAACAGCGAAAGTCAAAAAAATAAAAAAAGGCATCCGACTATTTGTGACAATGTAATCATCGGTTCAGGGGCGCAAATTTTAGGTCCTGTTACGATTGGAGAAAATGCAAAAGTAGGATCAAATTCTGTCGTTACAAAAGATGTTGAGCCAAGTAGAAGCGTTATTGGTAATCCTGCCAGATATACAGTAGCTAGTGAGAAGATCAAAGATGAGTTTATGGCATATGGTTTAAGTGGTGAGGACGATAGTAGAACAGCTCGAGTAAGAAAATTAGAGCAAGATAATAAAGAACTAAAAGAGCGCTTAAATAAATTAGAAAAAAAAATAAAAAAATAAATATGAAATTAAGTACTAAAAGTAGATATGCAGTACAGGCAATGGTTGATCTTGCTAAAAATAGTCCAAGTGAACCATGTAATTTATCGGAAATATCTCTAAGGCAAAATATTTCCTTATCTTATTTGGAACAGATTTTTAATAAATTAAAAAAATCTGAGCTTGTATCTAGTGTAAAAGGTCCTGGTGGAGGATATAGACTATCAAGACCACCTCATAATATAAAAATTTCTGAGATAGTAAATGGTGTCGAAGAAAATATTAAAGCAACAGGTTGTAGCAATGATCCCTCAAAATTCTGTACTGGAAAAAATGAGAAATGTATTACTCATCATTTCCTAGAAGATCTTGAGTCTCTTATTGAAAATTATTTAGATTCGGTTGCTTTATCAGATATTGCATTAAATAAAGATAATAGTTTTTTAGGATTAAGTGAGTGATGAATAAGGTAAGTAAAGATACTTTTAAACAAGATAAATATAAATATGGATTTGTTACCGATATTGAAAGTGACAAGATACCAAAAGGTCTTAATGAAGATATTATCAAGTTAATATCCAAAAAAAAAGACGAGCCTCAATGGATGCTTGATTGGAGACTGAATGCATTCAAAAGGCTTCAACAAATGAGTCCTCCAAAATGGGTAAAAGCAAAGTTTGATGACATTGATTTTCAGGATATTTATTATTATGCGTCTCCTAAAAATTTCAAAGATAAGCCAAAATCACTTGAAGATGTAGATCCAAAGTTGTTAGAGACTTACGAAAAATTAGGTATTCCACTAAAAGAGCAGAAGGTATTAGCTGGAGTAGCCGTTGATGCTGTATTTGATAGCGTATCTGTTGCAACTACATTTAAGGACAAGCTTGATGAAATTGGTGTGATTTTTTGTCCAATTTCAGAAGCGATTAAGAAACATCCTGATCTTGTAAGAAAATACCTCGGAAGCGTAATACCAGTAACTGATCATTTCTATGCAACCTTAAACTCTGCTGTCTTTAGTGATGGATCATTCGTATACATTCCAAAAGGCGTAAGATGCCCAATGGAACTATCAACCTATTTTAGAATAAATGCATCTGAAACAGGTCAGTTTGAAAGAACTCTTATAGTTGCAGATGAGGATAGTTATGTAAGTTATCTTGAGGGATGTACCGCACCAATGAGAGATGAAAATCAACTTCATGCTGCGAATGTTGAACTTGTAGCCCTTGATAATGCTGAAATCAAATATTCAACAGTTCAAAACTGGTATCCAGGTGATGAAAATGGCATTGGAGGAATTTATAATTTTGTAACTAAAAGAGGTCTATGCAAAGGAAATAATTCAAAAATTTCATGGACACAAGTAGAAACTGGCTCAGCGATTACATGGAAATATCCTAGCTGTATTTTAAAAGGAGATAATTCTAAAGGTGAATTCTATTCAGTAGCTATCACTAATAATTTTCAACAAGCGGACACTGGAACGAAAATGATACATTTAGGCAAAAATACAAAAAGTAGAATAATTTCAAAAGGTATTTCTGCTGGTAAGTCTTCTAATACATATAGAGGTCTAGTAAATTTCCATCGAAAAGCTAAAAATGCTAAAAATTTTACTCAATGTGACTCTCTTTTGGTAGGAGATCGATGCAGCGCTCATACCATTCCATTAACTGAAAATAGCTCAAATGATTCTTCAATTGAACACGAAGCAACTACATCAAAAATTAGTGATGATCAACTTTTCTATGTAATGCAAAGAGGGCTAAGCGCTGAAGAAGCTCAAGGAATAATCGTTAACGGCTTCTGTAAAGAAGTTTTGCAAAACTTACCTATGGAGTTTGCTGTTGAAGCTCAAAAACTAGTTAACATAAGTTTAGAAGGAAGTGTCGGTTAAGATGTTGAATATTAAAGAATTAAATGTTTCCGTTGAAGAAAAACAAATAATAAAAGATTTATCACTTAAAGTAGGTAGTGGTGAGGTACATGCAATAATGGGTCCAAATGGATCTGGAAAAAGCACTATAGCGCATACGTTGGCCGGAAATCCAAATTATGAAGTCACATCTGGAAAGATAGATTTTAATAATGAAGATTTGCTCAATATGGATCCTTCAGAAAGATCTCTTTCAGGCCTCTTCCTTGCATTTCAATACCCAATCGAACTTCCAGGAGTGACAAACGCTTCATATTTGAAACAAATCGTTAATGTTCATAGAAAACATAATGGTGATAAACCGATAGAAGCAGGTGAATTTCTTAAAATGCTAAAAGAAAAATCATCAAAATTAAATATTCCAATGGATATGCATTCACGATTTGTAAATGCTGGATTTTCTGGAGGAGAAAAGAAAAAGAATGAAGTATTACAACTAGATCTACTTAACCCTAATCTTGTAATTATGGATGAGACAGACTCCGGACTTGATGTCGACGCTCTTAAAAGTACTTCTGAAGCTGTAAATCAACTCAGATCATCAAAACGATCATTTATAATTATAACTCATTACTTAAGATTATTGGAATATATTGAACCAGATTATGTTCATGTGTTTCAAGAAGGTTCAATTATTGAATCTGGAGATAAATCTCTTGCCAATAAAATTGATACTGAGGGTTATGCATACTAATGACTGGGTCAAAAACAAACAATTGTTCTATTATATTTTCTGAAAAAATTGATATAAAAAATGCCCCTGATAATCTTGATATAGATTTACAATTGATCAATGATCAAATAACAGGCTATATAAATGTCACAAAATCAAAAATTGATACAATTATTAATATAACAAACTTAAGAAAGAAGCATTTCAATTTAAATTTAAATATTTATTTAGATGAAGATAGCTTTTTAGGATTAAGAGATGAATCTGAATATAATTTTGGATCAAATATTATAATAAAATCAAAAATGAATAAAAATTCAATTTTTGAATATTTCAGGCTTAATAGTTTCTTAAAAACAACAAAAAATCATTTCATTCACGATATAGAAACCTCATCTAATTGTGAATTTAGAGATTTTAATTTTTCAAATGGATCCGATGAAATGCACAATAAAACGTCAGTTTCACTTAATGATGAAAATGCAAGTTATGTGGGTAGTGGAGTTATGATTTCAAATTCAACAAATTCTAATAATGACTTATTAATTAAACATCTATCAAAATCAGCTAAATCAGACTGCTCTTTCAAAACTGTGTCTAGAGGAGTTTCTAGAGTAAGCTTTTCTGGAAAAGTATTTGTCGATCAAGATTGCTCAAAAACTGTATCAAATCAAATAAGTAAGGGTTTAATTATGGATGAAACTGCCAATATAAACCTTACACCAAAACTTGATATAAATAACGATGATGTTATTTGTTCTCATGGAGCAGCTTCAGGTAAGCCAGATGAGTCAATTATTTTTTATTTAAAATCAAGAGGAATACCTCACAAACAAGCGGAAAAAATTTATGTCGAGGGATTTTTAGGAGAGTTTTTAAATAAGATTTCAAATAGCGAAATGCAACAAAAAGCCATGAAATATATTTCTACTCATTGTTAATATGATTGATGTTCAAAAAATTAGAGATGATTTTCCGATTCTTAATAAAAAGATACTTAATAAAAAGAATCTTATTTATCTAGACACAGCTGCTTCTGCGCAAAAGCCTCAAGTAGTTACAGATGAAATTAATAGTTTTTACTCAAATAATTATGCAAATGTAAGTAGAGGTGTCCATACGTTATCAGTTGAATCTACATTCAAGTATGAAGATGCAAGAAAGAGGGTGCAAAAATTTATTAATGCTGAATCAGAAAGAGAAATAATTTTTACTAAAAGTGCCACTGATAGCATAAACTTAATTGCAAATACATTTGCTGAAAAATATATCAATGAAGGTGATGAAATTATTCTATCTATTATGGAACATCACTCAAATATCATTCCATGGTTCTTAATTCGTGATAAGTATAAATGTAAGATTCTTTTTGCAAATATTGACAATGATGGAAATATCAATGAAGAACATTTTGAATCTCTTATTAATGAAAAAACAAAACTAGTTTCTATTACGCATCTTTCAAATGTATTTGGAACAATTACAAATCAAAAAATTATTAATTTATGCAATAATGCAGGAATTCCAATTCTTTTAGACGGCTGTCAATCTGCTGCTCACATTCCAATAGATGTAAAAGCTTTAGGTTGTGATTTTTATGTTTTCTCAGGTCATAAACTTTATGGCCCTACTGGTATTGGAGTTTTATTCGGAAAAGAAAAGCTAATTGAAGAATTGCCTCCATATCAAGGCGGTGGAGGAATGATTGCTGACGTTTCAACGGAAGGAGCGACTTACACAGATTTGCCAGCAAAGTTTGAAGCTGGAACTCCTCCTCTTGTTCAAGCTTACGGCTTAGGAGTTGCAATTGATTATGTAAATAAACTGGAAATGTCGAAAATATCTGAATATGAGTTGGAGTTAACCAAGTATGCATTAAATAAAATGCAGGAACTTGATTTTATTGATATTCATGGTGAAAATAATAATAAACATTCAATTATTTCGTTTAATTTAGAAAAAATTCACTCTCATGAAGTATCATCTTATTTAGATGTAGAGGGAGTTGCGATCAGAGCGGGACATCATTGTTGTCAACCGCTCATGAAGCAAATGAAATTAAATGCAACTGCTCGAGTTTCATTTGGAATTTATAATACAATAGAAGAAATTGATGCTTTTATAAGTGCCTTAAAAAATTGTAGAGATTTTTTTAAAAAATGAATGATTTAATAAAGGAACTATATCAAGAAATTATACTTGATCATGGTCAGGACCCAAGAAATTTTGGTGAATGTAACCCTCATAATAAAAGTGCTGATGGACATAATCCACTATGCGGCGATAATCTAAAGCTTACTTTCTTTGTAAATCAAGATGATATTATTGAGGATATCAAATTTACAGGCGAGGGATGCGCTATATCACTGGCTTCAGCATCTTTGATGACTGAAAAACTTAAAGGATTAGAGATAAGTGTTGCAGAAGAAATATTTAAAGATTTTGCAAAATTAGTATCGGGATCTAGTGATGACCTTAAGATCTTAAATGAGGAAGACTCACTTTATGCACTCAAGGGCGTTGGAGGATTTCCAATGAGAGTAAAATGTGCGACTATGGCATGGCACGCTTTTAAAGAAGCTTTAAAAAATTAAAAATGAGACTATATCTTGTTTATATTGCATTACTTCTTTTATTTATTGTTTTGCAACTTATTTATGGAAATCGGATTTTTGCCGATGTAAATTTAGAGGGATACGATATGACTAAAGTTGAGATCTTAGATAGTCCTTTTTGGTGTACAATGACACCTGAAGATAGAACAGCTGCAATTGACTCATTAACTCAAGAACAAAAAAGAGTTGCATTAAATGATGGAACAGAAAAGCCTTTTGCTAACGAATATTGGAATAATAAAGATGTTGGTATTTATGTGGATGTTGTTTCAGGTGAGCCGTTATTTTCCTCAGCTGATAAATTTGACTCTGGAACAGGTTGGCCTAGTTTTGATAAGCCAATTGATGGAATTAATATAGTTGAAGTTGAAGATAACTCATTTTTCATGAAAAGAATTGAAGTTCGCAGTGAGTATGCCGATAGTCACTTGGGTCATTTATTTGATGATGGTCCAACTGAAACTGGCTTAAGATATTGTATTAATTCTGCATCTTTAAAATTTATACCAATAAATGAAATGGAAGAAAATGGGTATGGAGATTTTATAAAGGTTGTATCAAAAGATGACTGATTTAGTAGATCAAAAAATTATAAATGCCCTTAAAACTGTATTTGATCCTGAGATACCAGTTGATATTTATGAACTTGGATTGATTTATAAGTGTGAAGTAACACCAAATAATGATGTACTTATTGATATGACGTTAACCTCGCCAAATTGTCCTGTTGCTGAAGAACTGCCGCTCAATGTAAAAAATGCGGTGAAAGCTCTTAATGAAGTAAAGGATGTGAAAGTAGAACTGGTTTGGGATCCTCCTTGGGACATGTCAAGAATGTCAGATGTAGCAAGATTAGAATTGGATATGATGTAATTATGGGTCAGATACTATCTATAACTGAAGATGCAAAAATAAGAATTAGAGAAATATTGTCTAATACCGAAAAAGATAAAGTAGGTGTCAGAATAGCTGTTTCAGAGGGTGGTTGTGCCGGATATTCATATGAAATGACATACGTTGATAATGTCATTCCGAATGATGAATTAATTGATGAAGGGGATGTTAAAGTATTTATTGATCCGGCCGCAATAATGTTTTTATTAGGATCTACAATGGATTTTAAAAGTGATAAATTCAAATCAGGTTTTGTATTTATTAATCCTAATGAGACAGAAAGATGTGGTTGTGGTGAATCCTTTAGTGTTTAAAGCTATTGAAATTCGTTTTTAGAAGTATACTTTAAAATAAATTTGTATATAAATTACATTCTTGAGAGCCCGTAGCTCAGCTGGTAGAGCACTCCCCTTTTAAGGGAGTTGTCCTGAGTTCGAACCTCAGCGGGCTCACCACTTTTTCAACAGAAAATAAACCTTTTTACTTTCAAAACTAGATCAGATTATGATTATGTTTTATTCTTATGATTTTTAGGGTAGCGTTTGTAAATGACATTAATAAAAAAATATTTACCATTAGTTTTTCTTATATTAGGAATTATACTTTATTTTATTAAGTATATAGCAATATTCCCTGTTTTAGTTTTAGCTCCAATTGCATGCCTCTCTTTTTTTGAAAGAACTAGAATTTTCGGGACTATTTTTTTCATCTTTTTTATAATTGCTATAGCTTTTATTTCAATGATGTATTTTTCAGAAGTGGAAAAAATGAATGACCCTATGACTAGTGCAGATGAACAGAAAATAAGAGAATACATAAAGCAACGGTCTGAAATGAAAGAGGCATGTGACGGCATGTGGTATCAAAGAGATTTAGCTGGCTCAATGTCAGATCAAGAAATTATCAATCAATGTCGACCGATGGGGTACGATGTTTATTCAAAAAGTTGGAAATATGAACCAGAAGGTGTAAAAGAAGTTTTACGTCAATATGGAATTTATGACTAATTATCTAAAAAGATGAAAATTCTTATTCCATACATCTTTTTATTACTCGCTGTTCTATTTGGCACCGCTTCTAATAATTTTGCAAAATCTGCTGAGGGTTTTTCATTAGTTGTCCCTTCATTGTTAAGTGCAATAACTATCATTCTATGTATGTATGGCCTTTCAAACGTAATGAAAACTATTCCAATAGGTGTCACTTATGCATCTTTTGCAGGACTATGCATATTAGCAACATCACTAGTTGGTATATTTAAGTATGCTCAAATTCCAAATTTTTATACTTCAATTGGACTTATTTTGATAATCGCAGGCGTAATAATTGTAAATATATTTGGAGCAAATAGTTAATTGAGAAATTAGAAAAACCCAACATAAATCATTGCAATTACTAAAATCAGAAAAGCAATTATATATGCCAGTGCTACTTGACCTCCTACAAGATTTAATATTTTTTTAAGCATTAGTTTCTCTCAATTACCAACAATTCATCATTAAACCAAAGACCATCATTATCGCGAATTATATTTTCTATACATTTTATGTAACTCTGATCGGACTCTTTTTCTTTTACCATTTCATCGCTTATTTGACCTACATAAGTACATGCATTCCAAGCAGAAAAAACTAAAGATGTTGCAATACCAGAATTTATTTCATTTGGTTGTGATCTAAGCTTATATTGAAATAGTTCTGGATCTTTAAATATTAAATTTTGAATATCATAATTTGTCTTTAAATATTTAATCATATCGACACCACTGTTTGGAAAAGGATTTTCTTCAGGCCATAATTCATTTATTGCTCTGATTCCTGGATCAGCTCCAAAAGAATGAAATATTGCAAGCTTTCCATTCGGGGCAATTAAATCTGTCATTGGTTTAACAACTCTTTTTACTTTCTGCTCAGCTGATGCCCTTGATCGATATGCCTGTGAGACAATTACTAAATCAAACTGATTTATGGACTCATCTCTTGATGGAATAATTTGATCAAGCGTATATTCATGATCTTTTCGATAAATTATTACAGCTGATGGCGTTTCATAAGTTGTATTTTCTTCTACTCTCCAGTTCTCTTTCAATAAAGGTCCTAACTTTCTTAATTGTTCGTAAAATCCAAATGAAGAGTCTCCCTCCAAAGAGATTTCATTCCAATTCATTTTTTTTTGTTTATCTGGATTATTAGACTTTAAATATCCGGCTTCTGTGTAATGAAGGTTAGAGATCACAAAGACCATATTTGGATGCTCTACAAATCTGTCAGCGAGTTTTTCTATTGTAATTCTTGCATCTTCCATACTTACATCTTTACATGATACATAAAAAGGTATTGTTGGAAATTTTTGATGGCAAATTCTTAATACATTCATCAGTACAGCTCCATCGCCAACACCTGCGTCAAATATTTTTAGTGCTGGTTTAGCAGGATTTAAATCTTTAATAAGGCTTGATAATTTTTCAGCAATGATTGCTTTTTCATTTGTCGTAGTAACAAAAAGTAGGTAACGCTGACGGCTATCAAAAAATTTAACGTCTGTCATAGATAAATTTTACCGGGTAATGAAAAAAATTAAATCAATAATTAATTGATGATAAAAAATAAAAAAGTATTATTGTACAATAGTTTAGATCATGAAAAATAATCATATTAATTTATTAGGCTGGATACTTTTTATAATATCCGCCATTGGATTCTGTATATCTAGTATTGGAAGTTTTTGGGCAATGTTTGGAAGTGTATTTTTCTTAGTTGCTTGTATAGTTTTTTTAATTCCCTTTTTTAGAAAAGAAGATAATTAATTTATTAAATTAATATCTAATTTATTCATCGTATCGATTTGTTTTACATGACGGAATAGTTTGGTCTTCATCATCTGAGATAATTTCATTTTTTCCACTCATAAATGTCAAAATCATGCATCCAGTTTTAGTATAAGAGTTATGCTCACTTCCAGGTTCAAAACTTACAAAATCTCCTTTTTTAAAAATTGTTCCGTCTGAGTCAATTAGCTCACCTTCAATTATATAAAACTCTTCATTTTTTGTATGTATGTGAGGAATGGTCTTGGTGCCAGGTTCAAGTTTTGAAATATATGATCCTATATGCGTATCGTCATTGTAGCTAATTTTGTGCCACGACATTCCCTGAATAATTTTGCCATATCTATCAAATGGCTTGAAGTTAAGATTATCTTTATTAGTAATCTTCCTCGTAGTCATTATTGTATATTAGGCACTTCTTTAATAATCTCACCTAAAAATGATAATAATGTATTAGTAGAAGTATTGTATGTTTCCCCAAGCCTAACCATGATCAAGTCTTTAGATGGAATGATCATGATATATTGACCTCCAAAACCAGCGCAATAATATGTATCGGTTGGAAAATTAAATGCATTCTCCCTAAACTCATTTACATGCCAAAATTTGTTGCTGTATAAGTTGTATGTATGTTTTGATGGTGTGCGTGTCATATCAACCCAATCTTTAGAAATTATTTGATTTCCATCCCAAACTCCATCTCTTAAATATAAATAACCAAATTTTGCATAATCTCTTGCTGAAGCGTAAACTGATGAGCCACCAATGAATGTGCCTGATTTATCAAATTCTAAGGTAGTATTTTTTAATCCAAGTGGAATAAGCAAATTTTTCTCAACAAAATCGTAATAATCAATTCCATTATGACTTAACTTATTTTTCATTATAAGACTTAAAATATTTGTTGTTCCAGTTGAATAGTTATAAAAAGTTCCAGGAAGTTTTATGAGTGGATAGTGCGATGCAAAATAACCTTGGTTTAACATTCCTTCATCAAATAACATTTCAGCAGTATCTGATCTTCCTTCAATAGTGTACTCTTCTACAAACTCTAATCCTGGCTTCATATTAAGGAGATGGTCAATTGTTATTTCTTTTCTTAGATCTGTCCAATTGGGCAATAAGTTTTTCTCGTTTACATCAGAGATCAAGCCTTTATCAATCATCAATCCAGCTATTGCTGCGGTGTAACTTTTTGCCATTGACCATGAAACAAGTTTTGTATCTTTATTTATTCCTTGATTATATTTTTCAAAAACTATCTCACCATTCTGCACTATAAGAAGCGAGTTAGTTTTCCCTAATCTTCCGTAGGACTCATCTGAAAAAAGCTCATTAATTTTGTTATTAAAGGCTGAGTTGGGCTGAAAATTATCAGTATTGACAGACCATTCTTCTGTTGGCCAAGCAACACTTGGATCATGTTTATTTTGAAGAGGTAATGCTAAAACGTTGACCACTAAATAAAAAAACACTAGTAATGATGAAATTATAATATTCATAATGAGCTTGTTTAAAAAAATACAATATATTCTATTTTTAATAATATCGATATTATTTTTTCCTTTAAGCAATAGTTTTGCCGATGAAACTGGTATTTTCATAGGAGCTGTTTCAAAGCATTATTGTACATGTATATTTGTGTCCGAATTACACCCAGGCACATGCAGCAATACATTGAACAACTTCATGGAGCCAGTTTTAGAAGACCCTAATATAGCTGGCGCAGCAAACGCAATGAAGGTAGATATTGATGCTGAAATTTTTACCGTATCAGTTTCAATTGGCGATAGAAAAGTAAAGTCAATCTTCAATGGAAAAAAAGGGTGCTATCTCGATAAAATAAATTAATCTAACCTAATAATTATGTGGTTACTTGATTGTGGGTTAAATAACATTGAATGGAAACGTGTTTTAGTTGTTTACACAGTTTCTATTTCGCCAATAATTTTATTCATATATTTGACCTTAAAAGGACAAATGAAAAAATGGATCACATATACTATTGTTTCATCATTCTTTATTGCAATGTTTGGTTGGGAGATCTGGCTTAATTTTGGGATTCTTGATGGTCAACACGTTAACATGAGAAGATCAGAGGCATTAAGTTGTGCAATTCCAAGCTCAATAAACTGGCTTACGAATTCGTTAGGCGATGTCTCAATTGTTTGGTTTGGAATTATTATTTTATCATTCATCTATAGAAACAAAAAAACACCTTTTGAAAAATTTATTATTCCTGCTTTTATAATCTTACTCTCATGGTTTGTTTTACAAAATATATGGGTTGAGATTGTCTTGTATTACAATCAAGTTGGTGGCGATGTAAGGCTATCGTGGGCTCCGCTTATGCCTTTAGGACCTTGGTTTAATCCAACCTTATTTTCAATCAGTGGAAGAGATGTTTCGTTTCAAGGTCAAATCGTCTGGGTTCTCGCAACACCAATATATTATTTTATGATGATATATTTCTATAAAAAAACCAAAGGAACTTAATCTAAAATAATATCATTTCCATCATCTTTATTCACAAAGAAATCTGGAAAAGGTTCCGCATCTGGAGTCGCAAGGTATTCACTCAAATCAGTTTTGCCTGATTTAATAATTGTACTATCATCAACGCACATATTTCCAGTAAACTTCTTTGAGTCTTGGGTTAAAATAATATAAGCAGCGTCACCCATAATTTCTGGGGTTCGACATTTACTTAACCCTTTATCCTCCATGCTTTTTGCAAGAATATTAGTTACAGCCGAAGTATTAATCATTGTTCTTGGCCATAATGAATTAACAGCGATTCCTGAAGATTTTAATTCTTCAGACATCCCTAACGTACACATGCTCATTCCATATTTAGCCATTGTGTAAGCTACATGAGGAGCAAACCAGTTGCCTTCCATATTCAATGGTGGTCCTAGATTTAAAATATGGGGGTTCTGAGCTTTTTTAAGATGTGGAATGCATGTTTTTGAAACTAAAAAAGTACCTCGAGTATTAATATTATGCATTAAATCATATCTTTTCATATCCGTTTGAAGTGTTGGAGTCGGGCTGATAGCGCTGGCGTTATTAACACATATATCAATGCCACCAAACTCTGAAACTGTTTGTTCAACCGCTGCATTAACCTCCTCTTCAAATCGAATATCAGTTTTAATTCCAATAGCATTTCCTCCAGCTTCTTTAAGTTCATCTGCGGCAGTAAAAATTGTGCCAGGAAGAGTAGGGTGAGGTTCAGTTGTTTTTGCAGCAATTACAATATTTGCTCCATCCATTGCTGCTTTTTTAGCAATTGCAAATCCAATGCCCCTAGTTGCACCAGTAATAAATAATGTTTTTCCTTTTAATTTTGTCATAGTAATTTTCCTTATTGTAGTTTTTTAGGTTTCCATTCAAGAGTTCCAAAGAAGCTTAAGAATTTTTCTTTAAATCCAACTGCTGATTTAGAGTCTTTATACATCTTTATCCAAAGCATGAAAGTAATTTTAATTGGATTAAATGTTTTGACATTTTCTTTTATTCCATAAATAACTTTTTCATTTTCAGGTTCAAATGTACCAAAAAATTTATCCCATATGATCAAAAGATTTCCAAAGTTTTTATCAATATATTGATCATTTGAACCATGATGAACACGATGGTGAGAAGGAGTAACAAATATATATTCAAAAGGCCCAAGTTTATTAATCCATTGAGTATGACCGATTACGCCCCAGAATGTTGAGGCAATTCCGACAACAACAGTAATCAAAGGATCAAAGCCAATAAGAGGCAAAGGCATAAAGAATATTACTTTGGCAAACGGCGCAAACCATGCTTGTCTTAAAGAGACAACAAAATTCATTTCCTCACTAGAGTGATGATTCATATGCATTGCCCAAAGAAATTTAATTCTATGTGAGCATCGGTGAAACCAATAGTAAATAAAATCTATAGCTACAAATGTTAGTACGACTACAAAAAAAACATTCATAAGATCATTAATCGTGAAAAGTCTGAATTGATAGAGATAAATATTAAACAAGAGAAATGAGCCTTTAGTAAGAAGGCTGATTACGACATTACCTGCCAATAGACCATATGACCCTAAAGTGTCATTTAATTTATAATAATTTAATCCTTTAGCATTGGAATAAATTGTTTCTCCTAATATCAAAGCAATGATAATAGGGACAGCATACGTATAGACAGTAATCTCAGTCATAACTCTTAATTTATAATATTTTATGAGCTGAAGGGCTATTTTTTTTGGTATAATTAATAGCTATAAAAATTGCTCATATGACTATCATTTAATTAGTTCATTATTTCTTTTTTTAAAGTTGATAATATAATAATTTCAAAATGAAATAAGAAAGGGACATTTTTTATGAGCTCAATTGAAGTCAAAAGTTTTAGCAGTGCAGATGAAGTTAATACAAACTTTAATAATGCACGTATTGAAGCTGTAAATGTTGGAGGTCAAAGAGTTTTAAAGCTCACACTTCAACCTGGATGGAAATGGTCTGATGATGTTAAGCCAACTGTTGGCACACAAAGTTGTCAGGCGACACACCTTGGTGTCATTGTAGAAGGAAGCGTTAAAGCAATCCATAATGATGGTACTGAGGCTACTTATCATGCTGGAGATGCATACTCTATTCAACCAGGGCATGATGGTATGGTAGTTGGCGATACACCTGCGATTGTTTATGAATTTGCAGGAGCTTGGGGAGAATAAATTAAAAAATTTATTTATTTATTCTGTTAAATTAAAGTCAGTGTTAGCTCTGCAGCCAATACCAATTTGATAACCTTTATTTTTGATTGTTTCTCGATCAGCATTTGCTTCTTGAAGTTTTTCAATAACAATACGATTCCGGTCAATACACTGTTTGTGCTTTGATGGAAATATTGTCAAAATTGTAATTGCTACGAAGCAAACAATGAGAACGCCTGGCCATACGCTGAATTTTTTCATATCTATTTAAAGAGTTCCTCAGCCTTAAGTTTATCACCTTGTTTGCTTTTTATGTATTCATGACACTTTTTGATTTCTTCTTCCATTTCAAGAATATAGTCATGCAACTCATCAATACTTAATTCGTCAAAATCAATTTTTTTGATTTTTTTGATAGGCTCTAAATCATCTGTATCCATACTAATAAGCTATTATAAAAATGATTAAATTCCAAAAGAAAGAAATAAAATTATTCTATTTAAAGTAAATCTATAGTATTTTTTATTATGAAAACATCTTATTTAGAAAATGATTTGATAAATTGGAGGCGTGATTTTCATTCGCATCCAGAGCTAAATTTTGATGTTTTAGAAACATCAAAAAAAATTACTGCAATGTTGAAGTCTTCAAATATCGAAGTTCACAACAATATTGGAAAATCAGGTCTGGTTGGTGTTATAAAAAAAGGAAAGTCAGATCGAAGTATTGGCATTAGGGCTGATATGGATGCATTACCAGTTAATGAAATTAATACTTTCGATTATAAATCTAAATTTGAAGGCAAAATGCACGCCTGTGGTCATGATGGTCATGTTACTATGGCATTAGGCGCTGCAAAACATTTAGCTGAAAAAGAAGATTTTGACGGCACCGCTTATTTTATTTTTCAACCCGATGAGGAACAAACGCAGGGCGCTCAAGCCATGATAGATGATGGTTTGTTTGACAGGTTTTCCATGGATGAAATCTATGCATTTCATAATTTACCTGGTATGGAAGTTGGAACATTTGCTACAAGAGCAGGAACAATAACTGGAAGTGAAAGTCTATTTAGAATTGAATTAAAGGGTGTGGGAGGACACTCAGCTCTTCCTCACATGGGAGTAGACACTATAACTGTTGGCACTCAAATAATTACAGCCTTACAATCAATTGTTTCAAGAAAGTTAAATCCTGCAGTCAATGGAGTAGTTTCTGTCACTGAATTTATTACTGTCGGAACTGAGAATGTTTTGCCTGGTCATGCGCTTATACTAGGAGACACGAGGGC
>JAYNZW010000002.1:85444-123573 GCA_038103905.1 Candidatus Pelagibacteraceae bacterium | reverse complement strand
CTATATTTGGGGTAGATCCTCGGCTTTATATATGTTTGAATAATTTCATTAATAAAAAAAACGGAGAATATAAATGCATTTATTAAAAAAATTAATAGTTACAGGAATATTTGCTCTTGGCATAGCTGGATTTTCATCTCAGGCTTATGCTTCTTGTGGCAAGATTACTGTTGCTGAGATGGACTGGGCATCTGCAGAGATGTTTGCTCATATCGATAAAGTAGTTTTAGAAAATGGATATGGTTGTGAAATCGAACTAGTTCCTGGTGCTACTATGCCTACTGCAACATCAATGATGGAAAAAGGAGAGCCAGATGTTGCTCCTGAACTTTGGATTAATTCAGTAAGAACTGCTCTTGACGCTGCAACAGCTGAAGGCAGACTTCATTATGCTGCTGAAGTGTTCTCAGATACTGGTGAAGAAGGATGGTGGATCCCTCAGTATGTAGCTGATGCAAATCCTGAAATTCAAACTGTATCTGATGCTTTAGCAAGACCTGATTTATTTCCACATCCTGAGGGAGATGGCGGTGGATTATACACTTGCCCATCTGGTTGGAACTGTCAGCTAAGTACTGGAAATTTATTTAGAGCTTTCGGTGGTGAAGAAGCTGGATTTAGACTTGTCGATCCAGGTTCTGGTGGAGCTCTAGCAGGCTCTATTGCTGAAGCTTATGAAAAAGAACAAGGCTGGTTTGGTTATTATTGGGCTCCAACTGCAATACTTGGTAAATATCCAATGAAAAAATTAAGCTTTGATGTTCCTCATGATAATGATGAGTGGAATAGCTGTACTTCTCAAGAAGATTGTGCAGATCCTCAGAAAAACTCATGGGTTGTTTCATCAGTTTATACTGTTGTAACAGATAACTTTAAACAACAAGCTGGTATTGGAATGGACTATATTGTTAAAAGATCTCTTCCAAACAGCACAATCAATGCTTTATTAGCATGGAAAGATGATAACCAAGCAACTGGTGAAGATGCTGCGTATTATTTCTTAGAAAATTATACTGAGTGGCATGACTGGGTTGACTTTGGTGCTCGTTTGAAAATAGAAAACGCACTTTAATTAATGCAATATACAAATAGCAGACCTATTAAATAGGTCTGCTATTTTATTAATTAACAGAATTATTAAATCATGAATTTTACAGAATTTTTTACAACTTTTCCTGAAATGAGTAAAAGTGGTTTAAGAGCTTTTAAAAAATCTGTGGACGGTGCTTATCGTCAATTTTCAAGGGAGTATGGAGATGCCATTGAAGCAGTATTTGATCCCGTATTATATTTTTTAATTTGGTTTGAAAAATTACTTCAAAATTCACCTTGGATAATTGTTTTAATTGTTTTTCTAGCTCTTATTTATTTTGGAAGTAGAAGTATATATTTAACAATTGGGTCCTTCATTGCTTTTATATTCATTGGATATTTTGGAATGTGGGAAGATACAATGTCAACGGTAAGTATAATTGGAGTTTGTACTTTTTTATCAATTGGTTTTGGTATTCCAATTGGAATTCTTATGTCAGGATCGGATAGAGCGAGAGCATCTATTTCACCTATACTAGATATAATGCAAACAATGCCAAGTTTTGTATATCTAATCCCAGTAGTTATGTTATTAGGAATTGGTAAAATTCCAGGTTTACTTGCAGTTGTTATTTATGCAATTCCACCAATAATAAGGTTAACTGATCTTGGTATTAGGGAAGTTGATAAAGAAGTTTTAGAAGCTGCAGATGCATTTGGAGCAAATCGATCACAAAAACTATTCAGAGTACAATTGCCTCTTGCATTACCAACTATTTTTGCGGGAATAAATCAAACCATCATGATGGCATTAGCTATGGTAGTTATTGCATCAATGATTGGTGTCAAGGGTTTAGGACAGCCAGTTTTAAAGGCAATTGCCAATCAATATTTTACAATGGGTCTACTAAATGGGTTAGCTATTGTAGTCTTAGCAATTATTTTTGATAGGGTGTCACAGTCATTTGGAAAAAGACTTCAGCAGCACAGACAAGGTTCGCATGAGTAATACAAAAATTAAAATTGAAAATTTATATAAAATTTTTGGTCCCAAAGCGAAAGATTTAACCAGCGCTGTTAAAGAGGGTCTCGATAAGGAAGAGTTACTGGCAAAACATAACCATGTTTTGGGCCTAGATGATATTAATATTGATATTGAGGAACAATCTATTCAAGTAATAATGGGATTATCAGGCTCTGGTAAGTCGACCTTGATCAGACACATCAATCGACTTATTGAGCCAACTGAAGGCGTTGTTATGGTCGATAATCAAGATGTTACTAAATTAAATAAGAATGAGTTATTAGAATTCAGAAGAAACCAGACTGGTATGGTTTTTCAAAGATTCGGGTTGTTCCCTCATCAAAATATAATCGATAATGTCCAGCTTGGACTTAGTATCAAGGGGGTTGACAAATCAGAGTCTGAAGAGACAGCAATGTTTTGGATTGATAAGGTTGGTTTAAATGGATTTGAGTATAAATTTCCAAATCAACTATCTGGAGGTATGCAGCAAAGAGTAGGGCTAGCTCGAGCATTAGCAAATGACCCTGATATCTTATTAATGGATGAAGCATTTAGTGCTCTAGACCCACTTATTAGATCTGATATGCAAGATCAATTGTTAGAACTCCAAAAAAATTTGAAAAAAACAATTGTTTTTATCACTCATGATTTAGACGAAGCATTAAAATTGGGTGATCGAATTGCAATCCTTAATGGTGGAAAACTAGTACAGGATGGCAAACCAGAAGAGATTCTATTAAGCCCTGCAGATGAATACGTTACGAACTTTGTAAAAGATGTGAATAGAACTAAAGTACTCAAAATCAAAACAATCATGAAAGAAAATATTCAAAGTAGCTCTAATTCTCCAAATGTCTCAATGGATAGTAATATTGAGTCATGTTTGCCTTTATTTTTAGACGGTGAGTCTGTTCTGAGTGTAATTGACGATGATAAAAATATTATTGGGTCAGTTTCCCGGGAAGAGGTTGCAAATATCCTTAAGCGTTATTAAGAGTCTATTTTTTTAAGAAAATTCAATCGCCCAACTATTTCGTCACGATCAATATAATATCCCTGCAAATGTCGTTCACCAGAATTTGGATCAAATTCAGTTCTTCCATGTAACACTCTGAGGTTATTAAAAGAAAAAATATCTCCTGCTTTTAGTCTAAAATTAATTGTAAATCTTGTATCGTGAAGCAATTCAGCAAATTTTCGATATGCTTTATAAAATAGATCCATTTTATCAGGTGCACAGTCCATTATGCTCATATAAGCCACACTGAATCTGATTATGTTGAAATCGTTATCTTTAGTAAGAGTAATTAAAGGTGAATGATGTACCCTTGTAGTATTCTGGGTATAATCACGATTACAAAATTTAACATGAGTTTCAGTCAGAACTTTAAAATACTCAGGAAATTCTTTTTGCATAAAAGATGCAACTTTAAAACCATCTAAAGCCACTGACTCTCCACCATCTGCCTCGTTAACTAAACAATGTAGGAATTGATAACCGGGTGGAATTTCAAAGTATGGTAAATCCAGATGATTTCTTAACCCTAGCGCAGTATAAGCTGAATTATTTGGATTTGGAATATTGATCACCTCAAAAGGTGTTTCAAAAAAAGTTTCTCTAAAATGACTTATTTTTTTTAAAACATCTGTAGCAGAATTTTTTGAAGTAGGTGCGTTTTGAACAAGAGAAATTCCAAAGTAATGAAGTTGCTCAAGATACTTTGTTACCCCTTCATCACTACTCATTATTTCATCACAGTCAATCTGGATTTTTTCAATATCATTCTTAATGGAATGGTCCCACAGATGGTAGGGAGTTTGATATGGAGACGAATTCTTTAATGTATAGCAATTTTTTCTTAACCAGTCATTGCTGTAACTGCTACAATGATCACCCTCACTCCATTTTATATATAAACTATTATCTTCTGAAATATTGAAACTTTCAGGATAAATACTTTCAGAGACCGTTAATAGATTAAAAGTTCTTTCCCGAGCTGTTGGGTGAATTTCAGAAGGACAATTATCTCTAAGCCATAAAAAATTAAAATCACTGATGTTTCCATCACTCCATTCAATTTTTATTGAACGTTCTTTTTTTTCAGCATTTAAAATTTTAATTTCAGAGACCATTGATTACTTAAAATTATTAAACTTTTTCTCCCAATTTGGAAATTTATTTTTCTGATGTTTATTCAATGTTTTCATTATTTCTATCAAGAAAATATCTCTTTGTTTTTCTAATTCATTTATACTAAATTTTTTTGATTGTTTTTGAGTCCCGGAAATCATTAATTTTTTAAGCTTCTTGTCTAATGTGGGGGCCTTTAACTTAGTCCAAGGTAGCTTGAGAGCCGGGCCAAATTGTTCGAGCATGTGTTTCATTCCTGTTTCACCGCCAGCAAGATGAAAAGTTAGACAAACACCCATAAAAGCCCACCTCAGGCCTGGACCATATACTATTGCATCATCTATTTCTTCTGTAGTTGCTATACCGTCTTTTATTAAGTGAAGTGACTCTCTCCATAGAGCTTCTTGAAGGCGATCTGAAATATAGCCTTCAATCTCTTTTCGGACTATCAGTGGTTTCATTCCTATACTTTCATATATCTTTACGGCTTTTTTAATATTAACTTTAGAAGTTTTTTTTCCTCCAACTACTTCGACTAATGGCAATAAATAAACAGGATTGAAGGGGTGTCCGATCAAAACTCTTTGAGGATATTTACACTGAGATTGAATTTTAGACGGTAATAATCCAGACGAACTGGATGCAATAACTACATTTTTTTTAGAAAGAGAGTCTATTTGTTTCAAAAGTTTTGTTTTGATTTTTTCATTTTCAGGTGCATTTTCTTGAATAAAATCTGCATTTTTAATAGCGGATTTAATTGAAGAGCAGCATTTTAAGTTTTTTAAAGATGCATTCTTGTTTAATCCGATTTTCTTAAGAGAACTCAATGCATTTTTTACATCTTTCTTGAGTTTTTCTAATGCTCTTGCGCTAGGATCATATGCTTTTACATTATGACCACTAGCTAAAAATCTGGCAGCCCAACCTGCCCCGATAACACCAGTTCCAATTATAGAAATAGTTTTTTTCTTCAATTTTTTAGACCAAGTTTTTTTCTAGCGTCACTAACACCCATTACATTAGCGCCAAGATTATTAATAATTGTTGCTGCTTTTTCTACCAGTGAGCCATTAGAGGCATATACACCTTTTTCTAAATATAAATTGTCTTCAAGACCAACTCTGACGTTTCCACCAAGAAGAACAGCCTGCGCGACCATTGGCATTTGCATAGCTCCTATTCCAAACGCTGCCCAATTACTTCCTGGAGGCAACATATCAACCATATTTTTCATTGATGAAGTGTTAGCCGGTGCTCCATAGGGTATACCAAGACATATTTGAAATAAAGCGGGGTCATCTAATAACCCTTCCTCATGCATTTTGTTCGCAAACCACATATGACCTGTATCAAATATTTCTAACTCTGGTTTTACGCCAAGCTCTTGGATTCTTTTTGCTCCAAGGCGTAATTGTTCAGGTGTTGAAACGTATATCATATTTCCATCACCAAAATTTAAAGTCCCACAATCTAATGAACATATATCTGGTAGTATTTTTTCTACATGACTCAGTCTTTCTAAAGCATTCACAAAATCAGTATTTGGACCAAATTTCATCAGATCGTCTTCAGGACCTATTTCAATATCTCCACCCATACCACTTGTTAAGTTTATAATAACATCAGTTCCGGAGTCTTTTATTCTACTTACAACCTCTTTATACAGCTCATCATCACGACAACCTTTCCCAGTTTCTGGATCTCTTACATGCATATGTGCAATTGCAGCTCCAGCTGATGCAGCTTCAATCGCTGCATCGGCGATCTGTTTTGGGGTTACAGGAATAGAGGGGTGCTTATCTACTGTATCTCCTGATCCAGTAACAGCGCATGAAATTATTACATCTTTATTCATAAGTATTTTTTTATTTTTAAGAGTTATTTAATAGCTTACTATAAAGCTGATTTACTAATTAAAGCAAGATAGAAAAACATGGAAAAGCCACTCTGGAAACCCTCAATTAAGAGATTAGAAGAGTCAAATCTTTATGATTTTTATAATTTTTTAGTGAATAAACACGACCTTGATTTTAAGAATAATTATCAAAAGCTATGGAACTGGAGCATCAGAGAAGGTTCTAGTTTTTGGCCTAAATTAATTGAATTTTTAAATATTAAAACAGAAGGGAGTCGTCAGCTGAATATTAATTTAGAAGATAAGATATACGATCAATCTTTTTTTCCAAATATGGGGGTTAATTATGCCGAAAATATTTTGTTATCTCTAAATGATGAGCCAATTATTTTTAGAAATGAATTAGGAGTAAGGCAAGTATTAAGTAAGTTAGAGCTTCAAGAAAAAGTTGGAAAGTTAAGCAACTATTTTCGTTCTATTGGTATTAAAAAAAATGATCGTATTGTAGCTGTAGCTGCAAATACGCCTAATACTGTTATTAGTTTCTTAGCAGCAAATTCAATAGGAGCTATTTGGAGCAGTTGCTCTCCTGATTTTGGAGTTGATGCAATTCTAGATAGATTTTCACAGATTGAACCTGTAGCAATAATGTTTACCAATTCCTATCATTATGGTGGTAAATTCATTGATGTTTCTGAAAAAAATACTGAAGTAGCAAGGCGTCTAAAATCTGTAAAGTATAAATTTTTAATGAACTATCCTGAAATGGATATAGTTACAAATAATTTTGATATTGATTTAGAGTCAGTTTTTTCTAATCAAGACATTAATACACAAGTTATTTTTGAAATGAGTTTCTTTAATGATCCCATGTATATTTTGTATTCCAGTGGAACTACTGGAAAGCCAAAGTGCATTATCCATAATACTGGCGGTCCTTTAATACAGCACATGAAAGAACAGCAGTTACACTGCGATTTAAAAAAAAATGACAAAATATTTTATTTTACTACGTGTGGATGGATGATGTGGAACTGGTTAATAACAGCATTATCATCGAATGCATCAATACTTTTGTATGATGGATCACCTTTCTTTCCCGAGAAAGATTCTCTTCTTAAAATTGCAGAGGAAGAAAAGTTAGATATTTTTGGTGTTAGTGCAAAATACATTGATGCATTAAGAAATTTTCAAATTTCCATAAAAGACAATTGTGAGTTGAAAAATTTAAAATGCATTCTTTCCACAGGCTCTCCATTATCTAGCGATTGCTTTAAATATGTTTACGAATCTATTAAACAAGATGTACATCTGGCATCAATAAGTGGGGGCACTGACATAGTTTCATGCTTTGTTGCAGGAAACCCGAATCTTCCAGTCTATCCTGGCGAAATACAAGTGGCATGTTTGGGCGTTGATGTTGATATCTATGATGGAAAAAGTAACTCCACAACAAATAAAGGAGAGTTGGTATGTAAATCTAGTATTCCAAGTATGCCAATTGGTTTTTGGAATGATTCTAAGAAGGAAAAATATATTTCATCTTATTTTTCAAAATTTGAAAATATTTGGTCTCAAGGAGATTTTGCTCAATACACTGATAATGGTGGAATAATTATTTATGGTAGATCTGATGCAACTCTAAATCCTGGTGGAATTAGAATTGGAACTGCAGAAATATATAGAGTAGTTGAGTCTTTTATCGAGGTAAATGAATCAGTAGTTGTAGGTCAAACTTGGAACGATGATGTTAGAATAATATTATTTGTAACACTTAATGAAAATTTTGAATTAAATGACTCATTAGTCACTCGAATAGAAAAAAAAATAAAAGAAGCAAATTCGATAAGACACGTCCCATCTAAAATTATTTTAGTAACAGACATACCAAGAACAAGAAGTGGAAAAATATCTGAATTATCAGTTCGAGATACGATTAATAATATTCAAATAAAGAATCTTGAGGCTTTGGCAAACCCTGAATGTTTAAGCCAATATCAAAATATTGAAGAATTGAAAAAATAGAATTATATTTTTATTATGAAATTAGATCATGATCAAAATTTATTAAGATTAGAAATTGAGGGATCAGTTTATAACTTGCATCCGCTTTGGATAAGAGAAAGATCAAATGAAAAGAATGCAGTTGACCAAAATTCTTTTCAAAGACTCTATGATCCGGAAAAACTTCCCGTTGATCTGAAAATCAATGAGCTTACCCAAATTAATGAAGATAAAGTCCGAATTAAATTTTCTGATAATCATGAAGCTGAATATTGCCTTAAATCATTATCTAAAGAACTTCAAAGATCAAAAGGTCTGCCAGAGAAAATTTTGTGGGATAATTCAAATATCGAATTGAAAAATTTTAAATTTATTTATGGTGAGAATGAGTCTGATCAATTACTTAAAATCCTTCATTATTATCATCAATATGGTTTTGTATTAGTATCCGGGTTAGATCCTAAAGATAGTGAAATTATAAACTTTGCAAATAAAATTGGATATATCAGAGAAACTAATTTTGGAAAGTTGTTCAATGTAGTTTCTCAAAAACAGCCAAATGATTTAGCTTATACATCAATTGAGTTAGAGTCTCATACTGATAATCCATATAGAAAGCCAGTTCCTTCAATACAGTTTCTTTTTTGTATTGAAAATAGCTGTGAAGGAGGAGACTCAACGGTTGTTGATGGTTTTAAAGTCGCTTCAGATCTAAAAAAAAATAATCCAGATGTTTTTGAAACATTATCTAAAACTTTAATAAATTTTAAATTCAAAGATAAGGATGCGGTATTAGAAAAAACTGGAAAAATAATCAAATTGAGTGAAAGAGGGGAATTGAAACAAATAAAATATAGCAATCGCTTAGATTTTGTATTTTATCAAGAACCTGATCAATTAGAGAAATTTTACCAAGCCAAGAGAGTGATGCATGAAATGATTAACTCAGATAAATATGTACTAAAATTTCATCTTGAGCCAGGATCGCTTTTAATTATGAATAATTATAGAACATTACACGGTAGAACAAGTTACAATACATCAGAAGGAAGTCGCTGGTTACAAGGACTGTATATTGATCATGACTCTGCAGAAAGTAAATATAGGTTATTAGCTCATGGATAAAAATTTAAAAAAAGTAAGCTTTACAGAGATGAAAAACGGCACAAAAGCTGATTATGAATTGTTGACTAAATACGAGCATGAGTTTGTTAGTGGTTTACCTGATCGAATATTGCAAGAATTGAAAAATTTAGGAGAATCATTAGATGGCTATAAGGTTTCAAGATTAGAACACTCTCTACAATCTGCAACAAGGGCAGAAAAAGATGGCGCAGACGAAGAAATGATTGTAGCGACCTTAATACATGATATAGGTGACAGCTTAGCTCCAAACAATCACAGTCAATTAGTTGCAGCTATATTAAGGCCCTACGTTTCTGAAAAAATCTATTGGATTATTTTACACCATGGAATGTTCCAAGAGTATTATTATGCTCATCACGTTGGAAGAGATCGTAATGTAAGAGATCAATTTAAGGATCATCCCTATTATCAAGATACAGTTGATTTTTGTGAAAAATGGGATCAGAAATCTTTTGATCCAGATTATGAGTCATACTCACTGGAACATTTTGAACCAATGGTCAGAAGATTATTTTCAAAAGAACCAAATTACTAGGCGATTTTTTTTACAATTACATTACCAACAGAGTAACCCGCGCCAAAAGAACATATTATTGCCAAGTCATCTTTTGACAGATTTTCATTATTTTTATGAAAGGCAATAATTGAACCAGCTGAGCTTGTATTAGCATATTCATCAAGCACAATAGGTGCAAGGTTTTGATCAGCTTCAAAGCCTAAAAGATATTTAGAAATTAATTTATTCATACTTTCATTTGCTTGATGTAAATACATACCTTTAATATTTTTAATATCGATACTGTGTGTTTCTAAATGTTCTTTTATAAGATTTGCAACTTTAGGCACCACTTCTTTAAATACCTTTCTTCCATTTTGATGAAATAATTTATCTGATTTACCAATACCCTCTGGAGATGAATTATTAAGAAATCCATAATTATTTCTAATATTATTTGAAAATTCAGTTAAAAGTTTAGTTCCAAGAACTTCATAGCAATTTTCAGATGTTTGCTCGTCTTTAAGCTCCTCCAAAACAACAGCTGTAGCAACATCTCCAAAAATAAAATGGCAGTCTCTATCTCTAAAATTTAAATGACCACTACACATTTCAGGATTTATCATTATTGCTGAGCGAATTGACCCACTTTTAATCATATCATATATGTTTTGAATACCAAATGTAGCTGATGAACATGCAACATTCATATCGTATGCAAAACCTTTAATCCCCAACTCATTTTGGATTTCAATAGCAATAGCTGGATATGGCCTCTCTAAATTGGAGCAAGCAACAATTACAGCATCAATTTGATTAGGATTCATTTTTGCATTTTTAATTGCATCTTTTGCTGCAATTGATCCTATCTCTGCCAAATTAGATAGTTCATCCTCACTTCTTTCTCTTAGTCTTGGTCTCATGAAAGAAGTATCAAGTATTCCAGATTTATCTTGAACGTACCTTGATTTAACACCTGAAGCTTTCTCAATAAACTCTGAATTAGATTTTTCAAGAGCACTGACCTCACCATTTTGAATATTTTCTCTATTTAATTCATTATATTCATCAACATATTTATTAAATGAGTTTACCAGCTCTTCGTTGGAAATTGACTCTTTTGGAGTGAATAGGCCTGTACCAGATATTTGAACTCTTGCCATAGGAATATACTATTGAAATAGTTCGCCGTTATGAAATTAAGAATCGTTGCAGAATGTTACATGAATTTATGCCTACCTCAGCTAGAGAGGTAGACATGAATTGTTAAATTCCTGGAATATAAGGAACGCCATCACCTTTAAGAGTTTCATTAATGCCTTGAATAGTAGTGCAGGCAGTAATCATTAAACTGATAGCTAAAACTGTAAGAGTGACTCTCATATAATATCTCCGTTTTTTATTAAAAATACTATATTTTATTATTCGATGATTTCAATATAAACTTTTAAAAATGAGATTTTTTGTTTATGTGATTGGAACAAGTTCATCAATTCATAAAACTTATGTCGGATGGACTAACGATGTTGAAAAGCGTCTTGAAGCACACAATAGTTCAAAAGGAGCTAAATCAACTAGAGGCCATGAATGGAAGCTTCTTTATAAAGAAGAGTTGTCATCTAAATCTGAAGCCATGAAGAGAGAATATGAATTAAAAAGAGATAGAAAATTAAGATCAGATCTTAGAAAATTAATTTCCTAGCTCTCCATATTTACTTCTCTCACCTTTTCTGAAGCCATAAGGTCCAGCAAAAAAAATAGTAACAGGTTGAATGCCTGGCTCTAAGTCAACTCGATGAAGAGTATTTGCACTTCTAAAACCAATGTAACCTTTTTTTCTCCAAGTTTTTTTTCCTTGATTATTTGTTTCCCAATATCCACCCTTGATGATTATCGTCATAAATGGAAATGGATGATTGTGAAGACCCACTCCATGATCATCATCTAAAATATGATGTATTAAAATATTAAATGGAAACCATCTTGGCCGATGCCTGAAAAGCAAGTAATACCTTTTAGTCCATGGTTTTGCTAAATGGTACTCGTTGTGGGATGGACCTCTATCCATTACGACCTTCATTCTACCCAATTTTTCTAGTATCCTTAATAAAAGCATGTTAACTCATATGATAATATATTTGCGTCCGTAGCTCAATTGGATAGAGCATCAGACTTCGGATCTGAGGGTTGAGGGTTCAAGTCCTTCCGGGCGCACCATAAAGGTAGCTTATGAGAGTAATTAAACCATTCGGTCCAACAATTGGAATAACAAAGTTAACAGGAACCACTGTTACTAAGCTTAATAATTTTTCAGAGAAAGTAGTTAGTAGTAATAACTTAACAAAAAAGTATGACTTTGATAGTCAATTAATTGGAAGCATGAAGCAGCAATTTAGAGTCCCTCAGAAAGTTCTTAAGTATGGAATTGAAAATGTAATTAAAAAATCAATCAAAGATTATTATAAAAAAACATTAAATATAAAAGTAAAAAAAATAAGGATTGATAAGGTATGGATCGTTAGCCAGTACGCTGGTGACTTTAATCCACCTCATTTACATAGAGGAAATATTAGTGGAGTAGGATATCTTAAAATTCCTTTATCAATAAAAAATAATAAAGAGAAAGACTTGGCAGGATTGATTTCATTCTTCGATGGAAGAGTTTCTTTGCCAAGAAACAGCCCACCACTTGTTAAGCACAGAGAGACGTTTAAGCCTAAAGTGGGTGATTTTTATATTTTTCCAGCTTTTTTAATGCATGAAGTCCACCCTTTTAGAGGTGAAGGTGAAAGAAGGTGTTTTTCTTTCAATGCATTTGTTGACGCTTAATCAGAAATAAAATTATTACTATTAGTTAAGATACTGGATGCTTGACTGATCATATTGTCTACTATTTGCTTAGATGACAATATATCATTTATACCACCAACACCTTGACCACTAGGTAAGCAGTCTTCATTAACATTTATTTCTTTTATTTTTCCTCCAATAGTTCCAAAAACGTCATCTTGAATGGTCTGCATATATTGAAGTGGAAATTTTTGAATTTGATCTGGATTATTTTCAAATCTCTTTATTCTTTCATTCTGAATGCATCGACAAGGTTTTCCAGTGTAAGAACGGGTAATGATTGTGTCTTCAATGCTTGCATCTAACATATGATTTTTTGCATCTTGGTGAGCATGAGCTTCTGTTGACATTATAAACCTTGTGCCAACCCAAACACCAACTGCCCCAAAAGCAAGGGCTGCAGCTAACCCGCGACCATCAATAATTGATCCTGCCGCAACAACTGGAATTTTTACTGCATCAACTACTTGTGGCACTAGTGCCATTGTTCCAATTTTTCCTGTATGGCCTCCACCTTCGGTGCCTTGTGCTACTACAATGTCACAACCTGCTTGCTCAGCTTTTTTCGCGTGATTAACAGTTCCGCACATGCTGATAACTAATAAGCCAGCATTATGAAGTTTTTCAATGATCGGAAATGGGACACCTAGACCAGCAATGAATGAAGATGCTCCACTTTCAATTATTGCATCAACACCTTTTTCAAGTTGTTCAGGAACTGGTGACAATAAATCGATGCCAAAAGGCTTATCAGTTAACTCTCTTACCTTCTTAGCTTCACTTTTGATTTCATCAACTGACATGTTTGCAGCACCTAAAGTACCATATCCTCCTGCATTACTTACAGCAGCACATACTTCACTATATGCAACTCCAGCCATTCCAGCTAGCATGATTGGATGATCAACTTTTAATAGTTCATTTAATTTGGTGCGAATAGCCATGAGATTTTATAACCTTTCGTAACTGAGATTTATTTAACTGTCCAAGTCTTAATATTTTAACTTCATTATTAGATGTTGCAACAAGAGTAGATTCTTTGAAAGTCATTTTTTCATTACTAAAGATTGCAGTTTTTAGATCTTTATTTGAGAGTATTTTGAGATTTTCAATATTTCTTTCATTTTTTTCTCTGTGAAGATTGGCACTTGTTGTAGCTAAGGGCTTTTTGATACAATTAAGAAGGTTTAACATCGCATTGTTTTTTGGAATTCTTATCCCTATTTTTGATAATCTTTTATCCCCATTAAAGATTTTTTTCTTTTTTTTATTTAAAATTAAAGTAAGTGGACCTGGCCAAAAGTTTTTAGCTAAAATGATGTCTAGCTCATTAAATTCAGCAATTTTTTTTGCTTCTTCCAAGGAACGAACAAATATTATTAACGGCATTGTTTTAGGTCTATTTTTTATCTTAAATATTTTTTGTACTGCGGCCTCATTCTCAGCTAGAGCCGCAAGACCATAAACAGTGTCTGTAGGCATAACGATAACCTCACCATTTTGTAGACTTCTAGTTGCCAATTGAATAGTATCTATACTGGATTTTTTTATTTTATTTAGCATTTTTATGACAATTACATCTGTATTTTATGATAATAGTTTTAAAGGGCACGTTTCAAGTTTAAATAATCCCGAATGTTCATCACGCGTTGAGAATATACTCGAATTAATCAAAAAAGAAGATTTTAAAAATATATCAATTTTTGAACCTGATCAAATTGATATAAAACTTATAAACGATGCTCATGCAAAAGACTTTGTAGCAGAAACAATCCTGAGATTCCCAAATAATGAAGAGATTGTATACCTTGATCAGGAAACGCCTGTTTCGAAGGATTCAAAATTAGCAACATTAAAAGCAGCAGGCTCAGGAATAAATGCTGCAGATATGATTATGAAAGGGCAGGCTAAAAACTCTTTTTGTATTGTTAGACCACCAGGGCATCATGCTTGCTATGATAGATCTATGGGTTTTTGTGTGTTTAATAATGTTGCAATATTAGCTCATCATCTAATTAATACTTATAATTTTGAAAATATTGCAATTATTGATTTTGATGTTCATCATGGGAATGGAACTCAAGATATTTTTTATAATAATCCAAAGGTTCATTATTATTCTACACATCAATACCCTTTATACCCTGGAACTGGAGACACTAATGAAACTGGTTGTGGAAATATAATTAATGTTCCACTCAAAGCTGGAACTGGGTCAGAGATTTATCATGAAATTTTCGATCAAAGAATAATGCAAGGACTAGACAAGCAAAAACCTGACTTCATAATATTGTCAGCAGGATTTGATGCCCATACTGCTGATCCATTAGCAAGTTTGAATTTAGTTGAAAAAGACTTTGAGGTCATTACAGAGAAATTAAAGTCACTTGCAAATCAATATTGTGGAGGTAAAATTGTATCAATGCTAGAAGGCGGTTATGATATTCATGCACTAGAACAATCAATGCTTACTCATTTAAAGGTGTTACAAAACAATGACTGAAATACCAAACGATATTAAAAAATTATCATTTGAAGATGCTATGGAAGAACTAGAAGAAATTGTTGATAATTTAGAAAGTGGAAATATAGATTTGGATAAATCAATTCAATATTATACAAGAGGTTCCCAGATAAGAGCCCATTGTCAAAAAAAATTAGATGAAGCAGTTATGAAACTTGATGAAATTCAAGTATCAAGTGAAGGTAAAATTTCAAAAAAAACAAAATAATAGATCCCATGGGGACATTAAAAAATATTGAGTTATTCAATAAAAAATTTGAATTATTTTTATCAAAAAAAATTTTAGTAAATAATAATAATTTAGATCGAGCTATTAATTATTCAGTATTTTCTGGCGGTAAAAGATTTAGGCCTTATCTTGTTTATGTAATGGCAAAAGAGTTTAAGCTGCCAATTAATACTACTATGCATCTAGCGGGAACAGTTGAACTTTTACATAATTACTCATTAGTGCATGATGACCTTCCAGCGATGGATAATGATAAATATAGAAGAGGTAAAAAGACTACTCATTATAAATTTAATGAGTATACAGCTATTTTAGCAGGTAATGCCTTGCTAACCAAGGCATTTGAACTTCTCGTGTCTAAGTCATTAAAAATTAAAAATGACATTAGATCTAACTTAATAAGAGAACTTGCATTCATATCTGGTGAAAAAGGGCTGCTTAAGGGACAATTTCAAGATCTATCACTTAAAAAATATAATATGAAAAAAAGGTTAGAAATTAATAAATATAAAACTGGAATGTTAATGGCTTTTTGTTGTCAATCTGTTGCTATTTCTGCATCTAAATCCAAAATAATTCAAAAAAAAATGTACCAGCTAGGTATGGTTGTTGGAGAAATTTTCCAAATAAATGATGATTTTTCTGATTTTCCAAAAATGAAAAAAAAAGATACTGAAATGTACATGGAAAAAAAAGAAATTCTTTACAGAAAAGGTATCGATATAATGAATAATCTGAACTTCAAGAGAAGAGAGAGTTATCAAGTGATTGATTATGTCAGTAACTTAATTGTCTAGCCACACTGTGCTTTGTTTCTCATCAAATGATCAGCTAATACACAAGCAGTCATTGCTTCAACTATTGGAACAGCCCTAATGCCAACACATGGATCGTGTCTACCTCGAGTGGATATAGTGGTGTTTTTAAATTTATCATTAATTGTCTTTTGTGACTTTAATATTGATGAGGTAGGTTTGATTGCAACAGATAATTGAATATCTTGTCCTGATGAAATACCACCGAGTATTCCTCCAGAGTTATTTGAAGAAAAAATTATTTTTTTATTCTTATTCACTCTAAGCTCGTCAGAATTTTCGGCACCAGTGATATCAACAGTGTCATTTCCAAGACCAATTTCAACTCCTTTGACCGCATTGATGCTTATCATAGCAGAGGCAAGGTCAGAGTCGAGTTTTCCATAAATTGGCTCACCTAGACCCGCAGGAACATTTTTAGCTTCAACAAAAATTTTTGCACCAACAGATAAGCCTTTTTTTCTAATAGCGCTTAAATATTCTTCCCAAATTGGAATGATCTTTTTATCTGGACAAAAAAAACTATTTTTATTTGTATTTTTCCAATCAAAGTTTCTAGGATTAATAGCTATTTCTCCAACTTGGATGACTGCACCATGGATTAAGATGTCTTTTTTTGTTAAGTGCTTAATAACTTTTCTTGCTATTGCTCCAGCAGCGACTCTGCATGCTGTTTCCCTTGCAGAAGATCTTCCGCCGCCACGGTAATCTCTATTTTTGTATTTTAAAAAATAAGTTAGATCTGCGTGACCTGGTCGAAATTTATTTTTAATATCACCATAGTCTTTTGATCTTTGATCTTTATTCCATATGATTAGAGAAATAGGGGTTCCAGTTGTTTTTCCATTAAATACGCCAGATAAAATTGTAACTTTATCATCTTCTTTTCTTTGGGTTACAAATTTAGAGGTTCCTGGTTTTCTTTTATCTAAAAATTTTTGAATATCTTTTTCATTTAGCTGAATATTTGGAGGACACCCGTCTATAACACAGCCAATTGCAGGACCATGGGACTCTCCCCAGGTTGTAAATCTAAAAAGTTTACCAAATGTATTTGATGACATTATTTATCTCTAATATGCAAATATTCTACTAATGCATCAAGATACACTTTATCTCTAGATCCTTCAAATTTTAAAACTGCTGTTTTGGCTTTTTTAAGATATTTATTTAAAAATTTAATTGATTCAATGTGAGTGTTACAACTTTCCATGATTGAAAGTGTGTCAATAAAGTCTTTTTTTGATCTCTTTTTCTTGAAAAAAAACTTTTTAAGCCTTTTTTTATTCAAAGTGGATGAGTTTCTGTATGCATGAATAACAGGGTAAGTCACTTTCCCCTCATAAAAATCTTTACCAATCATTTTTCCTAGCTCCTTACTCTTTCCAAAATAATCAAGAATGTCATCAGATAATTGAAATGCCATACCAAAATTATAGCCGAAGCTATTAAGGGATTTTTGTACGTCTTTGGGTTGATCAGAAATTACACTTGGAAGATAACATGAAACTCTAAAAAGTTCCGCTGTTTTGGAGTTAATTATTGAAAGATACTTTTTTTCACTAAGATCAATTTTGTATAAATTATTTACATCTTGTATCTGGCCACGAGCAAGAACTAGTGATGTCTCTGATAATATTTGAAGTACTTTAATTGATTTATCAGCAACCATTAGCTTAAATGCTTTACTTAAAAGATAATCCCCCACAAGTACACTGATCTTATTGCCCCAAATAAGATTAGCACTTTTTTTTCCTCTTCTAAGTTTACCTCCATCAATTACATCATCATGTAATAGTGTTGCATTATGTATAAACTCAATACATACAGCTAAATTATATTGTGCTTTACCTCTATATTTAAGTAATCTTGAAAACAAAAGAGTCAGAACAGGTCTAAGTTTTTTTCCTTTGGCATCTATAAGATGACTAGCTGCAAGAGTGATTAATTTCTCTTCATCTTGAATGTTTTTTTTTATCTGATTATCAACTTTTTTTATGGATTGGGTGAGACTCTTAAAGAGTCCATTAATTGCTAGTAAATCAGTATTTTTCTTATTTTTTTTATTCATGTCTAAATTTTTGAATTTACTTATAATATACTTTCTATAAATACTACGTTATTGATGATATTTAGGTAATATATTTATATATATATGTTCAGCTCAAAAAAAAGAATTAATGTAGTAAATCTCAGAGGTGTAATTGGTGATTTAGGCCGATTTCAAAAGGGGCTAACTTTTGATAATACTAATAAAATCATAGAACGTGCTTTTACTTTTAAAAAGCCCCACTTGGTCATAATTAATATCAATTCTCCAGGAGGCTCACCAGTTCAGTCAGAATTAATCTATAAAAAAATTAGAACATGTGCGAAAGAAAATAATGCAGAGGTCATAACGGTAGCAGAAGATGTTGCTGCGTCAGGAGGTTATATGCTTATGTGTGCAGGTGATAAGTTATTTGCAAATAAGAGCTCTATTGTTGGATCAATAGGCGTAATAAGCGCATCATTTGGTTTCAAAAAGCTTATTGATAAAATTGGGATTAAAAGAAGAGTTTTTACTAAAGGTGATAGGAAATCTTTTCTTGATCCTTTTGAGGATGTTTCTAAAAAAGATGTCGATAAGTTAATAAAAGTCCAAGATAGTATATTTGAAAATTTTAAAGACTTAGTAAAAAAGAGTAGAAAGAAAAAAATAGACCCAAAGAAAGTATTTAATGGCGAGTTCTGGACAGGCGAGCAAGCAAAAGAGCTGGGATTAGTAGACAGTAATGACGATGTCGATGCTTATTTAAAAAAGACATATGGAAAGAAAATTAAAATAAGAAACATTGAGTCTAAAAAGTCTTTTATTAAAGGATTGATTGGCGGAAAGTCATCACAGCTCAATTTAGTTGGAGATCTCGAAGAGACAATAAAAGAAAGTTCATACTGGGGACGATATGGCCTCTAATTCAATGGAGGATCTTGTAGCTCTATGCAAACGTAGAGGCTTTATATTTCAATCAGACGAAATTTATGGTGGTCAAAAAGGACTTTATTCTTTTGGACCAATGGGAGTCGAATTAAAAAATAATTTAAAGCAAGCATGGTGGAAATCTATGGTTTGGCAACGAGATGACGTTGAAGGACTTGATGCATCTCTTTTGACATCTCCAAATGTTTTAAAATACTCAGGGCATGAGGATACATTCACTGATCCATTATCTGATTGTAAGGATTGTAAAAGTCGATGGAGAGAAGATCAGCTGACTGATGGTGTATGTCCAAATTGTGGATCTAAAAATTTAACTGAAGCTAGACCTTTTAACTTAATGTTTAAAACTTCAATCGGTCCAGTTGACGATGGATCATCTTTTGCATATTTAAGGCCAGAAACTGCTCAGCAAATATTTACTAACTTTAAAAATGTTCTTGATTCTACTAATAGAGCGATCCCATTTGGTATTGCGCAGATGGGTAAAAGTTTTAGAAATGAAATTACTCCAGGGAAGTTTATCTTCAGAGTACGGGAGTTTGAGCAAATGGAATTAGAATTCTTTTGTAAGCCTGATACAGATGAAGAATGGTTCAAATATTGGGTTCAATCTCGAATTGATTGGTGGCTTGAGCAAGGAATAAAAAAAGAAAATTTAGAGGTATTTGAGGCGCCAGAAAATGATCTTTCTCATTATTCTAAAGCAACAACTGATTTGTTATATAAGTTTCCACATGGATTTGAAGAGTTAGAAGGTATTGCCAATAGACAAGATTTTGATTTAGGGTCACATTCTAAAAATCAGTCTGAATTTAATATTAAGGCTAAAGTTATGGAAAATAAGGACTCAACCACAAAATTAGCAGTTCAGGATTTAGACACAAAAGAATGGTACATACCTTTTTGCATTGAGCCAAGCGCAGGAGTCGAGCGTGGAGTTTTTGCGCTTCTGAATGAAGCCTATAATGAAGAAGAAGTTGAAGGAAAGACAAGGGTTGTCCTAAGTCTTAAACCTCATTTATCGCCAATTAAAGCAGCAGTGATTCCACTAAAAAGAAATAATGAGGATCTTGTAAATCATGCAAAAGATCTAAAAAATAAATTACAAATGCTTGGTATGGGTAGAGTCATATTGGAAAATTCTGGCAATATAGGTAAAAGTTATAGACGACACGACGAAGTTGGTACGCCAATTTGCATTACAGTAGACTTTGAAACTCTTGAGAATCAAACTGTAACCGTAAGAGATCGTGATACGATGGAGCAGAAAAGACTTGGACCTGACGAGTTAATAAATTACTACGGGCAATATTTTGAGTAATAAAGAAAAGACAGATTATATAAAACCCTTACCTGAAAAACTTATTAAAAAATACAGAGAATGGAAGTCCTCTGGATTTCTAAAATATAAAGATTTATATCAAAAATTGTCTGCGGAGGGTCAAAAGCCTTCAGCCATGATCATATCTTGTGTTGACTCTAGAGTTCAATCGACACAAATATTTGATACTGAGCCTGGAGATTTTTTTATTCATCGCAATATTGCAAATCTTGTTCCTCCCTGTGAACTAGATAGTGATAACACTGGAACTGCAGCTGCACTTGAATTTGCTGTTTGTGGTTTAAAAGTTTCTCACATCATTATCTTAGGACACTCAGGATGTGGTGGAATTAAAAATGGTTATCATTTATGTAAAAATGATAAGAAAAATGCAGATTTATTCTTTGTGAATAAGTGGCTTAGAATCTTAAAGCCTGCTTTTAGTAAGTTATCAGCTCACAGTAGTGATCAATCAGGAATAGAAGAACTTGAAAAAACTAGTATCAAAGCATCTATTGATAATCTAATTGAGTTTCCTTTTATTAAAAAAGAACTTGATGCGGGCACACTATCTATTCACGGACTATGGCATGATATTGCTTCTGGGAATTTAGAAATTCTAGATCCTGACACTATGAAATTTAAGAGTTGTTAATATAGTTTCTTAGATTTTCATTTTCTTCTTTGTAGTTCTCGATTAAATGGTTAACAACATCACCAATTGAGACAATTCCTTTTAATTCATCATTACTCATAATAAGCATATGTCTAATTTTTTTTTCAGTCATTGTTTCCATAAGTTCAGTAACGGATACATTAAGATCACAAGAAATTATTTTTTTTGTCATGATTTTAGTAACCAGTTCTTCATTGCTAAAGCTTGCTTGGTGAATTTTTCTGGCAATATCTCGTTCAGATATTATTCCAATAATTTTACCATTAGAATCCAATATAGGCATTGCACCTAAATTATTTTTTGCTAAAGCCTCGCTAGCAGTTTTTAAAGTATCGTTTTCACCTAGAGAGTAGCAGTCTCTTTCGGCTAACTTTCTAACCAATCTTCCTGCCATATCTATTATTTTCTATTAATTTAAAACAAATATAAAGAACTATAAATAATCTAAATAATTGAAATTAATCTATTTTTTGGGTGGAAGGCTTTTTATCATGGATAGATTTTTAAGTTCACCAGCAGCCCTTCTATGTTTTGAAAGCTCTTGGTATTCAGGATCATTGAACCATTCTCTAGCTTTTTCAGGTGAGGGAAATGAAAAGATTACAGCCCTTCCTTCAAGAGGAGTTGATCCTTCAAAAGTTTCTACAGAGTCATCATACGTAACAAACTCACCACCATGCTTTTTTAGAATTGGAAAAAAACCTTTTTCATAAATGTGGTAGGTTTCTCTATCGTTAATTTTTAGATTGGCTAGCATGTATACTTTTTCATTACTCATGATTTTTTTAATTATTTATATTAAAGAGTATTGAAGTATATATATAATGAGAATAGTCTCAATTATTAATTATGGTTTATAAAATCGATAAAGAAAAAAGAGAAAAAGGTCTTGAAATAATGAAGAAGATGGGCCTCTTAAATAATGAAGACAAGCCCATTTCGAGGGATTATATGGCCCATATAGTGGATGCGCTCTATGGAACAATATGGTCTAGAGATGAAATTATTGGTCTTGAAGAAAGAAGCTTAATTACCGTAGCGGTTCTAGTTGCTCTCAACAGAGAAAATGAATTAAAGATTCATATACGTGGTGCTTTAAATCTTGGAATTTCAAAAGAAAAATTAGAAGAAATGATTTTACATGTCGCTCATTATAGTGGCTTCCCTACAGGTGTAAGCGCAAATCAGATTTTAAATGATATAGTTTTAGAATTTGAAAAAGAGAAAAAATAATATTTCATGGAAGAAACCTCTTTAGCTGGGTTGCAAAATTATGAAGTTTTAGAAACTAGTGAAGAGTGGGTGCTCTTTCATAATTGTTTCTCACTCTGCTCAAGAAAAGTAAGAATCTGTCTTAAAGAACTTAGTCTCAAGGCCAAATTGATTCATATTCACATCTTAGAAACTGGGGATAGTGAAAACTTGAGTAAAAATTTCTTAAAGATTAACCCTAAAGCTACAGTTCCAGTATTGTTACATCACGGTAAGCCAATTTACGAGTCACATGAACAAATAGCTTTTCTTGAAAAATTTAATTCAATACTAAGTCAAAGTGAAACTGTGGATCATTGGGTAAAAAGAGGTTCTTTAGTAGGAGAGCCTAATGAAAATCATGGACAATATGCAGGCAATTGCGTTTCAATATTTACAGTTCCACTATTTGTTACCATGCTTGAAAGTATTTCAATCTTTAAATTTATTGGATATTTAGTGAGGCATCCAGTAAGGTTCAGAGCCTTTAACTTTTTTTTATTTAAAATTTTAAAATATAAAGTTTTTAAAAAAGGAACTCCTTTGTCAAAAATAACAAGTTCAGCAACTGAAAATTTAAAAATTCATTTTACTACTTTGAATGAACATATGAATGAAAGAACATGGATTGATGGAGATAAGTTTAGTTTAGCAGATATTACTTGGATGGTGTTATTTCACCGCTTAGAAGAAGCACAGATCTTAAATTTCTTTATTAAAGATAGAAATAATCTAATCAGATATTTTGAAAGACTTAAAAAAAGAGAAAGTTACAAAACTGAGCTTTTAGATTATGAAGAAGACTCAATTAAAGTTGGAAAATATAAATTGAAAATAGCTTTAAGAAGTAATAAATCTCTCAGAGAATACTATAAATATATTCAATTTCTATAAACTTATTTTATCTTCTAAATTCTCTAGAACTTTAATAACAATTTCTTCAAGATTATTGCTGTTTTCATAATTAATTAAGTCATATACATACTTATCAGGCCTAAGAATTGCTCCATCACAACTATATCGCTTACAATAAGTGTCTAAATCTCTGTTAACTTTTTGACATGGTATATAGTTTTCATAGTTAGACTCATCTTTTTTTTGTGTAAAATTTATAATTTTAAAATTATGTTTATCTAATTTATTTAGAGTATTATTTGAAAGATTAAGATTGCCCTTAAAGTCATTGATAACCAGACCAAAGTTCTTTCCAAGTAATTCATCTGTTGTTTTAATGTCTTCAGTTCCAACTCGAGCTTGAATTATATTAAAAAAATATCTTTCAATAGTAGCATTTTTAATTTTCTTTGCTTTATGAACTCCATTTCCTAGTCTTGTTCCAATCATAGCAGGAAACATTTTACCTGATGATCTAAAGAGGTTTTGTAACTTTAAAAATGTATTTCTTAAAAATGCCGTGAAATGATTTTTTGCGTTAATAATATTTCCCATGGTAATAGCTGCTCTAGTAATTTTATCTACATGAGGTTTTCTCTCACTTTCATAGGTTCCTAAAATTTCCTCCTTGTAAAGACCCTTCAAAACACCATTAATTTTCCATAATAGATTTTCAGCATCCCGACACCCTGAGTTCATTCCCTGACCCATGAAAGGCGGCATCTGATGAGCAGCATCTCCAAGAAGAAAAGCATTTCCAACTTGCCATTTTTCTGCAGACGCCGCATGAAAGGAATAGACGGCTGTTCTCATAAATTCAACTCTGCTATTACCGATCCATTCTTTTAAATAACTTGAAAATACTTCTTCTTTTTGTATCTCTTCGACTTTGTCACCTGGCATAAGACCTATTTCGAATCTGAATATATTTTCTACGCCCTGAATAATTGTAATTGGTCTAGATGGGTTACAATATTGAATAGCATCAACCTCTTTAAAGCATTTAAATGATTTATCAGTATATCCATCAACAACCATCCAAGTCTCATCTGCATCCAAACTATTGAGAGAAACATTCAAAAGTTTTCTTGTTTTACTATTTGCGCCATCACATCCTAAAAGATATTTGCATGTAACTTTTTCTTTTTGTTTACTTATCGTATTTTTGATACTGCAATGTATGATGCCGTCTATTTCTTGTAATTCAATTAATTCAAAACCTTTTTTAATATTGTTTGTTTTGTATTTTTCAGCATTTATACGCAGAGCCTCATCATATTGTGGCTGATGCATGAATAGTAATTTGTGTTCATAGTCATAAATTTTGAAATCATCTGTCTTAACTTTAAGAATAGAGTTTTTTTTAGTATCAAGATTATCAACACCTCGTATCTTTCTGGTTTTAATTTTCGTTTTCAGGTTACAATAAGATACAGCTCTTTTACACTCTAAGTCCCAGGTTATAGCTCTTGGAAGAGGAAAGGTTTCATTATCTTTTTCAATGATTAATGATTTTATTCCGTAATATCCAAGTAAATTAGCACAAGTTTCACCCACAGGACCATAACCAACAACAATTACATCATAATCAGGTTGCATGGGTTTTTAGAAAACTATCGTATTATCAGGCTCATCAATGACTTTATTGTTAATGATCCCTAACTTTTCTATTTCAATTCGAATTTCATCTCCTGGTTTAAGCCAATTTCTTGTCATCACAGCAGAACCTGCAGGTGTTCCTGTAGGAATGAGATCTCCTGGTTCTAATGTAAATGCAGTAGATAAGTATTCTACAAGTGTAAAACAGTCAAAAATCAAATCATTTGTACTAGCTGATTGTCTAAGTTCTCCATTGACATGAGTTTGAAGTTTCAAATTATGTGGATCTCCAACCTCATCACTTGTGACAAGATAAGGGCCAAATGGACAATGCGTGTCCCATGATTTACCCATTGTCATAGTCATCGGAGGCCCTCTCATTTGCCAATCTCTTATTGTTACGTCATTAACAACTGTGAATCCATAGATCACTTCTTTTGCCTTATCATAAGGGACGTGACGACATTTTTTTCCAATTATAAAACCTAATTCACCTTCATAATCAAGAAATTCTGATGCCCTAGGTCTATGTATTTCATCATTTGGACCAATAACAGATGTATTCTGTTTGTTGAAAATGTTTGGATATTTTTCTTGAGCTTGCCCAATAGTTTTAGCGGCAGTTTCTTTTACCTCGTCACGGTGTTCTTTATAATTTAGTCCTACAGCTAGAATTTTATTTGGTTTAGGAACTGGAGCCATTAAATTTACATCATTAATCGAGATTTTATTTTCTCCTTTTTCAATTAATGTAGTTGCTTTATCTAATCCCTCATTTCCGAGTTCAATAAAATCAATCATATTCTTCGGAAGATTTGAGGTTGAAAAATCTATGACTTCTTCTCCAATTACAGCGCCTATTTTTTGATTATCTTGGTGTAAAAATGTTACTAATTTCATAATACTATCCTTTATTGTTTATAATTTAATATTCTTAAGATTGTATTGATCGTTTTATCAGTAATTTTTTTATCAATACCATTTTCCAATTGATGACTTATAGAGTGAAGTACTAAAATCATGATTTGTTTTACTAAAAAATTATCAAACTTGACTAAAAAAGATTTTTCCTTAATCCCACTTTTGATATCCTTAATAAGATATCTGCTAATATCCTTCTCGAGTTTTACTGAAAAATCAGCAGCTTCTAAGAAAATTGTTCCCCATTCTGGAACCTGTACTGATCGTTGAATAAACTGCTTAGTTGAATTAATAAGTTTTTGTACAGGTTTTTTTGTTTTTACTTCATCTTCTTCAATAACTTTTACTAATTCAACGGCGATTAAATTAGCAACATCCTCAAAAATACTTTTTCTATCTTTGTAGTGATTATAAAAAGTACCATTTGCAATACCAGCATTCTTTGCCATTTCTTGAATTGATGATTTCTGAAAACCTTTTTTTGCAATAATATTGATTGCGCTATCAATTATAGCAGCCCGAGTTCGATCCTTTTTTGATTGCAAAGATGCTTTAGATTGGAAATAATCATTCATAATTTTCTGTACTATAAACAAAAATGAGAGTACTCTCAATTAAAAATTATGAACTATTTTGATAAAAAAATTATTTGGGTCACTGGTGCGTCATCTGGCATTGGACGTGAGTTAGCTATTCAATTATCAAAGTATGATTGTACCTTGATTCTAACAGCAAGAAGAAAAGAACAGCTTGAAGATACAAAGCTAAAATGTGGAAATGCTAATGTTCAAATTTACCCTTTTGATCTTTCAAGAATTGATGAAATTGATGATTTTTCATCAAGAGTGCAAAAAGAAGTTGGTGAAATCGATATTTTGATTAATAACGCCGGTGTATCAGCATGGTCTGGAGTAGAAGAGACAGATTTCAAAGTTTATCAAGATGTGATGACACTCGATTTCTATTCTATTGTTAAGCTTACCAAGAGTGTATTACCATCGATGATATCTAGAAAAAGTGGACAGGTTGTATCTGTTTCAAGTTTGCTTGGTAAGTTTGCTATTAAAAAGAGATCAGTCTATGCAGCTGCAAAACATGCACTACAAGGTTTCATGGATGCTTTGAGGGCAGAAGTTTACGAGCATAACATTAAAGTTAATACTGTTGCGCCTGGTTATGTGGAAACAGAAGTAGGAATTAAAGCTTTGACCGGAGACGGATCTGAATACGGAGCCAATGACCGAGGCCATGACACAAAAGGAATGAAAGCAAAAACGGCTGCAGATATGATTATTAATGCAATAGCTAAAAATAAAAGAGAGTATTATGTTATACCTTTATTAAGCTTTTCAAGATTTGCACTTTATTTAGCTCGATTCGCCCCTGGACTAGCCGCAAGGATTGCTCGAAATTATAATGAAAATGAAAATTAAGCATTGTGGAACTATACAACGATAATCTTTTACTTAGAGTCATTTATTCTTTGATTTCAATTTTATTGGTTGTTGGGATGTCATTTGCTGATTTTAATAAAACGCATGCAACACACCCTGACTGGCCGGGTCATGCAAGATTTCATGTTGTTTGGCAAGTTTTAAGTTATTATCCAATTGCAATCATGAATCTTATTATTCTTTGGATTAATATTCCTGACTTTTATTATCCATATCAATTATATTTCTGGTTATTTTGGTATTTCACTTTTTTAGGTACTTTCATTTTTTCAGCATTATTCATGCCAGTTTATGGGGGAACTTTATCTGATAGAGGAGGTCGAAAGCCATTTTTGTACACTTTTGGAGAAAGATTAAGCATTAAACCTGGGAAGCAAAAACATTTGCCATTCAAAATCAAGGGAGAGACAAAAACATATCGTTTTGATGAGAATGCTCATAACATGATAGCGCCAACATTAATAATAATTGTTAGCACATTTCTATTTTTAGAGTCATGAGTAAAAAACTCTCGCGAAGATCATTTTTAAAAAAAACTGTAGCTGCTGCCGCTCTAACTGGAATGGGTACAATTCTTCTTACCCAGAAGGCGCCTGCAAATATTTCTCATAATAAGAAGCCAAATATATTGTTTATATTGAACGATCAGGAGCGTGCATGGCCTTATATTCCATCACATGTAGAATTGCCAGCCAGACGATACCTAGAGAGTATTTCAACATATTTTAATCGCTCATACACATCTACACCTCTTTGTTCACCATCCCGAAGCTCTATTTATACTGGTCAACATGTTCAGTTTACTGGAGTTTGGGATAATACAGTTGCACCTTGGGTACCGGGTTTATATGGCGGAGTAAATACCATTGGTCATCTCTTAAGAGAAAATAACTATTTAACAAGTTATTTTGGTAAATGGCATTTGACCAACATTACAGAAAGTCAGGTTGACCCCAACTCTCTCGGTTTCGATGGTATGAAAAAAATGTTTAATAAGCATGGGTTTACAGTTTCAAATCAAGAAGGAGAAAAGGATTTAGGTCAGGGTGGTTTCATACATGACGGCCCAACTGCTAAAAATGCCGCGAACTTTATTTATGAAAACAAAAACTCCTCTACTCCATGGGCTACTTTTGTAAATTTTGTGAACCCGCATGATATAATGTTTTTCAGAGCAGATGAATCAATAAAAGGATCAGGTTTTATTGGGGATCACCAAAAATTTCAACCTTCAGACCCGTTATATAATGTTGAGCATAAAGTGGTATTTCCTAAAAATTTTGGTCATATGCCTGATGAAGTCAGCGCCTGGGATCCATCAGAAATAATGAATATTGTTTATGGAGAGATACCATTCAATCGACCAGATTATTGGAAAAGATTCATAAATTATTATTATAATTGCCTTAGAGATGTAGACAGACATATCAATACAGTTATTGAGTCTCTGAAGGCAACAGAACAATTAGATAATACTATTATATTTATGATTTCAGATCATGGAGAGCTTTTAGGTCAACATGGAACGAGAGGTAAAATAGCTTTCTGGGAAGAGTCAGTGAGAGTCCCTACATTAGTTTATCACCCTGAGCTTGGAAAAAATAATAAGTGTGAATCAATAATTTCAAATATTGATTTTGTTCCAACAATATTAGAATTTGCCGGATTAAGTGCCAATCAAATTGCAAATGATTATCCTGAGCTTAAAGGAAATAGCTTTGCGTCGCTTGTCGAAAATGTAGATGGATATAATAAGAGGGATGATGAAGGGCACCTTATTCAAGGAGTTCAAATAATTCCATCAGTATTTGATATTAATGAGAAGATAAGACAAATTGGCTTAGCCGAAACTTATTATGAGAAAATTAAAGCCTTCGTCACCGAGGGATCCTTTTTACCAGATTTCTCTCTACCATATAATTATAAAGCCGTTATAGATCAGAGATATAAATTTGTAAGAAGTTTCTCTCCACGTTCAAATCATAATCCTAAAAGTTTAGATGAGTTATTTGAAAAGAATGAATTTATTCAATTGTTTGATCTTGAGAATGATCCTTATGAAATGCAAGATCTAGCAAATGATCGATCTAATGATAATTTAATTATAAAGATGAATAATAAGTTAAATTATTTAGTTGATAAGGAAATTGGATTAGAAAATCACGTTATTCATTTACCAGGACCAGACTGGTTCTGGACGATGTAGCAAAAGATTATGTCAGAAAAAAAAATAGTTTTAAATTTAGATCTATATAAAAAATTTAGATCAAGTGATGCGCCAGATACTTTTCATCATGTATCATTTAAGACAATGAATTATGATCGGATGATTGACTTTTATGAGAATTTATTTGGTTGTAAATCGATGTATAAGAGTAAAGAAATTACTTTTATGACTTTTGATGAAGAGCATCATCGAATTGCAATAGCAAACACTAAACCTGTTTTTGATAATTTAGGATTTATTCCAAAGATTGTTATGAATTTTAAGAACTGGATTAATCGAGCAGTTCCTACTCTTGTTGGTCTTGATCATATTTCTTATCGATTAAATCCTATCGATCAATGGTTTGATTTTTATTTTAGGGCAAAAAAACAAGGGTTAGAGCCTTACTGGACAATAAATCATGGATGGATTAGTGGAATTTATTATAGAGATCCTGATGGAAATCTGGTTGAAATTTTTTATGAACATTGGAGAAATGACGGGGAATTTAAAGAAGAAGTCGCAAAAAAGGGATTCCCTGAAGAGCCAGTTGGAACCAATATGGACATCGAAGTTCTATATAAAATGTATAAAGATGGAGTTCCTTACGAAGAGTTAGTGCAAAAAGGTAATACAGTTCCAAAGGGTAAAAAGCCTATTTCAGGCATAGAGGCTGCAATGAATATGCGTAAAAAGTATAAATGACCTATGTATAAATACCTTCTATGGAGTTTAAAGTTAGGTGTTGTAACCAATTTATTTCTTTTCTTTAAATCTTTAAGCGAGCCTATTTCCTCAGTCGATTTTTATTTATTAGCCCCAGCACAATTACTATTTATAATATCGGCTTACCGCTGTCTTTTCCCAAACAATTATTCTAAAAAAATTGTACTCCATGATACTTTTTTTTCATCAATATTTTTGACACGTTTTTTAGTTACTTTTGTTGAGATTGCCTACATTTATCAATTTAGTTACGTCCTTAGATTAATTAACGATGATCAATTTCTAATAGTTGATTTGTTGTCTTGGATAATGGTTTTGCAAGTTAGTATTTCACAATTTTTTGTTTGGTCAGCAATTTTATTGAATGAAGAAAATTTATACTACTATGAAGAACTAGGATGGTTTGTTATTTTCTCAATAAATACTATTCTCAGCATATTTTTATATTTATTTGCTGAAATTCATAATACTCAAGTGGTTCTACTTATTATCAGTATTATTTTTGGTTTTTTATATTTACCATGGCAAGTAATTCATCTCAGAATGATAAAAAAAAGAGTAAGACAAATGAGTCAATCTGAGGGAAGTTTACCTGAATTTAAGTCAGAAATTTTCTATAAAGGATTAAGAGAATCTTTTTATGAGAGAATAAAGCGCACTGATTATGAGTCATGGGGAGGTTGGGTAGGCATGACTTGGATGTATAATTATTGGATTATATTAATTCCTGGATGGATGTTTTACATTCTTTATATATTTTCAATGTGAAATTTATAACTCTAGGCCAAAGTCTACGTTGTTGATACTATGAGTTAGTTGTCCTGTTGAAATTCTATTTACACCTGTCTTTGCTATTGCATCAAGATTTTTTAAACTAACATTTCCTGAAGCTTCACATTCAAATTTATTATTGACGAGTTTTAAACATTTTTTTATTTGCGACACATTCATATTATCTAATAGAACAACATCTATTTTTTTATTCAGAATTTGTTTTAACTGAGATATTTTATCAACTTCGACTGTTATCTTTTTTTTTGGATAAAACATTCTTACTTGATCAATACTATCAACAATATTATCTGCTTTTGAAATATGATTATCTTTTATGAAAAAAAAGTCATCGAGTGTCATTCTATTAATATTTGCACCCCCTATAGAAAGAGCATATTTTTGTAATTCTCGAATTCCAACAATAGTTTTACGAGTAGAGTAAATTTTGGAACCATATTTTTTAGCTATTTTTGAATATTTATTTGCTTTTGTAGCTATGCCTGACATAAGTCCTAAAAAATTAAGAGCAGTCCGCTCAGCAGCAAGAATAGCTTGGGTATTGCCATAAATTTTTAAAATTGATGAACCTTTCTTCAGTATTAAGCCATCCTTTTTTTGTTTACCGATCTTTATTTTTTTATCTAAAAGTTTGAATGCCTGAATAGCAAACTCAACCCCACAAAGAACTGCATCTTCTTTAAGTTTAATCTCAGCAGATGAGTTATGATTTACGGGAATAGTTGCTTGAGATGTAATATCGCCTAATATTCCGAGATCTTCTTTAAGAGCAGTACTTACTTGAGATTTTATATATTTTTTAGAGAGCAACATGTTTATCATCAACACGCAGTTGAGCAGTTTCCAGTATCTTTTGGATATCTAGTTCCATCGATTTCAAATCTTGATCTATATTCAACTTAAATTTGTCATTTTCAGCAATATAATCTGATCTTAGATGGCAACCACGACTCTCTTTTCTTTTATAGGCTCCAGCAATTATAAATTTACTAACTAAAATCATATCATTAAGTTTTGCTGATAAGCCTTTTGACTCTCTTTCAATTCTTAAAATATCTTTCAATCCCCTTATTATCGATTGAGAATTTCTAACAATGCCTAAGTTTCTCATCATTGATGAGCGAAGCTGCCAAATATATTTTTTTGCTCTTATTTTGTTTCTTGTCTTTTCTTTGTATGTTTTAATAAATGTCTGACTTACATTATCTATCTTTTTAATTGGATTTTTATTAATTTCTTCTGCAACAATTTTAGCAAATACAAGAGACTCTAGAATTGAATTTGATGCAAGTCGATTGGCCCCATGAATACCTGTAGCAGCTACTTCTCCACAACACCAAAGTCCTTCAACTGATGAACGACCCTTGAGATCCGTTTTTACTCCTCCAATATGATAATGAGCTACAGGAATAATTGGTATTAATTCAGAACTTGGATCTATATCAGCCTTGTCACAATATGATTTTACTTGAGGGAACTGTTTACCAAAATCACTTCCAATATTTTCTCTACAATCAAGAAATACAGAGTTTCCTTTTTCAATTTGATCAAAAATACTTTGAGCAATAATATCTCTTGAGGCTAATTCAGCTTGTGGATGGACATCAAGCATGAATCTTTCATTATGCTGATTAACTAATGTTGCACCTTCCCCACGTATCGCTTCTGTTGCAAGGGGAGTAGGATCAAGACCAAAATCTAGGCCAGTTGGATGAAATTGAACAAACTCCATATCAGTTATGATAGCCCCTGCTTCTGCCGCAAGAGCAATACCTTCGCCGTAAGATGTACGAGGGTTGGTAGTATTGGCAAAGATGCCACCAAGTCCCCCAGTTGCTAAAATGACATTAGGGCTTTGAATGACTACATGGTTTTCAGGTAAATTTTGATTATTTAAGTGTCCAATTACTCCATAAATCGTATTGTTTTCCATCATAATGCTGTCAATAGACACATTTTCTAGAACAGTTATATGCTCAGAAGACCTCACTTTTTCTGTAAGCCCACGCATAATTTCAATGCCAGAGCTATCACCCTTAGATTTTACAATTCGATTGAAACTATGAGCAGCTTCTAATCCAAGATTAAAAGTTCCATCTGGATTTTTATCAAATTCAATGCCTATATTTTCTAAATCTGTAATTATATTAATGGACTCAGAAATAACTTCTCTAACCACCTCAGACTTTGCTAACCCTTTTGCCGTTGCAAGAGTATCACTTATATGACTTTCATTACTGTCTTCTTTTGCAAAAGGTGCTGCAATACCACCTTGTGCCCAACTACTTGACGTATTTATTCCGAGAGAGTTTTTAGTGATTACACAAACTTTTCGTGGAGCTAAGTTTAAAGCTGCATTTAGGCCTGCGACTCCACCGCCTACAATGACCACATCGGGAGAATATATGCTATCAGTCATTATTTTTGTCTGCCAATTTCAAGCATACGATCAATTGAGAGGCGCGCCTTGTCAATAATTTGATCATCAACAGTAACTTCATGTTGATCAAATCTAAGTGCATCATAAATCTTTTTCAAAGTAATACGTTTCATATGAGGGCATAAATTACAGGGGCGAACAAATTCTACATTAGGGTTTTCTATTGCAACATTATCACTCATTGAACACTCAGTAACCATGATGACTTTCTCAGGTTGGTTATCTTTTACATAGTTATTCATTCCTGCAGTTGAACCTGTAAAGTCACTTACTTCAATTACTTCAGGAGAGCATTCTGGGTGCGCTAAAACTACAATATTTTTGTGCTGTTCTTTGTAAGCTAAGATTTCCTTAGCCGTAAAACGCTCATGGACTTCACAGCGACCTTTCCATGAAATAATTTTTACATCTGTTTGATTAGCAATGTTTTGCGCTAAAAATTCATCAGGTAAAAATATAACTTTATCAGAATTTAATGACTCTACTACTAACTTAGCATTTCCAGATGTACAACAAACATCGGTTTCAGCTTTGACTTCAGCAGATGTATTTACATAAGTGACAACCGGCACTCCTGGATACTTTTGTTTAAGTAATCGAATATCCTCTGCGGTAATTGAGTCAGCCAATGAACACCCAGCACGCATGTCTGGAATAAGTACTTTTTTATTAGGGCTAAGAATTTTTGCTGTTTCAGCCATAAAATGGACCCCACAAACAATAATAGTATCTGCTTCGCTATCCCTTGCTTCATATGCAAGTTTTAATGAGTCTCCCACGATATCAGAAACACAGTGAAATATTTCTGGTGTTTGATAATTGTGCGTAAGAATTGTGGCATTTTTTTCCTTTTTAAGTTTTTTGATCTCATGGATCAAAGGTGCATGAAATGGCCATTCAACTTCGGGAATAATCTTAGAAACAGATTTATAAAGTTCAGCTGTTGAGGCTTTAACCTCAGCATTGTAATCAGATGGATATGATAGTTCTTGTTGCATAATAATTTTATTCAATAATTATTTATAACAATTATAGTTAATTGTATATATTTCAACTCCTTCTAGTTTTGAGCTAAAAATAGGGTTTTGCCGTCGTGCTGGAATTGGTAGACAGGCTGGTTTGAGGGATCAGTGAACATAGTTCGTGCGAGTTCGAGTCTCGCCGACGGCACCATTAATATCCAAACCAAGGCTGATGATTTATTACAAAATTGCAGCTATCACTGCACAAGTTCATTTTTTTTAAATCCTCTCCTTGTATTTTTCGCATATCAATTGAAGCAAAATAATATCTATCATGTTTTGCTATTATTTTTCCAACTACCTGATCATTAGCATAAATATTCTCGTTTTCATCTTCATGATTATTTTCTCGATCACTAATAAGAGAAAATATAATTTTTGGTATTTTATTTTTTAATTTCATTCGAGCTGTTACTTCCTGACCAACATAACAGCCTTTTTTAAAGTCAATACCATTTAAAAGATGAATATTTGCCTCTAGTGGATATACTTTTTTTAATTTTGATAATAATGATGAAGGAATAACCCCATTTTTAAAATAATTTAAATCAATATCTTCATTGTTAATTTCATATTCTTGTCCATCAATGAGATTATCTTCTGTTATTACATGAGCACCTAACTCTATAAGTCTTGGATCAATTACTAATAATGAATTATTTGATATAAATGAATTTCCAGCAAAAATTTCACTTTTATTTAATGTTGTTTTTAAATTTTCATAATCAACAAAATAATACTGAAAGCTAGATGACACATCTGTAATTTCAACTTTTGATCTTAATTTATAAATTTTGAGTATCTTTATTAAATCTTCAGTAAAATCAGAATAACATAGAATAAAAAAGTTGTTTTTATAATCAGATAAAATTAAGTCTGCAATAAGTTTTCCCTGTGGATTAAGAAGACAAGTATAAATAGAGTTTTTTTTAGAAACCTTTGAGACATCATTTGTAAAAATATTATTAAGAAATTCAACTCTATCTTGACCAGAAATTTCTAATACAGATATATTCTCATTTTTGCTTACTTTCATAAGTGAATTGATAATTTCATATTAATAATAATATTTTATATATATATTTATAAAAATGAAAATTCTAGTTGTAAGCTATTCACGTATAGGAGATACAATTTTAGCTACTAGCCTCGTAAATCATTTAATTCAAAAATACTCAAAAGCAGATTTCACCATTGTTACGAGCTCAATTTCTAAGGATATATTTACGGATATGCCTGGACTAGAACAACTTATCGTAGTTAATAAGCAGAGGTATGCAGGACACTGGTTTAAAATTTGGAATTTAGTAAAGAATAAGAAATGGGATTTGGTGATTGATTTAAGGTCAAGCTATCTATCATATTTTCTCAAGACAAATGAAAGAAAAATTTTTAAAGGTAATGAGCATGAACATAAGCTAGAGCAATTTTCAAATTTTTTAAAAATAGATAATAATATTCAACCCACCATTTGGGCTAACGGAGAAAAATATAAAAATATTCTTAAGTCAAAAAAAATTGGAGAGAATTTTATTTGTGTTGCACCAATTTCAAATTGGCAAGGTAAAGATTGGCCAATAGAGAAATACTTTGAACTTTTTGACAATGAGTTTTTCAAAGATTATGAAATTGTTATTTTGGGCGCATCAAATAATTCCTCTGACAATATGAAGATTAAACACCTGAAAGAGTCATTATCTACAAAAGCAGTCAATCTAATGAATCAAGCTGATATGGTAGAGACATACTTTATATTAAAATGTAGCAGACTCTTCCTGGGAAGCGATAGCTCTAACATGCATCTTTCATCAGCTGCCGGAATACCAACAATTGGTTTATTTGGACCAACCAATGATAAAGTATATGGACCAAAAGGTAAGCATAACCTTACAATTAGGACAGAAAAATCTTATAAAGATTTTATAAATGATAAAAACTTTACTCTAAAAGATTCACATAGCTATTTTAAAGATATAAAAGTAAGTCTAGTATTAAATTAAATAAAAAATATTATTTAAAAATAATGACAAAAAAAATAGACTTAATAATTAAAAATGGCTCGTATGTTACTCATAAAGAGACCATTAAAGACGATATAGCGGTTCATAAAGGAAAGATCTACAGGGTAGGCGATCTATCTGATTTAAAAGCTTTCAAAACAATAGATGCTAAAGGTCTTCATATTTTACCAGGCGCTATAGATACACAAGTTCATTTTAGAGAGCCGGGTAATACTGATAAAGAAGATTTAAAAAGTGGAAGTAGAGCAGCGGTTGCTGGTGGTATAACAACTGTATTTGATATGCCTAATAATAATCCAAGTATGTCCACTAAAACTTTATTTAAAAAAAAATTGAATAGCGCAAAAAATAGAATGTTTTGTAATTATGCATTCTATTTTGGTGCTGAAAAAAATAATACAGCCGAAATAAAAAAAATGGAAAAAGAAGTAGGCTGTTGTGGCATTAAAGTTTTCGTAGGCGTATCAACAGGGACTCTTATTGTTTCAGATTACAAAGACATAAAGAGAATTATGAAAAGTACAAAAAAAATGATTTCTTTTCATTCAGAAGATCAGAATGAATTAAATAAAAGAGAAAAATTTATTAAAAGAGGTGATCCAAAATCACACCCAAAATGGAGGAACGAAAGTGTTTGCCTTATTTGTACTAAAAATCTTGTTAAATTGGCAAATCAAACAAAAAAGAAAATTCATATTTTACATATTACTACTGCTGAGGAAATTGAGTTTTTAAATAAGAATAAGAAATATGTTTCATATGAAGTTACTCCTCAGCATTTAGTTTTGTCATCACCTTTATGCTACGATAAATTAGGAACATTGGCCCAGATGAATCCCCCAATTCGATCTGTGAAACACAACAAAAGACTCAGACAAGCGCTTAAAAATAATGAAATAGACATTGTTGGATCTGATCATGCTCCTCACAAGCTTTCAGAAAAAAAATTAGAGTATCCCGATAGTCCATCGGGGATGCCTGGTGTACAGACATTATTACCGATTCTTCTAAATGAAGTTTCAAAAAAAATGATATCAATTAATAATGTTGTTGAGCTAACAAGTTATAATCCTATCAATAGGTTTAAGATTAAGAATAAAGGATTAATTCAAAAAGGTTATGACGCAGACTTTACGTTTGTGGATATGTCTAAAACAAAAAAAATAAGTAATAAAGAGGTTCAAAGCAAATGTGGCTGGACACCTTTTCATGGCATGAAGATTAAAGGTTGGCCAGTTGGCACTATGATTCGTGGAAATAAAGTATTCTGGAATGGAAAAATTATTGGTAAGCCAAGTGGAAAACCATTAAAGTTTGCCTAACCTCTAGCAATAAACGAGGTGTTTTTAAAATTCCTCTTTCCGTATTTTAAAATTTTACCATCAAGAGTTTTTATTTTTCCTCCTGCTTTTCTCAAGATCGCATCACCAGCAGCTATATCCCATTCCATTGTAGTGCCTAGTCTTGGATAAATATTAGCTGAACCATCTGCAATGAGACAAAGTTTTATCGAGCTTCCAGTTTGTATAATCTTATTTGCATTGAATTTTTTAAGTATTAAATCATTATTTCTGCTATGTGACCTGCTTAATGCTAGTATTTTTATCTTTCTTTTTTTTATTTTAATTTTAACTTTTTTTGTCAGATTATAATTTTTGTCTAACTTTGAATGATATGAAAACTTATTCTCAGTAAAATAAAGATCTTTTGATAC
>JAYNZW010000002.1:0-85434 GCA_038103905.1 Candidatus Pelagibacteraceae bacterium | reverse complement strand
CTTAAAAATAATCCCATAAATTGGCTTCTTATTTTTTATTAAAGCAATATTTACTGTAAACTCACCATTTTTCTTTATGAATTCTTTTGTGCCATCGAGTGGGTCAACTAACCAAAATAGACTAATATTTTTTGGCCTAATATCATTTTCTTCAGAGATAATAGGGATATTTGGTGTAAGTTTTTTTAAGCGTGAGCAAATAATATTGTTTGCTGCAATATCAGCCTCAGTAATTGGTGATTTATCTACTTTGAGATTTTTTTTAAAAGGTTTTCTATAGATTTTGAGTATTGCTTTTCCAGCTAATATGGTAATTTTTTTTAATTCTAAATTTAATTTTTTATCTAATTGCATATACAAAATCTTAAATTAGACATTAGTTTAATTATGTTATAGTTACCACTATATATTTATGACCAAGAACAAAACACAGATAATGCCTGAAACTAATATTGAAAACCCAATTGTTGTCGCAATGTCGGGTGGCGTTGATTCATCTGTTGCAGCTGCTCTAATGAAAAAGAAAGCAAGTAATGTGATGGGTGTTACTTTAAAATTATATGATGAAAAAAAAGTAAAAAATTCAAAAACATGTTGTGCCGGCGTTGATATTCTTGATGCTAAAAAAATAGCAAATACAATTTCTATCCCACATTACGTTCTTGATTTTCAAGAGATATTTCAAGAAAGTGTAATCGATCCATTTATAAATGACTATAAAGAAGGAAGAACCCCAATTCCATGCATTAATTGTAATGAAAAAGTTAAGTTTTATGACTTACTTGAGTTTACAAAAAAATTAAAAGGCTCCGCTTTAGTGACTGGTCATTATATAAAAAAAATGAAAGTAGGTAATGAATGGGCATTATATGTACCTGAGGATAAGGACCGCGATCAATCTTATTTTTTATTTTCAATTAAAAAGGCAGACTTAGATTTTGTTGAATTTCCACTTGGAGATTTTAATAAAAGTCAGATACGTGACTTTGCAAAGACAATGGACTTACATGTTTTTGATAAAGCAGACAGTCAAGATATATGTTTTATTCCAGATGGAGATTACAAATCTTTTATAAAAAGAAACTCTGAGCAAATAGAAGCAGGAGAAGTTGTTGATACAGATAATAATGTGATTGGTCAACATGATGGAATTTATAATTTTACAATTGGTCAAAGAAGAGGAATAGGGGTATCTCAGTCACGGCCTGTATATGTAAAAGAGATTAATAAAGAAAAAAATCGAGTAGTTGTTGCAAGCAAAGATCAAATTAAATCAAATGGAATTAGATTAAATAATACTAATTATTTAGCCGAAAAAATGCCATTAAAAGTAAAAGTAAGAATTAGATCATCTGGAAAACTTCTTGAAGCAAAATATAAGAGTTTATCAAACAATAAATGTCTTATTCACTTTGATACACCAGAAGCCGCAGTTTCTCCAGGACAGGCTTGTGTTTTTTATTCACAAGACAGTAATGGGTTAAGGCTTTTAGGTGGAGGATGGATAAGTTCTACAATTTAGTTAATACTATATTGATAACGTCTTATTTAAGATTTATAAGATGTTTAAACTTATGTTGATAATTCTGATAAAGTTTTGAAATTATGATATTTGTTATTTGTTTTTTATTTGGCGGGGTAGCTCAGTTGGTTAGAGCGGAGGAATCATAATCCTTAGGTCGGGGGTTCAAATCCCTCTCCCGCTACCAAGAATTTTAATTATTTGCTGCGTCTAAGTATTCGTGAATTTTTTTATCCCAAGAATATTTTTCTTTGGCCAATTTTTTTCCATTTTGACCTAATTCTATCCGCAGCTGCTCATTTTCAATTATTTTTCTCAAATTAAACGTGATATCTGATTGATCATTTGCTTTACATATAACTCCAGTTTTTCCATCTATAATTGCGTCTTTTATGCCTCCGCTATCAGTGCCAATAGATGCAACCCCATGAAACGCAGCATCTATAAATGCCATTCCAAAACCTTCTACCGATTCACCAGATATAATTGGCGTCATAGCAAAGATGTCTGATTTTCTGAGAATAACTGATTTTTCAGGTTCAGTTATCCATCCTAGAAAAAAAACAAAATTAGTTAGATTTAGTTCTCTTACATATTCTCTTATTGTATTCAAATACGGACCTTTTCCTGCAATTAAGTAAATTATATTTGGAAACTGATCTTTCAATTCATTAATAGCATTGATGATATATTTGTGGCCTTTTCTTTTTTCAACACGTGCTAAAGTTGTTATCACTGGGCTTTTATTATGAATAATTTTCTCTACAAAACGCTTTTCCTCATTTGATACAAATTCACGATAGATATCGATACCAGGATGTATAATTTTAATTTGTTCATAATCAATCTTTAGCGAAGCATGCATTAAATCTTTCGTATAGTTTGAGTTTGCAATAATTTTATAAACATTTTTGTAAGAATTAATAATTCTTTTTTTTTTAAAACGTAAAGTATCAATCATAAGAGTCCAATATTGTTTTGGTATCTCAGTTCCATGAGCTAGTACTAATATTTTTTTATTTTTTTTATTCAAATACTCAATACTTTTCCAGGAGTCTGCATAAATGATCTCAACATTTTCTCTCTTACATATTTCTTCTAGATATCGAGCTTTTTTTAATCTTCGTAATGGTTTCCATCCATGAAATCTTTTAATTGAGTATTTTTGATTACCATCTTCTACTGTATCATCAGTTCCATCTGCTAGTACTAATACATCTTTTCCGATGGAACTCAAACTTTCAGCCATTCCAGTCATCAATGCTTCTATGCCACCTATTTTAGGATAAAAACACTGTGTAGTTATGATAATCACAGAGAGATAATTACTCTTTCCATTTAATTGAACACCCTATGCTTGGGATTTGTTGGCTTGGCCCTCTACCAGTTTCAGCAATTTGAATCATTGCCTCTAATAGTTCTTTACGAGCATTTGGAATAATTTCCATCTTAGACTCTTCGAGTCTTCCCCTGTATTGGAGTTCATGATTTGAATTAAATCCAAAAAAATCAGGAGTACATACCGCATTATATTCTTTTCCAACTTTTTGTGACTCGTCGTAAACATATGGAAAAGTGAAATTATTGTTTTTTGAAAATAATTTCATATTATCAAATGAGTCTTCATGACCATATTTTGGATCATTTACATCATTTGACATTATTGCAATACAGCCAATGCCTTTACTATTAAGAATCGATGTATCTTCAACAATTCTATGAATAACTGACTTTACATACGGACAGTGATTGCAAATAAACATTACTAATGTTCCATTGTCTCCTTTTATATCAGACAAAGAATATAATTTTCCATCAACTCCTGGTAAATTAAAATCAGGAGCATTCCATCCAAATTCACAAATTGGTGTAGTAAGTGCAACCATAAAAATACTTTTTTGAATACCAGTTTTAGTATAACTTAAGATGAAATTATTAAAAATAAAATCTTATGATTTATAGTTTAGGTGAGAAATATATTTCTACTGAAGGGAATGATTTTTGGGTAGCTCCGAATGCTGCGGTTATTGGAAGTGTGGTACTTAAAAAGAATGCAAGCATCTGGTTTAGTGCAACACTTAGGGGTGACAATGACCCAATAATTGTTGGTGAAAATTCAAATATTCAAGATGGAAGTGTCTGCCACACCGATGATGGCATGCCATTAACTATTGGAGATGATGTCACAATAGGACATAAAGTAATTCTTCATAGTTGTACTATTGGCAATAACTCTTTAATTGGTATGGGTTCTACAGTTTTAAATAATGCCAAAATTGGTAATAATTGTTTAGTTGGCGCAAACACACTTATTACTGAAGGAAAAGAATTTCCAGATAATTCAATGATTGTTGGATCACCAGGAAAAATAAAAAGAGAACTTACAGAGCAAGAAGTTCAAATGATTAAATTAAGTGCATTGCATTATGTTGAAAATATGAAAAGATTTAAATCTCAATTATCTGAGGTTAAATAATTCTATTTGATAAGGAATCGATTTTGACAAAGTCATTTGATTATATAATAGCAGGAGCTGGATCCGCGGGATGTGTTTTAGCCAATAGGCTATCGAAGGACCCTAATAACAAAGTTCTGCTCATTGAGGCCGGTGGTACTGATTGGCATCCATTTGTAAAAATGCCTGCTGGTGTTCTTGAATTAATGTCTGGTGAAGGTGCAGGTAAATTTTATAATTATGGATACTGGACTGAGGGTCAAAGTAATTTAAACAACAGAAAACTTTTTTTTCCACGAGGAAAAGGGATTGGTGGATCATCAAATATAAATGGAATGCTTTATGTCAGAGGTCATCCGCGTGACTATGATATATGGAGGCAACTTGGAAATGAAGGGTGGTCATATGAAGAAGTCTTGCCCTACTTTAAAAAATCTGAGAAAAATGAAAATGGTAGTTCAGAGTTTCACGGATCTGATGGTGAATTAGGTGTTCAGAATCCAGTTTTTGATAACAATCCATTACATAAATGCTTTTTAGAAGCTGGAGTACAAGCTGGCTATGAATATAAAGAAGATCTTAATGGAGTTGATCATGAGGGGTTTGGTCCTTGTCAGCAAACAATTTGGAAAGGAAGAAGAGCTAGTACAGCTCATTCATTTATAAACCCGATAAAGAATAGAAGTAATCTTACAATTTTTACAAACTCAATAACTAATAAGTTGTTATTTGAAGGAAATAAATGCATTGGATTAGAATATCTTAAGGGAAAAAATTTAAATAAAGTATATGCTGAAAGAGAAGTAATTGTTTGTGGTGGTGCAATTAATTCACCACAAATATTGCAACTATCTGGAATAGGAAAAGGTGACTACATTAAAAAATGGGGATTAAATGTTGTGGCTGATTTACCTGGCGTTGGAGAAAATCTTCAGGATCACTTAGACATACTTTCACACTATGAATGTACTCAACCAGTTACAGAAGCAAAATATACTGCTGGTGGCTTAGCTATATTTAGAATGGCAGCAATTTTGGGTCAGTGGCTTGTTACTCAAAAAGGGCCTGGAGTTGATATTGGACTCTCAGGACTATCATTTTTGAAAACAGATGACAGTCTAGATGTTCCAGATATTCAAATGCATTTTGTTGGCTCTTTATTAAAAGACCATGGAAAAACTAGGCCTGACTCTCATGCGTTTAGTAATCATGTTTGTATGTTACGCCCTGAAAGTAGGGGATATATTGCGTTAAAATCTCTTGATCCAAAAGTACAACCAATTATTCAACCTAATTATTTTGCAACACAAAAAGATAGGGACACAATGATCAAGGGTGTAAAAATGTCTAGAGAAATTATTAATCAACAAGCTTTTGATGAATATAGAGGAAAAGAAATTAATCCAGGTGATCACGTACAAACAGATCAAGAAATTGAAGAGTTTATAAAAGATCATGCTGAAACTATTTATCATCCTGTTGGAACTTGTAAGATGGGCAGTGACGAATTTGCTGTTGTGGATGATCAACTTAAAGTTAGAGGTGTTGAAAATTTAAGAGTTGTGGATGCTAGTGTAATGCCTACTCTTATTGGTGGAAACACTAATGCCCCAACTATTATGATCGCTGAAAAAGCAGCTGATTATATTCTTGGAAATGAACCGCTAGCGCCGCAAAGTGTAAGCTTAGATAATAAATCAGCGGCATAACATTGACCAGAATTCTATTTTCATTTTTAGCGTTAGCGATATTTCTTACAATCATTACAATTGTAATAAATTTTCAAAATACAAAAAATTTTTCTCCAGATAAATATATAAAAATTGCACAGTCTTACGAATATGAAATTGAAAGAGATGAGTATGGAGTACCGCATGTAAATGGCAAAACTGACAAGGATGCATCCTTTGGTTTTGGTTTTGCTCAAACAGAAGATGATTATGATAATATTGAGTTTGCAATTAAAATGGCGAGAGGAACTTTGTCAGATTTTGACTTTTCATTAGAGTCTATTTCAACTCTTTATTCTCTTGTTACCGGCAAAGGAGATATTTTGTCCAATTTAAGTGCAATTAAAGGTGTTGAATTGGATTTTCTTATCAAATTTATGAATGTAAAAGAAATTGTCACTGAGAAAAAAGATTTAATCGACCAAAATATTATCAATTATCTTAGAGGCTATGCCGATGGGATCAACTATTGGGCTGCATTAAATCCAAATAGAGTAGATCAATCTATTTTTCCTGTTTCTGAAGATGATTTACTGGTAGGCATGGTTTTCAGAATGCCCTTGTTTTATGGATTTGATCATTATATTGAAGAATTAATCGATTTATTGACTGTCGAAGAAATAACTGAAACTACTAGAAACTCCTTATCCCATCAACCACTCATTGCCTCAGTTAAATCTCATTTTAATCCATCGGGATCTAATGCTTTTGCAGTCTCAAAAAAAAGATCAGCTAATAATGAAACTTTATTAGTTATAAATTCTCATCAGCCTCTCACCGGGCCTGTGGCTTGGTATGAAGCACATATTAAAAGTGATGAGGGCTTGAATATAATGGGTGGTACCTTCCCAGGTTCACCATTTATACATGTTGGTTTTAATGAATTCTTAGGTTGGGGAGCAACAGTAAATCAACCTGATCTCGGAGATATATATGAACTTGTAATCAACCCAGAAAATGAGAACCAATATTTACTAGATGGCAAATGGCTTGATCTTGGCGTAGTCAAACAAAATTTCAGAGTAAAATTATTTGGACCTTTTGCAATAAATTATCCATTAGATATGTATTTTTCAAAGCATGGGCCTGTTTTAAAAGATGGAGCTAAAGCATATGCTCTACGTTACGTTGGAATGGAAGATATTAATCAGGTTACAGAGTGGTATCGTCTCAACAAAGCAAGAAACTTTCAAGAATGGACTTCAGCCTTAAGAATGCAAGAAATAGCTAGTTTGAATTTAATATATGCCGATAAAGAGGATAATATTTATTTTGTTCACAATGTTAAATCTCCAATAAGGGATAATAACTATGATTGGACTAAGGTACTTCCTGGTGATCGAAGTGATCTGATTTGGACCGACTTTCACTCTTTTGATGATATTCCTCAAATAAAAAATCCAGGATCAGGATACCTGTTTAGTACAAACCAAAATCCATTTTTTGTCACTGAAAAGGAAGATAATTTAAATCCAGATCAATTTACAAATACATTTGGATTTCAAACTAGAACAACGAACCGTGCTCATAGAGCCTATGAATTATTTTCTATTGATAATGATATTACCTATGAAGAGATAAGTTCGATAAAGCATGACAATAAGTTTTCATATAACTCGAGGCAGTATGAATTTATGAAAAAGATATTCAATGCTGATTTTTCAGAAAATAAAAAGCTGCGAGATGCTCAAAAGTTTCTTCAAGATTGGGACTTGGGAACTGATTATGAAAATAACCATGCAGCATTTGGTGTATGTATTTTGTCACCAGAGTGGTTAGCAGAAATTAAAAGAGAACCACAGCCTGATGCTATAAAGATATTCACTGATTGTGTTGATGAGATGTATCAAAACTTTAATTCATTAAGTATTCCTTGGAATGAGGTTAACTTTCTTGATCGCGGTAATAAGATGATTCCAATACAAGGTGGACCAGACGTTTTAAGAGCTATATACTCACCTAGATCTGAAAATGGTATTTTGAAGGCTGTCGCTGGCGATGGCTTATACATATATGTAGTTTGGGATAGTAATAAAAATCAAACTTCGAAAAGCATACATCAGTATGGAAGTGCAACGATAGATAGATCATCTATTCACTATGACGATCAAATGGAATTATATGCAGATGAAAAACTCAAAAATACCTTTTTTGATAATTATTAAATTGTTTTCCATTGGTAAAATTTGTTGAAAGTGGCTTTCTGAAGATATAAAATTTTATTTATGATGTTGCTTCATCAAAATTTAGAAAAATATGCAGACACAACTCCTGATCATTTATTTTCAGAGTTCAAAGGTATCAAAAGAACCTATAGAGAAGCCAATGTTATTGCTAATCAGATAGCTAATAGCTTTCTTGCTGAAGGATTAAAAAAAGGCGATCGATTTTCTTTTCTAGCAAAAAATTGTGACGAAATGGCCATCATGTACCATGCGGCATCAAAAGTTGGTGTTGTTCCAGTTCCACTGAATTATCGATTAGCAAATCAGGAGTGGGAATATATTATTAATGATTCTCAATCAAAACTGATGATGGTTCGAGACGATGAATTTATTTCTAGAGTTAATAGTTTTAGGAAAAATCTACATTCCGTAAAAAAGTATATCTCGATTAAAAGTAATGAAGAATTAGATAATTGGACTAATCTAAATGATTGGATAGAGGGAGAAGATAAAGATAATCTCAATCAAGATATTACAGATGATGATGATGTTTATCAAATGTATACAAGTGGTACAACAGGGTTACCCAAGGGGGCCATAATTCTTCAAAGGAATGTAGCCGCCAATACTGAACAATATTTTGATCGATTGGTTTTGCCAATTCCACCACGGACATTGTTAGTAGCTCCTATGTATCATGCGGCTGCAATGATAAATTTTTGTGGTTGTGTAGCAGTGGGTGGAACAGTGGTAATACATGAGGACTTTATTCCATCAGATGTAGTTCAAACATTATCAAAAGAAAAAATTAGCCATACAGTTCTTGTTCCAGCTATGATCCAAGCATGTCTAATGACGGTTCCAAATGTTGATGACTATTCTTTCGATGAATTAGACCAGATTCATTATGGCGCATCTCCAATTGCTCCTGAAACATTGAAACGTGCTATGGATGTATTTGGTTGTAAATTTGGCCAAGGGTTTGGAATGACAGAGACAGTAGCTGTTATTTGTATTTTAAGCACAGATGATCATGAGCGAGCCCTTAGAGAAAAGCCTGAATTATTAAAATCTTGTGGAAAGCCTGTAAAAGGAGCAACTGTTGAAATAAGAGATAAAAATGGAAATGAGCTACCAAGAGGTGAAATTGGACAAATTTGTGCTAAAGGTCCTCAGATTATGAAAGGTTACTGGAATAAAGATGAAGAGACAAAAAAATCTCTAGTTAATGGATGGATGCATACTGGCGATGCAGGTTTAATGGATGATGAAGGTTATGTTTATATTCAAGATCGCATTAAAGATATGATTGTTTCAGGAGGTGAGAATATCTATTCAACTGAAGTAGAGGCAGCTTTATTTGCCCATCCTGAAGTAGTAGACGCTGCTGTCATAGGTATTCCTGATGAAAAACTTGGAGAAGTCGTAAAAGCATGTGTGGTTAAAAAAGAAGGTTCAACTCTGACTGATGTTGAGTTAATAGAATTTTGTAAAGAAAAAATTGCTAGTTATAAAAAACCAAAGTCAGTGGATTTTATCTCTGAGGTTCCAAGAAATGCCAGTGGTAAAGTGTTAAAAAAAACACTACGCGAACCATATTGGAAAGATAAAGATAGACAAGTAAGTTAGCTTGTTGCCGTTCCACCTACAGTAAGACTATTAATAAGCATTGTGGGCTGACCAACTCCAACAGGAACGCTCTGACCATCTTTACCACAAGTGCCTATACCCGTATCCATTTTTGAATCATTACCTACCATTTTGACTCTTTTTAAGACATCTGGTCCGTTTCCAATAAGTGTTGCACCTTTCACAGGCTGATCAACTTTTCCATCTATTATTTTATAAGCTTCAGTACAAGTGAATACAAACTTGCCACTCGTTATGTCAACTTGACCACCCCCAAAATCAACAGCATAGAGACCATTTTTTACAGTTTTAATAATTTCTTCAGGCTCAGATTTTCCAGACAACATATAGGTATTTGTCATTCTGGGCATAGGAGTATGGGCATAGCTTTCTCGTCTTCCATTTCCTGTTGGTTGTACTCCCATAAGTCTTGAATTTAATCTATCTTGCATGTAGCCAGTAAGAATCCCATTTTCAATTAATGTCGTACAGTTTGTTGGCGTACCTTCATCATCAATACTTAGTGAGCCTCTTCTTGAATCAATTGTTCCATCGTCAACAACAGTAACTGACTCGTCCGCAATTTGTTTTCCCATTAAATCAAAGAAAGCAGATGTTTTTTTTCTATTGAAGTCACCCTCTAGTCCATGCCCAATTGCTTCATGTAACAATACGCCTGGATAGCCTGGACCGAGCACTACATCCATTTCACCAGCTGGTGTAGCAACTGATTCCAAGTTAACTTCTGCTTGTTGTATCGCCTCATTGACTTGATTCTGCCAATGATCAGTGTTCAAAAATTTTTCATAATCAACCCTACCACCAGATCCACGGCTTCCATTTTCTAATCTCCCATTTTTTTCTAAAACAATTGAAATATATAGTCTTACTAGAGGCCTAATATCTTCAACCATTACACCGCCAGGTCTATAGATTCTAACAACTTCCCATGATCCATTTAATGAAGCAGAAACTTGTTTAACATTAGGGTTTTGTTTTCTAGCGTATTCATCAATCTGCTTTAAAGTATTCACTTTTAAATCAAACTGAGTTGTGTCAATAGGATTTGTATTTTCGTAAAGCTTTTTATTGGTTTTTGAAAAATTATGATTGAAAGAATTATTATTTTTTTTTGTAACAAAGCTTACAGTCTCACTAGCTTTTTTTAATGCTTCTTCATTAATATCAGATGAGTGCGCATAACCAGTTGTATCTTCTGAAATCGCTCTAAGTCCAAAACCTTTAGACACATCAAATGAAGCACTTTTGAGTCTTTGATCATCAAACACAAAGTTCTCACTTTCTTCAAATTGAAGGTAAAGTTCGCCATCATCTGCATTTTTTAATGAGTCAGATACAACTCTATCAACCTTGACACTGTCAAGATTCGAATCTTTAAAAAAAAGATTTTCTAAATGACTACTCTGAGATTTGTTATCCATTATACTAAACTTAAAACTTTATTAATAAATAATACCAAAAATAGTAAAAAACCAGGAAAAATTGCGTCAAACTGTCGCTAAAAAAAGGATTATTTTCCTCACACATTCAAGATATACATTTATGTTGTTATTTATCAATTTAGTTATATTTAAGTTAATTAATAGTTATTTATGAAGTATTTATCATTTATTTTTTCTGCCCTTATTTTACTTTTAGCTAACTCTCACGCAACTGAGACACTACCTAAAGATTGGCAACTTGGTTTTTCTGAGCCTGCAACAGAATTAATGTCAGATGTCATTTCATTTCATAGTTATATTTTAATGCCAATAATTACTGGTATATCTATATTGGTCTTAGCTTTGCTTCTTTACATCGTCTATAGATATAACAGCAATAGAAACCATACGGCTTCTATGACAACTCATAATACTTTGATCGAAGTATTGTGGACTGTCATACCAGTTATACTTCTTATAATTATTGCTATTCCATCATTTAGGATTCTTTATACTGCCGAAACAATCCCAAAAGCTGATCTTACAATCAAAGCAATAGGCAATCAGTGGTATTGGAGTTATGAGTATCCAGATTATGATGACTTTTCTTTCGATGCAAATATGCTTCAAGATGACGAACTATCTGATCCAAGTTTGAGATTGTTAGAAACAGATACTCAAATTGTTGTACCAGTTAATAAAGTTGTAAAACTATTAATTACATCAAATGATGTATTGCACGCTTGGACAATCCCAGCATTTGCAGTTAAGAAAGACGCTGTTCCAGGCAGACTTAATGAAACGTGGTTTAAGGCTGAAAAAACTGGAACTTATTATGGACAGTGTTCTGAACTCTGTGGACCTAAACATGCATTTATGCCTATAAATGTTAAAGTTGTTTCGCAAGATGAATTTGATGATTGGTTAAACTTTGCAAAAGAAGAATACGCATCAAGTAAAACAAATTTTAATAAAACTTTTCAGGTTGCAACAAATTAGTATTAAGGAGAACTAATGGCAGATATCACAGCAGATCATATTGATAGTCACGATCATCATCCAACTGGATGGAGACGATATTTATATTCTACAAATCATAAAGATATTGGAACATTATATTTAATCTTTGCAATTATTGCAGGAGTTATTGGTGGGGTAATGTCTGTTGTCATGAGAATAGAATTAATGCATCCTGGCGATGGTATTTTGGGCGGAGACCACAACTTATACAATGTATTAGTAACTAATCATGGATTAATCATGATCTTCTTTATGGTTATGCCCGCAATGATTGGTGGTTTTGGCAACTGGATTGTTCCGCTAATGATTGGAGCGCCTGATATGGCATTCCCAAGAATGAACAACATTTCATTTTGGCTACTGCCTGCATCGTTTATATTGCTAATTGCTTCACTTTTTGTTGAGGGGACTTCGGGCGGTAATGGTGTTGGTGGAGGATGGACTATTTACCCTCCTTTATCAGCTTCACTTGGAGCTCCAGGACCCGCCGTAGATTTAGCAATTTTCTCTCTGCATATAGCTGGTGCGTCTTCAATACTTGGTGCTATAAATTTTATTACGACAATATTTAATATGAGAGCACCAGGAATGACATTGCATAAAATGCCTTTATTTGTATGGTCAATCTTAGTCACTGCATTCCTACTTTTACTATCTCTTCCTGTCTTAGCTGGTGCGATCACAATGCTTCTAACTGATAGAAATTTTGGCACAGCTTTTTTCGAGCCTTCAATGGGAGGTGATCCTGTTTTATTTCAGCATTTATTCTGGTTCTTTGGGCATCCAGAGGTTTATATACTTATTCTGCCAGGTTTTGGAATTATCAGTCATGTTGTATCTACTTTTTCAAAAAAACCAGTCTTTGGTTATCTTGGTATGGCATATGCAATGGTTTCTATTGGTTTCTTAGGTTTCATCGTTTGGGCTCATCATATGTATACGGTGGGAATGAGTGCTGATGTAAAGGCATATTATGTTTTTGCGACAATGGTGATAGCTGTTCCTACTGGAATAAAAGTATTCTCGTGGATTGCTACTATGTGGGGTGGTTCAGTAGAATTAAAAACACCAATGTTATGGGCAATTGGTTTTATATTTCTCTTTACAGTTGGAGGTGTGACAGGTGTTGTTTTAGCAAATGCTGGAATAGATCACTCTTTACATGACACGTATTATGTAGTCGCTCATTTTCATTACGTATTATCAATGGGCGCTGTATTTGCAATTTTTGCAGCTTTTTATTATTGGTTTGGAAAAATGACCGGAAGAAACTACTCTGAGTGGCTTGGTAAACTACATTTTTGGCTAACATTTATTGGAGTGAATATCATTTTCTTCCCTCAGCATTTCCTTGGCTTAGCAGGGATGCCAAGACGATATGTTGATTATCCTGAGGCGTATGCAGGATGGAATTATGTTTCTTCTATTGGCTCTTATCTTTCTTCAATAGGTTTACTTGTTTTCTTTGTGATGCTGATTAATGCATTTATGAAAGAGAAAAATTGTGCAGATAATCCATGGGGTGAAGGAGCTACAACTCTTGAGTGGACTTTGACTTCACCGCCTCCATTTCACCAATTTGAGGAACTTCCTCAAATAAAGTAAAAAGGAATAGGTGTGTCAAATATAACAAACACATTGATGAGCGATAACGTTCATTCAAAGCTTACTGGGATAAAAATTTTTAAAAATTATTTTTCTCTTCTCAAGCCTAGAGTGATGTCTCTCTCAATATTCACATCATTTGTTGGAATAATGATTGCCCCAGGATTTGTATTTAATTACGAGGTACTAATGATTTTATTTGCAATATCTCTTGGGTCAGGAGCTTCTGGTGCTTTAAACATGTGGTACGAAAGAGATCTTGATAAACTTATGGAAAGAACTAAAGATAGAGTACTTCCATTAGGTAAAATTAAACCAAACAATGCTCTTTTCTTTGGATTATTTTTATCTCTTGTCTCGGTCGGCACTCTATATTTTTTTTCTAATCTTTTAGCTGCTTCAATTTTAGCGCTAACAATATTCTTTTATATATTTATTTATACAATATGGCTAAAAAAGAGAACTTCTCAGAACATTGTTATTGGAGGTGCAGCCGGAGCTTTTCCGCCAATGATTGGTTGGGCAGCTATTGCAGGATCCTTATCGATGGAGATTTTTTTGATTTTTGCAATTATATTCGTATGGACGCCACCTCATTTTTGGGCTTTAGCACTGTATAAATCAGATGATTACAAGAGGGCAAATATACCAATGATGCCACTAATTGTCGGCAAGAAAAGAACTGTAAATATGATTATCGCATATTCATTTATTCTTTTGCCAGTAGTAATGTCTCTTTCACTTTATTATTCATTTTTTTATTCTATTTCAATTTTTATTTTAAGTTCGATATTTGTATATCTCTCTATGACTTTGAGATCGAATATTGATAAACCGAATTTTGAAAAAAAAGCTCAAAATTTATTTTTCTTTTCAATATTTTATTTATTCAATATTTTTTCAATAATTCTTATAGATAATTCAATTTGGTAAATATGCAGAATAAAAAAATAAAAAGAAAAAATCTTATTACGGCACTTATTCTTGCTGGTTTTGTCTTGGCATTCTTTTTTTATACTATGTATAAACTTTCTCTAGTGGGTTAGTTATTTATGAAAAATTTTAGACCAACAGATATTAAATATAGCAATAATCGAATTGTTATAATGCTTGTGACAATCGTTTTTTTAATGTTAGGCCTAGCTTATGCATCGGTTCCATTATACGACTTGTTTTGCAGAGTTACTGGCTTTGGCGGAACTCCAGCAATTAGTCTTGAGAAGAGTGAGTATTCTATAAATCAAAATATAAACATTAGATTAGATGCAAACGTTACAAACCTTAGATGGGATTTTTCACCTGAAAAAAATGTATATAAGATTAAAATTGGAGAAAATAAAGTTATCAATTACTTTGCTAAAAATTTATCTAATGAAAAGCAAGTGGGTACAGCATTATTTAATGTTACCCCTGAACAAGCTGGTCAATATTTTACAAAAATAGAGTGCTTTTGTTTTCATGATCTTATGCTTGAGCCTGGGGAGGAAATTAAACTGCCTGTAAGTTTTTACATTGATCCAGATATTATTGATGATCAATTTTTAAAAGATCTATCTGAAGTTACTTTATCCTATACCTTTTATAAAAATGGTGATACACCAGTTTCATGAGTTCAAAAAATACAAATTCACATCAATATCATTTAGTAGATCCTAGTCCATGGCCTTTATTGGCTTCAATAGGAGCGCTTATACTGTGTTTTGGAGCTGTAATATACTTCAGATCAGATAATCCATGGGTCATGTTACTTGGCTTAGCTTCAGTAATCTATATTGGATATATGTGGTTTAGAGATATTATTAGAGAGGGTGAGCATGATGGTCATCATTCTGAAGTTGTTCAGCTTGGCTTAAGATATGGAATGACATTGTTTATTGCTTCTGAAGTGATGTTTTTTGTTGCCTGGTTTTGGGCTTATTTCAATGCTTCATTATTTCCTACTGAACAAATTGGATCTGCTTGGCCACCTGCAGACATTCATTTGATGGATCCTTGGCATATTCCACTTATCAATACACTTATTTTATTATTATCTGGAACAACGCTCACATGGGCTCATCACGCTCTTCAGGAAGGTCACAGAAAAGAGGTTATTCAGGGATTGATTCTTACAATCTTATTAGGCGTAGTTTTTACAGGCTTTCAAGTCTATGAGTATCAGCATGCTGAATTTGATTTTTCAGGACATATCTATGGAGCTACATTTTATATGGCTACAGGGTTTCATGGCGCACATGTAATAATAGGAACACTTTTTATAGTTGTATGTCTTGGAAGAATGCTTGCAGGACATTTTAAATCAGATCATCACTTTGGATTTGAGGCGTGTGCATGGTATTGGCATTTCGTTGATGTTGTTTGGTTGTTCTTATTTGCTGCAATATATGTTTGGGGCTATTATTAAATTTTAAATTGATAAGAAACATTCTATTCCACTTACTTTTTCTTTCTGCTTTGATTGTTTTGCCTAATTTAGGTTTTTGGCAACTAGATAGATTAGAGTGGAAAACTGAATTATTAGAAAACATTAATAGCCGACAATCAGCTGAAAATATTAATTTTCCTCACAATGAAACTAAAAAAGATTATGAGTTTAGAAATGCGTCTGTTGAAGGAAAGTTTGTAAAAAATACTCAGACATTTTTTTTTAGGCCTAACTTAAGTGGCCAATCTGGATATAATGTTTTAAATGCATTTAAGACCGTTGATGATAATATAATTTATGTAGATTTAGGATGGATATCTTTTAAGCATAAAGAGAATATTAATTACATCGATTTAGATTATAATAATTATTTTACTTTAAATGGAATTTTAATCTCTTCTAAGGAGAAAAATTTATTCTCCCCAGATAATGATTATAATAAAAATATATGGTATACAATGAGTTCTTCTGAAATGAATAAATTCTATAACTTAAATGGAAGTTTTTTTATTTTAAAAATAATTGATCAAAATTTTTTTGACCAAACCTTAATTGAGTTTAATCCTACTCAAATACCAAATAATCATTTACAATATGCTGGAACATGGTTTTTGCTTTTTTTAGTGATTGCAACTCTGTATTTTTATCAATTATATCAAATAATTAGGGGAAAATGGAATACATAAGCACAAGAGGATCAAGGGTAGGGTCATTTCAAGATGCTCTTATGAAAGGTCTCGCTCAAGATGGAGGCTTATTTGTACCAAGCGAGTGGCCACAAATTAATACAAATGATTTTAAGTCTGACTTAAGTTATGAGGATCTTACGGCAAAAATAGTAAAGCCATTTATTGGGTCAGAAATAAAAGATGATGATCTTCAGAATATTATAAAAAATGCCTATAGTGATTTTTCTTCTCCAGATCCTGTTACCTTCAAAAAAATATCCCAAGGAGAAATAATTGTAGAGTTATTTAATGGACCGACATTGGCATTTAAAGATTTCGCAATGCAATTATTAATACCTATCTTTGATCACTTCCTTAATAAAGAGAGTAAACAAATGAATTTAATTGTTGCTACTTCAGGTGATACTGGATCTGCAGCAATTCATGCAGTCAATAAAAGTAAGTGTTTAAATATATTTTGTCTTTACCCAAAGGGTAGAGTTTCTGAATTTCAAAGAAGACAAATGTCTACTGTCAATAGTGAAAGAATTAATTTATGCGAGATAGATGGAACCTTTGATGACTGCCAAAGTATAGTCAAAGAGATTTTAGCAGATAAAGATTTTAGGGGTAAACATAATATATCAGCTGTTAACTCTATAAATTGGGCACGAGTTATGATTCAAGTTGTCTATTATTTTTTTTCAGCATTGAGATTAGATAATTTTGAGAGTGAGTATAATTTTTCTGTACCAACAGGTAATTTTGGAGATGTTTATGCAGGATATATTGCTAAAAAAATGGGTTTAAATATTAATCGTTTAATTGTGGCTACAAATGAAAATGATATCTTAGATCGATTTTTTAAAACAGGTGAATATGCTACTCGTAAAGTTATAAAAACTTCAAGTCCTAGTATGGATATTCAAGTTGCAAGTAACTTTGAGAGATTTTTATTTGATGCTCTTAATCGTTCAAGTTCGGAGATAAGTGAAAAAATGATGAACTTTAAAAAAAATGGTTATATCCGTATTACTTCTGAATATCTTGAAATTTGCCAAAAATATTTTTCTTCTGCAAAAGTTAATATGGAAAGTGTATCAAATGTAATTAGAGAAACTTTCGAAAAAGATGATTATTTAGTTGATCCTCATACTGCAATTGGTATTCACGCATCAAGACAAAATAAATCTATCAATAATAATTTAATTTTAGGAACAGCTCACCCAGTTAAATTTCTTGATACAGTAGAAAGCTCTATTCAAAAGAAAACTAATTTATTGAGTGGTTATGAAGACTTATTTGAGGCCATCGAAAAATTTGATAGCTTGAACAACAGTGTTGATGAAGTTAAACTTAAAATTGAATCTAAAAATTAATCACATGTCATTCTTATCTTCATATCCCTCAAAGAAAATACCGAAACTTCTTGATGGTGAAAGAGTATATTTAAGGTCTCCGGAATATAGAGATTGGGAAGAATGGTCGAACACTAGAAGAAAAAATATGGCTCATCTAAAACCTTGGGAACCTACTTGGCCTCTTAATGACCTTGAGAGAAATTCTTTCTTAAGAAGAGTTAAGGTTTATGAAAAGTTGATTATTAATGATGAGGCATATCCCTTTCTTATTTTTGATAAAAAAACTAATGATTTGATTGGTGAATTAAACATAAATAATGTTCAAAGGGGAGTTTTACAAAGCTGTTCTATTGGATATTGGATTGCAAAAGATAGAATTGGTCTTGGATTTATGTCAGAGTCGATTTTGGTTATTAAAAATTTTATTTTTAATGAACTTGACTTGCATCGTATTGAGGCTGCATGTTTAGAATCAAATGTGCCATCCTTAAATGTTCTAAAGAAAAATAACTTTCATTTCGAAGGGACGGCTAGAAAGTATCTTAAGATTAATGGCAAATGGCAGGATCATTTAATCTTCTCATGTCTGGACGCTGAAGACTAATAACTTTACACCTTGAAATCATTGGATATTATAAAATAAAAAAAAGGAAGATCTGATTATGAGTATAAAAGTAGGTGATCAAATACCCGAAGAAAACCTTGTTATAATGAATGAAAAGGATGGGCCTCAAGCTCTTTCTTTGAGAGAGTATTGCAAAGGAAAGAAAGTAGTTTTAATAGGTGTGCCTGGAGCATTTACTCCTACCTGCCATCGAAATCATCTTCCAGGATATTTAGATAACTATAGTGCTATAAAATCAAAAGGCATCGATGAAATATTATGCTTTAGTACAAATGATATATTTGTAAATACAGCTTGGATAAAGAGTTTGGGTGCTGAGGATAAGGTTCTAGTATTATCTGACTCAAAAGCAGAGTTTGCAAAAGCTTTAGGAACAGATTTTAGTGATCCTTTTGGAACTTCAATAAAAACACAAAGGCTCTCTATGTATTTAGTTGACTCAGTAATTAAGGAACTTTTTATAGAGCAAGAATCAGGACAAGCATTACTTAGCGGCGCCTTAAATATGATTGATAGTATTTAACTTTTAATTATCGCCTGTGTTGCAAGTTTATCTGCCATTTCATTTCCATAGTTACCGGCATGACCTTTTACCCAAATCCATTCGATTTTATGCTTTTCTGAAGCCTTATCTAATAAGATCCAAAGATCTTTATTTTTCACATCTTGTTTTTGTGATGTTTTCCATTGATTTATTTTCCAATTTTTAATCCACTCAGTGATGCCTTGCATGACGTATTTTGAATCAGTATATATTTCTATTTCTACCGATCTTTCAAATAATTCAAGCGCTTTTATTACCGCTGTCAGCTCCATTCTATTATTAGTAGTATTCAGCTCACCTCCATTTATTTTTATTTCATTTTCATTTTCTTGAATTAAAGCTCCCCAACCCCCATTTCCTGGATTCCCTGAACAAGCTCCATCTGTATAAATTTTAATTGTCATAATCCATATTCACTTGACTTAGAAACAGATTGATGAAAGTTAAGTTTTTTTAAATATTCTGATGGATCTTTTTTTATGAGAAGTGAGTCATTAGTCTCTCGATAATAGTCTATCAATCTAGTCAATAGAAATCTTAAGGCTGCGACCCTAGAAAATAATGGCAAACTATTAATCTCTTCCTCAGTGAGTTTCCTTATTTGATTATAGCTGGAAAGAAGTTTTCTTGCTTTAGAGATATTAAACTCATTACTATTTTCCTCAAAACACCAGGCATTAATACAAATAGCAATTTCATAAGCATAATAGTCATTACAAGAAAAATAAAAATCGATTATTCCAGATAAGCAGTGATTTTCAAAAAAAACATTATCGGGGAATAAATCTGCATGAATTATGCCTTTAGGTAAATTGAAGGATATATTTTCATTTAAGAATCTATACTCATCTTTTATTAGCTTGATTGGAATATCTTCAGAATTAAAAGATTTAATTTCTAATTTTTCAATTAAAGTATCAAAATTTTTGAAACCCATTTGATTATCTCTACTGATTTTTAGACTACTTGAAGCATTATGAAATAACGCCATAGCCTTCCCCAATTCTGAACAATGATTTGGCTCAATGCGGCTAAGGGTTTCACCACTAATAAAAGATGTAAAAGAAGCTGGTTTATCTTTTAATAATTTAAAATACTCATTATCTTTTGATTTAATCACTTGAGGGCATTTGATACCACTAGAATTTAAATGGTTCATTAATTCAAAAAAGAATGGCAAATCTTCTTGATGGGTGCGCTTCTCAAAGAGAGTTAAAATATATTTTTGATTATTAATTTTAACCAAATAATTAGTATTTTCTATTCCGGATTTAATTCCAATTAGTTCATCGGCTTTGCCGATAGAATAAAATTTCAAAAATTCATTTAATTCATCTAATGTAATATTTGTGTATACAGCCATATTCTATTTATAGCTTAGAATGACAAAGATAAAATAATTTTATTAAATTGTTAAAATATTTACTTAATCTTGAAGTTTTTTAATTTGATTTATTGAACTTTCAAATAATTGTTTATTATTCTGATCATTCAAATTTTTAGAAATTATCTTTTCGGAAGCTTCAATCGATTTATTTACAATTTCTTCATTGATCTTGTAAATAGCACTTTTTTCAGCTTGCTGAATCTTTTCAATTGAATTTTTTTCACTTCTTGAAATAAACTCCTCAATTTTTCGATTTGAACTCTCTTCATAAATTTCTGCATTCTTTTGAGCTTGATTTATTATATTTTCAGCTTCTTTGTTAGCAGATTCAATTTTTCTTTCGTATTCTGCTAGTAGGGAGTTAGCATCTTCCTTTAATTTTCTCGCATCATCTAAATCATTTTTTATTTTATTTATCTGTTCGTCTAATAGCTTGGTAACCATATTTGGAACCTTTAGGTATACAGCGATAGATACAAAAATAAGAAATGCGATAAATACCCAAGATGCTGGTTGATAAAAGAATTCCATAATTTGTCCTAATTTATCTCTTTCATTATATCTTCATCACTTGGAAGATCATTGAGGAATTTTGAACTGATAAGTTTAATAGACTCAATCTTAGCATTTTCAATTTGTTGTCTAGATTCTTCATATTGCTTACTAATTCTATCTTTAGAGTCATTAAGCATTTTTGAGAGCTTAAGTTCTTGGTTTTTCTTGATCTCATCAATCATTGCATCAGATTTATTTTTCGCTTGGCTAATTATATCACTAGCTTGTTTTGATGCTGATTGCATTTTTTCTTCGTATTCTTTTAGAGTTTCTTCAGCCTCTGACTTAACTTTTTCAGCTTCATTAATGTCAATGAGTATTTTGTCTTGTCTTTCTTCAATTGTATTTCTTAGTTTTGGAATAGCAGTTCTCCACATAAATAAGTAGAGGATCCCAAAAGTTATAATGAGCCAAAATACTTGAGATGGAAAAGTTGTAATATCCATCTGAGGAAGACCATCTCCTTCTGTGAATCCAAATTGGGGCCACAGAAGAAAGGAGATGAGAAAAAATAATTTTTTAAGAAAAGCCATTGCTGAAATTTAATCTTAATTATCCAAAGAGAATTAAGAATGCGATCACTAGCGCAAAAAGTGCAATAGCTTCAACTAAAGCAAATCCCAAAAGAACTTGACCAAAAGCTTGTTGTTGTACTGAAGGGTTTCTAAATATTCCTGAAATATATGCTCCAAATACAGTTCCCAAACCTACACCAGGCCCAGCTACACCAATAGTCGCTAGTCCTGCACCGATTAATTTTGCTGCTTCTACTTCCATTTTTATTCCTTTCGTTTGTTATTCTTATAATTCAAATTAATGATGCGGATGCAATGCATCATTAAGATAAATACATGTTAAAATTGTAAAAATATATGCTTGTAAAAATGCAATAAAAACTTCTAATGCGTAAATAGCTACAAGACCTGCAAGAGGTATAATTCCGAAAAAACCCATCATAACAATAAACCCAGCAAAAATTTTGATTATACTATGACCTGCAAGCATATTTGCCATTAATCGTACGGATAGACTTACTGGTTTTGTAAGATATGAAATAACTTCAATTGGTATTATAATCGGAGCCATATATACTGGAACTCCAGAAGGATAAAACATCCTTAAATATCCAAAGCCATTTTTAATAAAGCCAATAAGAGTAACCCCAATAAAAATTAAACCTGCGAAAGCAAAAGTAACAATGATATGGCTTGTAACAGTGAAAGTATATGGGATAAGTCCAATTAAGTTACAGAAGAAAACGAACATAAATAGTGAAAAGATAAATGGGAAATAACTTCTTCCTTGATCACCTACATTTGCACGGAGTAAGTTTGCTATAAAATTATATGATAGTTCACAAATCATCTGAAATCTATTAGGAACGATTGATCTTTTTGAGAGTCCTAGCATAAATAAGACCATTATTGCGATGGTTGTAATAACCATAAACTGTGATGAATTTGTGAAAGAAATATCTACATTTCCAATTTTGATATCTGCTAATTTAGTAATAGCAAACTGGTGGATTGGATCTATTAAATTTGGTTCTTTTGCTGACGCCATCGCGTAATTTTTAGTGATTTTGCATTGATTTTGCAACCCTAAAAACATTTAAAATTCCAGCGCAACCGCCTAGAAGGAAGAAGATTATTATAAATAAAGGGCGTGTATCAAAAAAATTATCTAATAGTATTCCGATCCCGACCCCTATTCCCACAGCTGCGACAATTTCTACCGTTAATTTCATTACTTTTCCCAACTGTGAAGGCTGAACATCAGGTTGACTATTATCTTTATTTCTTGATTTTGCGGCTTCTATTTTTTGATTTAACTGATTAAGTCTTTGCTCATCATCTTGCATTAAGCAACTGCACCTATTTCTTCAGCTTTTTTAAGATCAACAGAAACTATTTGACTCACACCTCTTTCAGCCATTGTGACGCCAAACAATCTATCCATGCGTGACATTGTTAGTGCATGGTGAGTAATAATCAAAAATTTAGTATTGGTTTTTTCAGCAATATCATCAAGAAGGTTACAAAAACGCTCAACATTTGCATCATCGAGTGGAGCATCAACCTCATCAAGTACACAAATAGGTGATGGATTAGTTAAAAATACTGCAAAGATTAATGACATTGCTGTTAAAGCCTGTTCGCCACCTGATAGAAGCGACATCGATTGCAATTTTTTTCCTGGTGGACTAACCATCATTTCAAGACCGGCCTCTAATGGATCATCGGCATCTACAAGTTCTAAATGAGCTTTTCCACCGTTAAACAACTTTATAAATACTTCTTTGAAATGTTTATTTACAACTTCAAATGCCTCTAAGAGCCTTGCTCTTCCTTCTTTGTTTAGTTCTTCAATTGACTCTCTCATTTTTTTAATTGCAGTTTCTAAATCAGTTTTTTCATTATTCATTTTTTCTAATTCCTGCTCTATTTCTTTTGTTTCTAAATCTGCTCTTAAGTTAACGACACCAAGCGTATCTCTTTGTTGCTTAAGTTTGTCCAGCCTAGTCTCATTTCTTTCAAAATTATTTTGCAATGTTTCTAAATCATCCGTAATGGATAACTTTGATATTATTGAGTCAGGTCTACAATTATATTTTTCTAATGACTCTGACTCTAATTCAGAAAGCCTACTTTCGGCCAATTCTTTTGTTGCTTCAGTTCTACCCTTTGACTCTCTAACATTTGCCAGATCATTTTGAGCTTTTCTTAGGACATTTTCGTATTTTTTTAACTCATTATCTGCTTCAGCCAGCCTATCTGCTGCAAACTGTCTTTCTTTTTCAGCAAAGCCTTTTGTTTCAATTAGTTGACCTCTTTTTTGGGCAATTTCTTCTGGTCTATTAATAATTTTTTTTAATTCTTCTTCTGATTTAACTCTTCTTTGTTTTAATTCATCAATCTGCTTTCTAGAAGATTGTATATTTTTATTCAGTCTTTGATATTCATAATTCCAATCACTATGTTTCTCTTCTACATCTTTTTGTCTTAAATTCTCTCTGAGCTGCATTGACATTGTTACAGCATCTTTTGCATCACCACTGGCTTTATCATAAGATTTTTTGGCATCTTCGGTTAATTCTTTTGCATTGATTACTCTATCTGAAATATCTTTTAGACTATTATAAAATTTTTCCGAAAAAGTTTGTGTCCAATTTTTAGGATCATCATATCCTTCAACTTCTTTAAGAGTTGATTCTCGAGATCTCAGATTCTCTTCACTTATGATAGACCTTTGCCAATCATCTCTCTTAGATAGTTTAATTGAATTATATTTTTCTATATTTTCTTCTAACTCATCAATTTGAGCTTCGAGTTGTTTTTTTTCTTCTTTCAAGCCAGCAACTTGATCGTTATCAAAGTCTTGAAGGCTTACTTCTGAGCCTAACTCAGATTTTTTTGTATTTAATGTTTCCAAATCTCTTAATGCATTTTCTAACTGATATTGTTCTCTTTCATAATCACCAATATTTTGCTGAATTGACTGTTCTAGTGATGTTTTTAATTCTTTTATTCTTTCTTCTTCTTTATCAAGACTTTCTCTTTCAAGGTTAATTCTATTTAACTTAGCAGCGGCTTCTATCTCCTTTTCTCTCAAAGGTTGTATTTTTTCATTTGCTTTGGCTTGATCATTTGTAGCCTGCGTAACTTCTAGTGTATATTTTTGTATTAATTGCTCACTTGACTTTAAGTCTGTATTAGATTTTTCAAAGGATTCTTTTAGATTGTACCATTTTAAATATGTTACGATGCCCTCGAGACGAGTAATTTCTTCTGAAATAGACTTGTAAGCTTCTGCTTGTTTTGCTTGTTTTTGAAGATTGTTTATTTGAGTGTTTAATTGCCTCATAATATCTTTCAACCTTTGCAGATTATTTTCAGCACCTTTGAGTTTAAGCTCTGCTTCATGTCTTCTCGAATGTAATCCAGAAATCCCCGCAGCTTCTTCTAGCACTGCTCTTCGATCGATAGGCTTAGCATTTATTAAAGCACCAACTCTTCCTTGACTGATAAGAGAGGGTGAATGAGCTCCAGTTGAAAGATCAGCAAATAATCTTTGAACATCTCTAGCCCTTACCTCTTTTCCATTAATTCTATATTCAGAACCTTTTTCTACTTCTATTTTTCTACGAATTTGAATTTCTTCATCATTGTTAAACTCTGCAGGTGCATTTCTATCTTTATTGTCTAAAAAAATAGTGACCTCAGCATTGTTCCTTGCAGGTCTGTCAGAAGTTCCAGAGAAAATTACATCTTCCATTCCTGAACCTCTCATAATTTTTGGAGATGTTTCGCCCATGCACCATCTTAAAGATTCTACAACATTTGATTTTCCACATCCATTGGGCCCTACAATACCTGTAAGTCCTTCTTCAATTACAATATCAGTTTGATCTACAAAACTTTTAAATCCAAGAATTTTTATTTTTTTAAATTTCATTTTAGTTCAGTATTTTTTCAAATTCAGAAAAAGGCATATTGCCAGAAAAAACTTTGCCATTAATTACAAATGAAGGTGTCGATTGAATATTAAATTGTTTAGAACCTTCAACCCTCATCGACAAAATCCATTCCTCTAGGTCTTTATCTTTTAATACAGAGTCAAACTTCTCCTCAGAGAGTCCAAATAATAAGGCATATTTTTTAAGTGCATTAGTACTATTCTCTAAAATTTTATCAGAGTCACTAGTCACTAGCCATTTATCTTGATCTTTAAAGAGCATTTTATCTAACGCTACAAAATCTTTTTCACTGACCGAATTAAGTAATTTGAATGCATTGAGATCGACAGCATTTAATACAAAAGGTCTGAATTCAAATTTTACTTTACCTGTACTGATGTAATTCTTTTCTAGATCAGGAAAAACATTTTTTGAAAAATTTGCACAATGACTGCAAGTAAGTGATCGGTATTCAATAATAGTTATAGGGGCTTCAGCGCTTCCAATTTCAAATCCTTTCAACTCTTTATTTGCAAACGAAGATTCAATCGATAGCGAATAGAATACCGAAATAAGAATAATGAGAATTGCTTGGATTGGAGTTCTTAAGTAGCCCATATTTAGTACTTAGGTAATAAAATTTAATACAATATCTTGATTATAATCAATTTTTTAGCGTTTTATAACAGTTTTTTTAATTGATTAAATTAATAAGTTCAAAATTTGTCATAAATTAGAATTTTGATATTTTTTTTGATATCTTTTCAAAAGCATTTTTTAATTTAGGGTATTCATCTAATTGATTATATATTTTACTTTGTTTCTTAGCTAATTTGCCTAACTCATTGTTATCGTTATTTATATGTTCATTTTTAAATCGATGCTGAATTATTGTGATTTTTTCTATGGCACTATATCCAAAATAAGAATTAATTTTATTCTTAATTATCTCTCTATCATGTTCAAATCCAAAGGCGATACTTGGATCAACTTTAATAGTTAAGTTTGCCCCATTATTGCTATTTGTGGATCTTATTTTTATTGGAAGTGTTTTTTTAGCATATTTTTCGTCAACTATTTCAATCCAGTTTTTTAATAGCTCTAACTCAAAAAAACCTCTTTTACGTAAAAGCTCTTTCACAGATTTTGGAAAAAAATTTGATACTGATATTAAACCGTTATATTTTTTAATATTCATTATAAAAGAACCATATGAACAAATCGTATCATGATGTAATTAATTCAAAAGTTATTTTTCAAAATAATTTAATTTCTTGGTTTAAAAATAATAAAAGGTCTCTTCCATGGAGAGATAAAAGAGATAAATCAAACTATCCATATCGAGTAATGGTAAGTGAATTTATGTTGCAACAAACTGTCGTTAAGACTGTAATACCTTTTTTTAATAGATTTATTCACAAATGGCAAAATGTGAGATCTCTATCAAGGGCATCAGAAGATGAGATATTAATGCATTGGCAAGGTCTTGGGTATTATTCTCGAGCAAGAAATTTATTAAAAACTGCCAAAATAATCGATAGAGATTTTAATGGTATTGTTCCAAATAATCAGGATGATCTAATTAAGCTTCCAGGTATCGGAAAATATGCATCAGCTGCAATTCTTGCTATAGCATACAATAAACCATCTGTTGTAATAGACGGTAATATTAAAAGAGTTATTTCAAGGTATTTGGGAATAATGGGGACGCTTGAAAATAACAAGAAGATTATTGAAGATGTGGCACAAAAACTTAGCGTCAAAAAAAATAATCAGAATTATTCTCAAGGAATGATGGAGCTTGGAGCTTTAATATGTAAACCTAAGTCACCATCATGTGAAATATGTCCAGTCTCAGAAACATGTATATCCTATAGGTTAAACATTCAAAATCAGATACCTGAACCAAAAAAATCAACAAAGAAAAAGAAACTCTATTGTTCTTCAATTTTATTACTAAAGAATAACAAAGATATTTTGCTAAAAAAAAGAACTTCAAAAATTTTAAATAATCAGTGGGAACTCCCATCCTCAGAGTGGAACAATCAAGAAATTGATGAGATTAGAGGACTTTGCTTAATTAAGAATGTTAAATACAAAAAATCAAAAGAGCTTTATAGGCACATTTTCAGTCACATTGATTTAAAAACAAGAGTCTATTTTGGTAAAATTAAATCAAGTAAAATAGAAAAAAATAAAAAATTTCACAAATGGATATCGTTGGATGAACTTGATATGTATCCTACGACTTTAATTTGTAGAAATATATTAAAAGATTATAAATTAATTTAATTCTGATCTTATTTTTTGTCTTAGTAGATCTATAGGCTTCAACTCGCCCTCAACATCAAAATGCCAGAAAGTCCAACCATTACATGCGCTTGTATCTTGTACCTCAGCACCAATTTGATGAATTGATCCTTTATTATTTGAGCTAATAATCGACCCATCTGCTCTTACTTTAGCTTTAAACTTTTTAGATTGATCAAATAGTAATGTTCCAGGTTCTAGCAACTTACGTTCTATTAGCCATCCAAATGGGATTCGAGGTTCAGCTTTCTTTGAAGTTGTCACTTCTAATGCTTCATTCTCATAGGGTGATACTTTTGCAATTCTTACTTTTGCACTCTTGATATATTCTTTTTCTCTTTCTATACCAATGTAGTTTCTACATAATCTCTTCGCCACTGCCCCAGTTGTTCCTGTTCCAAAAAAAGGATCGAGAACAATGTCGCCAGTATTGCTAGATGATAAGATTATTCTATGAAGTAATGATTCAGGTTTTTGTGTTGGATGAACTTTTTTTCCATTCTTATCTTTTAATCTTTCGTTTCCATTACATATTGGAAGAAACCAATCTGATCTCATTTGAGTATTATCATTTATTGATTTCATTGCTTCATAATTAAAAGTATATTTTTTAGAATTTTTATCCTTCGATGCCCAAATCAAAGTTTCATGAGCATTGGTGTATCGCTTGCCACGAAAATTTGGCATTGGGTTTGCTTTTTGCCAAATAATGTCATTTAAAATCCAGAATCCTAAGTTTTGCATGATATATCCAATACGAAAAATATTGTGATAAGATCCAATTACCCATATTGAACCAGATGGTTTGATGATTCTTCTGAGTTCAGTAAGCCATTCTTCACAAAACTTGTCATAAGCCTCAAAGTTTAGAAACTGATCCCAATCATCATTTACTGCTGCGACTTTTGAGTTATCGGGCCTCTGTAAATCTCCCTCTAACTGTAGGTTGTATGGTGGATCAGCAAATATAAGATCTATAGAGTCAGAAGGAATTTTTCTTAACTCTGTAACTGTTTCACCACATATTATTTTATTGATTGGCAGTTGTTTTTTTTGTTCGACCGGTTTCATATTTAAAATATGATTCAAAACTGATTCACGGTCAATACTAATTTAGAATCAATAAGTTACATGATTTACTTAATTCAATATGTTGTGTATTGGTTTAAAAGATGTGCGATGTATAGGGGTAACACCCAGCTTCTTAATGGCCTCTAAATGTTCTTTTGTTCCATAACCAGAGTTTTTTTCCCACAGGTAACCAGGGTATTTTTTTGAGTATTCTGTCATTAAATTATCTCTATAAACTTTTGCAACAATTGAAGCTGCAGCAATTGATATTGATTTGTTATCACCTTTGATGATTGATTTTGATTGAATTGAAATTTCAGGAGTATAACTGCCATCAATTAAAACTATGTTTGGTTTTTTTTTCAAATCTTCAATTGCTCTTTTCATTGCCAGTAAAGATGCTTTTAAAATATTTATTTTATCAATTTCTCCTGAAGTCGCTAAACCAATTGAGGTGATAGAAGACGATAATATATCCTTGCATATCTGCTCTCTTTTTCTTTTTACAATTTTTTTTGAATCTTTAATTCCCTCAGGAATATTATTATAATCTAGAATGACAGCGGCTGCTACGACTGGGCCAGCTAAAGTGCCTCTTCCAACTTCATCGACACCAGCTAACGGATATGAAAACTTCCTTTCAAATTCAATAGATGGTAAATCTAATTCCACTGCTACTTAATTCTATCTCTTAAACTTTTTAAATCAGTCCACACGTGTTTTTTCTGTCCTGGCTGACGCAACAGAAACGCTGGATGGAAAGTTGGCATTGTAGGAATTGTTATATTATTAATTTTTAAATCTACCCATTTTCCTCTTATTTTTGATATACCTTCTTTATTTTTTAAAAGGGCAAATGAAGCAGTACTTCCGAGGAGCATCAGTGCAGCTGGCTTTATAATCTCAATATGCTTAAGCAAGAAAGGAAGACATAAATTAATTTCATCCTCTGTAGGCCTTCTGTTCGCTGGAGGTCTCCAAGGAATAATATTTGCTATATACACTTTTTCACGATTTAGATTTATTGCCTCTAACATTTTATCAAGTAGTTTGCCACTTCTTCCTACGAATGGTTTGGCTTGAAGATCCTCGTCATGTCCAGGAGCTTCTCCAATTAACATAATTTTTGATTTTGGGTTTCCATCAGAGAAAACCATATTTGTTGCACTCTTGTACAGCTCACACCCTTTGAAAGATGACATTCTTTCTTTTAATTCTTCAAGTGTAACAACATTATCAAGATTTATAAAATCAGGAATCTTGGTATCATTTGATTTTTCTGAATTTCTCATTTTTTGTGACAGATAACCCCTTTTTTTAGCTGTTCTATTTTGAGGGCTAGAGGAAATTATTTCATCAACACCACTTTCTTTGTATAAATTAAGTAAGTTTAAGGTATCTTTAATTGATGATTTGTTCATATGCTTACTTAAATATTGTTTGAATTATAGTATCAATCAACTAAATATATAGAGTAATTTAGAATTTTTTGAAATGAGTACCGATATGCAACGTGAGTCAATGGAATATGATGTTGTTATTGTTGGGGCTGGACCTGCGGGTTTAGCAAATGCAATAAAATTGAAACAACTCAATCCAGACTTAAACGTCTGTGTGGTTGAAAAAGCCTCAGAAGTTGGAGCTCATATACTCAGCGGAAATGTATTTGAAACTAAAGCTCTTGATGAACTATTTCCTGATTGGAAAAATATGGAGGGTTGTCCAATAAAGACTAAAGTTGTTAAGGAAAAATTTCTTTTTTTACTATCTGAGAAAAGCAGCTTTAGCTGGCCTGCATGGCTTTTGCCGCCGGTTCAGCACAATAAAGGCAATTATATAATAAGCTTAGCAAATCTTTGTCGATGGCTGGGTCAGACAGCTGAGAATCTTGGGGTAGAAATATATCCTGGGTTTGCTGCATCAGAGGTTTTGTTTAATGATGACAACTCAGTAAAAGGTATTGCAACAAATGATATGGGTATTGATATTAATGGACAAAAAAAAGATACCTATGAGCCGGGAATTGAACTTCATGCTAAAGTAACTGTGTTTGCTGAAGGATGTAGAGGTCACTTAGGAAAGCAGTTAATTAAAAAATATGAGCTGGATAAAGACTCTGATCCTCAACAATATGGAATCGGTTTAAAGGAAATATGGGAAGTGCCTGAAGCAAATCATGATGAAGGACTTATCCTTCATTCTGCGGGCTGGCCATTGGACAATAATACTTATGGTGGAAGCTTTGTATATCACGCCTCGAATAATCAAATCTATATGGGGTATGTAGTCGGATTAGATTATAAAAATCCATATTTATCTCCCTATGAAGAATTTCAAAGATTCAAAACTCATCCCAGAATTAAAAAAATGATAGATGGTGGTAAAAGAATTTCTTATGGCGCAAGAGCATTAATTGAAGGTGGAATTCAAAGTCTTCCAAAAATGTTCATGCCAGGTGCATTATTAATAGGGTGTGATGCCGGTACTTTAAATATGCCTAAAATCAAAGGATCACACACAGCAATGAAAAGTGGGATTATTGGAGCAGAGGCAATTGATGAATATTTAAAAGATGGTCTAAGTTCTCTAGAAAATTATGAGAAAAAATTTATGGATAGTTGGGCGTATAAAGAACTACATGCCGCTAGAAATGTAAAACCATTTATTACAAAATTTGGCCTTCTTATTGGAACCATTCTTACAGGCATTGATCAGATACTTTTCAGAGGAAAACTTCCATTTACTCTAAATCATTCTCATGCTGATCATGAAACACTTATGCCGGCAAGTGAGAGTAAGAAAATAGAGTATCCAAAACCTGATGGCAAAATAACTTTTGATAGAGCAAGTTCTGTTTTTTTAACTGGTACTTACCATGCTGAGAATCAGCCTGTTCATTTAGTACTTGAAGATAAAGAACTGCCAATTACATATACTTTAGAAAAATTTGATGAACCTGCACAAAGATATTGTCCAGCAGGAGTATATGAAATTCACAAAGATGATGATGGTAGTAATCCAAAATTTGTTATTAATAGTCAAAATTGTATTCACTGTAAAACTTGTGATATTAAGGACCCATCACAAAATATTAATTGGGTAACACCAGAAGGTAGCGGTGGTCCAAAGTATTCAAATATGTGATAATGACACATAGTGAATAAAAAATTTATTTATATTTCTTTAATACTTTATTTTTTTTCTTTAAATCACAGCATAGCCTTTTACTCTGTAGGAAATAATTCTCATTCTGGAGACTATTTAATTGCTAATATTTCTATCAATGTAAATGATTATGATACTTCTCTTAAATTTTTAAAAAAAATTCATGGGATAGATCCAGATAAACAACAAACATTGGAAAAATTAATATTTATTGAGACAATGAATGGTGATTTGTCATCAGCCAATAAATACGCAGAGAAAATTTTACAATTAGAATGTGTAAAGAATCTATATAAAAGATGTCAAAATGATATTGAATTTCAAGCTAAATTAGTAAATGGAGTTCATGCGCTTTCAAACAAAAATCCAGATGATGCATCTAACAATTTTAATAATCTATCATTAAAAAACTTAACTCAGATAAATTTTACCAGAATTTTAGATGCTTGGACTTGGGCAAATAAAAGAGATTTTAATAAAAGCATCAAAATAATTGATTCAATAAATTCCAATGATTATCAGTTCATAACAATTTTTCACAAAGCTCTAATTTATGACTTTGTCGACGAACCAGAGTTAGCAGAAGTATATTTTGATCAGTCATTAGTTCTAAATAATGAAATATATATCATTAATCTCTATCTCAGTTTTCTTGATAGAAATAATAAAATTGATAAGAAAAAACAAATTATAGAAAAATATTTATCGGGATATGATCAAGATTTTATCCAAAGACTAACAAAATATAATCCTCAAAGAATAATTAATAATGAGTTAGATGGCATATCAGTTGCTTTATTTAATACTCACGAACTGTTATCGGGCATCAATGATAATCAAAGATTTTTTGTTATTAATTTAGCATCAACAATATCAGATCGTTTTATTGAAAATAAATTTGTACTTGCTGATACATTTATTTCTTTATCTGATTATGAAACTGCACTTAAAATTTTTAAAAGTATACCATCGGATAATTATCTTGCAGAAATAACAGCTCTAAAAATTGTAAATATTTATTCTATGAGTGGTGACAATCAAAAAGCAAAAAATTATCTATTAAACAATGATTTACTAAAAAATAGTTTTCAAGGACTTATGACATTAGGAAATTTATTCAGATATGATTCTGAATGGGATACTGCAATAGATACATATATGAGTGCTATTGAAAAAAAGAAAAATGACTCCGGTTTCAATTTGTGGGATGCCTATTACAAATTAGGCATATCATATGAAAGAAAAAAAGATTGGAAAAAAGCTGAAGAATATCTTTTAAAGGCCTTACACTTTTCAAGTTTTCAACCTGATGTATTAAATTATTTAGGTTACACATATTTAGATTTAGATATCACTCACAAATTTGAAGATGCAAGAAAAATGCTAGAGGAAGCAGTAAAGCAAAAACCGGATGATGCCTATATTTTAGATAGTATGGCGTGGTACTATTTCAAAATTGGTAATTTCAGAGATTCTTTACAATTATTTGAGTACGCAATTTTGATTGATCCAAGTGATCCAACAATCAATGATCATTATGGAGATGTATTATGGAAGGTAGGTAAATTTTCTCAAGCCAGATATCAATGGCAAAAAGCTCTTGATTTCAACGAAGATGAATCAATTTCAAAAAGAATTATGAAAAAGCTTATCCTTGGAATTTAGCAAATGAAGTTTCTAAAATCACCTGCGAAGATAAATCTCTTTTTAGACGTTCTGTCTAAAGACATTGGTGGCTATCATAATATTCATTCAATTATTACGTTAATTGACCTAAATGATGAGATAAAGATAAAGGAGTCAAAATCTTTAGGTATAAATTTTTCAGGTGAATTTTCAAAAGACATTAATCAAAATAATATTCTGATGTTATTTGAATATTTATTAAAGAAAGGTTATTTAAATTCAGATAAGTATTTTATCGATATTGTTAAGAAGATTCCTGTAGGAGCAGGACTTGGAGGCGGTTCAAGCAATATAGCAACAATATTAAAATATTTATGTTCGAAAAATTTAATTGAATACAAAGATGCATTAATAACGGCTAGAGAACTAGGATCTGATATAGAGTTCTTTTTTGATGAGAGTCCTGCCATTATAGTTGGAAAAGGAAGCATCCATCAGAGAATAAAGGCTTTTAAAAAATTATATATTTTATTAGTTTATCCTAATTTTATGTTATCTACTCAAAAAACTTATGAAATGAATAGTCAATTTGATGACAAAAGCAGCTTTTCAATTGATCAAAAAGTATATGATTTTGATATTATTATGAAATCTTCATCAAACTCTTTACAAGATGCGGCAGTAAAACTTTGTCCAGATATAAAAATCATAATTGATGAGCTTTCATCTACAGATGGATCATTATATTCAAGAATGACAGGAAGTGGATCATGTTGTTTTGCTGTATTTCATGAAAAAGATTTAGCTCAAGAAGCACTAAATACGCTGAAAAGTAACCATTCTAACTGGTGGTTTCATTTATCCAGAATAATATAATTCTTGCATTCTAAAGATGTTAAACTAAATGTTATTATTCAATTAATTGGGGCGTAGCCAAGTGGTAAGGCACCGCTTTTTGGTAGCGGCATTTCGAAGGTTCGAATCCTTCCGCCCCAGCCAAAGGTTTTTGTATGAGTGATTTTTTAAACAAATATAAATCTGTCTATAATGTTTTCTTAGATAACTGGGATTATCAATCTCATTATGTAATGTTTCTTGAAAAACTTTTGTACAATGAAACGATTTTACCAATTCATATTAAGGAGATGATTTTTGCATATATTTCTAGCCTTAATGGATGTGTCTACTGTAAGAATATTCATGCTGAGATTGCAAAAGAATTAATTGATGAAATTAGAACTTCTTCTCCATTAGAAGATATTTCGATGGCGAGTATAGAGGAAGAATATAAATCAATTCTTAAATTTTCTTACAAGGTTAATGAGGATCTATCTTCAATTAGTCAAAATGATGTTGACGATATTTTGTCTAATGGATTTCCTGAAAATGTTATTTCTGAAGTCATTGCGATTTGCAGTGCAGCTCAATACATGAATACAACCGTAAAGGCGCACAATATTCCACCACTTAACGATAATATGAACTCAGCATCAGTTAGGATGATGATTCAAAAAGGTTATCAAGGTTTAGCAGATTACATGCTTGAAAAGCGAAAAAGATAATTAAAATAAGAATTTTACTAAATTAAAACCTATAAAAAATAGAATTATTGTACCAATTAGAGAAATTAACGCATAACTGATAGCTTGCAGATAATTGGAGGCTTCTAATAAATTATAAAAATCTAAATTAAAGCTCGAAAATGTGGTAAATCCACCCAGAAATCCAATAGTGAGAAAAATTTTTATATGCTCGTTGATTAAGATTTTAGATGAAATAAAGTAAAACAAAGCACCCATCAGAAATGCTCCAATTAAATTTACACTAACAGTTCCATACCAAACAGATGATGGAGCGGCCCTGTATATTAGTTCTGAAATTAAATATCTTAGAGTAGCTCCAGTTCCACCACCCAAAAAAATTATTAGTAAGATATTCATACCTAGCCCTCAAGACACGTCATTATACCAAAATGATCACTTGGATACAGTCCGTCTTTTTCTTTATTTCCAATTAAATATGATTTCAGAGGGTGGCCGAGACCATTTTTACCCGGACTTCCAACAAATATATAATCAATTCGTCTATTTGGCTCCAGAGTTTTTTGCGCAAAAGTATTTTCATTTGACCATGTATAGCCGTGATCATTTGGATTAGTTATTTGCCACGAGTCTCTTAAAACAGTTCTATATACTGGTGAAGTAAGACCTAAAATTAATCTTATTTCGTCACTATTTGGATCAGCATTAAAGTCACCACACAGAATATTTGGGAATGTCGATTTTTCCAACTTACTGATGTATTCTAGTATGTAGTTAACTTGTTTTTTTCGAATATCACCTTGATTGTATTTATAATTTAAATGAGTGCACAGAACGTTTATTTTGTTTTTCTCATATAAAATTTCTGCATGAAGCAAAGTACGATTTTCATTAAATTCATTCTCTGTAGGTATTAAATGGAATGTATGATTAATTATTGGATATTTTGAAATTATTGCATTACCAAAGGAAACTTCATCAAAATCAAATGATTTTGAATAACAATAATCATAACCAAATAAATCAGCTATTTCTTTTGCTTGGCTTCCATCATTGTCTTCCCATACTTCTTGAAGGCATAAAATGTCGGGTTGAGAATTTTTAAGTTCATCAAATATTAGTTTTTGACGACTTAGATAGTCTTCAAATTTCCACCAGATATTCCATGATAAAACTTTTACTTCTCTCTTATTACTAAGTGCGCCATATGCATCTGTATCAGGGTAAGACTTATTGGGCACCTAACTTGCTCCTATGGAAATGCAACCATAATAGATTCAGCTACATAAGCAGGTTTTTCCTGACCATCAATCTCTAAGGTTGCTTCTGAAATGACTTGAGTTCCACCATTGTCAAGCTTGTTTACTTCAGAAATTTTCACTCCAAGTCGAACTTTTGAACCTACAGGAACCATATTTATAAATCTTACTTTATTGAGACCATAGTTGATCATCATTTTTGCCCCCGTAATAGACCATACTTGCGCTGCTAGAGGCACTATTAGTGATAAGCTGAGAAACCCATGAGCAATTGTGGATTTTGTAGGCAGTTCTTTTGCTGCTTTTTCAGCATCTAAATGAATCCATTGATGATCTCCGGTTGCATCTGCAAACTGATTAATTCTATCTTGTTCAATTGCCATCCAGTCTGAATGACCTAGATCTTGACCTTTTATATTTTCTAACTCATTAACATCAACTGTTTTCATAAAAATTCTCCCAAATAATTAATTTTAAATATAAAATCATACCGATTTAAATTTATTTTTATACACTTATTATTTAGCATGAAAAATATCAGATTAACTGAGAACAAAGATCATAAAAATATAGAAAGAATTTTGGACGAGTCTTTTGGTCCTGGAAGATATGCAAGAACTGCATATAGGTATCGAGAAAAAAATAAAATTCTACTAGAGTATTCTTATGTATATCAAGCGGGTAAACAACTTTTAGCAAGTATTTCTTACAGCGAAATTTGTTTGAATAATTTATTTATAGGAGTGCTTTTGGGGCCACTCGTGGTAAAACCTGATCACATTGGCAAAGGCTATGGAGTTGCATTAGTAGAAAAAACAATAAATTTAATTAAACATAGTAAAAAATATAGTTTTATAGTTTTAGTTGGTGATTTTGATTATTATAAACGGTTCAACTTTGAAAAAATTTCGCAACCTTTAGAGTTAATTGGTCCAGTCAATCCTGATAAAGTTCTCATACTAAATTTGGACGATAAAGTGGAACTCAAAAAATTAAAAAGAATTAAGCTTATTTAGTTATGACTGATATTACTAATTTTCCTAAAGGTTTAGAAACAATTTATAGTCATGCAAAAAATACTAAACAAAAAAACCCTCCAGTAGAAAGTTGGAATCCAGATTACTGTGGAGAAATAGATATAAAAATAAGCCAAAATGGTAAATGGTTTTATATGGGTTCAGAAATCAAAAGACCCGCCCTGGTTAAATTATTCTCAAGCGTACTAAGACTTGATAGTGATGGTAATTTTTATCTAGTTACTCCTGTAGAAAAATTGAAAATTGAGGTTGAGGATGCGCCTTTCTTTATTATTTCTATGGAAAAAAATACAATTGAAAGTATAACAAGTTTTTATTTTTATACTAATACTCTGGAAAAAATAAAGCTATCGAATGAAAATCCAATAGAAATAAGTGTGAATGAGAATAATCATCCAAAGCCTTACATTACAGTAAGAAGAAATTTGAAGGCTCTAATTTCAAGATCAGTTTATTATGAAATGATTGATGATGCTCAAGAAGTAATGATAGAAAATAAAAGATGCTTAGCACTATCAAGTAATAATAATTATTTTAAACTTTATGAGTTATAAAGAAGATATATCAATAAAAGAATTATTTAAGTTTTTAGAACAAAAAAAAGAATTGACTCATGATTCCTTTGAAAAGGAATGTATTAATTCTGGTATCAGTTTAAGTTTAACAAGGGCATCTGTTCTAGTGTCATTTTTAAAAATAGATGGCAAGATTAACATATTACTTACTAACAGATCTGCTCATCTAGAAGACCATGCGGGTCAAGTAAGTTTTCCTGGTGGACGCATAGACTCAATGGATGCTTCACCTGTTGATACTGCAATTCGAGAGAGTTATGAGGAAGTTGGAGTTAAACCAAAAAACATTAGTATATTAGGAAGTTTAGATGCGTATCAAACTGGAACAGGTTTTAGAATCATGCCAATACTTGCTATAATAAATGATCAGACTGAGTTTCAAGTTAACGAGGAAGAAGTAGAGAGTATTTTCTTTCTTCCGCTTAATTTTTTGATGGACTCTAGTAATCATACTCGTGAAATTAAATCATTTAAACAAGGTGATAGTTCATATGAATATGATTTTAATGTTATTCAGTACAAAGACCATTATATATGGGGCGCTACAGCTGGTATGTTAATAAATCTTTATGAAGTTATTATGAATAAATCAAAATGAAAAAAATAATTGAACTTGTTAACTCGCCTGATGCAAAAAATATATTTGATCTATTTAGTGAGAATCAGGGTGTTTACCTCGTTGGAGGTTGTATTCGTGATTTTCTATCAGGAAAAAAAGTTGAGGATATAGACTTTGCAGTTGATATTGAACCTAAAGAAGTTGTACAGGTTCTTACTAATAAAAATATAGAATTCTATGATATTGGCATTAACTATGGGACGGTTACCGCGATAGTAAATTCAAAAAAATATGAAATTACCTCATTTAGAGAAGATATAGAGACAGATGGAAGATATGCAAATGTTAGCTACACAAAAGATATGAAAGCTGACTCTTTCAGAAGAGATTTTACTATAAATGCCATATATGCAAGTCGAAATGGAGAACTCTACGATTTTCATGATGGACTAAAGGATTTAGAAAATAGAGAACTTAGATTTATTGGTAGCGCTGAAGAAAGAATCAAAGAAGATTACTTGAGAATTCTTAGATATTTTAGATTTTATAATGATTTTTCAAACCTAGATAATAACTCAAAATTAAATAAAATCTTTAAGGAAGAATCAATAAACTTAAGCAAAATATCAAAAGAAAGAATTTGGAGTGAGTTAAAAAAAATTATCAGTAATACCCATTCTCTCAAATCTCTTTCATTAATGCATGAATTAAATATTTTATCTTCAGTCTCTGAACAACTCTTACTAACTCAAGAATATTCAAAGTTGCTGCAAATTGAGGATAAAATTAATGAGTCTATTGATCCTCAGCTCAAGCTTTCAATTTTACTTGAGAACTCTGAATATAAGACTGATATTTTTTTAAATCAGTTTTCTATGAGCAAAGAAGATTCTGAAAAATTGAAATCATTTGCGAACTTAGATTTATCGATCAGATCATACTTATCAATTAAAGAGTCACGAGCTAAGTTATATCGTATGGGTATAACAAAATTTCAGAACTTTTTAGTTTTAAATTGGGTTAAAGATCCAAACCAAAAAAATGATCTCAATTGGCATACACTTTATGAAATAGCAAAAAATTTTGAAAGACCAAATTTTTCTTTTGGAGCAAATGAAATAATTCGAATGGGAATAAAAGAAGGTCCTTTAGTGGGCACAATATTATCTGAATTAGAAGAATGGTGGATAGATAATGATTTTATTGATGATGAGTATTCAATTTTTGAGCGGTTAAAGGCAATTTGTTTATCTTATAAATAGTTATTTATAAATTACTTTCACCACTTCATAACTTTTTTCACCTTTTGGAGTTGATACGGTAACAAAATCACCTTTCTCTTTACCAATTAGTGCTGATGCAACTGGAGATTTAAAAGATATAAGTCCTTTTTCTATTTCTGCTTCATCATTTCCAACAATTTGGTACTTTACCTTTGTATCATCATCAAGATCTGATAATTCAACAGTTGATCCAAAGACTACAGTTTTTATTTTTTGGTCTAATTTTGTAATGTCGATTATTTCTGCATTAGATAGCAATAATTGTATCTCTTGGATCCGACTTTCGATGTGTCCTTGTTCTTCTTTGGCAGCATGATATTCAGCATTTTCTTTTAAGTCACCGTGTTCTCTGGCATCTGCAATTGCTTGAATTACCTGCTGACGTTTATTATTTACTAAATCATTAAGCTCGTCTTGCAATTTTTGAGCACCATTTACAGTTATTGGTTCTGTCATATTATTAAATCCATTTAGCTTCAGGAGGCATTGACATCAAAATGGCATCTATATTGCCATCAGTTTGAAGTCCAAACTTTGTACCTCGATCATATAATAAATTAAACTCAACATATCGACCACGTTTAATTTTTTGTTGTTCTTTATGTGATTTTTTCCACTTTTTATTAATATCCATCATTATTATTTCTCTGATCGCATCAATAAAACAAGTACCAACATCTTTTGTAAAATCAAAATCGTCTTCCCATGAATCTGAGCTAAGATAATCATAAAAGATGCCACCATCACCGCGAGCTTCTTTTCTATGGGGCAAATAGAAATATTCATCACAATATTTTGAAAAATTCTTATAATAATTTTTATCATGCGTATCACACATATTTTTAATTTTTTTATGAAATAATTTTTTATGCTTAATATTTTTAAAAGTAGGAGTCATATCCATACCGCCTCCAAACCATATTTTAGATGTTTGAATCATTCGCGTGTTAAAATGAAATGAAGGTAAGTAAGGATTTTGCATATGAGCAACAATTGAAATTCCGCTAGCCCAAAAATTAGAATTTTTATTTGTACCAGGTATATTTTTTTTGAAGTCATTCGATAACTGGCCATAAACTGTAGATATATTTACACCAACTTTTTCAAAAATATCCCCATGCATTATTGCCATTTCACCACCACCATTATCTTTTTTAAGATGTGGTTTTCTTTTCCAATTTTTTTTCTTAAATTTTATTTGTTTTTTAGAGTTTTGATTCTCAATTTTTTCAAATTGGTTAATTACTTCATTACGTAGCGATCTAAACCATTTTTGAGCTAGTTCTTTCTTTTTCAAATATTTCATATTTATACTTTTAGCTGTCTTTTTGCTTCAGATAAAGCAATTGCAGCTGCCGTTGAAACATTCAGAGATCTGGATGATTTAGAGATTGGAATAGTAACAACTTCATCTACCTCATTATGGATTTCATTAGGAACACCGGCAGATTCTCTTCCAACCATTAAGCAATCATCATTCTGAAAAATAAAATCAGTATAATCAATCTTTCCCTTAGTAGAGAGCAATATAATTCTTTTTTTTGATTTTAGTGATTTTCTAAATGCATCCCAACTATCATGCTCGGTTATTTTAATTGAACTTCCATAATCCATTGCAGATCTTTTAAGGAGTTTACCATTAAGAGGAAAGCTGCAAGGGTGAATAATCTCAATGTCTGTATCAAAGCATGCACAGGTTCTAATCATTGCACCAGTGTTTTGAGGTATATCAGGTTGAAAAATGACTAATTTCATAATTTTTATCTTATCTAATTTTTTAATATGCGTCATCTTGCCACAAAATTTAGGTGACAAATTCAATGGTTTTTTGATAAAAGAACATATTGGGATTAAATACTAATTATTCAATAAGAGATTGTAAATTTGTCGGACTCAAAGCCAGTAACTAGAAGAAATTTTCTTTTCATTTCAACTGCGGCATTCAGTGCTGCGGGAGCTGCAACAATAGGTATACCTCTTGTATCACAAATGAATCCTGATGCATCAGTTAAAGCCCTTGCTTCAACTGAAGTAGACGTATCTACAATCGTACCAGGTCAAAGTATCACTGTTTTATGGCGTGGAAAGCCAGTTTTTATAAGAAGAAGGACTGAAGAAGAAATTAACGAAGCTCAAAAAGTGAAGTTAGAAGACCTACCTGATCCTGAAGGTGATGACACTAGGGTTCAAAACCCTGAGTGGTTAGTGATGGTTGGCATTTGTACTCATTTAGGTTGTATTCCACTTGGAAACAAGGGTGATTACAATGGTTGGTTCTGTCCGTGCCATGGATCACATTATGATACCTCTGGTAGAATTAGAAAGGGACCTGCACCTACAAATTTAGAAATTCCGGACTATGTATTTTTAGACAATAACACGATAAAAATTGGATAAACATTAATATGAGTACAGATTACGAACCAAAATCAGCAGTTGCTAAATGGATAGATAAAAGGCTTCCAATTGTCACATTATTTAATGGACACTTGATGCAATATCCGACACCAAAAAATTTAAATTATTGGTGGACATTTGGTGGAATATTAACCTTTTGCCTGGTGACCCAAATCATAACGGGACTAGTTTTAGCAATGCACTATATTGCAGATGCTGAGCTAGCCTTTTCAAGTGTTGAGCACATCATGAGGGATGTAAACTATGGTTGGCTGTTGAGATATATTCACGCAAATGGTGCCTCAATGTTCTTTATTGCTGTCTATATTCACATGGCACGATCATTATTTTATGGTTCCTATAAAGAGCCAAGAGAATTGATTTGGATAATCGGTGTGTTCATATTTCTATTAATGATTGCTACTGCATTTATGGGCTACGTTTTACCCTGGGGTCAAATGAGTTTTTGGGGAGCTACCGTTATTACTAATTTATTCAGTGCAATCCCTGTTTTTGGAGAGTCAATAACTAATTGGTTGTGGGGAGGTTACTCAGTAGGCTCTCCTCTATTAACAAGGTTTTTTACATTACATTACTTACTTCCATTTCTAATTTTTGGTCTGGTCATACTTCATGTGTGGGCCCTACATGTTCCTGGCAATAATAATCCTGAGGGCATCGATGTTGTTCAGGGATCACAAGATACAGTTCCGTTTCATCCGCACTATGTAGTAAAAGATGTTTTTGCTTTAATCGTATTTATGATTGTATTTGCTGGTTTTGTTTTTTTTACTCCGAACTTATTAGGTCATACAGATAATTATATTCAGGCAAATCCTTTGCAAACTCCTGAACACATTGTGCCGGAATGGTACTTCCTTCCATTTTATGCAATCTTAAGAGCTATTCCCGATAAATTGGGTGGCGTAATTATGATGGTTTCAGCAATCGCAATTCTCGCTTTTTTACCATGGCTGGATACTTCCAAAGTAAGGTCAGCAAAGTACAGACCTTTATTTAAACAGTTTTATTGGATTTTTCTCGCTAATTTTCTTTTACTTGGTTATTTGGGAGCTCAACCAGCAGAAGGTATTTATGTTATAATTTCAAGAATTGCGACAATTTATTATTTTGTTCATTTCGTTGTTATCTTACCAGTATTAGGTTTTGTAGAAAAAACAAAACCACTTCCAAAAAGTATTAGTGAGCCTGTTCTAAATGAAAAGGAGAGGGCAGCGAAAGCTGCATCAGCTTAGCGTGTTTAGATCTATCAAATATATATTATCAATACTATTGGCAGTTTCGGCATATCAATCGACTTCAATTGCAGCTGAAATTCATGAGCCAATGAGGCCATATTGGTCTTTTGAAGGTCCATTAGGAAAATTTGAGAGAGCCTCGCTACAAAGAGGATACCAAGTTTATACTGAAGTATGTTCAGGTTGTCATTCAATGGATTTACTAAGCTACAGAAACCTAATTCAACCAGGTGGGCCAGAATTTTCTGAAAAACAAGCTAAAGCTATGGCTGCAATGTTTGAGGTTGAAACTGGACCTGACCAAGATGGTGAAATGTTCATGCGACCTGCAATTCTATCTGATAAGTTTGTAAGTCCATGGGAGAATGAGCAACAGGCTAGAGCAGCAAATGGTGGAGCTTATCCCCCTGATCTTTCAGTGATCGTAAAAGCAAGACCAAACGGCGCTGATTATATCTACTCTCTTCTTTTAGGATATAAAGATGCTCCAGAAGGAACAGATCTGGACGATGGAGTCTATTATAATGAATATGCTAAAGGAATGCGAATAGCGATGCCACAAGTACTTTATGAAGATGGAGTTGAATATACTGATGGTACAGCAGCCACTGAAGAACAAATGGCACATGATGTAACAACATTTCTTACTTGGTCGGCCGAACCAAAACTTGAGGAACGAAAGAGAATGGGTTTCAAGGTAATAATTTACCTGCTGATTCTTGCATTTTTATTTTACTTTACAAACAAAGCTATTTGGAAAGACTCGCACTAAAATCTTATTTGGTTCATTTAATTAATTGAATTTATTTAAATAAATACAATTAATTTTATCCACATCTTCAAAATATCTTATTCGAAAACTCCAAGATCATAATGTAGATTGATATTAATCATAATTAGGAGATTCGAATGCTAGAAAATTTATTCAAGCTAAGCAGTAACAGTACATCTGTAAGAACAGAAATTGTTGCGGGCTTTGCAACATTCTTAACAATGGCATATATCATTGTTGTTAACCCGGCAATTTTATCTACTGAAGGAACAGGAATGGACTTTGGTGGTGTATTTGTCGCAACGATCATAGCGGCTGTTATTGGTTGTTTAATAATGGGCCTATGGGCTAACTGGCCGATAGCTCTTGCGCCTGGCATGGGGCTTAATGCCTTTTTTGCTTTTGGTGTTGTATTTGGAATGGGTTACACTTACCAACAAGCTTTAGCAGCAGTTTTTGTTGCGGGTTTAGTTTTCATTTTACTATCTGTAACCCCAGCGAGACAATGGATCATTAACAGTATCCCAAAAAGTATGAAATTTGGAGTTGGTGCTGGAATAGGATTGTTTCTCGCAATCATTGGATTAAAAAATGCTGGTGTGGTTGTAGATAATCCAGCAACGCTTGTTGGCTTAGGTGACGTTACATCTATGCCTGTTATTCTAGCTGCAGTAGGATTCATGATAATGGCTATCCTGGATAAAAGAGGGGTAACTGGATCGATCATAATCGGAATTTTAGCAGTAAGTATTATAGCATGGGTTATGGGAGTCAGCTCTATAGAAGGTGTTGTAGGCTCTATTCCTCCTGCCTCTCATGCTTTTTCTCTAGATTTTAGTCTAATCGCAACTTCTGGTTTTATAGGTGTTGCTTTTGCTTTTCTGTTTGTAGATTTTTTTGATACTGCAGGCACATTAACTTCAGTTGCCAACTTAACTGGTAAAGTGGATAACGAAGGTAAGGTTGATGGAATTGGAAAAGCTGTTTTAGCTGACTCAGTTGCAACAACCGTGGGTGCATTAGCAGGCACTTCAAATACAACTTCGTACATTGAGTCTGGCGCTGGTGTCAAAGAAGGTGGAAAAACAGGATTAACAGCTGTTACCGTTGCAGTTCTTTTTGCTGTATGTTTATTTTTAGCTCCTTTAGCTCAAAGTATTCCTGCTTTTGCGACAGCACCTGCATTAGTTTTTGTAGCAACATTTTTCCTGAAGAATTTGAGAGATATTGAGTGGGATGACGTGAGCGAATATGCTCCTGCAGTCCTCGCTGCAGTATTAATGCCATTAACATTCAGTATTGCACATGGAATTGCATTAGGTTTCATTGCTTATGTTGTTATTAAAGCTTTAAGTGGTAGGCATGAAGATTTAAACGCAGGATCAATTGTGATTGGCGCTTTATCGGTTCTTTATTTTATCGCCTAATTAAATAAGCTAGTGATTGGCTTTGTCTTCCTCATCCCAGGGGAAGACAGGCCAAGTTTCTTGAGTTATTTCCTCAACATATGTATTCGCTAAAGGAAGACCTCTTGGCTTAGCGTAAACAACGGCTAAATGCATATTTGGCATAAACTCCCTTAGTGCTTTTGCAGTTCCTCCTTTATCGACTATATCGTCAATAACTAAAACAACTTCATCTGTTTTTGGAGCTCGGTGAACAAATGCTTCTCCTGCTTCTCTATGGATATAGCTTTGTATTGAGACAATATCGACATCTTGGATTCCAAGACAGTAAGCCACAACTGATGCTGGAACAAAGCCACCTCTTGAGACAACGACCATTTTTGTAAAATTTATATTTTTATTTTTAATTAATTCAGCAAGCTTGACAGCTTTTTCATGAATTTCATCGTATGTTGGAAAAACAAGGTTATGATTCATTTAATTATTAAATAAGAAGTGCATTACGTCACCGTCTTGCACAGCATATTCCTTTCCCTCACTTCTTAGTTTGCCTAATTCTCTAGCTTTTGCTTCTCCTTTGCAAGCAATAAAATCTTCTGATGAAATAGTTTCAGCTCTTATAAATCCACTTTTAAAATCAGTGTGGATTTTTCCGGCTGCATCCGGAGCAAGAGTATTTTTTTCAATGGTCCACGCCCTACTTTCCATCTCTCCAGAAGTAAAATAAGTAATTAAATTGAGAGTATTGTAGCCTTCTTTAATAATTTTATTTAAACCTGACTCTTCTAATCCAAGAGACGATAAAAAGTCAGATTGCTCTTCATCAGATAATGTTGCAATTTGTGACTCAATATCTGCAGAAATTAAAATTATATTTGATTTAATATGGTTCTTAAAATTTTCCGAGAATTTATTGCCATTGATAATTGAGTTTTCGTCAACATTACAGACATAAATTACAGGTTTAAGTGTTATTAAATTATATTCATTTAGATATGTTTTTATTTCTGAAATATTTTTAATAGATCTAGCAGCCATTCCACTTGATAGATGAGAAATTACCTGATCAATATATTGAGCTTTCTTTAAAGCATCTTTATCCCCTTTTTTAACTAATTTTTGTATACCTGAACTTATCTTTTCAAGCATTTCAAGATCCGATAAAATTAGCTCAGTTTCAATAACATCTGAATCACTAATTGGATCAATTGAATTATTAACATGAGTAATATTTTCATCTTCAAAACATCTAACTAAGTGAATGATTGCATCAACTTCCCTTATATGTGATAAAAATTTATTTCCTAGACCTTCACCTTTTGAGGCCCCTTTGACAAGTCCAGCTATATCGTAGAATTTTAAAGTAGCAGGAATTACTTTTTTTGAATTTGAAATCTCACTTAATTTATAAATCCTATCATCAGGTACAATAACGGTACCTTCGTTAGGTTCTATTGTACAAAAAGGATAATTTGCTGCTTCGGCTGCTATTTTTTTTGTGAGAGCATTAAATAGAGTAGATTTTCCAACATTTGGAAGTCCTACTATTCCACAACTAAACCCCATTAGTTTATTTTAACTTTATTCATAAATGTGGAATATTCGCCTTTAATTAGTAAATTAATATTATTTGAGATATTTTCATTTATTTCATTAAATATATCTAATTCGTTCTTTTTAAAGTTAGATAGCACATGCTTAATGACTAAGTCCTTATTCCCAGGATGTTCAATTCCCATTCTTATTCTATTATAGTTTTTGCCTAAAAAGCTATCAATTGATTTTAGTCCGTTATGACCGGCAGGATTACCACCTTCTTTGATACGAATTTTTCCAAGTTTTAAATCTAAGTCATCATGAAAAATAAATATATTTTTTGTTTCAATTTTATAAAATTTTATTAGCTTTGATATCGATTGCCCACATTCATTCATAAATTCATGAGACTTAAAAATAATAATTTTTTTTCTATTTATTTGTAATTTAAAACTGTCGCCACCAAATTTATTTCCATTAATGGGTTCAGCATTCAAGTTTTCACAGATTTTATCAATAGTCATGAACCCAATATTATGACGATTAAAAGAATATTTTTCTCCAGGATTTCCTAGTCCTATCAAAGCAATCATAGATAGCTAGTATATGGTAAAAAAATTTTTAAAAAAGAATCTTTAAGATTTATCTTCTTCTTTTGAATCTTGCGCAGCGTCAGGAGCTTTCGCGTCAGCATCGCCTTCTGCAGCAGCTGCTTCATCTCCCTCAGCAGCTTCAGCTTGTGCTTCAGGTTCTTTAACTACCGTAGGTGCAGCCACAGATGCAACAGTAAAATCTCTATCAGTAATAGTTGGTGTTATACCCTCATCTAAATTAACCATTGAAATTCTAATTGTATCTCCAATTTCAAGACCCGTAAGATCAAATACCAACTCTTCAGGAATATTGTTTGCAGGGCAGTTCAATTGAACAGTTCTTCTATTAACATTTAATACACCACCTCGCTTAAGACCAGGAGATGATTCCTCATTAATAAACTTCGTAGGAATATCTAGGGTAACTTTTGAATCCTCTGATAATCTAAGAAAATCAACATGTATTGGTTGATCTGAGAGAGGGTGAAATTGAACATCTCTTGGGATTGCAAGATTTTTTTTACCATCAATACTAAGATTAAATATTTTTGTTAAAAAACCACCGGCATTTAGTTCTTTTTGTATAAAAATCTTATCAACGGCAATATTTACTGGTTCTTCATTAAGGCCATATAAAATTGAGGGAATTTTCCCTACAGCCATAATTTTTTTTACAGCAGATTTTCCTGCTCCTTCTCTAATTACAGCTTCAATATTTGTTTCTTTTGCCATGATATTTTTAGAGGTATTAAATTAAATTATTATAGAAGGCAAGCCAAATTAATTAAAATTCAAAAAGGCTTGAGACAGAGCTTTCCTCAGAAATTCTCTTTATTGCTTCTCCTAATAGGTCAGAAATAGGTATGATTCTTATTTTTTTAAGCTCCTTAGCATTTTCTGTATTATTGATTGTATCTGTAATTACGACTTCTTTTAACTTAGATTCTTTTATTCTTACAAGAGCTTTTCCTGACAGCACCCCATGCGTTACATAAGCAGTCACACTATTTGCGCCAATTTCTATTAATTTGTCTGCAGCGTTACAGATAGTTCCAGCTGAGTCAATAATATCATCCAAAATGATACAGTCTTTGCCATTAACATCACCAATTATATTCATAACTTCACTTTCGCCAGCTTTTGGCCTTCTTTTATCAACTATCGCGATTGATGCGCCAAATTTACTAGCTATCGCTCTCGCTCTTACTACTCCACCGATATCTGGAGAGACAGCTACTAGATTTGATAAATCAAAGTGCTCTTTAATATCTCTAGAGAAAACTGGACCAGCAAAAAGATTATCAGTTGGTATATCAAAAAATCCCTGAATTTGTTCCGCGTGTAGATCAACAGTTAGAACTCTGTCAGCTCCTGCAGTGGAAATTAAATTTGCTACTAATTTAGCTGATATTGGTGTTCTTGGACCTGGTTTACGATCTTGTCTAGCATAACCAAAATAGGGCAGTACAGCAGTTATACGCTTCGCAGATGCTCGTTTTAACGCATCAATAATGACAAGGAGTTCCATTAAATTATCATTAGCAGGGTAAGATGTGGACTCGATTACAAAGACATCTTCTCCTCTAATATTTTCTTTTATTTCAACGTAAACCTCTTCATCAGCAAATCTACGTATAGTCGCCTTTGCAAGATCAATCTGAAGATATTTGCCAACGTCTGAAGATAGGGGAAGGTTGCTATTTCCTGCAATAATTTTCATTATATCTAATCTTTTATAACAATTGTTGAAATCATTCTACCATAATCATTTTCTTTTTTATTTAATGACTTTCTATAGCTAAAGCATATGTGCTCTGATTTATAGGTATCAATAATGATTGAATTAGTGCTACGAATGCCAAGAATTGATAGCTTATTCACAATAAAATTCCTCAAAGAAAATTTATATTTACCTTTTTTTAGGCTCTTTTTAATAAAAAATTCTGAGTTGCGTTGATTAATATTTAAAAATTTATCATAAAAATCTTTTCCAACTTCATAAGACTCTTGATCAATACAAGGACCAATAGCGCATCTAATGTCTTGTGGCTTTGAGCCAAGCTCTTGCATTTTGCTTATAGTATTTTCAATTATACCACTTAATGCTCCTTTCCATCCAGCATGACATGCACCAATTACTTGTTTGATTGGGTCGTAAAATAATACTGGTGCACAGTCAGCAGTTAAAATTCCTAGAATTATATTTTTTTTATTTGTTACTAATCCATCAAAATATAAATTATGTCTTCTTAAATTATGATTATTTATTTCTAGAACTTTATTTGAGTGAAATTGATGTAACGTGAAAATATTATTAATGCTTAAGTCGTAGTAATTTGCTACAAATTTTAAATTTTTATTTATTTTTTTTCTATCATCACTCGATCCTTTGCCACAATTCAAACTTGAATATTGACCAGTTGAAACTCCACCTAATTTTGTAAAGAAGCAGTGATCCACACCAAGTAAATTTTTTGAAAAAAACATTATGTATTAGTGCTAAATTGTAAAAATTTAAATAAGTTACCCATTTTATCGATATCAATTAATCTTGATACTTGGCTTAAAATTTCTTTTTCTTTTTCCTTATTTTTTTCTATGAGCATTTCGGCACGATAATTAATACCATTATTTATTAAGAATTCTCGTTGAGTTTGTATTGATTTACTGCTTATTTTATTTTCTCCAAGAATTTCCAAAAAATTTTTAAAGTTGACGCTCGATGTTAAATCTTGTCTTCCAATATTATCAAGAAAATTAGTCTTTTTATTATCTTTAATAGACTGGAGGGTGCTGATTTTAGGCGCAGATGTGTAACCATAATCCATGACTATCATCATTCCTGAGTTTTTTAGTAAAAGCTTAGTTATCTTTTCAAAAACTAAATTTGCAACTGGCGATGTCTCAACAATCTGATTATTATCTAATAAATCTAAATTAAATAATGACTTGTACTCATTTCTAATTTCTTTTTTATCAAAAATAAACTTACCAGAATTCATTATAACTATTGTTTCATATAAATTATTATCGATTTTTTGACCTTGAATAATTGGAAAGACATCAAAAAACTCATTAGCTATTATAATGGAATAGTCATTTGGTAATTGATCAACTGAGGAATGTATATTACAACCTGTAAACAGTGTAGCTAAATTCACTTTATAGCTCTCATTAATTTCAACAAAATGAATATCATAATTAATCTGATTATTTGTAATTGAGGATAAAACCCTTGTAACATCGCTCATCAGAGTCCCTTTTCCAGGGCCTAGTTCAATTAAATTAAATTTTTTAATATTATTTTTTTTAATATAATTAGCGATATAGACTCCAACTATCTCACCATAAAGTTGAGATATTTCAGGAGCAGTAATGAAATCACCTTTTTTTCCTAAAGGATTTTCTGATCTATAATAGCTTAATTCTAATTTATTTAGTGAGATATCAATGAATTCATCAAGAAAAATATACCCCTTCTCTTGGATGATGCTTAGAACTTTATCTTTAGGCTCAATCTGCATTGCTTTTTTTTATAAAGAACAACATTATAAATCCTGCAATTATCATTGGTATCGATAGTAGCATTCCCATTGTAAAGAAACTAAAAATAAATCCTAATTGCGCATCAGGTTCACGAGTAAATTCAATTAAGAATCTAAATGATCCATAAAGGATTAGGAAAACTGAACTAATGAATCCTGGATTTGACAATTTTCTAAATCCAAAGATTAGAAAATTAAGTATCAAAAAAATAATGATACCCTCAAAAAAGGCCTCGTATAATTGACTTGGATGCCTAACTTGACCATCTGTATTGGGAAAGATCATGCCAAATAAGGATGATGCAGGTCTTCCATACAATTCTCCATTTATAAAATTTGCAATTCTTCCAAAAAAAATCCCAACAGGGGCAGATGAGCAAATTAAGTCACTTATGATATAAAATTTTATTTTATATTTTTGTTGTATGTAAAAAATGGCAGTTATAATTCCTGCTAAGCCACCATGAAATGATAAACCGCCTTCCCATATGTAGAATGCACGTAGGGGATTATCTAAATAATATCCTCCATTATAAAAAATTACATAAGCGAGGCGCGCTCCAATAATTAAGCCAATTATAGAATAAAAAATAAGATCATCTATTGACTGACTCTCAAGATTTGTTTTGAAGCCGTATAATGCTTTTTTATTTGACAATAATTTAATATATTGCCATGCAAATAAAAATCCGATTATATAAGCTATTGAATACCATCTGATTTCAAATGAACCTATAGAAAATATAATTGGACTAATGGATGGATAATCGAGATAGATCATGTATTTTAATATAAACTAATAATATTTTATCCTCAATGAAACCTAGAAATAATTTAAAAACTTTTGCCGCAAAGATATTTTTAAATATTTATGAGTTCTCAAGTATATTTAAAGATGAAATAGAAATATTAAAAACCTTCAGAAAAGAAAGAAAAGTGAATAAAGAGGAATTAAGAAGAAATGAAGGCAATTAGTAGTAAAACTGTTTTAATTATAGGTGCTGGTAATATGGGCATTTCATTTATACATGCATTAATAAGGAATAAATTTACACATAAAAAAATTCTGGTTCTTGAGCCCAAACCCTCAAAAGAGCTTTTAAATTTAAGCAAAAAAAAGAAATTAGTTTTAATTAAAAAACAAGAAGATTTCCAAAATTTAATACCTGATATCGTGTTGCTAGCTGTAAAACCTAATCAGCTTAAAGGACTATTTTCTTTAAACTTAATAAATTTAACAAAAAAATCAGTTATAGTTTCTATTATTGCAGGCAAAAAAACATCTACATTGAGAAAGCTAACCAATCAAAATTATAATATTGTGAGATCAATGACAAATACTCCAATATCTGTTGGAATGGGTTCTTCAGTTGTTTACTTTGATAAGAAAACAACACCAAAGGCAAAAAAATTATCAAAACAATTTTTTAGTCTTGTTGGACAAGTTGTTGAGGTTGGTAGAGAGTCACAGATTGATTCATTTACTGCTATATTTGGAAGTGGGCCAGCGTATGTTTATTTCTTTATTGAGACATTAACAAAAATTGCTTTGAAAAATGGCTTTAAATTATCTGATCAAATGATTATCCATCTTTTTTTAGGTTCAATTTTACTAATGGTTAATAAAAAAGAACACCCAAAGATTCTTAGGCAAAAAGTTACCAGCAAGGGTGGTACAACAGATGCAGCAATAAAGTCACTGCTTTCTTCAAATAAATTTTATGATATTTTAAATAAAGCAATTATTAAGGCAAAAAAAAGATCAAAAGAGTTAGCTTCAATCGCTACTTAACTTAAGTGCCATATTTGCTTTTGTTCTGAATTCTTCATTATAGCCCAACTCTTTAAGAAAAGAAATTATATCTGAATTCCAGCCTTCACTGCTTGTATATTCAATTAGGATTATTTTTGGATACAAGTTTTGATCTGCTTTTTTAAAGAAAGGAATTAAAGCCTTATCTTCATGCCCTTCAATATCAATTTTGATACCTGAGATATTTTTTATGTTATGTCTTTCAAGTATATTTAAAAGAGTATCACATACAATCTTTATTGATGTAGAAGAATTCGTTTTTTCTAAATATGCTGATCCAAAACCAAGATTCAAATTAAGAAAAGCGTCATCCTCATTATCGCTAACAGCACAATTTTCAACAATAATAGGTGAAATACTTTTTTTATGTGCCAACAATAATGAATGATTTTCTTGAATTCTTGGTACAAATTTTATGTTGGGTTCAACGGATATGATTTTATTAGTACAGTTATGAAAGCTAATAGTCTGAGAATAATAGCCATAATTAGCTCCAATATCTATAAATGCACCATCTTTTCTAAGATTATTAATAAGAAAATTTATTTCCTTTAAATTATAATTTTGAAAAATAGCCTTGAAATCAGTATCGAAAAAAATTCTGAACGGAACATGATTTATTGTCAGATTAATAGCGCCAGATTCTTTGGAAAGTAATCTTATTATAGATATAAAAAATTTTCTGAAAATCCCTCTTGTTCCTATGATTGAAATTCTTGAAAAGAAGATAAGAAATTTAATCAAGATATTATTCATATAATTTTACTGGTTTTCAATCTTTATCTTTACAGCCAAACCTCCAAGATAGCTGTCTTCCAGGTTTATCGTTCCGTTGATTTGTGAGAGTAAAGATTTTGAAATAGACAGCCCCAGTCCAGAGTTCGCTTTGTTTTGATTTCTACTCTTATCAATACGATAAAATGGTTTTAATACATTTTCCTTTTCATCATCTGGAATACCAGAGCCATTATCATGTATATCAATTAAAATAAATTTACTGCTCATTTCTATTAATATCTTTATATGGTCTGCATATAGAATAGAATTATTAAGTATATTTATTATAATACGATTAAATATATTTTCATTTACAAGTGAGTCATTACTTTTAGTCACTTCAACTTCAATATGCTTGTCTATAAAGTTGATATCATTTTTTATTTTTAATATCGCTTCTACTGGATTTATATTTCCAGTTTTTACCTGCTGCTCTGTTGATGAAAATTCTAGGTATTCACTTAACATTTCATTCATATGTTGTATTTCATCATTAAGTGATTTTTTTATTACCTCTTTTTCGATTGTTTCAGTTTGTAAACGCATACGAGTTAAAGGAGTTTTTAAGTCATGACTTACACCGGCAAGCATGAGTGAGCGTTGATCAATTTGTTTTAAAATTCTATCTTTCATTTTTAAGAATTCGTTGGCAGCAAGTTTAACTTCTGAAGCTCCAGATATCTTGAAGTCATCAATGTTTTGCCCTTTTCCAAAACTTTCTGCAGCTTTTGCAAGATTAATAATTGGCTTAATTTGATTTTTAAGAAAAAGCATAGAAATGATTATTAGTATTAGTGCAGAAATAATTTGCCATCCTAAAAAAATATGATTTCTAGAGGTTGTTATTCTGTTTTTATGAAGTATGAACTTAAAAAATTTTGTGTTAGATGGAAGTATGATATAGAATTCATCAGTTTCTCTGATTTCATCAATATATACTTTTGATAAAGCAATATTTTTTAACTCATCCCTAAGAGTTTCATAAATTATATCTTCTTTAAGTTTAATTCTGTTTACAGAATCAGGTAAAGAATCATATATTTTTACTTCAAATTTTAATTGATCTTCATAGGTATCAAAATTTAATTCACTATTAGAATTATATAAATTTAATATGAGACTAATTTCTTGAACCACAGTCCTTGACAGTTGATGTAATGTTCTTTCCCATAAGCTGTTGTAATAATATGATAAAATAATAAGTTGAAATACTATGAATGGAAAAACAACTATTAATGTCGTTCTTCCAAGTAAGCTTTGTGGTAAAAAATCTTTAATCCTCATATCAATCTATCCATAAAACGTAGCCAGAGCCTCTTTTGGTTTTAAGGTACTTTGGAACTTTTGGGTTTTTTTCTATTTTTTTTCTCAGTCTATTGATACATACATCTAATGTTCTTTCTTGATTAAAACCTAGTGATTTTATTAGAAACTCTCTCTCAAAAGATTCTCCTGGCTTGGAAGATAAAATTTCTAATATCTTTACCTCATTTTCACTCAGTGATAGGTCTTTATCTAAGCCTTTTATTGAACCAGTACTTAAATCAAGCAAAATATTATTCAGTTGAAGTGTTTTATTTTTTGATTTGACGGAACTTTTCTTTAAAATATTATTTATTCTAAGTTCAAGCTCTTTTGGTTCAAATGGCTTAGCAATATAATCATCAGCCCCCATTTCTAAGCCATAAATAACATCTTTTTTTTCGTCCATTGCTGTTAAATGAATAACGGGTACATTTGAAAAATTTCTAATTTCCCGAGTTAAGTCAAACCCATTCATACCGGGCATCATTATATCAACAATCAATAGATCAAATTTAATAAAATCTATCATTCCTTTTGCTTCACTTGCATTTTCTGCCGTAGAAACTAAAAAATCTTTACTCTGTAAAAATGATTTCAATAGAGATCTAATTTTATCATCATCATCAACAATCAGCAGGTGAAATTTAGTACTCATTTTTTTTTCTTTTCACAATATTATTTATAATTTGATTAAAGCCTTGAACAGAATTAGAGCCAGATTTCTGAAAGGCGTCAGATATATCTTTTAGAATTGGCTCTAATATATTATCTAGCATTCTATTGGTTTGATTTGATAGATATAGATTTTTTTTTCTACCATCTTCTAAATTGATTTTCTGAATTATAAAATTCTTGAGTATAAGTTTTTTTAAAACTCGATTAAGACTTTGCTTACTTATATCCAGCTCCTCCATAAGTTCATTAAATATTATTCCTGGATTTAAGTTAATGATCAAAAGACATCTAATATCCGCTATTCCAAATGTGTCATTATTTATTTTACTGAGAATAATCTTTTCAAAATTTTTAGAGACATTAAAAAAAGTATTTAAAGACTCTTTTACTTTATCTTCTCTCAGATAAAGAAGAGGTGATCCCTTCGGACCATTAAAATTTAAGTCAGACATTATGACATAATAATTTTAAAAATAGATATTAATCAAGAAATATTTATGTTAATTAGCTATTTCTCAGTTATTATTTTTTTAGCTTATGAACTCAAAACCTTTCGATAATAGAGACGGTATTATTTGGATGAATGGCAATTTCATTGATTGGAATGATGCAAGATGCCACATAATTACCCAAGGAATGCACTATGCAAGTGCAGTTTTTGAGGGTGAGAGGGCTTATAACGGTAAAATTTTCAAGTCCATGGAACATACTAAAAGGCTATTTAAATCAGCCGAAATTGTAGGTATTAAGATTCCTTTTAGCATGGATGAGATTAATGTCGCAAAAGATGAGCTTATAAATAAGATGGGTTTAAAGGACTGCTATGTCCGTCCAATAGCATGGAGAGGAAGTCAACAAATGGGCCTTTCTACTTCAAGCGCAGATATAAATGTTGCTATTGCTTTGTGGGATGATTGGGCATCATACTTTAAAATAGAAGATAGAAAAGCAGGTTTAAGATTAATTACATCACCTTGGAAAAGACCATCACCCGATACAGCTCCTTGTGAAGCTAAAGCTTCTGGACCATATGTAATTTGTACAATGTCAAAGGAATTTGCAGAAGAAAAGGGATACAATGATGCTCTTATGCTTGATTATCGAGGTTATGTAGCAGAGGGCACTGGTGCAAATATATTTTTTATTAAAGGTAATGAAATTCATACTCCTATTCCAGATTGTTTTTTAAATGGAATTACTCGCCAAACAGTTATTGAGATGGTCTCTAAAAATGGTTTTTCTGTCACAGAGAAATATATAAAGCCAGAGGATATTTCAAATTATGATGAGGCTTTTTTGACAGGAACAGCTGCAGAAGTTACACCAATTCAGTCAATAGATGAAAACATTTTTCAAACTGGAGAAAAGACTCAGACATTTAAATTTATGCAAGAGTTTCACGATCTTGTTAGATCTTGATCAAAAAATTGCCCTGTAATATTTATACCCACTTATAAGTGCAAGTACCATTGATGCCCACAATAAAATAATTCCAATATTTAGAATAAATATCGAATATTCTATTGATGCGCTGAAAAGTATAAGTACAAGACTTATCATTTGAATTGCAGTTTTCACTTTTCCGATGCTAGAAACATCAATTGTGCCTTCAAGCTTAATATTTGCCGCGTATTCACGAAGTCCAGAAATAAAAATTTCTCTAAAAATAATTAATAGTGCTGGAATAATGTTAATGTGCGCAATGGTTCCATTGATCATTAAGACTGTAAGAACGCCAACTACTAATAATTTATCAGCAATTGGATCAAGCATTTTTCCAAATTCATATGTACTATCGTGATACCTCGCAATTAATCAATCAAGAAAATCAGTTAATGAAACAAATATGAATAATATTACAGAGTATAAATTTAATTGATAACTTGATGATAAAATCATAAATAATAAAAGTGGTAATAATAAAATTCTTGATAGAGTTAGTATATTTGGAAGATGCTTCATTAGTTTCTAAAAAAATTATATATTTTTTGGGCAAGTCCTTTGTGGATACCTTTTACCTTCATTAGATCTTGAGGTGAAGCATTTTTAATATGTAAAACAGATCCAAAATGATTTAATAGCAACTTTCTTTTTATGCGACCAAGTCCATCTATAGCCTCCAATTCAGATGATTTCATATCTTTTTTACGTTTTGCCTGATGGGCTCCCAGAGCAAATCTGTGAGACTCATCTCTAATTCTTTGTACAAAGAAAAATGATGAAGTATCTTTTTTAATAAAGCCTTTTTGATTGTCATATATTATTTGATCCAATGACTCTTTTCTTCCTTCTCCTTTAAATATTGAAAGTACGCTAATACTATTTAATCCTTTATCATCTAATATTTCTCTAGCTAAATCATAGTGTCCTTTGCCACCATCAATAATAATTAAATCTGGAAGTTTGTTATGTTTTTTATTATCGTTAATTGCTTCATTGCTGAATCGTCGGTTGAGCACATGTCTCATCATTCCATAATCATCACTCAATTTAACATTTTTTGAGTCAATATTAAATTTGCGGTAACTCTTCTTATCAAAGCCTTCACTCGTGTATACAACCATAGCACCGACAGCATTTTTCCCAAATAAATGACTGTTATCAAAAGCTTCAATACGTCCAATATGTTTTTTAATTCCAAGGTTATCTCTCAAAGATTCAAGGTTTTTAGAGTCGCTAAGTTTTTGAGCAATGTGATTTTTTAGAGAGATTTCAGAGTTTCTATTTGCATACTTAATAATATCTAGTTTTTTGCCTTTAACTGGAAGATTAAATCTAGTTTTAAAGTCATAAATAGAATGTAATGATGATACAATTAGGTTTTCATCATTTAACTTATGATTTATTAATACTTCACGCGGTGGACTGTACTTAGTATAAAAATCTACAACAAATCTCTCCAATATTTCTGAGGTTTGATCTTCATCACTATGTTTTGGAAAATATGATCTATTTCCCCAGTTTTGACCTGATCTATATATGAAAACTTGTATACATGATCTATTGCCTTGTCGTGCAATTGAAATGACATCAGTATTTTTAATATCTTTTAAATTTATATTTTGTTGACTTTGAATTTGTGTTAATGCAACTATTTTATCTCTGTAGCTCGCTGCTTTTTCAAAATTAAGGTTATTACTTTCATTATCCATTTTTATTGATAATTCTTCTTGTAAATTACTATGTTTGCCAGAAAGAAAATCTTCTGCACTCTTAACAGAGTCTAAGTAATCTTCTTTACTAATTGTATAATCAACACAAGGTCCACTGCATCTCTCTATTTGAAACAGTAGACAAGGTTTTGTTCTATTTTCAAATATTGTATCTTCACATGATCTCAATAAGAAAACCTTTTGAAGTATTTTGAGTGTATAATCTAAAGAGGAAATAGTTGCAAAAGGTCCAAAATATTTACCTTTAATACTTTGTTTTCCTCTATGCTTTTTTATTTGAGGATAATCATGCTCATAATTAATCAAAATATAGGGGAAAGATTTATCATCTCGAAGTAGAATATTGTATTGCGGTTTTATTTTTTTAATTAAATTTGCTTCTAGCAAAAGAGCTTCTTTTTCAGTTTCAGTAACAACCACATCAATCTTCTCAACCTGAGACATAAGTCTTTTGATACGATTAGATAAGCTATTAGGGTTAAGATAACTTTTAAGTCTATTTTGGATATTTTTGGCTTTTCCTACATAAAGTATCTTGTCGTTCGCATTTACCATCTTGTAAATTCCTGAAGATTTTGGCTGTTGATCTACTATTTTTTTTAGTGTTTCAATATTCTTCATTTTTCTATGCGTGAACGCTCTACTTCAATTCCAGCACCTGCAGCACCTTCAATTGCTTCTGGTTTTTCAAGTCTAATTTTCATTGTTTCAATTCTTTTATTTTTAAAACATTCTTGAAATATCTTTTCTGCTAGTTTTTCAAGTAGAATTGTGTGACCAGATTTAATAATTTTTTTTATTTTTTTAGAAATTTGATTATAACAGACAACACTCTGTAGATTGTTATCATTTATTTTTTTTGGATTCCTAACTTTAGCAACTACATTAATTTTAATTGGTTGAGATTTTTCTTTTTCATGTTTGTAGACGCCGACATTAGCTTGTAAGGTGAAATCATTTAGAAAAATAAGATCATAACCTGATTTTTTATTAATCAAATCAGTTTCAGACCTTAATGAATTCAATTTAAGAACATTTTTTAATGTCATTTTAAATGTTCGCCTCCATCAACAGTGATAAATTGACCTGTTATAGCCTTGGATTCAAGTAAAAATATAACCGATTTTACTATTTCAGATGGTGGGGACCCAATTTTAAGTGGTGTACTTTTTACTGATTTTTCAAAATGCTCTTTTGATTGATGAATATTTTTAATCGTTGGTCCAGGTCCAATTGCATTCACCCTAATATTTGGAGCAAAGGATTTTGCCAAAATGATTGTTGCGGTATACAAAGCTGATTTTGATATGTTATATGAAAAAAAAGATGTATCTGGATTAAAAATATTTTGGTCAAGTATATTAATAATATGACCTTGAGATTTTTTCGGTAGTTGCTTATTAAATTCTTGAGATAGTCTTACAGGTGCTAATAAATTTATATTTAAATGATCATTCCACAATTTATCTGAAAAATTCTCAACATTGTCATTCAAAAATAATGAAGCATTATTTATCAAACAATTAATTGTTCCAAAAAACTTTTTAGAACTATCAATGACTTTTTTTATGTTTTTCTGATTACTTAGATCGTTCTTTATCAAGGCACATTTAGACCCTTTATCCTCTACTAGTAGCTTTAATTTCTTGGCTTCTTCTATCGATTTATTGTAGTGAATGATTAGGTTTGTATCTTTGCTTGCAAGAGATAAGGCTATTTCTTTACCCACTCGTTTTGCGCCACCAGTAATCAAAACTGTTCTTTTTTTTGTCATACAATGTTCCAAATGTAAGTAGCATAAAATCCAGTAAATAACAAAGCAATGAATTTACCAATTTTTATTTTTAATAATGATAATAATATAACCATACTTGTTGAAAGTATCAGTGTATAAATATGAAAGATAGAATTCTCTGGAATATTAAATATTAAACCTCTAGCTTGAATAATTAGTAGCCCTGGTAAGAAAACAAATAATATATTCATAATATTGCTACCTATAACATTTCCAATACCTATTGCTCCTTTCTTTTTAAGATATGCTAAAATTACTGTGGCTAATTCTGGCAGTGATGTTCCAATCGCTAAAACTGAAACACCTATAACCGTCTCTTGTAAACCCAAATATTTAAACAGATAAAGTGAGTTATCTAAAAATAATTTTCCACCAATAAATATTCCAATAAAGGTAAATATTAATTTTATATAAACAGACTTTTGGAAAATTTGATTATGATCATCGTCATCATCAGTGAGCTCATTTTGATAATTTTTTAAGTAATAAATAAAACCTATTAGAAAAATAAAAAAACCAATTGCAAAAATGAATTTAAATGCTGTATCTATAAAAAAAATAAAAGCAAAGTAGAAAGTTATAAAAAACAAGTATGCATTTGTAGCATTCTTAACTTTTCCTAAATCAATTTTAAAGAATAACGCTGATACACCCAAAATTAGTATCAGATTTGCTATATTAGAACCAATAACATTTCCAATTATTGCATCAGTTGCCGGAACATCCTTCAAGGAAGCAATTATAGTTATGACTAATTCAGGAGCCGATGTTCCAAATGCTACGATTGTTAGGCCAATTAAGATAGGTGAAAGTGAAAATTCTTTAGCAATTATGTCTGCGAACATAATCATGCGATCTGCACAGTAAAGTAATAAAAGAAGACCAAAGATTACTAAAATAGAGCTTGTTATCATTTAATTAAAATATTTTTTTCTTTTTTTTCTTTTATAATTTACTGATCTTATATTAGGTAATTCTAATTCGTTATTTTCTAATCTTTTTATTTCATCTCTTAACTTAGCCGCTTCTTCAAAATTTAAATCTTCTGCAAAATTTAGCATTTTCTTTTTTAAGCTATCTAAGTGCTTCTTTAAATTATTACCAACTAAGTGTTTTTCCTCACTCTCAGGAAGTTCCACATTAACTCGGTCACTTTCGTAAATGCTTTCGAGTATATCACTTATATCTCGTTTAATTGTTTTTGGGGTAATATTATTATCTTTATTAAATTTTTCCTGTATTTTTCTTCTTCTTTTAGTTTCTTCAATTGCTTTTTTCATACTATCAGTTTTTTTATCGGCATATAAAATTACCCTACCATCCACATTTCTTGCTGCTCTTCCAATTGTTTGAACTAAAGAACGTTCTGATCTCAAAAAGCCTTCTTTATCAGCATCTAGAATTGCTACTAATGCACATTCAGGTATATCTAAGCCTTCACGAAGTAAATTAATGCCTACTAGTACATCAAACATACCTCTTCTTAAGTCTCGAATTATTTCTATTCTTTCCAGAGTATCAATGTCTGAATGCATGTATTTTACTTTGATCCCATTTTCATGCATATACTCAGATAGATCCTCTGCCATTCTCTTTGTTAAAGTTGTGACAAGAACTCTGTATTTATTTTTAACAACTTTTTTACATTCTGATATGAGGTCTTCAACTTGACTTTTTGCAGGCCTTATTTCTACTTCAGGATCTATTAGACCAGTTGGTCTGATAATTTGTTCAGTAAAAACACCTTGTGTTTTTTTTAATTCCCATGGTCCTGGAGTAGCAGAGATAAACAAACTTTGTGGCCTCATTATTTCCCATTCTTCAAACTTAAGAGGTCTATTATCTTTACATGAAGGCAATCGAAAACCATATTCAGATAATGTGTGTTTTCTAGTTCTATCTCCTTTATACATTCCCTCAAGCTGAGGTACAGTAACATGACTTTCGTCGACAAATAACAGAGAGTTTTCAGGCAGGTATTCAAAAAGAGTTGGAGGTGGTTCTCCGGGTTTTCTTCCCGATAGATATCGAGAATAATTTTCAATACCTGGACAACTACCCGTAGCTTCTATCATTTCAAGATCAAATTTTGTTCGCTCCTCAATTCTTTGTGCTTCAATTAATTTATTTTCTTTTTTAAACTCTGGAATACGTGACTCAAGATCTTTTCTAATCTGTTTAATTGCATTTTGTAATGTAGGTCTTGGAGTAACGTAGTGACTATTTGCATAAATTTTTATATTTGAAAGTGTTTCAGTTTTTTTTCCAGTAAGTGGATCAAATTCATTTATACTTTCGAGCTCATCCCCAAAAAGAGATATTTTCCATGCTCTATCCTCATAATGTGATGGGAATATTTCAATTAAATCTCCTCTTACCCTAAAAGTCCCTCTATGAAAATCGGTATCATTTCGAGTATATTGTAATGCAATAAGCTTCTGTACAATTTCATTTCGTCCAATTTTTTGATTTTCCTCAAGTTTGATTGTCATAGTACGATACGTTTCAACTGAGCCAATTCCGTAAATACAAGAAACACTTGCAACTATAATAACATCATCTCTTTCAAGAAGAGATTGAGTTGCAGAGTGACGCATTCGATCAATTTGTTCATTTATCGAAGCCTCTTTTTCAATGTATGTATTTGAACGAGGTACATATGCTTCAGGAATGTAATAATCATAATATGAAACAAAGTACTCAACCGCATTATTTGGAAAGAAAGACTTCATTTCGCCATATAACTGAGCTGCTAAAGTTTTATTTGGAGCAAGAATCAGAGTTGGTCTTTGAGTTTTCTCAATAATTTTTGCCATTGTGAATGTTTTTCCTGAGCCTGTAACACCAAGCAAAACCTGATCATCTTCTTTTTTTGATATATTCTCTACTATTTCCTGTATTGCTTGGGGCTGATCTCCCGCTGGCTTATAATCAGACACAGTTTTGAGAATTTTATTTTTAGACATTTTTGTTCCTACGTATTAAATATAGCTTGTGATTGTGAAAAATCTAATAATTACATTTATAGACAAAAAATATGACAATTTTATCAGAAAATATTTCAAGAATTAAACCCTCCGCAACAATGGCAGTTACCAACAAAGCCAGAGAGCTAAAGGCTGCAGGAGCTGATATTATAGGTCTTGGTGCAGGTGAACCAGATTTTGATACACCCGAAAATATAAAGAAAGCGGCAATTGAAGCAATTAATAATGGTGAAACGAAGTATACAGCAGTTGATGGAACACCTTCTTTAAAGAATGCTATTATTGAAAAATTCAAACGTGAAAATAAGATAATTTATTCCGCTGATCAAATTTCTGTTGGTACAGGAGGCAAACAGATTATTTTTAATGCACTTTTAGCAAGTGTTGATCCAGGGGATGAAGTTATTATTCCTGCTCCATATTGGGTCTCATACCCTGATATAGTAGCCTTTGCAGGAGGGAAATCTATTTTTGTTGAGTGTGATGAAAATTCAAATTTTAAAATTACAGCAGAACAACTATCTCAAAATATCAATGAAAAAACAAAGTGGGTCATTTTAAACTCGCCCTCAAATCCAACTGGCATCTGTTACAGTGAAGCTGAACTATTTGAAATTTCTAAGGTAATAGAAAGTAATTCACACGTAAACGTAATGACTGATGATATATATGAGCATCTTGTTTACGATGGATTTATATTTAAGACAATTTCAGAGGTTAATCCAAATATAAAAGATCAAACTTTAATAATAAATGGAGTCAGTAAAGCTTATGCTATGACAGGATGGAGAATAGGATATGCCGCTGGAGAAAAAAAATTAATTAAAGCTATGGGAAAACTTCAGTCCCAATCTACAAGCAATCCAAGTTCTATCAGTCAAGCTGCAGCAGTGGAAGCTCTCAGTGGAGATCAAAACTTTTTAAAATCTCGAGCAGAAGTTTTTAAAAAAAGAAGAGATTTTGTTGTGAACTCACTTAATAAGATAGATGGAATTACATGCATAAAACCAGAAGGGGCTTTCTATGTATTTCCAAATTGTACCGGTCTTGTAGGAAAAAAAACGAAGAATGGAAAAGTACTTAATAATGATGAAGATATAGTGACCGCATTACTCGAAGAGGCGGGTGTTGCCGTGGTTCAAGGATCAGCTTTTGGACTTCAAGGTTATTTTAGAATATCATATGCTACTTCCGACGAGCTATTGTCAAGCGCTTGCGAGAGAATATCAAATTTTTGTTCTGAACTTGTCTAGTAGTTGTATAAAATTATTCTAATCCTGAGATAAATTTTTCAGCCTCAAGAGCAGCCATACATCCCATTCCTGCAGCAGTAACAGCTTGCCTAAATGTTTTATCTTTGACATCTCCAGCCGCATAAACTCCCTCAACACTAGTTACAGTAGAATCGGGTTTTGTAATTATGTAGCCCTCATCATCCATTTCAACCTTTCCTTTAAAGATCTGTGTTGCTGGATCATGTCCTATTGCAATAAATACACCATCAACTTTCAAATCGGTTATTGAGCCATCTAACGTACTTTTAAGCTTAACACCTTGAACGTTTGGCGGATTATCTTCACCATAAATTTCATCAAGCTGGTTGTTCCAAATACAATTTATTTTTGTGTGATTTAAGAGTCTGTCCTGTAAAATTTTTTCAGCTCTCAAAGTGTCTCTTCTGTGAACAAGATGCACTTTTGAGGCAAAACTTGTTAGAAACAGTGCTTCTTCAACAGCAGAGTTACCTCCACCGACCACTACTACTTCTTTATCTTTGAAAAAGAACCCATCACAAGTTGCACATGCTGAAACACCATATCCCTGAAATTTTTGTTCACTCTCTAGACCCAACCATCTTGCTTGAGCACCTGTTGAAATGATAATGGAGTCAGCAGTGTATGTATCACCATTTTCACTGACCGCGGTAAAGGGTCTATTTTCAAAATCAACTGATTTAATCATGTCATTAATGATGTTCGTTCCAACATTCTTTGCCTGGGTTTCCATCTGCTCCATTAACCACGGTCCTTGAATGACATCACCATATCCTGGATAATTTTCAACATCTGTTGTGATTGTTAATTGACCTCCAGGTTGTAAACCTTGAACCAATGTTGGTTTAAGCATTGCTCTTGCAGCATAAATTGCAGCTGTATAGCCAGCGGGCCCAGAACCAATAATTAAGACTTTAGAATGCATACGATTTAAATAAATGTATATTTTAATTCTAAAAATTAAAGTATTTTTAGATATATTATAATTAATAATTTAATGGATAGTTTCAATAGAGAAAATTCGGCTTGGTGTATCACAGATGGATCAGCAGGAATGGTCAGCCAGGTTAAAGGGTTAGCTCTAGCGATGAAATTAGATTATACTCTAAAGGAAGTTAAACTAAACTTTCCTTGGAACATTCTACCAGTTGGCATAGTACCTATTCTTAGTAGTGCTTTTAGCAACCTTTTTGATTTTAAAAAAACAAATCCTCCTAAATTTATTATTACATGCGGTAGAAAAAGCGTTTACTTATCTCTTTTTTTAAAAAGAAAATATAAGAATAAAGTAGTAACTATACATATTCAAAATCCCAAATCTAAATTTGATGAATTTGATGCAATTATTTCCCCAAAACACGATAAAATAGATTTTCCAAATTCATACACTACAAATTTAGCAATAAATCATATATCTGAAAATCTTATCAAAAGTGAAATGGAAAAGTTTTCTGATGTCATTAGTTTTGATGATAGGCCAATTTGTTTAGTCCTATTAGGAGGACAAAGTAATAATTATAAATTTGACGAGGTTGAGCTAGAAAGACTTATAGAGAAAATAAAGAATATAAAGAAAAATCAAGAGATCAGGTTTTTTTTTCTATTTTCAAGGAGAACTGAAAAAAAAATTATAGATAAAATAAATACTGAATTTAATAAAAGTGATATTGTTTGGTCCGATACCAAAAGTAATCCATACTTAGCTTTATTAGGTTTTTCAAAATACATAATTTGTACTTCTGATTCAGTTTCAATGATATCTGAAGCAATTGTGTCAATGAAATCAGTTTATGTATTTCGTCTAAGTAGCGTGAAATCTAAAAATAGAATTGAAGATTTTAACGATTTTATATCATCAGCGGGATTGGTTAGAAAGCTTGAAAATAAACTAAATGAATTTAAACATGACTACATAAATGAAACTGCTATTATTGCTAGTAAATTAAGAAATAAGTTTAAATAACTATGACACTTATTAATTCTCTAAGAACAAAATCGTCTAAGTACCAAAGTCCATTTAATTATTGGACTATTGATGAACCATTATCTGAAGAAACAATAATTGAAATCTATAAGACGCCTATTCCATCTGGAGAAGTAATTTTTGATGGAACAAGAGCAGGGGATAAAACTGGAAAAGACTTATTATCAAAATTAAGAGTTTTTGTTGATCATCAAAATCAAAATGAATTTCCACATTTAAGAGATTTAATTTCAGAAATGCAATCTAAAGAATGTCAAAATATTGTGGAAGAAATGTTAAATTTCAATTTGGCAAAATACTATGTTCGAGTTGAGGAAAAAGAAGATAAAGATTGTTTTTGGCTAGAGCCTCATTGTGATATTAAAGAAAAACTTATGTCTAGTATAATATTTGTGAATAAATATGGTGAGGATGAAAATCTTGGAACTGATTTTTATAATCCTGATTTGAGTATTGCTAAAACAATTCCTTACAAAAATAATTATGGATATATTTTTACAGCTGAAAAAGACTCGTGGCATGGTCTAGAAAAAAAGAAAATTAAGAAAGAAAGAAGATGTATTCAAATTAATTATGTAACATTCAAAACTGATTGGCCTGTAGAATAGTGGTGAAGAAACAAATAGACAGTACAGATCTTAAAATATTAAGAATATTACAAGATGAAGGACGAATATCTAATTTAGACTTGGCCAAGAAAATTAATATGTCCCCACCACCGACGTTAAGACGTGTTAGAGATTTAGAACAAGCTGGATTTATTGATGAATATAGAGCTAATATAAACGCATCAAAATTAGGCTTTGACCTAACTGTATGGATTTTCATAAGTCTTAAAAATCAGAATGAAGAGAGCTTAAGGCAATTTGAGAAACTTGTCTGGGGATGGGAACAGGTAAGAGAATGTTACATGTTAAATGGAGAAGTGGATTTTATACTCAAATGTATTTCAAAAAACATGGAAGATTTTAATAACTTCTTAACTAATCAAGTCACTTCTTATGAAAATATTTCTAGTGTTAAAACTGCATTTGCTATCAAGAACACCAAATCGTTGGGTAAAGTCCCTCTTGATTAATGAAAATTAGTAATAGAATTAACTGTAATATCTTCAGCTTTCAGTCTTTTTATAGAATTAATACAGGCTCTTGCACCAGAAACTGTCAGAGAATATGGAATATTTTTAATTAGTGCTGTTCTTCTAATCCCAAATGAGTCATTAATTGATTTTCTTGTTTCAGTTGTATTTATTACAATATCAATTTTATCATCTAGCAATGCATCAACGCAATGTGGAGAACCCTGAGAAACCTTATTTATTACTTTTGTTTTAACTCCGCCGTCTATTAGATATTGAGCAGTGCCAGAAGTAGCCATTATTTTAAAGCCTTGTTTGCTGAATGATCGAATAACCGGAAGTATCTTAGCTTTATCAGTGTCTTTAACTGATACAAATAAAGTTCCTTTTTGTGGTAGTGGATTAGAGGCAGCTAATTGACATTTAATGAACGCGCTTTCAAAGCTAGTATCAATTGCCATTACTTCACCTGTAGACTTCATTTCTGGCCCTAATATTGTATCAACATTAGGAAAACGTTTGAAAGGAAAGACAGGCTCTTTTATTGCTATGAAATTACTCTTTTGCTCTTTTAAATCATTAGGTTTTAATTTTTTACCCATTACAACTTTTGAAGCAATTTTTACTATTTGATTTCCAGTAGCCTTAGCCACAAATGGAACTGTTCTACTACTTCTCGGGTTAACTTCTAATAAAAAAATATTATTATTTTGTATTGCAAATTGTATATTTAGTAGCCCTTTGACATTTAAAGCTTTAGCCAGCTTAACTGTTTGTTTTTTTATATTTTCAATTATTTTATTTGAGAGAGAATATGGTGGGAGAGTGCAAGTTGAATCTCCTGAGTGAATGCCTGCCTCTTCGATATGCTCCATAATCCCAGCAATTAATATGTTTTTACCATCAGAAATTGCATCTACGTCCACTTCAATTGAATCTTTCAAGTAACTATCAATCAATACAGGGCTATCACCTGAAATAATGACAGCTTGTTTAAAATATTTCTTAAGTTCTTCCTTGTTATGAACAATTTCCATTGCTCTTCCTCCAAGTACATAAGAAGGTCTAATAACTGCAGGAAATCCAATTTTACCAATTATTTGAAAAGCTTCTTTTTCCGAAAAAGCAATACCATTAGCTGGTTGCAGTAGGTTAAGCTCTTCAGCAATTTTTTTAAATCTTTCTCTATCTTCAGCAAGATCAATTGAGTCAACAGATGTGCCCAATATTGGGATTTTCATTTTTTCTAGGAAACTAGACAGTTTTAAGGGAGTTTGTCCTCCAAACTGCACAATTACTCCCATTAGTTTTCCATTTAATTTTTCTTTTCTAATTATCTCAAATACGTCTTCACTTGTTAAAGGTTCAAAATAAAGTCTATCACTCGTATCGGGATCAGTTGAAACTGTTTCAGGGTTACAATTAATCATTATAGTTTCATAGTTCATTTTTTTAATTGCAAAGGATGCGTGAACACAGCAATAATCAAATTCAACTCCTTGACCAATTCGGTTAGGACCACTCCCTAATATAATAACTTTTTTTCTGCTTGATGGTTTTGATTCACAAAATGTATTTGAAACTTCATTCTTTTTATATGTTGAATACATATATGGCGTTAATGACTTAAACTCAGCGGCACAAGTATCTATTCTTTTAAAGTCAGGAAATATTTTCAGTTTATTTCTAATATTAAGAATATTCTCCGGCTTTTTATTTACTAATTGAGCTAATTTTTTATCAGAAAATCCCATTGCCTTAATTTTTTGAAATTCTAAAGCTGATTTTGGCAGGCCTTTCTTCTTTATCTCATTTTCTTTCTCAATAATCTCATTTATTTGGCCTATAAACCATGGATCTATTTTCGAGGCATTATATATTTCTTTAATAGACTTTCCAAATCTTAGCGCCTGAGCAACAAGTAAAACTCTATCAACAACTGGTTTTTTTAACTCAGTAAGAATATTTTTTTTTGTTAATATTTTTTGATTACTAGTTTTTTCTACCTTATCAAATCCTTCAAACCCAACCTCAAGAGATCTCAAAGCTTTTTGCATCGACTCATTGAAGGAGCGACCAATTGCCATGACTTCTCCAACTGATTTCATGGAACTTGAGAGCAAGGGCTTTGTAACTTGAAATTTTTCGAAAGTAAAACGAGGTATTTTTGTTACAACATAATCTATTGTAGGCTCAAATGAAGCAGGTGTTACTTTTGTTATTTCATTATCAAGTTCATCAAGTGTGTATCCTACAGCTAACTTTGCAGCTATTTTTGCAATTGGAAAACCTGTAGCTTTAGATGCTAATGCTGAAGATCTTGAAACTCTTGGATTCATTTCAATTATGACTAATCTTCCATTTTTTGGATTTACAGCAAATTGAACATTAGACCCACCTGTTTCTACGCCAATTTCTCTCAAGCAAGCTATCGATGCATTGCGCATAACTTGATACTCTTTATCTGTAAGAGTTAATGCGGGAGCTACAGTAATAGAGTCTCCTGTATGGATGCCCATCGGATCTAAATTTTCAATTGAACATACAATAATACAGTTATCATTTTTATCTCTTACTACTTCCATTTCATATTCTTTCCATCCAGCAATTGACTCTTCAATCAAGATCTCATGAATCGGAGAGTTTTGAAGTCCAGACTTAATTATTTCATCAAATTCTTTTTTGGTATTTGCGATACCACCACCTGTTCCTCCTAAAGTTAGAGACGGACGAATGATTACTGGAAGACCTAATTTTTCTAGAGATTGATATGATTCTTTAACACTTCTTGCTATCTCAGCTTTAGGACAGTCTAGTCCTATTTTTTTCATCGCTTTATAAAAACTCTCTCTTTCTTCAGCCTTTTTAATTGCTGTTAAGTTTGCCCCAATCAACTCAACATTATATTTTTTTAAAGTTCCATTTTCAGATAAACTGAGAGCAATATTTAAAGCTGTTTGACCCCCCATTGTTGGTAGCAAGACATCGGGTTTTTCTTTAATAATAATTTTTTTAACCACATCTGGTGTAATGGGCTCAATGTAGACAACATCTGCAGTTTCTGGATCTGTCATAATCGTAGCTGGATTAGAGTTAATCAAAATTACCCTATAACCTTCTTGCATCAGCGCTTTACAAGCTTGAGTTCCTGAGTAGTCAAACTCACAAGCTTGACCAATTATTATTGGTCCGGCACCCACAACTAATATTGATTTAATGTCTTTTCTTTTTGGCATATTTTAAATGATCTTTTATTAATGATATAAAGTCTTGAAATAAATAATGACTATCATGTGGACCTGGCGATGCTTCAGGATGATATTGCACAGAGAACACTTTTTTGTTTTTATGTTTTATTCCCTCTATTGATCCATCAAATAATGATTTATGTGTAATTGAAACTGATTTAGGAATAGATTTTTCCTCAACTACAAATCCATGATTTTGTGATGTAATTTCCACCTGATTTGTGGTCAAGTTTTTTACTGGATGATTAGCCCCTCTATGTCCTTGAAACATTTTTTTTGTTTTAGCTCCTAGAGCTAACGAGATAAGTTGATGTCCAAGGCATATACCAAACATAGGTATTTTAGTTTCTATAAGTTTTTTTATTGTTGGTATGGCATATTTACCAGTAGCCTTGGGATCGCCTGGACCATTAGATAAAAATATTCCATCAGGTTTAAAACTCATGATCATTTCTGCATTAGAAGTTGCAGGAACAATTATCACTTCGGCATTTAAATTCATAAGTGAGTGCACGATGTTATGTTTTATTCCATAATCAATTGCAATAATTCTCATTGAATTTTTTTTACTATTAGGTTTTAAAGTGAAAGGTTCTTTGCATGACACTTCTTTTGCAAGATCAAGATTATTTAATCCATTCCAGTCATTAATTAGTTTAAGATTATTCCTAAGAGAAGATTGGTCATTTTCTTTTGTATTTAGTAGACATTTATAAGCTCCATTTTCTCTTATCAAATTTGTTATAGATCGAGTATCTACATTACAGATACCAGGAATATTATTTTCTTTTAGCCAAGAGTCTAAATGTTGAATTGATCTAAAATTTGAAGGCTCTGAGATATCAGCGCTAACCACAATTCCACTTGCAAAAGGAATAAACGTTTCATTGTCATAACTATTTGTGCCTACATTGCCGATATGAGGAAAAGTAAAATTAATTATTTGCCCAGCGTAAGATGGATCAGAGATTATTTCTTGATATCCTGTCATTGAAGTATTAAAGCATAATTCCCCAACAACTTTCTTTCTGGCGCCAATTGCAATACCGGAAAAAGTTGATTTGTCTTCAAGGATTATTTTTGCTGGAGAATCAAAAGATCGGGACACTTTATTAAGTTTTCTCGATCGATTTGTTTTTTTCATTAAAACTGATTCTAGATTTATTGGAACTTAATCTAATAATTTGCCCGTTGCAAGCCAGAATTTAAGCCTAAAAAAAATTACTCAACATTTGTTGATATGATGATCATCTTAATATAAGTTCAGCTGTTTTTTTAATTATAAAGACTATGAAAAATACAATTGTAAATGAGCTTTCTAACTCGCTTAAAAGTGGAGACAAGATAAGAATTCATACTCTTAGACTTATTTTGGCTGCGATAAAGGATAAAGAAATCGCAAGTAGATCAAATGGAGAAAATGATGAAATTTCATCAGATGTTGTTTCAGGTCTTCTTAAAAAAATGATTAAACAAAGAAATGATTCGATTGAAATGTTTGAAAAGGCCAATAGGCAAGAATTAGTTCAAAAAGAACAGGAAGAAGTCAAAATTATAAGCGAGTTTTTGCCCGCTCAACTTGATGAAGAACAGACCGTTAAAGTTTGTGAAGAAGCAATCAGTCAATCTGATGCCCAAAATTTAAAAGATATAGGAAAAGTTATTAAGCTTTTGAAAGAGAAGCACTCAGATTCACTCGATATGTCTATTGCAAGCCGAATTTTAAAGGAGAAACTGAAATAGTTTTCCAATTAATTTTAAGACAATCTTACATGATATCGCTATTATTATTTGTATATGGCTCGATACAGTAAAGAATTTATTAATGAGATTAAGGGTCGCTTAAAGGTTTCTGATGTTGTTGGTAAATCAGTGAAACTGACTCAAAGAGGATCAGAATTTATAGGTCTTAGTCCTTTTAAAAATGAAAAAACACCTTCATTTACAGTTAACGACCAAAAAGAATTTTATCATTGTTTTAGTACATCGGAGCATGGAGATATTTTTTCTTTTTTGATGAAAACAAAAGGGCTTACATATCCTGAGGCAATTGAAACTCTAGCAAGACAAGCGGGCTTTGATCCAGAAAAAGGAAAAATAAGAAATGAAAATTATAGTAATGAGCAAATCAATTTAAACCTCTACAAAATAGTTGAGGATGCTAAAGATTTTTATAGAGAAAATCTTAAACAATCTGAAATTCCAAAATCTTACTTAGATAAACGAGAGGTAGATAAAGATATAATTAATAAGTTTGAGATTGGATATGCAAATAATCAAAATAGTGATTTATTTAATTTTTTAAAATCAAAAGGACATAAGATAGAGGATGTTCTTAAGCTTGGACTGATAAAAAAATCAAAGTATAAAGAAAATGAATATTATGATTTCTTTAGAAGTCGTTTAATTTTTCCAATAAAAGATTATCGATCACGTGTAATAGCATTTGGTGGTAGAGAGTTAGATAATTCTAAAATAAAATATATTAACTCTTCTGATAGCATAATTTTTAAAAAAAGTTTTAACCTTTATAATATTAGTTTAGCGATAGAAGAAAAAAGAAATTTAGATGAACTATTTCTGGTTGAAGGATATATGGATGCAGTTTCTTTATATCAGTATGGGTTTAAGACAGTTGTTGCACCATTAGGAACTGCAGTTACAAAATTTCAATTAGAAGCTATGTGGAGATATTGTAAATGTCCTACAATTGTATTTGATGGAGATGAAGCTGGTCAAAAAGCGGCATTAAGAGCGGCGCGGTTAAGTTTACAATTATTAAAACCAGAGTATTCACTAAAGTTTTGTATCTTACCCAATGATACGGATCCAGATGATTTTCTCAAACAAAATTCAAACGAAGAATTTAAAAGGTTAATCAAAAATTCATTGTCTTTGTCAGATTTTATTTGGAACAGTGAATATAGTGCTTCAGATATCTCAACTCCTGAAAAAAAAGCCGGGTTTGAAAAAAAAGTAATGAGTATTACAAATGAAATATCAGATAGGACAATTGCTGATTATTATAAAAAATATTTTAGTGAAAAAATTATTCAAATTAAGAGAATTGATAATGTAAATATTAATTCAAAAAAATATAAGAATTTTTCAAAACCTTCAAACGAAGCATTAAAGAGTGAAAGAGCAAATTCAAACCAACCTGAGTCAGTAATACGAGAGAAAATTATAATTTGGATGATGATTGAGAATCAGAGTCTCATTGATAAATACACAGAAGAAATTGGAAATTTACGATTCAATGACAAGAATTTAGCAAAAATATGCTCAAAAATTCTTGATTTTTTATCTCTAGATAACAAAAGCCTTGAAAATACTGATTTAAAGACATATTTAGAAGCATCAGAATTTTCAAATTTAATAAGGAGTATTTATAATCCTTCTCACTTAGAGACACATAAGTTTTTGATTAATAAACAACAAGACGAACAAGAAAAAAGTTTTGAAGAGTTATTAAATATTCATAGTGTTTCTTTTTCAAATGAGACCTTAAATCAAGCTATATCAGATCTTGAAAAAAATATGGATCAAGAAAGCTTTGAAAATTTTGTAAAACTTAAGATGGAAAGTTTAAATAAAGGCGAAAATAAATGAAAAAAAGAGGCAGAAAAAAGAAAGTAGTTACAAATGCTGCTCAAAATGAATACGCCTCTGCTGCTGATCAGGACGGCCCAGTTTTAGATCTTGAAAAATCAATTATTAAAAAACTTATTCGTAAAGGCAAAAAAGATGGTTACTTAACCAACGAACTAATTAAAAAATCCTTTCCTGAAGACAAATTTACATCCGAACAAATTGAACAATATACAACTAAATTATCTGAAGTTGGATTTGATATAATTGACTCAGACGATTCTGATAATGATGACGAAATTGAAAATGATGATAGTGCTGAAGTAAAAACTGCTTCTGAAAAAACTGATGATCCCGTTAAGCTTTATTTAAGAGAAATGGGCACCGTAGATCTTTTATCAAGAGAAGGTGAAATCGCTATAGCTAAAAGAATTGAAGCCGGCCAAGATGCTATGATATCTGGTTTATGTGAAAGCCCTTTAACTCTTAAGGCAATTTTAGATTGGCGAGATGATATAATTAACGAAAAAATAACTTTAAGAGAGGTAATTGATTTAGACTCTTTATTTGATGAGTCACCTGATAAAAAAGCACTCACAAAAAAAATTAAAGAAGCAAAAAAGAAGAAAGATCAAGAAGAGAAAGAAGAATTAAGAAAGCGTCGTGAATTAGAGAAAAAAAATTCAACTTATGGTGATGAAGTTGAAGATACATCTTCATCTAAGGACATTGATGATTCTATTGAAGAGTATGAAGACTCTGAGGATGAATTAAATGTTTCAATCGCTATTATGGAGCAAGAATTAAAACCCCAGATCCTTGAAATATTTAAAAAATTATCAAAGAATTTTCAAAAACTACAAAAATTACAAAAGAATAAAATCGACTTTCAAGAAAAGGGACAAGAATTTCCAAAGAATTCAGAAAAAAAATATCAAGAATCTAAGTCAGTTGTTGTTGAGCTAATTAAAGGTCTTCAGATCAATACAAATAAAATTGAAGAATTGATTGGAAACTTATACGTGATTAATAAAAAAATTGTTGGGCTTGAAGGAAAGCTACTTCGACTTGCTATGCAACATAAAATCAGTCGTGAGGAATTTCTTGATAAGTACATAGGTAATGAAAATAACCCTTATTGGTTAAGAAAAATTACTAGACTAGCTGGATGGGAAAAATTTGTTAAGGACAAGAAATCTGAAATTAAAGATATAATGAATGAAGTCAGAGGTGCTGCTAGTGATATTGGGTTAACTCTGATGGAGTTTAAAAGAATTGTTAACCATGTTCAAAAAGGTGAACGTGAGTCTAGTATTGCAAAGAAAGAAATGATTGAGGCAAATCTAAGATTAGTGATTTCAATTGCAAAGAAATATACTAACAGAGGCCTTCAGTTCTTAGATCTTATTCAAGAAGGTAATATTGGCCTGATGAAAGCTGTTGATAAATTTGAATATAGAAGAGGTTATAAGTTTTCAACATATGCTACATGGTGGATCAGGCAAGCTATTACCAGATCAATAGCTGACCAAGCTCGAACAATTCGTATCCCAGTACATATGATTGAAACTATTAATAAGATTGTAAGAACTCAAAGACTTCTTCTTAATGAAATAGGAAGAGAACCTACTCCTGAAGAAATTTCAGTAAAGCTCAACATGCCTTTGGAAAAAGTTAAAAAAGTTCTTAAGATTGCAAAAGAACCAGTCAGTTTGGAAACTCCTGTTGGAGATGAAGAAGATAGTCATTTAGGTGATTTTATTAAGGACGAAAATGCGGTCATACCAATAGATGCGGCAATTCATTCTAATCTCCGTCAAACAACAACAAAGATTCTTTCATCTTTAACTCCAAGAGAAGAAAGAGTATTAAGAATGAGGTTTGGAATCGGGATGAACTCTGACCATACTCTTGAAGAAGTAGGTCAACAGTTTTCAGTAACGAGAGAACGTATACGACAAATCGAGGCAAAAGCGCTGAGAAAACTTAAGCATCCTACAAGAGCAAAGCATCTTAAAAGCTTCCTTGATAAGAATTAAAAATTATTCTTATTTTAAAATAAGATCATATTATGTATAAGAAGTTTTCGGGGCCCATAGCTCAGTTGGTTAGAGCCCTCCGCTCATAACGGAGTTGTCCTAGGTTCGAGTCCTAGTGGGCCCACCAAAATTTTAGATCATTGAAATGCTTATGAAAAAAATAATTAAAATAGTGAGTACAGTAATTTTTATTCTTTTAATTATAGCAATCTACAACTCTGTTTATTTTGACATTCCAAGAAATGAAATTATCTCAAAACATGCTAAGGGTGCGTCTGATTTTTTAGAATTAGCAGATGGTTCTAAAATACATTTTAGAGATGAGGGAAATGATACCGGTAAAACAATACTTCTTGTTCATGGTTTCAATGGATCACTATTCAATTATGAGCCTCTAGTCCCTCATTTAGCCAATAGTTATAGAGTTATTTCAATAGATCTTCCTGCTCATGGTTTAACCGGGGCAGTAAAATCTGATCTTTATTCTCATGATGGGTTTGAAAAAGTAATTAAAGAAGTGATTGAGACTCTTAAGGTTGATAGTTTCTATTTTGTTGGTCACTCAATGGGAGGCATGATTGCCTGGAGATATGCTTTAAATAATTTAGATCAATTAGATGGCCTAATTATTATTGGATCACCATTTATTGGAAGTGAGAGAGAATACAACGATTTTCAATCAGTAAACGCGCCACCTGCTGCATTTGAGATAATTGAGTCAAAATTTTTTAGAAGGATATTGGAATATGTTACTCCACGTATTTTAGTGAAAGAAGGAGTTTCTCAGACTGTCTATGATCAATCTATAGTTACAGATGAACTCGTGGATCAATTCCATGATATCATTCTTATGGAAGGAACGAGATTAGCAATTGGAATGCTTGTAGATGATCATGAGAATGATTTTATAGCTAATCCTCAAGATTTAAGAAAAATCACTGTTCCATCATTAATTCTTCATGGAGAAGAAGATAATCTTGTTGATATTAGGTTTGTTGATCACTTTGTAGAACAAATACCAAATGTCAAGTTAATATCATATCCAAAAGTAGGACATATGCCTCCAATGGAAATACCTATCCAACTAGCTGAGGACATTAGAGATTTTATTAATTAATTTTATAATTAATAAGTTTTAAAATATTCTATATTCTAAATATTATGGAATTAAATGTTAGACCATCTGGAGAAGCTTGTGGAGCCGAAGTTACTGATATTGATTTGACAAAAGAATTATCAGAATCAGAGGTAACATCAATTAGAGAAGCGTGGCTACTACATCACGTATTAAGTTTTCCTGATCAGCCTATGAGTGATGATGACCTTGAAAGATTCACATTATATTTTGGATCATTTGGAGATGATCCTTTTATTGGTCCAATTCCAGGTCGAACTAATATCGTGGCTGTCAAAAGAAACGCAGATGAAAAAGTTCCAATATTTGCAGATAATTGGCATACAGATTGGAGCTTTCAAGAGAAGCCTCCAGCTGGAACGTGTTTATTTGGGATTACAATTCCATCAGAGGGGGGTGATACCCTTTTTGCGAATCAACACATGGCATTAGACATGATGCCTTCCGAGCTTAGACATAAGTTAGAGGGCAAGCATGGAATTCATTCTGCTATGATTCCATACTCACCAACAGGAGGATATGGTCAAAAAGATCAAGAGATGGGTAGAAGTATGGATATACGATATTCTGAAGAAGCACTTGCAAAGCAAATACATCCAATAATTAAAAAACATCCAGAGACAGGTAGAGAGGGAATTTTTGGAACTTTTGGATATACAATTGGTATTGAAGGTATGAAAGACCAAGAAGCTATGCAGCTATTGATCGAATTAAGCAACTGGCAATCTCAAGAACAATTTCAATATCGACATAAATGGAAAAAAGATATGTTGGTTATGTGGGATAATCGCAGCGTCCTTCACAAGGCGACAGGAGGTTACCAAGGCCATGATCGTCTTCTTCATCGAACGACAATCGCTGCTTATCAAGCTTAATAATTTGATGCTTCACAATATTTACAAGTTAAGATTTATTTCATAGCATATTTGAAATAGGAAAATTATATGAGTTTAACTGATGAAGGGCACTATGGCCCAAAACAACTAAATATGTTGAAAGTGATCTGGGGCGAAGGATATTTATCTCCTGGTGGATCAGAAGAAATTGATGAAATCATTGGAGAGCTTGATTTATCAAATAAAAAAATTTTAGATATAGGTTGTGGAACAGGCGGAGCTGTCTTTCATATGTTGGAAAAGCATAGCGCTGCTGAGGCAATTGGATTTGATCCAGAACCTCTAGTAATTGAAAAAGCAACTGAATTAGCCGCAGAAAAAAATTTATCCGATAGAGCAAAGTTTCAATGCATTGAACCTGGCCCAATTCAAACGGAAGATCAGTCAATAGATGTAGTATTTAGCAAAGAAGCATTTATTCATATACCGAACAAAAATGAACTTATGAAAGATATTCATCGCATTTTGAAACCAAATGGCTTGTTAGCAGTAGGAGATTGGATGAGAAATGATGACAACCCTCCTTCTGAGCAAATGATCGAATATATTAAGGCTGAAGGGTTAGACTATTACATGTGTTCACTTGATAAATATAGAGAAGTTTTAGAGAGTTCAGGGTTTAAAATAATTTCAATGACCGATCGAAATCAATGGTATTTAGAAAAAGTAAGAAACGAAGTTGAACAAATTGAAGGTCCATTATGGAATAAGGTTGTTGATGCTATAGGCCCTGAAGAAGGCGCTTATGCTCTTGATATTTGGAAAAAGTTGTTGGGTGTAGTAGAAAAAGGTGAACATCGTCCAGGTAATTTCAGAGCAATGAAAATATAATACAGATTAGTTATTTATATTTTCAAGTTTAGAGATTAATTTGTCTAAGTCTGAATTATTATTAGCTAAAAAAGATTGAAATTCTTCTCTTTGTGCAATGATAAGACTTATGCCTTCAATATTTAAATCTATAATTTTAATATCTCCATCTCTGTTTAGAACTCTCCATTTAAGATTAATTTGAAGTGTGTCAGTGCCTTCTCTTACTATATTGCTGTCCACAATAGTAAACTTGCCTTTAACTTCAGAGCCGATAATTTTGACTTTCTCACCCGAATATTGGTTTAGTTTATTTGCATAGGAATTTATAAAGTAAGTTTTGAAAGCTTTTAAATATCTCTCTTTTTGATCGTCAGTAGCATTTTTCCACACTTTAGATAAAACAAATTTCGATATTAAATTAAGATCAATTGAATTCATTACAATTAGAGTAAATTCTTCACTTTTTTCAAGTTCTGAAATCTCATTGTTGCTAAGAATAGAAATTGCTTTATCAGAAAAAGTTTTTACAAATTCTTCTTCGGGACTGTGATTAGACGCGTGACTAATTTGAATTAAAATGAATAGTGCTGTAATGGAGCCTATGAATATTTTAAGATAATTTTGCATTTATTATTCACTACTATACTCAATTTCTATATCTGGTCCAACGTAACTATCATCAAGTTCAAGATCTTCAAATTCATCAAAAATATCATCTTCTAAGTCGCTTCCAGTTTCTAAATTATTTGCGGATTGACTTTCCCTACTTTGATTATAGAAGCTTCTAACTGCCGCATAATAATCTAATGAGTTATTTTGAAGATCATCAAAAATTTCTATATTTTGAGACCTAAAATCGACCACTCCTACGCCCATTCTATAAGATCTAAAAGCTGACTGATTCGAGCTATTGCCAATTTGATACATTGGATCAAGTAGAGATGTTGATAAAAGGCCAGTAAAGTCTCTTGGTGAAGATGGCCCTAGAAAAGGCAAGACTATGTAGGGTCCTGAAGGCACCCCCCATACAGCGAGAGTTTGTCCAAAGTCTTCATTGTCAACTACTAATCCAAAGCTAGATGCAGGATCAAAGATTCCTAAAATTCCAATAGTGCTATTAATTATAAACCTTGATGATGCAATACCAGCTTTAGATAATTCTCCCTGAAGTAAATTGTTCACTGCTGTCACTGGCATACTAAGATTATTAAGAGAATAAGTAATCCTATTTCTAACAAAACCTGGAACTACTCCACGGTAAACTAATGCTGTTGGCCTGATAATTGTTCGATCAAAAATAGAGTTAAATGAAAATGTAACTCTATTTATACTTTCAAATGGATCTTCAATTGAGGATGCATTTAAGTTTGAATTTAATTCAGCATTTTTTGGACTGCTAGAGCAACCAATTAATATTAGTGCACATAAAATAAAAGCAATAATAGAACGACTATAAACCATAAAAAATGTATTATATACTAACGTTTTAACTTTAAGTAATCAATGAAATCAACTGATATTGCATTAGTGTTATTTATGAACCTTGCCTTTGGAGCCTCATTTATATCAGCAAAAATTGGTGTAAGTTATTTTCCACCATTCTTATTTACATCAATGCGATTCTTGATTATTGCAATCTTACTCTTGCCTTTCCTTAAATTACATCAAGGTCAAATGTTTAATATTCTGTTTATTTCATTACTAGGCGGAGCTTTTCATTTTGCTTTTTTCTACTTGGCTCTTGATAATTCAACTCATATTTCATCTGTTGCAATTTTATTACAACTTGGCACACCGTTTGCTACAATTTTATCAGTGATTTTTTTGGGAGAAATTATCAAGTGGAAAAGATTGCTTGGAATTTTTCTCGCTTTTGCTGGCGTTATAATTCTAATATTTGAGCCAACTATCTTTTCAGATCTAGGAGGAATTTACTATTCATTGTTGGCAGCACTTTCAATCTCTGTAAGTCTATTATTTATGAAGAAATTGAAAAAAATAAAAGTATTTGATCTTCAGGTTTGGATAGCTTGGACAAGTTTTATATTTTTAGCAATGATTTCTTTTATAATTGAAGATAATCACCTTATGATTATTCAGAATGCATCATTTCATGCATGGGCAGCAGTGATTTTTACAGCAATCGTTGCAACAGGAATAGGCCATGCTGGTTTTTATTACTTATTAACTAAATACGATGTGTCAAGAATAACTCCACTGACATTATTAGCCCCCGTCCTTGCAATAACTAATGCATTAATAATTACTTACTTTAGTATTTTTGAAGGATTTGATGAAACAATAACTTTAAAAATACTGCTTGGAGGAAGTCTAACTTTAATAGGTGTTGCAATTGTAATGATTAGAGAAAAAGAAAATGAGGTTGTGAGCACAGTATGAAAATATTAGATAAACCTTCACCTAATTATGATGAAAGGCAATATAGAAAAATTAAATATATTATTATTCACTATACTGGAATGATCTCTTCTCAAGCCTCACTAAGAAGATTAAGAGATAAAAAAAGTAAGGTTAGCTGCCATTATCTTATTGATGAGAAAGGTACATTGAGCAGATTAGTGGACGATAAGAATGTGGCATGGCACGCAGGTGTCTCATTTTGGAATAATGATAAATCTTTAAATAAAAACTCTATCGGTATTGAAATTCAGAATAAAGGTGAACTTGATAATTATGAAAAATTTAAATCTAAACAAATAAAGACATTAATTGAATTGGTTTCATATCTCAAAAGTATGTATAAAGTTAAAGATTATTATATTTTAGGGCATTCAGATATTTCTCCTGACCGTAAAACAGATCCCGGATATTTATTTCCATGGACTTTGCTCAAAAAAAATAAAATTGGACTTTTGCCATCTAAAAAAATATCAAGAAAAAGAAATCTCATCAATGCAGAGATACCAGTTGTACAAATGCTATTAAAAGAGTTTGGATATCAAATTAATGTAACAGGAAATATGGATTTACAAACAATACTTATACTAAATGCTTTTCAGTCACACTACATTCAGGAGCGTGTTGAATATTTTCTATATGACTCATCTTTAATCCCTATTTTGAAGGATTTAATCTCTCAAAAAAATAGATGCTTGACCAAAAAAAATTAAGTCTGTAAACCTTTTTTGCCAGATAATCGGATGACCGCTTTATGAAAATAAAGAGGAAAGTCCGGGCTCCACAAGAGTATGGTGCCGGGTAATCCCCGGCGAGGGCAACCTCAGGGAAAGTGCCACAGAAAAAATACCGCCTTAGGGTAAGGGTGAAAAGGTAGGGTAAGAGCCTACCGCATTTTTGGTAACAAAAATGGCATGGTAAACCCCACTAGGAGCAAGATCGAATAGAGTTAACATAGCTTTCTCTTGGCTTTAACTGGGTTGATCGCATGAATTGAGTGGTAACACTCAAGCAAGATGAATGGTCATCATTTTTTCTAAAAAAAATACAGAACCCGGCTTATAGATTATCTGGCATTATCTAGTTATTTCATATATTTATTTCATTTTCATAAAGTAAATTATTTAAGTAATTGATTTTTATCTATAAAATTGATTTTTTTACTAGACATCTTTATTTATAACCCATAATATCCCAAGTAATCCCAATTAAACCCAAAAGAGGTAATTTTGTTGGTACTTTTGATAAGAAAAATTATTTTAGAGATGACATTATTTTTATCTACATACATTAATAGAATTGACAAAAAAAACAGAATTTCTGTTCCGTCTTCATTTAGAAGCGTGCTCGAGCAAAATGGTTTAAAAGGACTGATCTGTTATCCATCACCAACTTTAACTTCAATTGAAGGGTGTACATTCAATCGTATTAAAAAACTAAGCGATGCAATTGACTCTTTAGGACCTTTTTCAGAAGAACGAAGCACTTTCTCTTCATCAATTTTAGCCGATAGTCATCAAGTAAGTTTTGATAAGGAGGGCAGGGTAATACTTCCATCAGAACTTTTAAGTTCTGTTGGAATAATCGAAGAGGTGGCTTTTGTTGGAATGGGTGAAACTTTTCAAATGTGGAATCCTGAAACTTACAATATTTATAAAAAAGAAAATCAAAAACAAACACAAGAAAAATTATCAAAGCTCCAATGGAGTAAAGATATATAACTTTGAATAAAGGAGGATATAATTCATGGTTTTAAATTTAAGCGTACCGGAACTAAAAGAGCTTAAGCCAAAGATTACCGTTTTTGGAGTTGGCGGAGCTGGTGGAAATGCAATCAATAACATGATCAGCTCAGGCTTAGCGGGAGTTGAATTTGTTGCTGCTAATACTGATGCTCAGGCGTTATCCAAATCTTTAAGTGATAGTAAAATGCAACTTGGTGTTCAGATTACTAAAGGACTAGGAGCTGGTTCTCATCCTGATATTGGCAAATCCTCAGCCGATGAAACAAAGCATGAGATTATGGAAAGATTAGAAGGTACAAATATGCTATTTATTACTGCCGGAATGGGTGGAGGCACTGGAACTGGAGCTGCTCCAGTAATAGCAAGAGTAGCTAAAGAATTAGGAATCCTAACTGTAGCAGTAGTCACTAAACCCTTTCAATTTGAAGGTGCTGGGCGAATGAGAATAGCGGAACAAGGATTAAAAGAATTAGAGTGTTTGGTTGACACTACAATTGTAATTCCAAATCAAAACCTATTCAGAGTAGCTGATGAAAAAACTACTTTTGCTGATGCTTTTGCAATGGCTGATGAGGTATTACATGCTGGTGTTAGAAGTATAACAGATTTAATGGTTGTGCCTGGTTTAATCAATCTTGATTTTGCAGATGTTAGGACAATTATGAATAATATGGGTCGTGCAATGATGGGCACTGGCCAAGCTTCAGGGGAGAATAGAGCGATAGAATGTGCTCGAGCAGCTGTAGCAAACCCATTATTAGATGACTATTCACTAGATGGTGCCAAGGGATTATTAATTAATATCACTGGGGGAACAGATTTAACACTTCATGAAGTTGATAAAATAACTAATGAAATAAGAGAACAAGTACATCCAGATGCAGATGTAATTGTTGGATCAATATTTGATGAAAGTTTGGAAGGTAGTGCTCGGGTTTCAGTTGTAGCTGCGGGCCTTGATACAACACCTCGTCCTACCAAATCAGTAATTGATCTTCATGTTAATACAAATGCTGTAACATCAAATAATTCAAACTCACAATCTGATAATATTCAGTCAATCAGATCCGAGAGCGATGAAAGTATCGACTCTTCATCGGAGCCATATGTATATATTGATGAAACAGAAGAAGCTCGATTAGCAGAAGAAGCTGAGCAGCAAAGA
>JAYNZW010000022.1:10256-10574 GCA_038103905.1 Candidatus Pelagibacteraceae bacterium | reverse complement strand
GCTCTACCCAAGCTGAAGTTGTATTAAGGCAACAAGATGGGACGTATTGTTATGATGGAGATACATGTTATGTCAGTGTTAAGTATAAAGATTGGCCAGAAGTAAAGTTTGAAAAAATGAGATTATTGGATATTGATACGCCAGAAATATCACGCCCTAAATGCAAAGAAGAAAAAGAACTAGGTTTGAAGGCAAGGGATTATCTTAATAACTTAATTAGTGCTTCAGAAATAATTAAAATTAAAACTAATTATGATAGAGGAAGATTTGGTAGAATTTTAGGTTATTTACAACTTGACTCAATCGATGCTTCAGAAG
>JAYNZW010000022.1:7634-10180 GCA_038103905.1 Candidatus Pelagibacteraceae bacterium | reverse complement strand
CTTATTGAGAATGGCTTTGGCAAGATTTATATAAAGGGTCAAAAAATTGATTGGTGTTCATAAATAATATTTAATTTAAAAAGTATATTAAATTTTAACATGCTTAAAAAGACATTCTCTTTCTTGATAATGACTGTAATAATTGCAGCACTTTGTATTTTTATTATTCCAACTCTTAATACAGCATTCTCAATCGGAACAGGAATAAGTTTAGATAGAATTCAAATAAAAATTGAGAGAATTCAGTCAAAGATAATAAACAATGAAACTATTTCTTCTGAAGAAAAAGATTGGCTAAAACATTTTTATAAAACGCTGGCATGGGGAGCGTCTCTATCAGTAGTATTACCTGAAAGCTCAAGACTCATGTATCACTACCTTGATAATACTGGAGAAACTACATCCATAAAAAAGACACTTTTTTTAGACAGTCCTCGAGTGAAAGATAAAATGAATGAAATTAGAGATAATGCTCACTCTTGTCAGCTTAATAAAAAATATAGAAGCGATAGATTCGAAATGGGCTATGGTAGACCATATGATGCAATATTCGCACTTTATTTTGGAATAATTATCTTAGAAAGAATTTCAAAAGATAAAATTAAGTGGACAGTGGATATGCCTTGGAAGTGGCCTGACTATCAGGATATTTATGCTACATACGGCACTTATTACAAAGAAATCTTTCCATTACCAAATATGCTAGCAGTAATAGGGCTTGGTGAGCCGTTATGGGTTCCTAATGCTATAGGAGGAGAATTAGAAAATTTAGGATTAGCAAAGTCGTTTAGTACTATCACTACATGGGAAGAAGCTTTTCCATGTAAATAAATTCTAAGGGCGTATGGTCTGCTATAGCCTATTTCAATCTATCACTTTATATTTATTATTATTACGCAGTTGCTTTTGGATCTAGCCTTTTAGCTTGACATGCTGATTGAGCTTTCATCATGTAGTTGTCAAAACCTTGCATAGTCCATACATTTTTAGTGATATCAAAGTAGTCATCGACTGATAAGTCGTCGGGTTTTTCTAATCCAACCTCATGAACTAGCTCTTCATCTAAATCAATTAGCTCAAACAAAATAGTATCAACTTTTCCAAAGCCTCTAAGTAATTGATCAACAAAAGCATTTAAGTATTCGTAATCTGCTTGATTACCAATTTTCATAGTTAACGTTTTATGAACCAATTCTTTATAGTCTTTAACTTCTTTCTCTGAGTATACAAAGAAACCGATATCCGCGTAATTACATTCATTTTCAGGGTAAAGAATAAAAAATAATCGGTCACCATTTGTTATGTTGCCAGTTCTTGTAAGGGTAATCATGTTACTTTCATCATAATCAATAATTTCCCAACCATTATTCTTATCTGAAGGGTAAAGAACATCATCGGAAGCATATGCTGAATAAGCAAGTAGGGCACTGAAGCAAAAAACTACAAATAAAAACGTCTTCAAGAAGCTGAAACTTGGAGCTAATTTATGACTTGTTTTTTTCTCTGGTGTAATGGATTTTATAGGATTGAGACAAAGAGTTTGCTCCGCACCGTAGGCACGAAACGTTATATAGTTCTTTTTATTCATTGATATTTACTTTCTATAAGAAGTTGATTCTTTCTTTATAAGAAATAACCCTGTCAAAATTCCGTCTGAATAGTGGCTAAAAAAAGAAAGATCTAAAATGAAAAACAAAATTCATGCTGCCCTCCACGCAATCGACACAAATGTTGAGAGGTTTAAGCAGGTTTGGTTAAGAATGGGATAAAATAAGTCTTTTTGATAACTTGTGAGTTTTAAAAATTTGGTTTAATACCTAATGGTTTTCAATAAATAACTTTTTAAACAATACGCCGATATATAAAACAGACTTATTTATCTTTTAGTTTCAGTTACTTACCCGTTTCCCAAAACCTAAATACAACATATCATACGATAATTTCGACACATTTACAACGAGGTCCATTAACAGTCACATCTGTAATCAAACTGCATGAATATATCAGTAAAAATTAATTATTTTTTTTTATTAATAACAAGTTAAACATTATTCCCATGCAAGGTGTTTCAATATTAAGGTTGCTTAAACTTACCATTCTGAGTTCTTTATTTTTTTTAAGCTCATATAAAATTTCTTACGCCGAAATGTCTGTCTTAGGCGTATTAGAGGTTGGTGAAAATAGTTACGCTTCCGGGATTAGTAGTGATGGCTCGATAATTGTGGGTTCCGCTGATACATCAGCTGGCAGGCGAGCATTTAAATATGTTGATGGCACGATGACCAGCTTAGGTGTATTAACGGGCGGATCAACTAGCGTTGGTTACGATGTTAGTAGTGATGGTTCGGTGATTGTGGGTTATTCAGATTCAACAGATGGCAATCGAGCATTTAAATATGTTGATGGCACGATGACCAACTTAGGTGTATTAACGGGCGGTTCTTCAAGTAGCCTCGCTTTTGCTGCTAGTAGCGATGGTTCGGTGATTGTGGGTTATTCAGATTCAACAGACGGTAGGCGAGCATTTAAATATGTTGATGGCACGA
>JAYNZW010000022.1:0-7534 GCA_038103905.1 Candidatus Pelagibacteraceae bacterium | reverse complement strand
TGGCAATCGAGCATTTAAATATGTTGATGGCACGATGACCAACTTAGGTGTATTAGCGGGTGGTACACATAGTTACGCTCGCGGTATTAGTAGTGATGGCTCGGTAATTGTGGGCTATTCACATATAACAGGAGTTGGCACTCGAGCATTTAAATATGTTGATGGCACGATGACCAACTTAGGCGCATTAGAGGGTAGTGAAAATGGTTACGGTAGTTATGCTGTCAGTGCTAGTAGCGATGGTTCGGTGATTGTAGGTTATTCAGATTCAACAGACGGTAGGCGAGCATTTAAATATGTTGATGGCACGATGACCAGCTTAGGTGTATTAACGGGCGGATCAACTAGCGTTGGTTACGATGTTAGTAGTGATGGTTCGGTGATTGTGGGTTATTCAGGTTCAACAGATGGCAATCGAGCATTCATTTATAGAAATGTAATGTTAGATGTTACAAATACCACCACCGCTCTTGAGACTACTGGTTCGCAATTACATTCTATTTTAAATTATAAAAATAATGTTCTGAGCCAAAGTTTAAATGCGAACTGTAATGTCTTTGGGATAAATAAGGTTTGTGCACAATTATCAATACGTCAAGATAGTGATAATCACAACGATGAACTTAGTAGCAATAGTACGCAAAGTGCATATACCTTAGTGGGTGCTTATCAACTGCAACCTAATTTATCTCTTGGTGGCTTAATCGATCAAGCTGATCAGGAACTACCAAGCAACTATCAAGACACTCGCAATGAACCTACAGTTGGAATCTTTGCCGCGTATAGTGGGACTTATGCTGGTCGTGAATATACCGCTAAACTCTCAGCAGCTTATAATAATGAAAATTATAACATTACCCGTGATGTATTAACCAACACCGAAGCTGGAACTGGTAGCAGCAACATTGCTAGTGAGGGTATACAATTGGAAGTAGTTACTGCCTTACCAAACTATAAAGGCATTGCTTTAACTGGGGTGGCTAAATTAAATTATAAAAATTCAAATCGTGCTGGGTATGTAGAGACTAGTGACGTCGATTTTCCTGTTACCTACAGTGCCGTGGAACACAATGCGGTGACCAATGAACTTAATCTTTACGGTGAAAAGAAATTAGCCAACCAGTGGTTAGCGGGTGGCTATATTGGACTGGAACATGATCTATCCAACAAGATCAGTAGTTATGATGCTACCGGCCAATACATTAATAGCGTTTCACTTACCCCGCAGGTCTTAAAAACTACTCGATATGCAGCAGGGTTATATTCAATCTATGCATTGCAACCCAATCAACATATAAAGTTATCTTTAAATTATCGAGATGCACCATTTCTAAGTGAAAGTCTAACTTCAACAGCGATCCAATTTGTAATGGCATTTTAAAGTTCCACACAAGTTTAAGAAATAGTCTTCACTAGATATTATTTTCTTTAAAACTTATCGAAAATCCATATAGTCCAGCTTCTAATACTTATTTCATATGAGCGATAAAGACTTTGGATTTGGAACACAAATAAGAAAATCACCTTATTTTGATGCAACTGTGCGATGGGGCGCAACAGGGTTTTCTGTTTATAATCACATGTATATTCCTAGAGATTTTGGAAGTCCTGAGCAAAACTTTTGGAATTTGATTAATGATGCGATTTTGTGCGATGTTGCGGTTGAGCGTCAGGTTGAGATAACAGGTCCAGACGCTTATCAATTTATACAATTATTAACGCCTCGAGATTTGTCTAAACTTGCTATTGGGCAATGCAAGTATGTATTAATTGTCAATCATGAAGGTGGAATTATTAATGATCCGGTTTTATTAAGGCTTGATGAAAATCATTTTTGGCTATCTTTAGCTGATAGCGATGTACTATTGTGGGCTCAAGGCGTTGCCGTGAATTCTGGTCTTGACGTTCAGATTAATGAGCCAGATGTATCGCCATTACAATTGCAAGGTCCAAAATCAGGAATGATCATGACAAAGTTATTTGGCAAGTCTATTCAAGATCTGAAATACTATTGGTTAAGAGAATTAGATTTAGATGGAATTCCATTAATTGTATCACGAACAGGATGGTCGAGTGAATTAGGATATGAATTGTATTTAAGAGATGGATCAAAAGGTAATGAGCTTTGGGAAAAAATAATGGAAGCTGGTAAAGAATTTAATTTGAAACCAGGTCACACATCATCTATTAGACGAATTGAAGGTGCAATGCTCTCTTATCACGCAGATGCAGACATTAAAACAAATCCTTTTGAATTGGGACTGGATCGATTAGTAAATCTAGACTCAGATATTAACTTTATTGGAAAGGATGCTCTTAAAACAATTAAACAAAACGGAATCAATCGCATTCAAATAGGATTAGAATTAGCATGTGATCCGCTTAAAGGTCCTAACACTCTTCACTGGCCAATTAAAGCAGACAATGAAAATATTGGAAAAGTTACTTCTGCTGTTTATTCTCCGCGATTAAAAAAAAATATTGCACTAGCAATGGTCAATATTGACCATTCCCAATTGGGTCATGAACTTAATATTGAAATTGATGATACGCTCATTAAAGGAACAGTAGTTCAAAAACCTTTTTTTGATCCCAAAAAAGAAATTACTAGTAAATCACTTTAGTTATTATTTAGCTATTACAACTGGTCCAGAAACTGGATCTGTTACGCCTAAGTCAGGAGAAATTTCTTCAAGTGTATGTCTCATTGTATCAAGTCCTGCAATCATTGCATCACGCTGAGCTGCTATTGCTTCTTCAGACTCCCATATTCCAACGTAACAAAAAGTATTTTCGCCTGTTTTAACGAGTCGACTCATTTTTTGTCCTTCATAAACAGGAAACTCTTCATTGAGTTGCATATATTCATCAATATGATCTGTTTTTACTTTTACTCTAACAATGTTCATAAATTCCATCGATATTCTCCTTCGTATATTTAAAATATATGATATATCACCATTATAATTTTAATAAGCATAATTATTGATTGTTTGTGAAGTATATAAAAGTTTTAGTTATTAACTTATTTATTTTTTGTGGTTCATATGCCTATGCTGAAATGGGTTTTGTGCATACAAAGTTGGCTGATAAACTCTACAAACCATGGGGCATAGCTGTTATTGACAATGATCATTTACTAATAACTCAAAAGTCTGGTGAGTTATTTAAGGTCAATATACGAAGCAAAATAAAAACGGAAATTCTCCATAATTTGATTGTAAGCGAATATGGTCAAGGTGGGTTATTAGATATTTTATATTATGATGAAAAAGTTTATGTGTCTTATGCTGAAAAAAGAGATGATGAACAATACAGCACATCCGTTGCTATAGGCGAACTCAAAGAGAATTCGATTAATTTTAAAAATATCTTTCAATCTGAGCCTCCCATTAAATCGAAAATACATTTTGGTTCACGGCTAGAAGTTAAAAATGATCATTTATTTATTACAGTTGGTGAAAGACAAACTGGAAAATTAACACAAGAAATAGACAATCATTTTGGAAAGATTATAAGACTTCATTTAGATGGATCTGTTCCTGAGGATAACCCATATGTTGACGTCGAAGGTGGGTTAAATGAAATTTATATGATTGGTCTTAGGAATCCTCAAGGTATGGCACTTTCATCTGAGGATAATGAAATATATATTACAAACCATGGACCCAAAGGCGGTGATTTTTTTGGCAAAGTAATCGAAAAAGGTAACTACGGATGGGATGATGTCGCTTGGGGCGGAACAGATTATGATGGTGCTATTATTGGCGATGGAAGCTCCTGGCTACCAGGATTAGTGAAGCCAATTTATAGATGGATACCGTCAATTGCCGTAAGTGATATATTTTTTTATGAGGGTGATGAATTCAAAGAATGGCAGGGCGATGTATTGCTGTCTAGTTTAAAGGTTCAGAAGTTATTGAAACTCGATTATGAAGATGGAAAAGTTAAAAATGTAACAACTTTATTTGAGAGAAAAGGCCGTCTTAGAGATGTAGAGGTAAACAGTCTTGGTGAAGTATTTTATATTATTGATGATAGTAAGGGCAGCTTATGGCAGCTTCAAAAAACTAATTAATGTTTTATCTAATACTAATACTTAAACTTATCATTTTTCTATTTTTACCAGTTTATTTGGATCGAATTGTACAGAGCAACAAGTCATTTTCTAAGCTTTATATAAATACTATTTTTTTACTAGTTATTATTTACATTGCTTTTTTAACTTACGTTCCATTTACAATTTACTATTTTGAGAATGAAGTAAATATACAAACCTTTCTTCCACTCTATGGTTTAATAGGCATCATAATATTTTATTCTATATTACCAATTTGTTTTTTCATTATTCAGATTAGAAAAATTCATATCAAAAGTATTTTCAATAAAATCTTTAAAATATTTGGATTAATTGGCTTAATTCTGACAGCGCTAATAATCGCAGGAATAGAAATTTATAATTTCAGAAATTTACAAGCTTTGCATGAAATTTGTTATTCGTCTCATAGTTCCTCAAGTGAAAAACTCAGTTGTTGTCTTGATGCTAATTATATCTGGAAAGAGGGTTTTGCTTTTTCAAAAAATGTTCCTAATGAATGTGAAAAATATATGAATTGGAATGATTAGCATATAAGATTGTTTCAGGAATTATGAAAATATTAGTTTGTGGATTACCCGGATCTGGAAAAACCTGGCTCTCTGAGAGACTTGCAGAATATTTAGAAAATTGCGCATGGTATAATGCCGACACTGTAAGACGCTCAGCTAGTGATTGGGATTTCTCTATGGAGGGAAGGGCTAGACAGGCAAATAGAATGAGAACTTTTGCTGATTTTGAAATATCGCAAGGAAGATGGGTTATCTGTGACTTTGTGGCTCCAACAAAAAATTCAAGAAAAACTTTTGATCCTGATTATGTGATTTGGCTTGATACTGTCAAAGAAGGAAGAGTTGTTGCAGAAAAAAAAGATGAATTAAAAGGCGCAAAAGATCTACCATTTGATGTTGCAACTTTAGAGAAAAGTAAGGAATTTGAAAATACGAATAAAGTATTTGATCCTCCTCAAGAAATTGATCAACATATAACAAAGTTTTTAAGTGATGATGAAATAAAAAAAATTGCTGAGGAATTGAAGAAAAATGTTTGATTGGAAAAAACCTACATCACAAATGTTGGGCAGGTGGCAACCTTGGCATGATGGGCATACAGCACTTTTTAAGAAAGCCTTAGATCTATCAGGACAGGTTTGCATTATGTATAGAGATGTTGCTGGAGCTGATGCTGGAGTAGAAGGACAGGCTGACAACCCATTTGAGTTTGAAGATGTTAAGAAAAGAATTGTATCTGGATTAAATGTGCATGGGTTTCAAGAAGGTAGGGAATATATTGTAATTAAAGTTCCAAATATTACTGATATTTCTTATGGAAGAGGTGTTGGCTACACTTTTACGGAACACGATCTGGGTGAAGAAATTCATAAAATATCGGCAACAAAGATAAGGGCTGAAATGCGTCGAAAAAAAGAATTAGATTAAATCAAAAGATTGTTGCTCCAAATATTTTTACCTCCTCATCCTCAATTCCAAGAACGAGTCTTCCTAGAAAATCACCTTCTACTTCATCGCTTCCCTGTTTAAATAAAACTGTTACATGCTCATTCCGTCTTAGGCAGCCTAGAAATACTCTTTCTGAGGATAAGCTAGATAACATTTTATTGCTATTCCACTGTTTTCCAATCTCTATCTCGTTTGCACCCATCAACATGTTTGCAGAAAAATCTTTTATAAAATTCCAATAATCTTTTGCATTAGAATGTTTTACAAGGTCGTCCCAAAGAGGATTGGCAATTTCAAGAATTTCTTGATCTGATTTCTCAATGAGGTTCATTTACTTAGTCAACTATATGATAAAGAGGGGCCTTTTCCAGAGTGAACTCACCTGTTTTTGGATCTCGACGAGAAACTGTTAGACAATGCCAGTTATCATCATCAAGTTTCATATGATCGCCCCTATAGTAGTACCCAGGCCACCTTGTCTCTTCTCTGAATAAGGTGTGTTCAGCAACACATTGAGATGTAAGAGTTCGATGTTTTAATTCCCAAGCTCTCATTAATTGGTGTAAATCTTCAGCACCAATATTTTCAAGATCCTCTTGAAGAATTTTTAGATTTTCAATTCCTTTTTTAAGTAGATTTCCATTGGTCATATAATTAGCACCAACACCCCCCACATATTCATCCATTATTTTCTGTAAACGCTGCAATCCCTGAATAGGAAGTAAATAACTTGGTGAAACAGTACCAGCAGTAATTTCATTACGTCCAACTTTATAATTCTCTAAAGGTTTGTAAATTTCTTCTTTGAAATTTTCACACTGTTTATCACTAACTTTAATTTCTTGGTCTTTTAAATCTCTGATATATTTCACAGCAGCTTTTGCGGCCAATCTTCCTTCTGTAAAAGATCCTGATGAAAATTTGTGAGCACTTCCACCAACTGTATCACCAGCTCCAAATAGACCGTCAACAGTGAGCATACGATTATAGCCCCAGAAGTATTCAGGTGGAGATAAGTCTTCTGGCCCACTTACCCACGCTCCAGAACATGTTGCGTGTGATCCCATGACATAAGGTTCAGATGTTGTTAATTCAGGGTTAGTATATTTTGGATCAATATCTTGAGAAGCCCAAACAACCGCTTGGCCAACAGTCATACCTAAAAAATTTTCCCAGCCAACAGTTTCTAAGTGGGGGTCCTGAAAGGCTTCAGTGGTTACCATATGAATTGGTCCTCCACCGGCTTTAACTTCCTCAATAAACGCATGGTTTCTCAAACAGGTTGGAACAGGAGTATGATCGATATACTCACCAACCAACTCTTTTGTTTGCTCATACCATTTTTCTTCGTAATTTTCACCATTACCATTTTGAGTATATGTTTTCAGGTGAAGGAAGTATGCGCCTACTGGGCCATAACCATCTTTAAACCTTGTAAGTACAATTCTATTTTCCATTTGAGTCATTTTTGCACCGACTGCAATAGGTAAGGCGTATGCCGACCCATTACTCCAAGGCGCATACCATGTACGTCCCATTCCTTCTCCAACAGCTCTAGGCTTAAATATATGTGAAGCTCCACCAGCAGCGACGATTACAGCTTTAGCTCTAAAAACATGGAAATCTCCTGTTCTCATATTAAACCCAACAGCGCCTCCAACTCTATTATCCTTACTTTCATCCATAAGAAGATGAGTGACCATTATTCTGTTGTAAATTTTATCAGCAGATTTTTTTGCAGCTTCTGCAACAATTGGCTTATAACTCTCCCCATGAATCATTATCTGCCATTTTCCTTCGCGCAAATATCGACCAGTTTCTTCATTACGCATCATTGGCAAGCCCCATTCATCAAACATATGAACTGTCGAGTCAACATGCCGAGCCATATCATAACCTAGGTCTTCTCTAACCAACCCCATCAAGTCATTTCTTGCATATCTAACATGATCTTCAGGTTGGTTTTCACCCCATTGCA
>JAYNZW010000021.1:0-10634 GCA_038103905.1 Candidatus Pelagibacteraceae bacterium | reverse complement strand
CATGATGACCATGATGATCATGAAGAACATGATGACCATGATGAACACGAAGGACATGATGACCATGATGAACACGAAGGACATGATGACCATGATGAGCATGCTGAAGAAAATCATAATGAGTTTTATGCTAAGTATTCGTTTGAGTGCGGTGACATTAAAGCCATCAATAAAGTAGAATTTCCCTATTTTTCTACATTTCCAAATTCTGGAGAGTTGGAAGTTCAGTTTATTTCTAGTATAGGATCTGTTAGCTTTGAAGTTGAAGCAGAAAAACCTTCTATAAATATTGATGGAAAAATCTAATTTGAATGCAGATACGATACGAATTAATTCAGTAAAGTTTCATTGGTCAAATAAAAATGACTTTAAGATCAATGTTCCTGAATTTAATGTAGCGCGAGGTGAAAAAGTATTACTCCTAGGTGAAAGTGGGTCTGGTAAAACAACTTTACTTTCTCTTATATGTGGTTTTTTAAAACCAATTTCTGGCGATATATTTTTAAATGATGAGATTATTAATAATTTATCGGCTAGAGAAAAAGATCAGTATAGGTGTGACAATATCGGGATCATATTCCAACAATTTAATCTTCTTCCATATGCCAAAGTAATTGATAATATCTTACTACCTCTTTATTTCTCAAAGACAAGAGTTCAAAATATAAAAGATCAAAAAGGAACAGCTGCAAATCTATGTAAATCGCTTCGGCTTCCTGATGAAGTGCTAAACATGCAGGCGAGCAAACTAAGTGTTGGCCAACAACAAAGAGTTGCTGTTGCTCGGGCATTAATTGGTAATCCTCCATTAATCATAGCCGATGAACCAACATCAGCCTTGGATAAGAGTGCACAAAGTATATTTCTTGATTTAATGTTTTCTCAAATCTCTGAGAGTCATTCAACGTTATTAATGGTTTCTCATGATGAATCTCTCTCTCAACGCTTTGATCGAGTAATTAACTTAGATGATATATTAAAGGAGGGAGATTAAAAATGCTTCTTAAGCTAACTTTTGCTTCTTTATACGCTAGGTTATTAACCGTAAGTATGACTGTATTTGCAATATCTCTATCGCTAATGTTGTATCTCAGTGTAGAAAAATTAAGGACTTCTGCTTATACAAGTTTTACAGACACAATTTCTCAAACTGACTTAATTTTAGGTTCTAGAACAAGTTCGATACAGCTCTTGTTATATTCTGTTTTTAGGGTTGGAAATGCGACCAACAATATTACCTGGGAGAGCTACGAAGAAATTATGAATAAAGATGAAGTGGAATGGTCTGTACCAATTTCGCTAGGAGATAGTCACAAAGGTTTTAGAGTTATGGGAACAAATTTGGACTTTTTCAAGAGATACAAATATCGAGGAGGTCAATCAATAAAGATAAGCGAAGGAAATTATTTTGATGACTTATATGACGTAGTTCTAGGAGCTGCAGTTGCAGAAAAGTTAAAATATAACATAGGCAAGTCAATTATTGTTTCACATGGGATAAAATCTTTTACGGACCATGACGATCAACCCTTTAAGGTATCAGGTATATTAGAGAAAACTGGAACTCCAGTTGATAATACAGTCATTGTGAGTTTAGAGGCGATAGAGGCTATTCATGTTGATTGGTCAAGCGGTGCAAAAATACCTGGTCAAGAAACTCCCATTGAAGAAATTCGAAAAATGGATTTATCAGCTAAAAATATTACTGCTGCTTTTATTGGGGTTAAATCAAAATTAACTATCTTCAAACTGCAGAGATGGATAAATGAATATCCTGAAGAAGCTTTGACTTCAATATTGCCAGGTGTTGCTCTTCATGAACTTTGGAGAATTATTGGTATAGTAGAAAATCTTCTATTGGGGATTTCAATTGTTGTAATTTTTACGACATTAATTGGAATGTCCGCAATTATATTTTCTAGTTTAAATGAAAGAAGGCGTGAGATGGCAATTTGGAGGGCAATGGGAGCTTCACCAAATGTTATTATTGGAATACTAATGTTAGAAGCCTTTATTATTTCCTTTTTAAGTACTTTGGTCAGTAGCATCTTTTTATACATACTGCTAAATATATTACAGCCTTGGATTGATAATACTTATGGAATTTTAATAAATATTGAATTGCTGTCTTTTAAAGATTTATTAATTTTCATACTATTCATTATTTCTGCAATGCTTGTAAGTTTAATACCAGCTATAAGAGCATATTGGTTTTCAATTAATGATGGAATGACAATCAAAATATAATGAGTCCAAATAAATTTTTACCAATTTTAGTTATTCTATTTCTATTATCTTCTTGTTCACAAATTGATGATTCAAAAGAAATTGGTTGGAGTGACCTAATTCCCTTTACGTCGATATTTAATCCTAGTGATGTAAAATTTAATAAGAGTCTCAATGGAAAAGTAGTTAAGATACCGGGGTATCTAATTCCATTACACTATGAAGCTCGTGAAATTAAAGAATTTATGTTAGTGCCGTATATCGGCGCTTGTATCCATGTGCCTCCACCTCCTGCAAATCAGTTAGTATATGTCATTAGTGATTTGCCATGGGAAAATGACTTTATTTGGGATCCAATTTGGATTACGGGAGAGATTTCAATAGGAGGTCAAAACACTATAATATCTCTAAATCCCCATGAAACATACCAAGCTAATGCGGGATACGAAATGATTGCTCATGAAATTATTGATTATGAATACTAAATAATAATGAATATTTTCTTTTCTTTAAAATCACAAGAGGATATGAGATAAATTGAATATGATAAATAATCAAGTTTCAGAAATAATTGCAAATCTCAAGGGAAGGCGCAAATATGAAGAAAAAAAAGCTAAGAAATTGGGTTATGATTGTTTATACAAATATTTTGAAGATAAACTTGAACAAGCTGCAAAATTAGAGGCAGAAAAAGAAAGTTTATCAGAAATAGAAGCACAGAAAACAATTCTAAGAAAACAGAAATTAAAAGAGAAAAATACTTGTAGCTGTTGCTAGGCTAAAAAATAAAACGGGGCTGCAAAAATTACTCCGAAAAGCTTTCTCTGCAACCCCGAAACACGTCACGCTTCTATCCAAATTCCCCGAAAGGCTTTCGACTTCTACGCTCCGATAAATAAAATCTTAAATGAAGAAAAAATTTTTGAAAGATAAAAAAATTTTCTTTAGGTTCTTCAAATTGTGGATATGTGGATAATCATATTAACTCAATAAAACTATGAATTTAGATACACTTTTTATTAACATTAATTTAAAAAAATTTTATTTTAGAAAACTTCTTATAAATTCGATTTCTTTTTGATCAAATGGAGTTCCATCAATCCTAAAAATATCATGAAACCATAAGTCAGGCTCTGGAATTGGGTCATTAATTTTTAAGTATAGATCCTCTTTTTTTTTCTTTTCCATTTCAATTATAGTTTCCCAGCCAAAGTGTGTTTGGCTCTTTCCTGCAACAAAGCCCCAGTTGTAACATGCGATATGATTTTTTTTGAAAATTGGTAAAGAAGCTTCAAACGTTGTCCCAAAATGTCGAGCCATATATTCAGTACAAAAAATTGGTCGATTACTCTCTTTTAATTCATTGATCGTGGGTTCAAGTTTATCTAATTCGTACATGTGAAAACTTATGATGTCTGAATTTTTTCTATTTAAATCTATTATTTCTTTACCGATCGATCCATTTAAGCAGGCTGTTAATGGCTGTTGAGGCCTAACCTCATGAGCCCACTTCCAAGTCATATCCAATAATTCGTAGGAATTTTCATTGTTACCAAATTGTCCAGGTTCATTATAAATATCCCACATCAAAATTCGCTCATCTTTAGAGTACTTGTCTAACACTTCTTGAACGAATTTTTTCAAGCGTTCAACTTCAGTAAAATTTTTATCATGTATTTCTTTTACTATTTTATATCCTGGACTTTGCGCCCAACCTGAATTGTGAACACCCAAAACTGGCAGCATTTGTTTTCCAGCTACAGGATTGGATCTATGGCAGTCATCAAATAAAACAATGATTGGCTTAATATCTAACTCATTAGTGATGTTTAAAAACTCATCAAAGTTTTTACAAAATGCATCTTTTTCATTCCACAATAAATCATGCAAATAAACTCGAAGTGAATTGAATCCAATACTTTTGGCCAGAGTGAGCTCTTTAATAATTGTTGATCGATCAAATGTTTCAGATTGAAACATTTCCAATTGGTTTATGGATGTACTTGGTAGAAAATTGCAACCAACTAACCAACTATACTGCTGATACCATTCATTGGCTTGATCTACCGACCATTGAGACATAAAGGCTTATTTTTTATACATCTCTTCATCAGGATAAGGGAACCACCAAAAGTCTTGTGGTTGACAGTCAGGATCAATCATAACTGTTTTTGTATCTCTAAATGTTTCTAGTCCCTCAGCACCTAATTGTCGGCCCATGCCTGATAATTTAGTTCCACCAAAAGGTCCTGCATCATTATCCAATAACGGTGCATTGACCCAAACCATACCAGCTTCAAATTGTTCAGCAGCACGGATGCCCTCAGATAAATCACTTGTATAAATGTTTGCGCCAAGTCCATACTTAGAATTATTTGATTTTTGCATTGCCTCCTCAAAACTTGAAACCTTACAAATAGGAGCAACAGGTCCAAAACTCTCATTGTTGAATATACTCATTTCATCATTGCAATTTGTAAGAACCGTAGGAGCAACAAACCATCCTTTATTAAATTCACTCAAACGTTCACCACCAGTAACTGCTTCTGCTCCTTCGCTAAGCGCTGTGTTTAGAACTTTTTCGTATCGATCTCTTTCTTTTTCAGAAACAATTGGCCCCATATCAACCTTATCAAGACCATTTCCAACTCTTATTTTTTTCGTTTCTTCAACTAACTTATCGACAAATTCATCATGTATTTTTTCATGAACAAAAAATCGTTCAGCTGATACACAAATTTGTCCACAATTCATATATGCAGAAAAAGCTGCTGCTCGAGCTGTTATATCCATCGGAGCTGATGGCATAATAATAAATGGATCATTGCCTGAGTTCTCAATCAAAGATCGTTTCATCAACTCTCCACATTTGCTAGCAATTCCCACTCCAACAGGAACACTTCCAGTGAATGCAATCATATGAGTATCTGGATGTTCAACTAAAAACTTACCCGCAGGAGCTTCCCCTGTAACAACTTGAAATAGACCTTCAGGTAAAGCAGAAAAAGCTTTTGCAAATAATAAAGTTGTTAAAGAAGTATATTGTGATGGTTTAATTATTACAGAGTTACCAGCTGCAAGAGCTGCACTAGCTTCCCAAGCTAGAAGAACCATAGGATAATTAAAAGGCAATATTAAAACACAAGTTCCAAGGGGCTGCTTTAAGGTATAATGAAATTGACCTTCAACTGCTGAGCCAATAACTTTACCAGTTTCACCACGACCCATTTCTGCGTAGTATCTTATATTATGTACACTCCAATGAACCTCATCCATTGATTCTTTATATGGCTTACCCATTTCACGTGTGAGCGCTTCAGCAAATAGTGGTCCCATTTCCGCAATTTTATTTGCTACTTCGTGAAGAACATGACTTCGATCTAAAGCTGATTTTGCATTCCAAATTTTTTGAGCTTTATTAGCAGATGTAATAACATCTTCCATTTCTGCTTGGGTTGTTTCTGGGATTTGACCTAATCGATCTTCTGTTGCTGGATCAATAACATCGATTGAATTTGTTGATTTGCTTTCACTAAAGCTTCCATTTACGAAAATTTTTGAACTGACTTCATTAAAACTATCGATCAAAGACATTTCTTCTCCTTAAAAAAATATTATAAATAATCTTAATAGGTAAAAGTTTTTATTTCTATACTCAATTTAATAAATTATCTTAAATTTAAATTAATGCCCCTATCGCTTAATAGTAAAGCAGGTCATTGGTAATGATCAGCCGCTGGAGCGTAACCAGCTAGGGGCACCATTTAAATTTTTTAGAAATGTTTGTATTGAGATAAATATAAATGCGCTCTTTCAATTACGAGCATCGAAATCATCTTGGAGTAATTCCACGTATTCTCTCTGTTCTACGTCTTAATAGCTCAGTAACTATGAGTAAAAAAGTTGACATAACAATTAAGCATGTTGCAACAGCCATGATTGTAGGACTCAATTGCTCTCTTAAACCAGTCCACATTTGAAGTGGAATAGTTGTCAATGATCTTTCTCCACCTGCTACAAATAAAATAACAACAATTTCATCAAAGGATGTTACGAATGCAAATAAAGCTCCAGAAATAATTCCAGGAAGAATAAGAGGTAAAGTAATTTTAAAAAAAGTATTTGTTGGAGGACTTCCTAAACTTGATGCGGCACGGGTAATGCTATCATCAAATCCACTAAGGGTGGCCGTGACTGTTATAACTACAAAAGGTGTTCCTAAAATAATATGTGCAATGATTATGCCTGGAAATGTCGCTGCTAATCCAACTTTAGCAAGTGAAAAGAAAATTGCTGATCCCGAAATAATCAAAGGAATTATCATTGGAGATATTAAAACACTCATGATCAACTGTTTATATGGCATATAGCGGCTACTTAATCCGAGAGCGGCAATTGTTCCAAGTGTTGTAGCTCCAATAGTTGAGAAGAAAGCATAATAGAAACTATTTCTAACTGCTATTCCCCAAGGGTTTTTGGTTCCATAGACCATATCTTCATACCAGCGCAATGAAAATGCATCAGGATCGAGTGCAATCATTCCTTTCGAGAAATGAATATACTGCTCAGCGTTGAATGAAAGTGGGATAATTACAAATAGCGGAGCTATTAAAAAAATAAATATTGAAGTGCAAATAATGAGATAGCTATAATGCCACAGGCGATAACGCATTTCCGTATATTTTGGTAAAGCCATTATCCTAACCTCATATTATCAATGCCGACAATTCTATTGTAGAGCCAATAGACAATTAAAACTGCAATTAAAAGTACAGCTGCCATTGCAGTTGCGAGACCCCAATCTAGAGATTTTTGCATATGATAAGCTATACGGTTACTGATAAGAACACCTTTGGATCCTCCAACAAGAGCTGGCGTAATATAATATCCAATTGCTAATACAAACACTAAAATCGAACCAGCACTGATGCCTGGATAAGTAAGAGGGAAATATATTTTTCGAAACGCATTAAATGGAGTAGAGCCCATTGAAACCGCAGCGCGCATTAAACTTGGCTGAATAGTTTTCATTACACTATAAAGAGGTAAAACCATAAATGGTAATAAGATTTGAGTCATGGCAATAAAAGTACCAGTCATATTATACATTAGTTCCAAGCGATTATCATCCGCAACTATTCCAATAGAAACAAGAATGTCATTTAGAACTCCTTGGGTTTGTAGTAAAACCATCCAACTCGATGTTCGCACGAGCAAGGATGTCCAAAACGGAAGTAGGACACATATCATTAATAAATTTGCATAACGTGTTGGGAGGGCAGCTAGCAAATGAGCTATTGGATAAGCCAATATAAAGCAGCAAAGAGTAACCCCAACCGCTACAAAAATTGTTCTTAGCCATAAGGTAACATTAATTCTTTTCTTTTCAGGTATTCGTTCAATAGATCCATCAAAATTTTGTTCAAAATCGAAAGTGGTTAAATATTTTCTTCCATGATAAGCCTGTGTGCCTCTTTTAAGAGCAAGCCAATATTCAACATCTGCCCACCTTTTATGAACATCAATAAATTGCTCAAGAAAGTTTTCTTTTTCATCAAACTTATCTAATTTTCGAGCAGTCTTTTTAATTAAACTTGTAAAACCACCTTTTTCATAATTAAGACGAGTAGCAACCTTTCCATGTTTTTTTTCGGCAATTAAATCTTTTAGCTCATAATAAAATGTAGAAGTTACTTCCTCAGGAGGAAGATCTTTTCCATCCCATTTTTCAACAGCAATAGCTGTTTTTGTCAGTAATGAATTCATTTCAGTGTTATCAACACTTCTGATCATCATTTGAAAAATAGGAAAAATATAAGCAATCAGAATAAATAGTAATAAAGGCGCCACCAATAAAAAAGCAGTGGTTCTTCTTCGAGACTCAACTTTTCTTAGTTTAACGGATAACAGCTCTCCGTCCGATGTTCTGATAGCTTCTGACACAGGAATAGACTAAGAAATTTGATAAAAAATAAAAGAAAAAAATTTAAAATTTCCTAGGCAGCCTCAATGAGGCTGCCCAAGAAAGGATTAGACTTAAAGGTTAGCTTTCCAAGCTTCCCACGCATCATTGATTTCAGTGTTATTATCCGCATAGAACTCTGGGTTCATAAGGATATAATTCTGAGTATTCGCAGGCGCAGTAGGCATGTGAGGCATAATTCTAACTTTTCCAGCTTGTGGAGATTCGAACCATGGCTCATCAGCATTGATGATATCAAGCGATGAAATACGGAAAGGTGCGTAAGCAATATGCTTTGCACTTCCAGCTAGACCCTCAGAACTTGTAAAGTACTGAAGAGCTTTCATAGCTTCTTCTTGGTTAGGTCCACCTTTTACAAGTACAAAGTACTCATAGTCCAAGATTTGACCGTCCCATACCATCTTCATTGGAGAGCCTTCATTAACGATAGCGTTAAAGTGACGGCCGTTCCAACCAGTTGCCATTGTTGCTTCACCTGAAACAAGTTGCTCAGGTGGCTGTGCACCAGCTGACCAGAAAATGCAACCACCATCAGGGTGCTCACAAAGCTCTGTAATTTTATCTAGAGCTCTATCAATTCCATTTTCTTCCATGTAATCGTAAACGTCAGCAGCAGCTACGCCGTCAGCTACTAGAGCAATTTCTAAGTTTGACATTGCGTTAGCATAAAGTGATCTAACACCTTTATATTTGTCCGCGTCAAAAAAATCAGCAATTGTAGATGGGGCATTCCACTGATATGCGTCAGTGTTGTATGCATAGTTCCATGAGTAAAGGATGTTTCCTACAGCACATTTACTAGGCATTGGAGCAAAGAAATCTTCGCTTGCTGGCATACCGTTTACACCTGCTGGGAAGTCATTGTCGAAATCAAATTCAACAAATAATCCTTCGTCACAACCGATGATAGTATCACGTGCATAAACATCTATGATGTCCCATGTGATCGCTCCTGACTCAACTTGTGCTTTAATTTCACCAAGTCCACCAGAATAATCGATCCAGTTTACTTGAACCCCAGACTTTTCTTGGTAGGGATCCCCGTAACCTAATTTTTGACTCTCTGTATAAGCACCACCCCATGACACAACATTTACTTCTGCTGCTGTCGCAAGAGACGGAGCTAGGAATACAGCTGCCAATGATATTATTTTAGTTAATTTTAACATTATTAAGCTTCTCCTTTTTATTAAGCCGATATTACAGAACGTATGGAAGAATATTGCAACCATAAATTAATAATTTTTTCAAAAAAAATGTAAAAATATCAATTACTAAAAGTCTAAAGCTCTACAATCTTGTCCAGTCCAGCCTAATTGAACCTTGTCTTCAACATTTAGCTTTATTTCATCACTAGAATTAGGGATTTTTAGGATAAATTGATCATCATTTAGTATATTTACTCGGACTCTTGTATGATCACCGTGATAAATAATCTCTTTAACAGTTGCTTCAAATCTGTTTTCCGCATCAGACGGATTTATTGAAACTCTCTCAGGACGAAGAGACATTTTTGTTTTTTCTCCAACAGAGGATACTGCTATTGGATTTGCTATGACAGTCTCACCTGTGTCTGTTTCTACTTTTGCATGATTTCCAGAAATTTCTTTTACCGTTCCAGTGATAGTATTATTTTCTCCAATAAACTCCGCAACAAATGAATTTACAGGTGTTTCATATAGTTCATTAGGATTTGATAATTGTTGAATATAACCATCATTGAATACAGCAATACGGTTTGACATTGTTAGAGCTTCACTTTGATCATGAGTAACATATACAACTGTAACGCCCAAGCTTTCATGAATATGCTTCAACTCATATTGCATACTTTCTCTTAAATTTTTATCTAAAGCGCCAAGAGGTTCATCCATAAGAACAAGTTGAGGATCAAAAACAAGAGATCTTGCAACGGCAACTCTTTGTTGTTGACCACCTGAAAGTTGTGCGGGCATACGATTACCAAAATCAGATAGTGAAACCATAGCAAGAGTTTTATTTATTTTTTCATCAATAACTTCTTTAGGTGTTTTTCTAACTTTAAGAGGGAAGGCCAAGTTTTCATAAACTGAAAGATGTGGGAATAAAGCATAATTTTGAAAGACCATACCAATTCCTCTTTTATGTGGAGGAATATTCGAAATTGGATTTCCATCTAAGTATATTTCTCCGTTAGTAGGCGTCTCAAAACCTGCTAGCATCATTAATGTTGTAGTTTTACCAGACCCTGATGGGCCAAGGAGAGTTAAGAATTCTCCCTGAGCTATATCAAGATCGAGTCCTTTGACAACGAGGACTTCTCCATCATAACTCTTATCAACTTGTTCAAATTTAACAAAATCTTGCTTAACTTCGGACATAATTGATTAATTTTATTAGTGATTTAAGAGACTGTATCAGAAATAAAACAGCAAAATCAACAAAT
>JAYNZW010000011.1:0-47779 GCA_038103905.1 Candidatus Pelagibacteraceae bacterium | reverse complement strand
AAGACTAGCTGAAGAAGCAAGAATAGCTGAAGAAAATAAAATCGCTAGAGAAATAGAGGAACAAAAACTCTCTCAAGAGCAAAGTATATTTGATTTAATTGATGACGACTCTGGTCATGATCAAAATAACCCCGATTTATTTTCTGACGATCAGAAAATTGAGAATGAATCGGATGATAACATTCATGAGCTTGAAGTTGTTCAAGAGCAAGAAGATGAAAAAGAGAATGACATGGAAGTTAGTGCTGATGAGATACTTGATGAAGAAATTTTAGAAATACCAGCATTTCTTAGAAGACAAAGTAAATGATTGAGAAGACTGGCCATGTGCCAGTCCTTCTAAATGAAGTAATGAAATCTTTAGATCCAAAATTAAAAAAAACATATGTTGATGCGACATTTGGTGACGGTGGATACTCAAGAAGAATTTTAGAAACTTCTAATTGTAATGTTATTGCAATTGATAGAGATCCATCAGTATTAGAACAAGCAATGAAATTTAAAAAAGAGTTTGGTGACAGGTTTGATTTTTTTAATTGTAAATTTAGTGAATTAGAAAGTTTACTTGAATCACTTCAAATTAAATCTCTTGATGGCATTGTTTTTGATTTGGGTGTTTCATCAATGCAGATAGATAATAAAGAAAGAGGTTTCTCCTTTCAGAATGAAGGCAAACTTGATATGCGCATGAGTCAGACTGGTTTATCAGCAGAAGAAATAGTTAATGATTATAGCGAGTCTGATATTGCAGATATTATTTTTCAATATGGGGATGAGATTAAATCAAGAAGGATCGCAAAAAAAATTATTATCGAAAGACAAAAAAAAAGAATATTTACAACCACTGAATTAGCAAAAATAATTTCGTCATGTTTTTCAAATAAATATTATAAAACTCACCCTGCTACAAAAACTTTTCAGGCTATAAGAATTTACGTAAATAAAGAAATTGAAGAACTTATTTCAGGATTAAATACTGCAACAAAATTTTTATATGAAAATGGACGTCTTTGTATTGTGACGTTTCATTCCATTGAAGATAGAATTGTAAAAAATTTCTTTAAGGTGACAGGATCAAAAAATTATATAGCAAATGAAGATGTTAAAAACTTGCTATTTAATTTAATAAGTAAGCCCATTAAGCCATCTAAAGAGGAAGTCGAAATAAATAGAAGGTCAAGGTCTGCGAAACTTAGATATGGAGTTAGGAGTTCGTGTCAGTTTAATGCGATTGATATTAAAAAATTAGGATACATAACATGAAAAAAGCACTCAAAATATTTTCAATATTTATTTTTATTTCAGGATTAGCAGGAACTTTTATCGTAAAAAATATTTCGTACCAAAAAGAGATGTATATTAATAGTTTAGAAGTTACACTTCGAGAAGAAATAAATAGAAATCAACTTTATAAGCTTGAATGGGAATATTTGATTTCACCAATAAATCTTCAAGAAATCTCAAAAGAAATATCAAAGGATGAATATAACAAGTATTTTATTGTTCTTGATAAAGATGATCTTCTAAACAAAAATAATATGGAGCAATATCAGGATATCATTACTGTTGTTGAGCCAAAGGTTGCCGTTAATTCATCTAGGTAAGTGGTGGGCAAATTTCGTAAAAATTCTAGGAAAAAAATTGATTTTAATCAAAAAAGTTTTTCATTTACACATAGGTATGATCAAGAGAAATTTAAGTTAGATAGATTAAATAATATTAGAGATAAGTTTCAAATAAAAATTAATAATAGATTAATTTTATCATCAGTCATCTTTAGTACAATCTTCTTTGCAATTGCAATTCAAATAGTACATTTAAATTTCTTTTTTAATCCAAATGAAAAGTATTTTTCAAATAATCAATTAACTAAACGGCCAAATATTGTTGATAGAAATAATGTTTCATTAACTGCAAATTTAAAGATGCAAAATATACAAGTTTTTCCAGAAAAAATACACAATAGAGAAAGATTCTTAAACAAAGTAACATCAATATATAATGATATCACATACCAAAATATTGAAAAAAAAATTAACAGAAATAAGTTCTTTTATCTTAAAAGAAATGCAACTCATCAAGAATTACAAAAAATTATTAATTTAGGCGAGACTGGAGTTGAGATTGTAGATTCATATAAACGAAAATATCTTCATAAAAGTTTGTTTAGTCATGTAATAGGAGAGGTAGATATAGATAATAGGGGAATTTCTGGTTTAGAGATGTCACTTGATAAGTCATCATATGATCAGGACTTAATTTCATCATTGGATTTAAGAATACAGCACATTGTCAGAGATGAAATTTTAAATGCAATGAGTATTTTTGGTGCAATCGGAGGTTCTGGTCTGGTTATAAATATAAATAATGGTGAAATACTCTCAATGGTTTCATTACCAGATTTTGACCCAAACATTTCTAAAGGTGAAAAATTTAATCGAAACACATTAGGACTATATGAGTTTGGTTCTGTAATGAAAACTTTTACAGCTGCAATTGGATTTGAGGAAAATAAATTTAATATAAATACTAAGTTTGAAATTGGTAAAAACATTAAGGTTGGGAAAGATAGAGTTACTGATACACATCCTCCCTGTCAAAATAAGTTCTGCTCAGTTGAAGATATATTTAGTGAATCTTCTAATATTGGAACAATTAAAATGGTAAGAGAAATTGGAACAGATTACCAAAAAAAATATTTTAACAGATTAGGATTGTTTGACAGAGTTAACTTAAATTTACCAGAGTTATCAGCTCCTCTTTACCCAGATATTTGGAGACCAGTAAATACTGATTCAATATCTTATGGATATGGTATCTCAATAACACCACTGCATCTAGCTCTGGCTACTTCTACAGTATTGAATGGAGGATATATCATTGAACCCTCTCTTATAAAAAAAGATAAACAGTATGATTATAAAAATAGGATATTTTCAGATGATACAAGTGAAAAAATGAAATATTTATTTTCCAAAGTTGTAACGGATGGCACTGCTAGTACAGCATTTGGGTACAATAAAAAATTAACGTATAAAAAATCATATAAATATAACTATGAGTATGGGTATCTTGTTGGCGGTAAAACAGGTACTGCAAGAAGAAATATTGATGGTCATTATGATAAAAGTTTAGGCAAATTAGCAACATTTATAGCTGCATTTCCTATAAACAAGCCCAAATATCTTGTTTTAATTTCCTTAGATTCTCCTCAACCAATTAATGATAGAGAACATGACTATGATACATTTGGTTGGACTGACGCAGGATGGAATTCTGCCAGAGTAGGTAGAGAGATAATAGATAGAATAAGTCCAATTTTAGACACAAAAAGCAAATATAAGTTAAATGATAGTGATATAATTATTAATACTTCATTTAATTAATGGCAAACTCATCTTTATTAAAAAAAATAAGAAAAAAAGTTGATGTCTCAGGCATCTCATCAGATTCGAGGTACATAAAGAAAAATTATGTTTTCTTTGCTATTTCTGGCTATTCAGTTGATGGAACACATTATATAGATGACGCAATAAAAAAAAATGCTTCTGCAATTGTTACATCAAATCATAAAATTTTAAAAAAAAAAGTACCGATATTTTATGTAAAAGACGTTCGCGAGTCCTTGGCCTATGTTTCATTAGAATTTTATAATATTAAAATAAATAAATTTATAGCTGTAACTGGCACCAATGGAAAAACATCAGTTGCATATTTTATTTATCATTTATTAAAAAAATTAAATAATAAAGTTGGTATAATTGGGACGATTGGTAATTCAATTAGTGAAAATATAAATTCTAATCTAACAACTCCTGACCCCATAACTCTTTCAAAAATTTTACACAAAATGACAAGAAAAAAAATGAAATATGTTGTTATGGAAGCTTCGAGTCATGGCTTACAACAAAAAAGATTATTAGGACTCAATTTTGATCTTGGTATAATGACTAATATCTCACACGATCATCTTGATTATCATAAGAATTATAAAAATTACTTAAATAGTAAGATGTTACTTTTTAAAAAACATTTAAAGAAAAATGGTATTGGAATAATTAATGGGAAAACTAATGAAATTAAAAAAATAAAAAAAACTTTAGAAAATAAAAAAAATATTGATTATTTTCCATCAAATAAAAAAAACTTTAATATATTGAGAATTGAACGGTCCAATAAAACTCATATAAATGTAACTCTGAGATATCTTAATAAGAATTATGAATTTCTTTTTAAAAATATTCCAATATTTCAAATTGAAAATCTGTTACTAGCCTATTATTCACTGGTTGCATTGGGATTTTCATTTATAAAAATTAGTAAGTTTATTACTAAACTGCCTCAAATACCTGGGAGAATGCAATTTATAGCAAAAAAGAGATCAAATAATGCAAAAGTTTTTGTGGATTTTGCGCACACGCCTGATGCTTTAGAAAAAATATTAATTGAAGCTAGGAAAATGACTACAGGAAATCTTCATGTGCTTTTTGGTTGCGGTGGAGATAGAGACCGATCTAAAAGAAGAAAAATGGGCCGTATTTCAGTAAAATATGCTGATAAAGTAATAGTTACTGATGACAACCCAAGATATGAGAATGCAAAAAAAATAAGACAAGAAATAATTGGTAAAGAAAAATTAATTAAAAATATTCCAAATAGAAAGACAGCGATTGAAAGATCAATAAAAAAACTTAAGCAATCTGATTTATTAATTATTGCTGGAAAAGGGCACGAAAAATACCAGATAATCAAAAATATTTATCATAAGTTTGATGATGCAAAAATAGCCAGAGAAATATGCGCCCAGTTATGAAAAGTAATTATATAAATTCAGATGATATAAACTCAATTTTAGGTTCAAACATAAAAAAAATGAGTTTCTCTGGAGCTGCAATAGACTCAAGGGAAGTTAAAAAGAATAATATCTTTTTTGCTTTAAAGGGCAAAAATACTGATGGGCACAAATTTTTAGATGTGGCTTTTAAAAATGGGGCAAGGCTAGCTGTAGTGAGTAAAATTCAAAAAAATATCAAAATTCCTCAAATTAAAGTTTTTAATGTTCATAAAGCAATGATTAAATTAGCGAGAAAATATCGAGAAGATCTTGAAGGAAAAATAATTGCAATAACAGGCAGTATAGGAAAAACAGGAACAAAGGATGCTTTAAAAAAAATTATTCCAAAAGAATACAAAGTTTTTTGCTCTAGAAAATCATTTAATAATAATATCGGATTACCACTTGAGATTTTGAATATGTCCAAAAAGAATGACTTTGGAATATTTGAATTGGGCATGAATCATAAAAATGAACTTTCAAGACTAACTAAAATACTTCAGCCAGACATTGCATGCATTTTAAATATTGCATATGTGCATGGTGGTAATTTTAAATCAATTCGCGAAATTGCATTAGCAAAATCTGAAATTTTAAATTCGTCAAATAATTTAAAATTAGTTATTTTAAATCATGATGATAAATATTTTTCTTTAATGAAAAAGGAGTCAAAAAAAAATTATCCAAAGCCAATACTAAGCTTTGGGAAAACTAATAATTCTGATGTTCATTTAAAAAAAGTCACAAAGAAAAAAAACAACTTACAGCTAAGAGTCTCTCTTAAAAATAAAAAAATAATTAATTACAATCTGAATTATACACACGAACACTTAATTTCAAATAGTTTAGCAATCATTAGTTGTTTAGAATCATTAAAATTAAAACCAAGTTATATTAAAAATTATAAAAAAATAAATCTTACAAGTGGTAGAGGTAATTTATTAGATTTAAAAGTGAATAACAAAAAAATAGAGATTTTGGATCATTCTTATAATGCAAGTCCAGAGTCGTATAATGCTACTTTAAGATCTTTTAATAATTTGAATCACAGAAACAAGATCTACATTATTGGAGAAATGTTTGAACTAGGTAAAAAAAGCCATTTTTATCATAAATCTTTATTTAGATATGTGAAATCATTAAGTAAAAAAAACTGCTTCTTTGTAGGCCGGGAATTTAAATTAATTAAGGAAAGAAAGAATAATAAAGAAGTGAGAGTATTTAGTGATGTAAATGAATTAATTAATAAATTTGACTATGAAATATGTTTCAATTCAATTATCTATATTAAAGGATCAAATGCAGTTGGATTAAATAGATTTATAAATCATATTAAGAATAATATTAAGCAATGATACTAGAATTAATAAATATAATAGACGCTAATATTTCTCTTTTGAACTTACTAAACTATTTAACAGTTAGAGCTGGCCTTGCATTATTCTCGTCATTTCTTTTAATTCTCTTATTTGGACCAAAATTAATTAATTTTATATCTTCATTTCAAGATGAGGGTCAGCCCATAAGAGAAGATGGACCACAATCACATTTAATTGCAAAAAAAGGAACCCCTACTATGGGTGGAATTATAATATTATTATCAATTACATTCTCTGTTCTATTGTGGAGTGATTTTGATACAGGCGTGATGTTTCCTATTATCTTCATAATGTTATCATTTGGATTTATTGGATTTATTGATGATTTTAGTAAAGTAACTAAGAATTCAAGCAATGGAATTTCAGGAAGAGTAAGATTAATACTCCAAACTTTATCAGTAGGTATATTTATTTATTGGACTACTATGCTGCTCAATATAGAAGACCTTAATCTTTTGACCTTGCCTTTGCTCAAAGATGTTTTTATAAATTTGGGATATTTTTCAATTCCATTCACGATAGTTGTAATTGTTGGTTCTGCTAATGCTGTTAACTTAACCGATGGACTTGATGGTTTGGCTATAGTCCCTGTTATGATAGTAGCAGCAACTTTTGCAATAATTTGTTATCTCGCAGGAAATGTTATATTTTCTGACTACCTTCACATTAATTATGTTTCAGGCGCAGGTGAATTAGCAATACTTTGTGGTGCCATGATAGGTGCATCACTAGGGTTTCTTTGGTACAATGCTCCTCCTGCCATGGTTTTTATGGGTGATACAGGATCATTAGCATTGGGTGGAACGCTAGGTGCAATTAGCGTAATAATAAAGCAAGAGCTTGTTCTAGCTATCGTTGGAGGTATTTTTGTTGCTGAGGCCCTATCAGTAATTTTGCAGGTGGGTTCTTTTAAGTTAACTGGTAAGAGAATTTTTAAAATGGCTCCTCTTCATCATCATTTTGAACATAAAGGGTGGCCTGAGTCTCAAATAGTAATTAGATTTTGGATCATAGCTCTTATTTTAGCGCTTATTGGTTTAGCAACACTCAAAATAAGATAAAAGATAATGATAATATCAAATTATTTTTCAAATAAGACTTTTCTTATTTTAGGAATGGGTAAAACCGGAACTGCATTATCAAAGGCTTTGTACAAAAGTCATGCAAATGTTTCATTTTGGGATGATGATCCTCAAATCAGGAAAAAATTCACTAAATCAAGTTTTAAAAAATTTTCAAATACAAAAAAACAATGGGAAGCAATAGACTATATTGTTCCAAGTCCTGGAATCAGCATTTCTGGAAATTCTCAACACAAACTTATATATCTTTCAAGAAAATATAAAAAAAAAGTCATTAGCGAACTTGATCTATTTCAAGATGTAATTTCAAAAGAGAATAAAATTAATAAAAATAACATTAAAATAATTGCTGTTACTGGTACAAATGGAAAATCAACAATAGTTTCTTTAATTCATCATTTATTAAAATCCAATAGTGTACCTTCATCATTGATTGGTAACATTGGAAATTCTATTTTCAATTCAAAGTTTATAAATAATGGATTTTATGTAATAGAAGTGTCTTCTTATCAATTAGAAACTTCAAAAATTTTTTCTCCAAATGTAGCCATAATATCAAATCTTTCTTCTGATCATCTAAGCAGACATAAAAGTATGAAAAACTACTTTAATCAAAAATCAAAGATTTTAAATAATTTAGTTCGTGATGATACGGCAATATTAAATTGTAATCATATGTTAGTAAAATCAAAAGCTTTAGATCTCTTCAAGAATAAGAAAAGTAATTTAGTTTCTTTTGATTTTATAAAGAAAGAAAGTAGATTTTATTCATCAAAAAAAAATACTCTGATTAAAGAAAAATTACGAAAAATAAAATATGATAATCCATTTCTTTACGGAGAGCACAATGAAGAAAATGTTCAAATTGCCTTGAAAGCATTATCTTCCCTTGGATTTAAAAAGCAGTTATTAAAAAAATCGTTACACAACTTCATTGGCCTTGCTCATCGTCAGGAGCTGATTTTAAATAATAAAAATCTCAAGGTAATAAATGACTCAAAAGCAACAAATATTGACTCAATGATTAAGGCAATCAAAAACTATAAAAATATATATCTTATTTGTGGTGGAATATTAAAAGATAAAAATCTTAATTCACTTACACCTTACACTCATAAGATTAAAAAAGTATACATAACTGGAGTAAAAAAGAACCAATTCATAAACTTTTTTTCAAAAAAAAATAAGATCTTTGTTTCATCTAATTTGAATAAAATTGTTAAAGAATGCTTTAAAGATGTAAATGCTAGGGAAGAGTCAACAATTCTATTTTGTCCTGGCGCTGCTTCATTTGATCAATTTAAAAATTTTGAAGAAAGAGGAAATAAGTTCAAAAAAATAGTCTTGGGTAATTCTAAAAAATGAAAAATGAAGCTTCACAAGATAAAAGTATTCTTAGTGAGTGGTGGAAACAAATTGATAAATGGTTATTGGGGAGCCTCTTGATCTTAATAATTGCAGGATTTTTGATAAGTTTAACAATTAGCCCAAAATTAATTTCTAATAATAAAATTAATTTTTTATCAATTTTCTCATCTCAACATGTATATCTTATTATAGGATTCTTTCTGTGTTTAAGTGTATCAATGATTAGTATCAGTTTTTTAAAAAAAACTATTATACCAATTTTCATTATTACATTTCTTCTATTATTATTAACTTTGTTGATCGGTGAGGAATGGAACGGTTCAAAAAGATGGATAAGCTTAAATTATTTTACAATTATGCCTATTGAATTTATTAAACCTTTTTTTTGTTTAGTCCTTGCACTCTTTTTAGAAACTAATACTGGCCAATCAAATCAGTATAAATATGGACTAAGTATAATTTCATTTGTTGCTATAGGAGCAGTGTTGGTAATTCAGCCAGATATAAGTCAACTGTTTTTAATAACATCTATCTTTATTGCCTCTATATTTATCAGTGGATTTAGCTTTTGGATTATTTGTGCAGTCATATTCTCAGGTGTCTTTTTTTCAATATTTATTTATTTTTTTAATTTTAATGTAAAGAATAGGATTGATAGTTTTTTATGGCCTGATGGTATAAATAATTATCAACCAGATCTTGCAAAGGAAGCCATTAATAGTGGAGGTATATTTGGAGTTGGCCCTGGAAATGGAACTCTTAAGACAAATTTACCCGAGGCTTATACAGACTATATCTATGCCGTGATTGCTGAAGAGTTTGGTGTAGTGGGCTGTATATTCATCCTATTTATTTTTCTTTTCATAGCATATCGAGTGTTTAGTAGATTATATGATGAAAAGAATCATTTTCTTCAAATAAGTCTATTTACACTGATTATTTATTTTTCATTACAGGCGTTAATACATATTTCTGTCAATATAAGTCTTACACCATCAACTGGAATGACATTGCCTTTTATTAGTTATGGTGGATCATCAATAATTGGTGTATCTATTACTTTTGGACTAATTATGTTACTTTCAAAAAAAAGACACATTTAGAGTAAATAGTATTTTATGAAAAAAATTTACTTAGTTGGTGGAGGCACAGGTGGCCACTGCTTGCCCATGCTTACTATGTATCAATTTTTTAAAAAAAAAAAAATTAAATGTAAGATAATAACAGACTATAGGGGCAGTTTTTTTTTCAAAACTATTCCTGAAAAAGATAAAAAAATACTAAAGAATATATTTAAATCAAATAATAGAATCTCTCAGATTTTAAATCTTCCTTTATTTTTTTTTCAGTCATTTTTTTTTCTATTAAAATCGAAAGCTGACTTCATTTTGGGTTTTGGGGGCTATATGACATTAGCACCACTTAATGCTGCTGAACTGTTAAATTATAAGATTGCAATTCATGAGGCAAATGCAGTCATGGGTAAGGCAAATAGAAGTTTATTAAATAAAGCTAATATTATTTTTACTACTTTTAAAGATACAAAAAAAATTGATAAGAAATACGAGACAAAAGTGAGTAATGTTGGAATGCCAATAAGAAATTTTAGACATGAAAAGAAAAATATTCATAAGAATATTAATGAAATTAGAATATGTGTAATCGGAGGCAGCCAAGGCTCTAAATCTTTATCTGATACTGTGCCTAAGGCAATCGTAAACCTTCAATCAAAGATTAATAAAAAAATATTTGTTACTCACCAAGGTAGATTAGAAGATTTAAAAAAGATAAAAAATTTTTATAATTCAAATCACTTAAAATGTAACGTAAGTGATTATTTTTATAATATGCCTTCACTTATTAATATGTCAGATATAATTATTTCGAGATCTGGTTCTTCAACAACAAATGAGATAATTTTTTCACAAAAACCCTCAATATTGATACCATTTCCATATGCAGTAGATAATCATCAATATTTTAATGCGGCATCGTTATCAAAAATTAATTGCTCTAAAATAATCAGAAATAAAGATTTAAATTATGTAAATTTATCATTAGAGATATTTAGGTTGTTAAATTTTCAGAAAAAATCGGGTTATATTGGATCAAAATTATCAAGAATTAAAATTGTAAATTGCTCAGAAAACATATTATCAAAGCTTTATGAATATAAATAAAAAAAATAGGATTCATATTGTTGGTATAGGTGGAATTGGAATGAGTGGCATTGCTGAGATCCTCCATGGCATGGGTTATAAAGTTCAAGGAAGTGACATTTCTAAAAATAAAAATGTAGAAAGATTAAGTAAAAAAAAGATTAAAATTTACGTAAGTCATCACAAAAAAAATATTGATCAGGCTGATATAATTATTCACTCTTCAGCAATAGACGCTAAAAATCCAGAAATTAAAGAAGCTATGAAGCTTAAAATACCGGTTTTATCAAGATCTTCAATCCTATCACAACTTATTAAATTGAAAAAAACAATTGCTATTTCAGGCTCTCATGGAAAAACGACAACTACAACTATGATTTCTTCGTTAATGACTGACTATAATCTATCTCCAACAGTTATAAATGGTGGAATAATTAATGAATTTGGAACAAATACTCGTTTGGGAAATGGAGAATGGATTATTGTCGAAGCAGACGAGTCTGATGGAACATTTTTAAAACTTGATCCAAATATATCAGTAGTTACAAACATAGATAAAGAACATTTAGATTATTATGGTAGTTATAGTGAACTAAAAAAAAGTTTTAAAAAATTTATTTCAAATATCCCATTTTATGGATTTGCAGTTGTATGCTTAGATAACCCGCCTTTGAAATCTCTAGTTGAGACAATAAAAAATACTAATGTTGTAACTTACGGGACTGATAAAAAAAGTAATATAAGAGCTTTTAATATTAGATATAAAAAAGAAAAAACATATTTTGATGTTCAAATAAATAAAAAAAATAAAAAAAACATAATAAAAAATTTTTGCATACCAATGACTGGAAAATATAATGTACTTAATGCTTTAGCTGCAATAAGCATATTTGTTGAGTTAGATTTATCATTATTAAAAGCAAAAAAATCTCTTAAAAATTTTAAGGGAGTTAACAGACGACTAACATTAGTGGGTTCTTATAATGCAGTAAAATTAATCGATGACTATGCCCACCATCCAACTGAAATAGAAAATCTTTTAAGTGGGTTAAAGAATGCTTATTCAAAATCTCAAATAACAGTTATATTTCAGCCTCATAGATACTCTAGACTCATTCCATTGATAAAAGAATTTTCTAAATCTTTTATCAATTCTGACAAAGTATTTGTATCAAATGTTTACTCTGCCAATGAGAAGAAACCAAATGACTTTGACCTGAGTAGAGTGATAAAATTAATTGGAAAAAACTCAAATACTAACTGTGTACATTTACAAAATTTAGACATTGTTAAGAATGAAATCAAAAAAAGTAAAAGTAATGATGTTTATATTTTTTTAGGTGCAGGAAATATTACTGAATGGCCATATCAAATTTTAAAAGATCTTAATGAAAACTGAATTACAAAAAAAATTAGAAAGTGAGTTTAGTGAGTCTTCAATAATAAATAATTTATTTTTTGATAGAAATATTTCTTCTCAAACTTGGTTTGGAGTAGGTGGAATAGCAGAAGTGTTATTTGTTCCACAGTCATCTGAAGATTTAAAGAAAGTTTTAAAAAAAATAGATGATAATACAAACATTAATATCATCGGACTTGGATCTAACGTATTAATAAGAGATGGAGGTCTTAATGGTCTTACTGTCAAGTTAGGTAAAAAATTTAATTATATAGAAGACAATATTGAAACAATTACTGCAGGAGCTTCTGTACCAGATAAAGTCTTTTCAAGATATTGTTATAAAAACTCAATTATTGGATTTGAATTTTTCTATGGAATACCGGGAACTATTGGTGGGGCCATTGCAATGAATGCTGGGTGTTATGGCAGCGAAGTATCGGATGTAGTTCATTCTTATAAATGTATTGATTTTAAAGGAAATGAGATATCAACCATCAATACTGATGCGACTTTCTCATACAGAAAGAATAACTTTTTGCATAATCAAATTATTACTGAAGTCGAATTTAAAAAAAATTATGGTGATCAAAATCTTATCAAAGATAAGATGGAAGAGATTAACTCTCGCAGAATTGATAGCCAACCTCAAAAAGTGAGAACAGGAGGAAGCACCTTTAAAAATCCTCTAAAGCAAGTTTCAAATAAAAAATCTTGGCAACTTATAAAACCATATCTGAGTGAAATAAAACACCCCGATGGTGTATCAATGTCAGAGAAACATGCAAATTTTTTAATCAATACTCAAACTAAATCTTCAAACATAATAGAAGACTTTGGAGAGATTGTTAGAAATAAAGTTTTAGAAAAAACTGGTATTGAATTAGAGTGGGAAATTCGAATCTTGGGGCAAAGATGAATAATAAATTAAAAATAATGCTAATATCAGGTGGAATATCAGCTGAGAGAGAAATTAGTCTAATTTCTGGACAGGAAGTAGAAAAATCGCTTGATCGATTGGGATTTGAAATAATAAATATTGATGCAGATCCTGGCCTTCTGCAGAAAATAAAAAAAAACAAACCTGATATTATATTTAATGCACTTCATGGAACCTGGGGTGAAGATGGAGAAGTCCAAAAAATTCTTGAACTAAGTAACACTCCTTACACGCATTCTGGTGTAAATGCTTCACAAATTGCAATGGATAAATGCGAATCAGAAAAAATTTTCACTCAAAACAATATACCTTATCCTAAAACAATATTATCAAGTATTGATGATTTAAAAGTTAACGCACCATCTAAATATCCTTTTATAATTAAGCCCAGAAGTGAGGGTTCAAGTGTTGGTGTATCGATCATAAGAAAAATTGAAGATATTGATTCTTATATTTTAGATAATAAAAATAGAAAAGAAGTTCTTATCCAAGAATTTATTGATGGTCCGGAAATAAATGTTGCTGTGATAGGAGAAAATAAAACAGGATCAATTGAAATAGATCCAAAAAATGAATTTTATGACTATGAATCAAAGTATTTTGATGGTGGTGAAACACAACATATTATTCCTCCAAGACTGACAGATGATGAAATATCTAAGGTCGAAAATTTAGCTCTCAAAGTTCATAATGCAATAGGATGTAGAGGAATTTCAAGGACTGAATTTATATATAACCAAGATGAAAAAAAATTTTATATATTAGAGATAAATACCCAGCCAGGTATGACACCAACTTCCTTAGTTCCAGAAATTGCAAAATTTCATGGTATTAGCTTTGATGAATTGATAAATTGGATTTTAAATGATGCATCAACAAATCGTTAAATACATTAACATTGTAAGTGGCTTTTTTATTTTAATCATAATAGGAATTTGTATTTTTTTTTATTTAAATCCTACATCTTTAAATAAATTTGGATTGATAAAAAATATTGAAATAATAGGTGTGAAATCATCAAATTCTCAAAAAATTAAAGAAATTTCAATTGATGAAAGCAATAATTTATTCAACTATGATTTAGTTAACGCAGCGGAAAAAATAGAAACTTTAAATTGGATTAAGAAAGTAAATATAAAGAAAAATTTCCCTAACTCTTTAATTATTTTTGTAACAGAAAACGACCCTTTTGCTTATTTATTAAAAGATCAAAAAGTTTTCCTAGTTGACATTGATGGAGACATAATCATTGAAGAAAATGAAAGTGTTATTTCTGAAAATGAACGATTAATTCTAAGTGGATTGGAAAGTGAGTTAAATTTATCAGAACTTATCGTAAATTTGAATATTCACTATCCAAATATCTTGTCTTTTATCAAGGAAATGGAGTTCATTGAGAGGAGAAGATGGAATCTTATATTTAATAATAATCTTTTGATAAAATTACCCGAGAGTGGAATAGAAAAATCACTTAAGAACCTAAAAAAATTGATAGAAAAAGAAAAAATATTAAAAAGTAATATAATTGAGGTTGATCTGAGAATTAATGATAGAGCAATTATTAAAATTGATGGAGATAAACTTAAAGTAGATATTGAAGAGGTTTGATTTGAGTCGAACAATAATAACAGGTATTGATATTCGTCCAGATAGAGTTGTTTGTTTCATTGCTCATGAACTTGAAATAGTTAACCAAGGATCATTTCTTCAATTAATTGGGCACGGTATTACTGAATTCCCAATAGAATGCGTTGATCCATTTCAATACTCAGATGATGAACTAGAGCAATATATAAGACAATCTATTGATAAAGCAGAAGTGGAATCAAATGTTTCTATAAAAGAAGCTTACATTAGTATTTATAATAATAATGAGTCAATTTATGTTGATCAAAAAACTGAATTAGATAATGAGCCTGTAACTGAAAAAATTATAAACTTATTTTTTAAACAAAAAGAATTCAAATCATTGTATACTGATATCAAAGAACCACTACATTCGTTCCCAATAAGTTATAAAATCAACAATTCTAAGCCAGTGTCTGATCCAATCGGAATGAGAGTCAATCATCTTAAAACAAGGTGGCACATTATAATGAGTGATAGTGAAAAGTTAAATAGATTAAGAAATATTTTCGAAAAAATAAATATTTCAGTTCGTCAATTTATTTCAAATGTATATTTATCAAGCATGTCAACTCTATCAGATGAAGAGTCCTCAAATGGATCAGCTATAATTGATATTGGTAAGTGTCATACATTTATTAGCTACGTTTTTGACAATAATCTTATATCATTTCAAAAAATACCAGTGGGTACTCTCCATATATCAAAGGATATAAGTCAAGTAATGGATATAGAGTTACCCAAAGCGGATATGTTAAGAAAAAAACTTAATAACAGTAATGAAGATTATTTAGATGATCATTTTGATCTTGAATGTTTAAAAGTTTTTAATGCAAGGTGTGAAGAATTAGCTGATTTAATTCAACATATGATAGCTAACTCAAAATTTTTCTATTTGGTAGATAAAAATATAATTATTACTGGCAAAGGATCTAAATCAGTAAAAATAATAAATAGAATTAAAAATAAATTAGGGTATAAAAAAGTTCGAATTGGAGTAGCTCAAAATTTTAATGGGCTGAAAAGTATTATATCAAATCCTTCACTAGCATCATCTTTTGGTTTACTCAATTACGCTTTAGATCATGATCTACAAATTGATGAAAGTTTGAGTACAAACAAAGAAAAAAAATCATTCTTTTCATATATTTACAATTTTTTTGCATCAATTTAGATGTAAAATACGGTAATAATCATTGTCTGTTAAATATGTAATGGGCTTGTATAAATAGCCTATGCCACTTCAAACTACATTAAAAAGATCATTTACTTTATCTGGTATTACGCTTCATTCTGGTCAAGTTTCAAAGATGACAGTTCATCCAGCTCCATCAAATACTGGAATAAATTTTAAAAGAATTGATCTAAGCGTACCAAATCATCAGAAGGTGATAGAATGTAGTGTCAACAATATTGCTAGCTCACAACTATGTACATCACTTGAAAATATGTATGGACATAAAGTAAGCATGACAGAGCATTTACTTTCAGCGCTTCATGGATTAGGAATTGATAATGTACTCATAGATATAAATACTGATGAACTTCCAATTCTTGACGGAAGTTCAAAGGAAATTGTTGAGACGATTGAAAATGTTGGAATAAAAGAGTTACAAGCTTCAAAAAAAGTAATCAAAATTTTAAAACCTTTTATGGTTGGTGACGAAAATTCATATATTAATGTCTCACCATGCAATTGTTTAAGTATTGACTATACTATTGTATATGAGCACGATCTGATTAAAAAACAAAATTTTGTTTTGGATGAATTAAATGAAATTAATTACAAAAATTTAATTTCATCATCAAGAACTTTTGGATTCGAAAATGAAGTAGAGCACCTTCGAAACCAAGGCCTTATAAAAGGTGGATCAGTTGATAACGCAATTGTATTAAGTAAAGATGGAATTTTAAATGATGAAAAACTCAGATTTGAGAATGAGTTTGTGAGACATAAAATTCTTGATGCGATTGGAGATCTTTATTTATTAGGATTTAGTATGATTGGTTCAGTGGAAGCATATTGCGCAGGTCATAGACTAACACAAGAGATGTTGAAACATTTAATGAATGATAGCTCTTTGTGGGAAATCCAAGATAATGAAAGTTCTGTTTCTCAGAATTCAATTTATGATAGCAAAGAAGCTATTAATTATGTCTAATAATACTGCAGAATAGACTTTCATCTTAAAATTATTAATTTAATATGTGGTCAATTATCTAGTAGTGGTATGTTCCATAATTTTAAATTATTAATTACAATATCTATTTTATCTATTTTTTTAATAAGCTGCTCTTCGACAAAGCTTGAAGTACCACAAACGGAAGGGGAAGAACTAAAGATTTTGTATGATCAAGCATTAGAAATGGTTTCAGAAAAAGATTTCATTGATGCTGCAATTATATTTGAAGATATTGAAAGACAATACCCATATTCTAAATGGGCAGCAAAGTCACAATTAATGAGTGCATATTGTTATTATAGATCTCAATTTTATGATGAAAGTCTTAATAGCCTTGATAGGTTTATTTCTCTTCATCCTGCAAGTAGTGACATTAGTTATGCTTACTATTTAAGATCTCTTAATTATTTTTATCAAATCGAAGATGTAGAAAGAGATCAAAGTATGACTGAAAAAGCTTTAAACTCTTTCCAAAACTTAATAAGCAAATATCCTGATACCTCCTTTGCTCAAGATGCTAGAGGAAAGATTGATATCTTAAATGATCGCCTTGCCGCTAAAGAGATGGAAGTAGCAAGATATTACCAGTTCAATAAGAATTGGATTTCAGCGATTAATAGATACAATACGGTTTTAGATGAATATAAAACTTCAATTTATACCGCGGAGGCTCTTCATCGACTTGTTGAAATATATTTTTCACTTGGCTTAATTAGTGAGTCAAAAAAATATGCATCAACTTTAGGATATAATTTTCCAGACAGTGAGTGGTATAAAAGATCATACGAAATTGTTAGCAGTAATTCTCAGTCTTAGAAATAAGTGAAAAAGCAAGAAATCAAATCTAAAATAAAAAAACTAATTGATGAAATCAAAATTCATAACGATCTTTATTACAATAAAGATAGGCCATCTATAACAGATGCAGAATATGATGAATTAGTTGTAAAGCTAAAAAAGATAATTAATAAAAATCCCTCCATTAAACTTGAAGTTAATCCTCTGGAAGAAATTGGAGGTAAAGCTTCAGATGATTTTTCTAAATTTAATCATCCATCACCAATGCTTTCTCTGGATAATGCTATGACGTCTGAAGATTTAAAAAACTTTGAAAAAAGGTTGAAAAACTTCTTAGGAGTATCGGGTGAAAATATTGCTTATTGTGTTGAGCCCAAAATTGATGGGTTGTCTGTGAACTTAATCTATAAAGATGGAAAATTAGAAACTGCTGCTACAAGAGGGAACGGCAAAATTGGGGAAATAATTACATCGAATATTAGAACAATTTCTGATGTTCCGAAAAACATTAATTTTAAAGATGTCCCTACTTTGATGGAAATAAGGGGTGAAGTTTTTATGACAAAAAAAGATTTTGCTACTTTAAATAAGTCAGCAAATGAACAATTTGCTAACCCGAGAAATGCCGCGGCAGGTAGTCTTAGACAGATTGACCCAAAGGTAACTGCTAAGCGTCCCTTAAAATTTATTTCTCATGGATTTGGAGTGATTAAAGGAGAGGTAAAAAAAACTTACTTTGATCAAATGAACCAACTCAAAAAATGGAATATTCCAATAAGTCCATTAATGAATAGGTCAATGTCTATTGACCAACTCATGGAAATATATTCTGAAATTGTAAGTAAGAGAGCAGATATACCTTATGATATTGATGGACTTGTTTATAAAGTTGATGATTTATCATTGCAAGATCGTTTAGGATTTGTTGGTAAAGCACCTCGTTGGGCTATAGCTCACAAATTTGCTTCAGAAACTGCTCAAACTTCGATTAAGAAAATAGATATTCAAATTGGTCGAACAGGTTCTGTTACACCAGTTGCAAGACTAGTACCAGTTAATATAGGTGGAGTAATTGTTTCAAACGCTACATTGCACAACTTTGATGAGATTGAAAAAAAAGATATAAGAGAAGGAGATAAGATTGTAGTGGAAAGAGCTGGCGATGTTATTCCTCATGTAATAGAAGTGATCAGGACAAATAAAGATAAAAGAAGTAATAAATATAAAAAACCAAATGTATGTCCAATTTGTAACTCTAAAATTATCGTAGATCCAGAGGAAGTGGTTATCCGCTGTTCTGGTACTTATATTTGTGAAGCACAAATTTTAGGAAGATTGAAGCATTTTGTCTCTAGGAGTGCACTTGATATTGAAGGGCTAGGTGAGAAACAGGTAAACCTCTTTTTTAACTATAATTATCTAGAAAAGTACTCTGATATTTACAATTTAAAGAATCTAAAATCTGAAATATGCCAACTAGAAGGATGGGGTGAAATGTCATTTAACAACTTAGTAAGGGCAATTGAAAGCAAAAGAAGATTCACTTTATCAAAACTTATCTATTCACTTGGTATTAGATTTGTTGGTGAAAAAAACTCCATAGCAATAAGTGAAGCTTTTAAAACAGTTGAAAATTTCAAAGATTTCTTACTTAATTTGAAACTTAATTCAAATGAAATCAAAAATATTATGATCGATATAGATGGATTAGGGCCTAAGGCAATAAATTCATTTTTTGAATATTTAGAATATCAACATAATCGAGATGAAGTTATTAAGCTATTAGAATCATGTGAAATCTATATCGACAAAATAGTTAAACAAGTTTCACAAATTACTGGTAAGAAAATACTATTTACTGGCAGCTTAGAAACAATGTCGCGAGCAGAAGCAAAAAATAAGGCTGAAAGATTAGGAGCAAAAGTTGTATCTTCGATAAGCGCTAGTACTGATATTTTAATAAGTGGTGAAAAATCTGGTTCAAAATTAAAGAAGGCTACAGAATTAGGAGTGAAGGTAATTTCAGAAGATGAGTGGATTAAGTTATTAGAGAGCTAATTTCATTTTTGAGCCATATTCTCTCTCTTTTATTTCAAGAGCTTGATACAACCTTATAAACTTTATTATGATAATACGTTAGCAATATTTTTTCTCTTACTGATAGTAATGTTAAGTCAAAGAGTTTTGGTTCAAGTGGTGCAATAGTTAAAGTTTCAAAATAAAGTTGTTTTTGTCTTTTTTTCGTGAGAACTAGATTTTCAATTCGAATACCATATTTATCTTTTTTATAGAAACCAGGTTCATTTGAAACCACCATACCTTTTTTAAATTTATATCGTGATAGTGGTGAAATAGAAGGGGGGTTTTCATGAACATTAAGAAAAGACCCAACACCGTGACCAGTACCATGATCAAAATTATACTTTTCTTTTTTTAGAAATTTTCTTGCGTTCTTATCAAGTAATTTTCCATTTTCTTTTTCACTAAAAGTACTCAATGCCACAGCTATATGGCCCTTGAGGACCAAGGTATACATTTTTTTCTGTTCTTTTGTAACTTTATTAAATGCAATGGTACGTGTAACATCAGTTGTTCCATCAAAATATTGAGCACCAGAATCAACTAAAAATAGATCATCATCATTGATCTTACGGTCTGATTTTTTTGATGCTCTATAATGTACTATAGCTCCATTGGGTCCAGAACCAGCAATTGTAGGAAAGCTTAATGAAAAAAAATTTTTATTCTTTGTTCTTAAGTTATCAAGATAATTTGATGCACTTATTTCACTAAGTGTTTTTGATTTATTATTTTTTATCCAATATAAGAATTTAGTTAATGCAACTCCATCGCGTATATGTGCATTTCTCATTCCATTTTCCTCAGTTTTATTTTTTGTAGATTTTAGAATGTCGATGATGTTCTCTTTAAATATTATATTTGATCCATTTTTTTTAATTGATTCAATAGTATTATAGGTGGACTCATTGGGAGCGCACAAATAAGTTTTAATTGAGTCTTTATGCTTGCTAAAATGATTATCGAAATCTTTTATTGGTCTATAAAATACTTTAATTTTATTAGTTAGATTCTCATTCTTTAGTTTTTTTTGATCTGAAAAAATATAACACGCTCCATTTGAATGAATAATTGATTTTGACATAATCAGAGGTGAATATTCTAAATCTTGAGCTCTAATATTAAAAAGCCAGCATATAGAGTCACATGATGTGGCAATGAAAGCATCTGCTTTATTTTTTTTAGTATGTTCTAATATTTTTTTAATTTTTACTAATTTATTTTGACCATGAAAAATCATGGAGAGTTTAAATGGAACAGAAATATTTTTTTTGGGCTTATTTTTCCATATTAAATCAATCAAATTATTGTGAATTGGTTTAGTAATAACACCCTTGCCCAGTTTTTTTTGTAAAAATTGTACCTTATTATACTTTTCAATATTCCCATCAAAACCTATTACAAAATTATCTTTAGCGATTTTAGATAATAGGTCGTGTATAGTTTTATCTTTGTAATTAAATATTCGATAAATACTTTTATCTACTTCTTGGGATGCTTGGATAGTATATCGGCCATCAACAAATAAATAGGCCCTCGTTTTAGTAATAATTATATCACCAGCTGACCCACTAAAATTACTTATCCACTCTAATCGCCGACTGTAAGGCGGCAAAAATTCATTAGAAAATTCGTCAGTATGTGGAATTAAATAGCAATCAATTGATTGCTCATTCATCAGTGCTCGTATTTTTGTTAATTTACTATTTATCTTCATAATGGTCTTAAAAATGATGAAATTAATTTTTTTGTACCATGGTTATCAAATTTAACAATTGCCTTCGGTCCATCAATATCTTTTATTGTACCAATACCAAATTTACTGTGCTTTACGGTCTGTCCAATTTGTAAATATGTCTCATCATTTATATCCCTACTATTCTCTTCGTCTTCAATGTCTATTACAGTTTTATATTCAATACTTGGTGATATTTTTCTGCCTAATCTTTTTGGTTCAATGCCATAATCTTGATTGAACTCATCAATTGAATCCATCCCAAAGCTTTGCATGTGATCAGATACGTGATTTACATGTTTTATTAATGCTTCATCTAATTCTTCTATAAAACGTGACTGTAGAGAAGGCATCCAATTATTTTGAAATCTTCTAGATAGTGATGTTGATATATTCACACATTTTTTTGCTCTTGTAATCCCTACATAAGCAAGTCGTCTCTCTTCTTCAATTCCTTTATTGCCAGTTTCATCAATTGTTTTTTGATGAGGAAATAAACCTTCTTCCCACCCAGGTAGAAATACATAATCATATTCAAGCCCTTTGGCTGCATGCAAGGTCATTAGGCTTACTTTATTGTCCTCGTTGTTTTCATCTATAGAAGTCACAAGTGAAACATGCTCTAAAAACTCTTCAATTGATGCATAATCTTGCATTGCAATTAAAAGTTCTTTTATATTTTCTATTTTACTTTGAGCAGATACATTTTTGTCGTTTTTTAACATATTCATATAACCTGACTCATCGAGTAAAAACTTTAAAATATCGTAGTAATAGCTACCTTCGATCATATTCTGAGCTTGTAAAATTAAATTATTGAAACTCTCAAGATTAAGAGATACTTTTTTTGATACTTCGTCAGTTCCAATAACCAATCGAGCAGCATGTAATAATGGCACATTTTGATTTTTTGCTACTGAAATAAGATGATTAAAGGATTTTTCTCCAACACCTCTTTTTGGGTTCATTACTGCTCTTTCAAATGCAATATCATCGTGTTCTTCATAAACTAATCTTAAATAAGAAACCGCATCCTTAATTTCAGATCTTTCATAGAAACGGATTCCACCAATAATTCTGTAAGGAATTGAATATCTAATCATAGCTTCCTCAATTTCTCTTGATTGAAAGACCGCCCTAACTAATACAGCTATATTATTCAAGTCTGGACTCAAATCCCTATATTTCATGACCTCTTGTGCAATCATAGTGGCTTCATCTTTGCTCGAATTTGTTTGGTGAATAAAGATTGGATCACCATCACCTTGATCAGAATGCAATTCCTTTCCAAGTCGAACCGAATTATAGCTAATAAGAGATGATGCTGATTTGAGAATATTGTTTGTAGATCGATAGTTTTGTTCAAGGCGAATAGTTGAAGCGTTTTCAAAATCTTTTTCAAATCTTATCATATTATCTACTTCAGCACCTCTCCAGCTATAGATCGATTGATCATCATCACCCACACAGCAAATATTATTATGGATGGATGCTAATTTTTTTAACCATATATATTGAGCCGCGTTAGTATCTTGATACTCATCTACAAGAATATACTTAAAATTAGAGCTATAACGTTTAATGATATCAGCATTTGTAAATAGGTTGATACATTGTAAAAGTAAATCGCCAAAATCCAGGCAATTAATCTCAAATAATCTTTTCTGATATATTTCATAAATCTTATGTGATTTATCGTCAGTCATACTTTCAAGATTATCTGCTTTAATATCTTGAGGATTTAGGGCTTTATTTTTCCATTGATCAATCTTGTTTTGAATAAACTTTGGAACGTATATTGCTTGATCTAAATTTTCAGCTTTAATTATTTGTTTTATCAGTGCAAGCTGGTCATCTTTATCAAGAATAGTGAAGCTTGTTTTGAGACCTAATAATTCAGCATGATTTCTTATAATTTTTGCACCAATTGAATGAAAAGTTCCCATCCATGGCATTCTCTCAAGTTTATTATCAACTAATGTTTGAATTCTATCTGACATTTCTCTTGCCGCTTTATTAGTAAACGTCACACATAAAATTTGAGATGGGAAAGCATTCTGAGTATCAATTATATGGGCAACTCTAGTAGTTAAAACTCTAGTTTTGCCTGTTCCAGCTCCAGCAATCACTAAGTTTGGCCCCTTGATATTTTGAACTGCTTTTAGCTGAGATTCGTTTAAGGTTGATAAATATTCTTGATTAGACATTTTTAAATTTTTCTTAAGTGATTCAATATATAAAGTCTAATTGCACTTGAAAGATTAGATTTTTTTTTATTTTGATCAATAGATGAAATAAGTTCACTCAATGATACTTTTTTTTCGTTACTAATTTTTTTTAATTCAATCCAAAAGTCGTCTTCTACAAATACACTTGTGTTATGGCCGTTAATCAAAACGGTATGTTTATTAGGAGAGGACATAACAATTATGAGGGTGAGATCATTTTTTTTGGATCAAGCACTAGTTTAATTTTTTTGCTGTCCATATATTTTAAAATTTTATTTGCTTCGACTAACGAAATATTTTTTTTATGAGCAAGTTTTGCTAAATCTGCTGCCTTAGAGTAGCCAATTTCAGGTGCAAGAGCTGTAACAAGCATCAAGGAATTTTCTAAACCTGACTTTATATTTTTAAGATTTGGTTTGATTCCTTTGAGACACTTATCATTAAAATTATCCATTCCACTTGATAGAAGATGTATTAATTCAATAATATTATGCCCTATTACAGGTTTATAGGCGTTGAGCTCAAAATGTCCCTGTGAACCAGCTAAACTGATTGTATTGTGCATACCCATCGCTTGCACACAAACCATAGTTAATGCTTCACATTGTGTAGGGTTGACCTTGCCTGGCATAATTGATGATCCAGGCTCATTTTCAGGCAGGTTTAACTCACCAAGACCCGATCTTGGGCCTGAACCTAGTAATCGGATATCATTTGCTATTTTAAATAAATCTGTTGTTAAAACATTCAATGATCCAGACATTTCAACAATTGCATCATGAGCCGCAAGAGCCTGAAATTTATTAATTGCAGGTTTAAATTTTATCTTAGAAATTTTACTTATTTCATTTACAACAAGTTTATCAAAATTTTTTTTGGTATTGAGGCCTGATCCAACTGCTGTGCCACCTTGAGCAAGATTTAATAAGTTGTTAAATGATTGTTCAACTCTTTTGATGTTAGTGCTTATCATCGCTTCATACCCAGAAAATTCTTGTCCAAGTGAAAGCGGCGTCGCATCTTGTAAATGAGTGCGTCCAACTTTAATTATTTTATCCCATTTTTTTGAATGACTCTTTAGAGTAGTCTGTAGTCTTTTCATTGAAGGAATTAAACTATCTTTTATTAGCATTGCTGTTGCAATATTGATCGCAGATGGAAATGAGTCATTGGTTGATTGACTTTTATTGACATGATCATTTGGATGAACTGGGCTATTTGTTCCTAATTTTCCAGTAAGTTTTTTATTAGCAAGATTTGCAATTACTTCATTAACATTCATATTTGTTTGAGTGCCAGAACCTGTTTGCCATACTGATAGCGGGAAGTGTCTATCATATTTACCAGACAATACTAATTTAGATGCGCCCACAATCGCAGCTGATAATTTATTGCTCAATATTTTTTGTTTAGAATTAACCTTGGCACACGATAGTTTAATAATTGCTAATGCTCTTATAATTTCAATTGGCATAATATGGTTGCCAATCTTGAAATTTTTAAGCGACCTTTGTGTTTGTGCACCCCAAAAATTTTCATTAGAAACCGCTATTTTGCCAATACTATCTTGTTCTATCCGGTTTTTTTTGCTCATCGATAAGGTATTATATTACCTTCTTGCTAAACATGGAAGGAATGTTTTAAATTTTAAAAAACTGTAATTCGCATCAATAAAATAAAGTGAAGCACGAAACCTAAAACAGATAAAATAAATATAGTTCTAAATCTAGTATTCATTTCATTATTCAAGACAACAGCATAGAGAAATAATGGCAAATACATAAATAGTGAAGTAATCATACCTGGACTGAAATTACCTTGAGACGTAGATACTCCTAAATGAAATGCTGCATTTGCCATCAATAATGAATTTATAAGTAGAAATAATTTTGAAAAAGCATTTGTTTTACTCTTAAAAAGTACTAATGAACCTACGATAATCCATCCCGGAGCATTAATAGCAATAACTTCAGTTGGTGATATATCCATACCAATTCTATAAGCCCAGTTTATAAAATGATAGTGATCACCTAAGATTATTGGTGACAAAACATACTCTTCTACCTGATGCGCAAATAGTGAAAGTAATGGAAGTGATGCTATTAAGCGCTCATCCTGTTTTTTCTTTAGATAGTATGAAAAAGATAACGTTAGAATAAATCCAACTATAAATACAATTTCAATAGACTGTATATATTGATGCTGGAATTCTGGATGCATTTTTTCCTCTAGTGAGAGAATTCAGTTGCCCCTAAATACAATCTAATTCTGTAAACAAACAAACAGAATAATGCGCAACTCTTGCACTATCTTTAATTGCACCTTGAACCCCGCCTTCAACCAAACCAAACATTGTACTACATCCATTTAGGAAAATTAAAATACACCCAATGAATAAAATGGCTTTAAAACGAATCATTACATTTAAATTTATCACTTAATTTGAATAAAATCAGCATCTCACATTATTCAATTCTTCGTTGAAGACTTCGTTGAACTTTCAGAATCAAATATTGCGGGAAATAAACAAAAATGAGTGAAGTGGGAGACTTCTGTTGCCCGGTGTCTCCCGAACCGCGCTAGCTTAAGTAAACTTAAGCAGCGAGTGCTACTTTATTGTTAGCATTTATAAATTAGCCCGATAACGGCGGTACAATGCCGTGAGAAAAACCAGTCTTTAAACATCCGTCGATCCTATATCACCCCCATACTATGGTGGAGGTGCCGGGTACCGCCCCCGGGTCCGTAATGGGTATTACACAGGTCGTTTATCCCAATAGCTGAGGATATCCCCAGCAATTTCAATATAGTTGGTAAATCTATCTTTTTAAAGGATATATTAATTATATAGTGTTGTTTTAAAACGTGATTCATAAATGGCTGTAAATAAAGATCAACTTGCTGAAATAGATGAACTAAGAAGTTCAAAATCTGAAACCTTAAGATCTACCGTTCCTGAGTTAGAAAATATTCTCTATCAGCCGTTTGAAGTTCTTGATCATGGTTTTGTGAGAGTAATTGATTACATGGGCGATGACTCTGCGATAGTACAATCCGCGAGAGTTTCTTACGGTAAAGGAACCAAACAGATCTCTAATGATAAAGGCTTGATTAAATATCTTATGCGTCACCGACATTCTACTCCTTTTGAAATGTGTGAAATAAAATTTCATGTAAAACTTCCAATATTTATTGCACGTCAGTGGATCAGACATAGAACTGCAAACGTAAATGAATATTCAGCCAGATATTCAATTCTTGATAAAGAATTTTATATTCCATCAGTGGAGAATGTTGCCGCTCAATCAACTATCAATAACCAAGGAAGAGGAGAAGTTCTAACAACTGATGAAGCCGCTGAAGTTATATCGATCCTAAAAAAAGATGCTGAGCAAACTTATGCTAATTATGAAATGTTATTAAATGAAAATTCTGAAGGTGTATCAATTGATGAAACTAAGCCTGGGGTTGCAAGAGAATTGGCCAGAATGAATTTAACATTAAACACTTATACGCAATGGTATTGGAAGATTGATTTAAATAATCTACTTCATTTTCTTGCCCTAAGAGCGGATGCGCATGCGCAATACGAGATAAGAGTTTATGCTGATATTATGATGGATATTGTAAAAAAATGGGTACCAATTGCAGCTGATGCTTTTGAAGATTATCGTATTGGAGGAACTGAAGTTTCTGCGAAAGAAATAAACTTATTAAAGAAACTAATAAAGGGTGAAAATGCTTCTTACGAGGAGGAAGGTATTTCAAAGCGTGAGTGGTCTGAGCTTCAGCGAAAGTTTGATCTTAAGTAGTCTCGGATAACTTATTTAATTTTATTCTCTTCAGAATATCCTCAGCCATCCCAATAAATATTTGACTGACTTTATGTTCAGGAAATATATCTGTTAAAGGATGCCCTTTTTCACATTGCTCCATTAGTAATGGATCGTGTGGAAGTTTTGCTAAAATTTCATAGTCATATTTATTAGCGACTTCTTCAGTTCTACTTTCTCCATAAAGCTGATACTCTTTTCCTGTGTCAGGGGCAATAAAGTAGCTCATATTTTCTATAATTCCGTAAATCGGTACATTTGTTTTTTCAAACATTTTTAATCCTCTGACAACATCAATTAGAGCTATATCTTGTGGGGTAGACACTAGAACACTTCCAGTTAATTTTAATTTTTGTGTAAGAGTTAATTGAACATCGCCTGTGCCTGGTGGCATATCAATAATCATAATATCAGCTTCACCCCAATTTACTTTTTCAATCATCTCGTTTATGGCTTTCATAACCATGAGACCACGCCAGATGATAGGGTTTTCATCATTAACCATGTAGCCCATAGACATTGTTGAAAGACCGTATTTTTTTATTGTTTCAATTTTTTTACCATCAGATTCTGGCTTATCCTTTGAGCCAATCATTTTTGGAAGTGATGGGCCATAGATATCTGCATCTAACAAGCAAACTTTTAATCCTATGTGTTTAAATGCCGAAGCAAGGTTTACAGAAACTGTAGATTTACCAACACCACCTTTTGCAGAAGAAACGGCAATAATATACTTTATTCTTGATGTGCCTAAATTGTTAGCTTGCTCTTGCTCAAACTCGTTATCAGGATTCACATCATCAGCATTATCTTTGTGATAAGTAGTTACGATATTTATTTTGGTAACACCTGGAATCTCATTGATAGCTTTTTTTGAATCTTCAAATATTTTTTCATTTCTCTTTTGATTAATTTCATTGAATTCTAAAACACAATTAACTTTTCCCTCATCTATTGTGATATCTTTAACAAATCCAAGAGATACAATATTTTGGTCAGATTCATGGTCAATTACTTGACCTAGAGCATGCAATACCTTATTTTCTAGTGTTTCTGCCATATTTTGGTGGTTGTAATTGTCTTATTAATAACAATATAACATATAGTATTAAACTCAAAGTTAGTTGTTTTTATAATAGTTTGAAATATATATTTAGAAAAGAAAGTCTTACAATAAAATGTCTTGGTCTGATAACAATAATAATAATCCATGGGGGTCACCTGGAAGCAACGGCGGTGGTTCGGGTCCCAATATTGATCAAGTAATACGTGACGCTCAAAATAAAATGAAACGTTTTTTGCCAGGTTCTTTCTTTGGTAAATTGGGCCCACTATTCATTTTAATTATCTTAATTCTAATCTGGTTGGGTAGTGGTTTTTATCGAGTGCTTCCGGATGAGCAAGGAGTTGTTCTTCAGTTTGGTAAATTTACCAAAACTACTCAACCTGGATTGAATTATCACTTGCCTTATCCTATTGAGAGAGTTTTCACGCCTAAGGTAACTAAGATTAACAGAGTTGATATTGGATATCGTCAAAGTCCTGATAGTCGAGTTACGGCTATTAGAGATGTAGTTGAAGAAAGTTTAATGTTAACTGGCGATGAAAATATTGTAGACATAGATTATTCAGTTTTTTGGTTCATCAAGGATGCTGGCGACTTTTTATTTAATGTTCAAGATCCTGAGCTTACAATAAAAAGTGCTGCAGAAACTGCTATGAGGGAAGTAATTGGTCAAGGAGCAATACAATCGATATTAACTGAAGGTAGAACAGACATTGAAAATAAAACTAGGGTACTGATACAAGAAATTTTAGATGATTATGAAGCAGGTATTACTGTCACACAGGTTCAAACTCAAAAAGCCGATCCTCCATCACAAGTAATTGATGCTTTTAGAGATGTACAAGCCGCGAGAGCTGATTTAGAGAGACAAAGAAACGAAGCTGAAGCTTATGCTAATGACATAATCCCAAGAGCTCGAGGTGAGGCAGAACAAATTTTACAACAAGCAGAAGGATATAAACAGAAGGTAATCGCTGATAGCGAGGGTAAGGCTTCAAGATTTTTAGCTATTCAATCAGAATTTGCAAAAGCTCCATTTGTTACTAAACAAAGAATATTCTATGAAACGATGGAAGAAGTTTTTTCAGATATGGATAAAGTGATAATTGATAAAGCAGGCGATTCTGTTGTACCTTATTTACCTTTGCCTGAATTAAAAAAGAAGGATCAACAATAGTATTATGAAAGCATCAAGAATATCACTAATCATAATTGGTCTTATTGCCTTCATAGGTTATTTGAGTATTTTTACAGTTTTTGAAATTAAAAATGCCATTGTTCTTCAGTTTGGTGACCCGAAGAGGGTTATAATGGAACCTGGACTTAACTTTAAGGTACCATTTGTTCAAAATGTAGTCTTTATTGACAATAGAATATTGGATATTGACGCTCCTCCAGCAGAGGTAATTGCGTCAGACCAGAAAAGACTAATCGTTGATGCTTATGTTAAATTCAAAATTATCGATGTTTTAGATTTCTATAAAACTCTTGGAAATGAAAATGTCGCTCGTTCTAGAATATCGGCAATTGTAAACTCAAGAATAAGAAGTGTTCTTGGAGAGAGGCCTTTAGCGGCAGTTTTATCCGAAGATAGAGCAAATCTAATGAAGGAAATTACTGCATTGGTTGAGACTGAAGTTAACGATTTTGGTATTTCTATCGTTGATGTGAGAATTAAGAGAGCTGATCTACCAGAAGCTAACAGTGAGGCAATTTTCAGAAGAATGCAGACTGAAAGAGAGCGAGAAGCAAAAGAATTCCGAGCACAAGGTGCAGAGATTGCTCAAAGAATTAGATCAACTGCTGATAAAGATGTTACAATTATAAAATCCCAAGCTGAAAAGAAAGCGAATATAATTCGTGGTGAAGGTGATGGTGAAGCAAATAGAGTTTTTGCTGAAGCATTCGATACCGATCCTGAATTCTTTGCTTTTTATAGAGCGATGCAAGCGTACGCTGAAGGTTTGCAAAATTCAGATACAACAATGATATTATCTCCGGACAGCGAATTCTTTAAGTATTTTGCAAACCCAGATGCATCTTCGATTATGGAGAGCGTCCAAAACTAACAATCATGATTAGTACATTGATCACTGCTTTTGGGCTGTTTTTGATTATTGAGGGACTTCTTTATGCCATATTTCCTAATACAATGAAGTCTATGATTGGCAAGATGCTTAACTCTTCAAACGAAACTTTGAAATGGACCGGAATTGTCTCTGCAGTCGTAGGGTTAGTTTTAATTTGGCTGGTTAAAGAATAATTTATCAAATGAATTTACTAAAGAATACTTCTTCAGCTTTCATTTTACTTTGGATAAGCATTCAAATTTCTTATGGATTTAGTGGACCCTCATCCTTTTCAGATCTTGCTGAGAGATTATCACCATCAGTTGTAAACATATCAACAACTGGAACGGTAAAAACAAGTCAAAGCAATCAACCATCATTAGAGGATTTTTTTAATTTTCCTTTCAACGTTCCTAGGCAACAACAGCCATCTGAAAGAACAGTGCAGTCCCTTGGTTCTGGTTTTGTGATATCATCAGATGGCTACATAGTTACTAATTATCATGTGGTTGAAAATGCAACTGACATTACAGCAACATTTACTGACGGTTTGAAACTCGAAGCTGCTTTGATTGCAACTGATAAAGAAACTGATTTAGCTCTACTTAAAGTTGAGCCAGAAATTTCATTGTCAGCTTTAAGTTTTGGAGACTCAGACAACGCTAAGGTTGGTAACTGGGTAATGGCAATTGGCAACCCATATGGTTTGGGTGGAACTGTAACTGCTGGAATTGTGTCAGCAAGAGGAAGAATGCTCGGTGGTCGATATGATAATTTTATTCAAACTGATGCATCTATTAACCGTGGAAATTCTGGAGGGCCTTTATTTGATTTAGATGGAAAAGTGATAGGTGTAAACACTGCCATCATTTCACCTAGTGGTGGATCAATTGGTATAGGCTTTGCAATTCCCTCAAATCTAGTAAGCAATATAATTGATCAGCTCAAAACAAATGGCGAAATTGAGCGTGCTTGGTTGGGCGTAAGGATACAAGAGGTATCTGATGAAATTGCACAAAGTGTTGGATTAAAGAAAACATATGGGGCTCTAGTTCAGGGATTAACACCTGATAGCCCGGCTTTGAAAGATGGAATACAAGAAGGTGATATAATTATCGAATTTAACAATCAAGAAGTCGAGTCAGTAAAAACTCTTCCTAGACTAGTTGCAGGTGCCGAAATCGGAAAGCCCGCTAATGTTTTAGTCTGGCGGAATGAACGTGAGGTTATGTTAACTGTTAATCTAGGAAAGCAGCCTAGCTTAGATGAATTGGCTGCAATAGAACGTAACGATGAAAGTGTATTTGTAAAAGAGCTTGGAATGAAAGTTAGAAAACTATCAAATGAAGATAAAGCAAGATTAAAATTAGCACCTGGACTTGAAGGAGTTATTTTGACCGAGCTCAATCCAGATTCATTCTTGATAAGACAAAATATTTCTCCTGATGATATAATAATAGAAATTCAAAATAGACCCGTTAAATCTGGATCAGATGTCTTATCTATCATTAAGGACGTTGTTGCTGATGGAAAAGAAAACGTTTTAGTTGTTTTCTATGGAGGACCAAATACAAGAAAGTATATTGGAGCCAAACTATCATTAGATTAGATAAAATATCTAAATGATTAATAAAAAAGCGCTTGTAATTTTTGGTCCAACAGCAAGTGGCAAGTCTTCGGCTGCAAATAAAATTGCAGAAAAACATGCTGCCACAATTATCAATGCTGACAGTATTCAAGTTTACCAAGATCTACGTTTAATAACATCTCGGCCGTCTATTGAAGATGAAAATAAAGTTGATCATCGTCTATATGGATTTCTTAGGGGAGATGAAAATTGTACTTTATCAAAGTGGTTAAACTTAGTTAAAAAAGAAATCAATTTATCATTAGACAATAATAAACTTCCAATAATAGTTGGGGGCACAGGAATGTATCTTAAAGGCCTTATTGATGGAATATCGTCTATACCGAAGATACCTAATTCTGTAATTGAAGAAACTAAACATATAATTAGTCAGAATGGTCATGATTTTATTTATAAAATTTTAGCTGAGAAAAATCAAAATTTAAAAATAAATCCAAGTGACACTCAAAGAATCCAAAGAGCTTATAATGTTTTTATTGGGACCGGTAAAACCATAGAGGAGTGGAATTTAAAAAATAAAAAAATTATTCAAAATTTAAAGTTGGATATTGTAATTCAAGAATTTGATAGATCCGAAATATATAGAAGCTGTGAAAAAAGATTTGATCAAATGATTGAATGTGGTGGCATTGAAGAAATAGAGCGATTGCTTGAAAAGATGTATGATCCTAATCTTTCTATAATGAAAGCTATCGGCGTTAGGGAAATATCAAAGTATTTAAACAATGAATTATCCCTCCAAGAAGCCTCAGACTTAGCTAAACAAAAAACGAGGAATTATATTAAAAGACAAATAACTTGGATCAAAGGTAATAATATTACTCAAAATTCTAGTATTAAGAAATATATATAAAGAATTTAAATAATTTACTTTCCATATATTAATAATTATTTGACATTATGGGCAAATAGCCGTAAACAAGCGACCTTAATCGAGAGGTAAATATGGTAAATATTCAATTATCTGGCGCTGAAATGGTTTTGAAAGCTTTTGAGGATCATGGAGTAGATACTATTTTTGGTTATCCTGGAGGAGCTGTTCTTCCTATATATGATGAACTTGCAAAAAGAGCTACTTCAAGTGATAACAACCCAATAAGACATTTTCTTGTTCGCCATGAACAAGGAGCGTCTCATGCAGCTGAGGGTTATGCCAGATCTTCAGGCAAAGTAGGAGTGTTGCTTGTTACTTCTGGTCCAGGAGTTACAAATGCAGTTACAGGTTTAACTGATGCGTTGATGGACTCGATCCCACTTGTTTGCATAAGTGGTCAAGTACCTAGTCATTTAATTGGAACTGATGCCTTCCAAGAGTGTGACACTGTTGGTATTACAAGACCATGTACAAAACATAATTGGTTAGTTAAAGATATTAATGATTTATCAAGAATATTGCATGAGGCATTCTATGTAGCTTTGAATGGAAGGCCTGGCCCAGTTTTAGTTGATATTCCGAAAGACATTCAGTTTCAAACTGGAACTTATATAGGACCTGAAACTGTTAAGCATAAATCTTATAGACCAAAGCTAAAAGCAAACATTGATACTATTGATGAAGCATTACAATTAATAGCAGCAGCTGAGAAACCTGTTTTTTATACTGGTGGCGGTGTAATAAATTCTGGAAATGCAGCTGTTCAATTATTGAGAGAATTTGTAAGACTTACCGGATTTCCAATTACTTCTACTCTTCAAGGGTTAGGAGCATTTCCTGGAGATGATAATCAGTTTATTGGTATGCTTGGAATGCATGGCACATATGAAGCAAATATGACGATGAACCAGTGTGATTTAATGATTAATATCGGAGCACGATTTGATGACCGTATAACAGGAAAAGTTGATGAGTTTTCTCCGAACTCAAAAAAAATACACATTGATATTGATCCTTCTTCAATTAATAAAACTGTAAATGTTGATGTGCCAATAATCGGCGATGTTGCTCATGTCTTAGAAGATGCAATCAAATTGTGGAAAACAAAAGTATACAAAACTAATAAAAGTGAAGTAAAAAATTGGTGGAGCACAATTGATAATTGGAGAAAAAAAGACTCTCTTAAATTTGATCAAGGAAAGAAAACAATTAAACCTCAATTTGCTATTCAGAGACTTTATGAGTTGACAAAGGATATGGATACATTTGTAACAACAGAAGTTGGACAACATCAAATGTGGGCCGCTCAACATTATAAATTTTCAAAACCAAATCGATGGATTACATCTGGAGGTTTAGGAACTATGGGGTTTGGCTTTCCAGCGGCATTAGGTGTTCAAGTCGCTCATCCCGAAAAACTTGTAATTGATATTGCAGGCGAAGCATCAATACTTATGTGTATTCAAGAGATGTCGACTGCTATACAACATAAATTGCCTGTGAAAATTTTTATAATAAATAATCAGTACATGGGCATGGTTCGTCAATGGCAGGAACTACTTCATGATAAGAGGTACTCTCATAGTTACACGGACTCTTTACCAGATTTTGTTAAATTAGCAGAGGCTTATGGTGCGAAAGGTATTAGAGTTGATAATCCAAAAGATTTAGATAACTCGATAAAAGAAATGATCGAATACGATGGTCCAGTAATATTTGATTGTGTAGTAGACCAGAATGAAAACGTTTTTCCAATGATCCCATCAGGTAAAGCGCATAGTGATATGCTGCTTGGAGATGAAACAGAAAAAAGTGAAATTTCCGATGAAGGAAAGGTTTTGGTTTGATGGATGAAATTATAAAAAAGAATACCGTATCAGTACTTGTCGATAATGAACCAGGAGTTTTAGCAAGAGTAATAGGTCTAATTTCTGGAAGAGGTTATAATATTGATAGTTTAACTGTTGCTGAAGTAGATGCTGAAAAGCATATTTCGAGGATTACAATAGTAGCGCCTGGCAGTGAGGAAACAATTAATAAGTTAATATCTCAATTGGAAAAATTAGTACCTGTACAAAGAGCTGCGAATGTAACTTTTGATAAAAAGGGCATTGAAAGAGAAATGGCTTTGGTTAAGATACTTTCTACAGGAGAAAAAAGGGTAGAGTCAATGAGGCTTTCTGAGGTATTTAGGGCTAAAATTATTGACACTACTCACGACTCTTTTGTATTTGAATTAAATGGATCTCCTCATAAGATTGATGCGTTTATAAATTTAATGAAGCCATTGGGGTTATCTGAGGTTTCTAGAACTGGTGTTGTCGCAATTGCGCGTGGCAATGAAAAAATGTAAGGAAAAGATATGAAAGTATATTATGAAAAAGACTCTGATTTAGAATTAATCAAATCAAAAAAAATTGCAATATTTGGTTATGGGAGTCAAGGACATGCTCATGCATTGAACTTGAAAGATTCTGGCGTAAAAGATTTAGCGATTGCTTTAAGAGAAGGCTCTTCAAGTGCCGAAAAAGCAAAAGCTGAGGGATTTTCTGTAATGGGTTTATCTGATGCAGCAGAATGGGCTGATGTAATTATGATGCTGGTTCCCGATGAACTTCAAGCAGATGTTTATCAAAATCATATTGAACAAAGAGTAAGAAAAGGTGCGGCACTTGCTTTTGCTCACGGGTTAAATGTTCACTTTAAATTAATTGAACCAAGAGAAGATCTTGATGTATTCATGATTGCGCCAAAAGGTCCTGGTCATACTGTTAGATCAGAATTTAAAAGAGGTGGTGGAGTTCCATGTCTAGTAGCTATTGATAAAGATAAATCAGGCAGCGCATTGCCCATAGCGCTTTCATACGCTTCAGCGATTGGTGGAGGTAAAGCTGGAACTATTGAAACAACATTTAAAGATGAATGCGAAACTGACCTCTTTGGAGAGCAGTCAGTTTTATGTGGAGGTGTTGTTGAATTAATAAGAAATGGATTTGAAACATTAACAGAAGCAGGATATCCGCCTGAAATGGCTTACTTTGAATGTCTTCATGAAGTGAAATTGATTGTTGATTTAATTTATGAAGGTGGAATTGCCAATATGAATTATTCAATTTCAAATACTGCTGAATATGGGGAATACGTGTCAGGTCCAGTAGTTGTGGACAGTGAAACAAAAGCAAAAATGAAAAGTGTTCTAGCTAAGATTCAGTCAGGTGAGTTTACTCGTGAATGGATAGAAGAATATAAAAGTGGAGCGAAAAATTTTGAGGCTATGAGAAAAAAAATTAATGATCATCCAATTGAGGAAGTTGGTCTTAAGTTAAGATCTATGATGCCTTGGATTTCTAAGAATAAGCTTGTAGATAAAGCTAAGAATTAGCAATAAATTCTTGGACTTTTACAGTATTTAAGCCAATTTATTGCCTTTAATCAGTAACCTATTGAATTATATTGAAAATAAATATAAACATAGCTGAAATAACGTTATTGATAGCACTATGTCTAAATTTTTAAATGTTTTAAAAATATACAGTTATTCAGACACTATTAGTGCGCCATTATCCCAAATTCTATTGCTGTTAAACCTGCTTAGCAGCCCCTGGGCGAAATAATTTCAGCTACAGGGGATACTTAATTTTAACACATTTAATTAGTAATAAGAGGAATTATTGGAAATGACACAAGATACAAATAATATAAAGATCTTTGATACGACTATGAGAGATGGAGAACAATCTCCTGGTGCTTCAATGAATATTGAAGAAAAAATCAAAATTGCACAGGCATTGGAAACTTTAGGAGTTGATATAATTGAAGCTGGTTTCCCTGCTGCATCAAAAGGAGATTTTAATGCAGTAAAGGAAATTTCATCAATTGTAAAAGACTCTCAGGTATGTGCTTTAAGCAGAGCTTCTCAAAGTGATATTCAGTCTGCGGCAGACGCTCTTAAGAATGCCTCACGCCCAAGAATTCATACATTCATTTCTACAAGTGAACTTCATATGAAGCACAAATTACAACTTGATCCAGATCAAGTTTATCAAAAAGTCATCGACAGCGTTTCATTTGCAAGAAATTTATGCGATGATATTGAATGGTCATGTGAAGATGGAACTCGAACTGATTTAGATTTTATGTGTAAAACTGTTGAAGCAGCTATTAAAAATGGTGCTTCTACTATTAATATACCTGATACAGTTGGCTATTCAGTTCCTGAAGAATTTACAAAAATTATTACACATCTAAGAAATAATGTGCCTAATATTGATAAGGTCACTCTATCTACCCATTGCCATAACGATTTAGGTTTGGCAGTAGCTAATTCTCTTGCTGGAGTAAAAGCAGGAGCAAGACAAATCGAATGTACTATCAATGGATTGGGTGAAAGAGCTGGCAATGCCGCTCTAGAGGAAGTGGTCATGGCAATTCGTACACGAAATGATTTAATGCCATTTAATACAAATATAAAAACAGAACAGTTGAGTAAGACTTCAAAATTAGTTTCAACTGTTACTGGTTTTCCAGTTCAATTTAATAAAGCAATTGTTGGAAAGAATGCATTTGCTCACGAAGCGGGTATTCATCAAGACGGAATGTTAAAAAATGCTAAAACATATGAAATCATGACGCCTGAAAGTGTCGGAGTTTCAGAGTCTAATTTAGTTATGGGTAAACATTCTGGAAGACATGCATTTAAGCAAAAGGTTATTGAGCTTGGATACAATGTTGGAGATAACGCTATTGAAGAAGCATTCGAAAATTTTAAAACTTTAGCTGATAAAAAAAAGAACTTATATGATGAAGACATTGCTGCAATTATTGAGGATCAGGCAATAAGAATTAATGATAATATTTCACTTATTGATCTTCAGGTTATTGCGGGTACAAAGGGACCTCAAAAAGCTGAAATTACTCTTGAGATTTACGGTGAAGTTAAGGAAATTAGTTCTACGGGCGATGGTCCAGTCGATGCAATATTTAATGGCTTAAGTAAATTAATACCTCACACTGCAAAACTTTTACTTTATCAAGTTCATGCTGTTACAGAAGGTACAGATGCTCAAGCTGAAGTTTCTGTTAGACTTTCTGAAAAAGGAAAGTCTGTTGTAGGCCAAGGTTCACATACTGATACTTTGGTTGCTTCTGCTAAGGCATATATAAATGCACTTAATAAATTAATTGTTAAAAGAGAAAAAACTGAGCCAAAACAAATGTCGGTAACGTCATAATTTAAGGGAAGGAATAAAATGTTTAATAATCTAATTGGAATGTGGTCATCTGATATGGCTATTGATCTTGGTACAGCTAACACACTTGTGTATGTAAAAGGTAGGGGTGTTGTTCTAAATGAACCTTCTGTAGTTGCTGTTCTTAATGAAATGGGCAAAAGTCGAGTTATTGCAGTTGGAGAAGAAGCTAAGAGCATGCTTGGAAAAACTCCAGGACATATTCAAGCTATTAGGCCAATGAAAGATGGCGTGATTGCTGATTTTGTTGTTACAGAAGAAATGATTAAACATTTCATTAGAAAAGTTCACAATAGAAAAACTTTTGCTAACCCAAGAATTATCATTTGTGTACCAACAGGCTCTACACCCGTTGAAAGAAGAGCTATACATGACTCTGCATTAGCAGCGGGAGCCAGAAAAGTGTCTTTAATTGAAGAGCCAATGGCAGCAGCAATTGGTGCAGGTTTGCCAGTTAATGAGCCAAGAGGCTCTATGATTGTCGATATTGGAGGTGGAACAAGTGAGATAGCCGTCATATCACTTGGTGGAATTGTTTATTCTCGCTCAGTTCGTGTTGGAGGTGATATTTTTGATACTTCAATTATCCAGTATATGAGAAAAAGATATAATTTATTAATTGGAGAAACATCCGCTGAAAGCATAAAAAAAGAAATTGGAGTCGCTATTTTTCCAAAGGGTGGCGATGGCAAATCACTTGATATTAAGGGTAGAGACTTAGCATCAGGTATTCCAAAAGAAATCGCCATGACTCAAACCCAAGTTGCAGAAGCTTTATCTGAGCCAGTCCAAACTATAATTGATGCAGTTAAAGCAGCTCTTGAGGAAACTCCTCCTGAATTAGCCGCTGATTTAGTTGATATGGGAATAGTACTTACTGGAGGTGGAGCTCTTCTTGAAAGAATGGATGATGCATTAAGAGAATCTACTGGGCTACCTGTTACTATAGCTGATGAGCCGCTATCGTGTGTCGCGATTGGCAGTGGAAAGGCTTTAGAGTCTGAGAGTTCATTTCTTCCAATCCTTTCATCGGCTTATTAAATAATAGAAAAAATAACCGTGAGAAATAATAGAAATATTTTTTTCTATTCACTAAGCAGTAAGTCAATAAAGCTTATTCTCATTTCTTTTTTATTGTTATTTTTTCTAATCCTTGTTCTATCAAGGTTCGACTCATCAAATATTTCAAAAAATATAAGATCAATTTCATCAGAATATTCATTTTATTTATCATCTATAATTGCTTCCCCAGTAGATCTAGTTATTGATGGTTATAATAAAATTAATGACATTAGTGAAATTTATAGAGAAAATGAAGAATTAAAAAAATTGCAACTTTCAGAGTCAATTAGTTTTCAAGAAATCATTGAAATGAAATTGAAAATTGAAGAATATGAGAATCTATTAAATACATTTGATAAAAATAAATTTGATTTTAAAACAGCAAGAGTCATATCAAAAATTTCAAATAATTACTTGAATTCTGTCATAATAACATCGGGCAAAGAACACGGTGTGAAATCTGGCATGCCAATACTAGGTCTAAGGGGTTTAGTTGGATTTGTTGATCAAGTAAGAACCAATACTTCAGTTGTTATTTTACTTTCTAACATTAACAGTAGAATACCTGTTTCTATTTCAAATAATAGCTATCAAGCAATAATGATTGGTCAGGATTATAAAAATCCAAAAATTGTTTTTGCGAAAGAAACAGATATGATTAAAGTTGGTGACACCATTAGCACTTCAGGTAGAGGAGGTATTTTCCCCCCTTATATTTTAATTGGTCAAGTAAGTTCTGTAATTGACGACGAAGTTGAAGTTGAGCTCTTTGAAGATATTGAAAATCTTACTCATATAAGAATATTAGAATATTAAAATTATGAGTAATCAAGCATCAATAACAAATCTAAATATTTTTCAAAATTTTATATTTCATTTTTTATTTCTTTTTATTCTTTCTACACAAATTGTTTTTACAAACTATTATTTAAATACATTATATATATTGGGACTGATAATTTTCATTAGAGCTGATTTTGAGTATGATTGGAAACTAATTTTAATAATTTCATTTTATGGATTATATCAAGATGCACTGTTAGGGTTTCAATTTGGCTATTCTTCATTATTTTTTTTATTTTTTCTATTCTTAGGACAAATATCTAATTTAGTATCTAGAATTGGATCTTACTTAATTAATATTTATTTTTTTGCTTTTGGGGTCTTCTTGTTAGCTGTTTTAGAAGGAATATACCTGTATTTTGTTCATAATATTTTCATAGATATTTATAAATTAATTATAAATATTGTTTTTATAATTCTTTTATGTTTTTTTTTAAAAAAAAATTTTTAATTATTTTATGATACCAAATGTTTGATAAAAAAAAATACATATCAAAATCAGAAAATACTGATACTAATATTTCTCGGCGAACCTTATTGCTTTCTATTGGTGTCTCAGGCGTATTTGCATTGATGACATCAAGGTTGGCCTATCTTCAACTTTATAGACATAAAGATTATAAATCACTTTCAGATGAAAATAGAATTACTCATCGACTGATTCAGCCTTCTAGAGGTGTAATTTTTGATACTCAAGGAAAAGCTATTGCTAAGAATATTGAGAGTTATCATGCTTCAATAATTTTGGAAGAAGTTGCAGATATAAATAAAGCATTAGCTTCCTTGAATCAGGTTCTTCCTGAAAAAAAAATTGATATCAATAAAACGATAAAAAAAATAAAAAAATCGAAAAAGTTTGTTCCTGTCCAAATAATTGATAATTTAAGCTGGGATGAGTTTGCGAAATTAAATTCTAATTTATATCAATTAAAAGGTGTTTTTCCAGCTATGGGGTACAAGAGATTTTATCCTCAAAAAGAATCTCATGCACACCTATTGGGGTATATTTCAGATATATCTAAAGAAGAATACAAAGATAATCCATTTTCAAAGCTTAATAATGCTAAATCAGGTAAAATTGGCATTGAAAAATCTCTTGATAGAGAACTTAGAGGTCGACTAGGCTCAAAAAGCATTGAGATCAATGCTTTTGGAAGAGAAATTAGAGAACTAAAGAGAATTGAGGGTGAAGTTGGTCAAAACATTCAATTGACAATCGACTCTGATGTTCAAAATTTCTGCTTTGACCTATTGAAAGGACTTAGTGGTTCGGTTTCTGTTATGGATATCAATACAGGTAACTATATTGCCCTAGCTTCAGCTCCATCTTTTGATCCAAATAAATTTTCTGACGGAATAAGTTCTAGTGACTGGCAAGATTTAATTAATAATAAGTACAAGCCATTAATAAATAAATCAATTTCTTCATTTTATCCACCAGGCTCTACTATTAAACCTCTTGTAGCTCTTGCAGCACTTGAAAAAGGAATAAGTCCGAATGAAACCTTTTCGTGTTCTGGTAAACATGAGGTTGAAGATACAAGCTTAGAGTCAGGAATTAAAAATTTTCATTGTTGGAAAAAAGATGGTCACGGCGATGTTAATATGAATGAAGCTATTAAAGTATCCTGTGACGTTTATTTTTATCATATTGCAAGAAGGGTTGGAATCGACAAAATTGCTGAGGTTTGTAGAAGGTTTGGATTAGGCAATGAAGTATTTGATTTATTTTATGAAGAGCAATCAGGAATAGTTCCTGATAAAAAATGGAAGCAGGCAACACTAGGCAAAAAATGGCTAATAGGAGAAACATTAGTTTCAGCAATTGGTCAAAGTTATTTTTTATCTACATCATCACAATTAACTTTAGCCTTTGCACAGATCGTAAACGGTGGAAAGAAAATAAAGCCTAACATTATTTATGAGGACGATAAAAAAGATGTTAAAATTCCAACTCTTCTAGCAGCACAAAGTCATCTTAAAATTTTAATGAAAGCGCTTGATGATGCGACTAATGAGTCAGGAGGAACATCCTACAGATCAAGAATCCTAGGAGATAAAAAAATGGCAGGTAAAACAGGGACTTCTCAAGTAAGAGTCATATCGGAAAAAGAGAGAGAAGATGGGATTATAAAAAATAAAGATTTACCATGGAATAAAAGAGACCACGGACTTTATGTTGGCTACGGTCCAAGTGATAAACCTAAATATGCAGTATCAGTTATTGTTGAACATGGAGGCAGTGGATCTAGGTCAGCGGCACCAATTGCATCTAAAATATTTAAGTTTTTATTTAGAAAAAAAATGGATATAAAAAGATCTATCATAATCAATGTTTAACTCTTCTTTCAGCTCAGGAAATTTGTCATATTCGGAACGTTTAAAACGGATAAATTATTTTATAATTCTTTTAATTTTAATTCTTTTTAGCTTTGGATTATTAGCTCTTTATAGTGTTGCGGACGGTAATTTTAATTCGTGGCCTAAAAATCATCTTTATAGATTTCTTATAGGTCTATTACTTATATTTTTTTTATGTATGGTGGACATTAAAATAATATTTAAATTTGCGTATCCTATTTTCTTTTTAAATATTTTAGTTTTAGCTTTAATTCCATTTATAGGAACTGAGACCTTTGGTGCAACTAGATGGATTAAAATTGCTGGTATTAGTTTGCAACCTTCAGAATTTGTAAAGTATACTCTTATCCTTGCTTTAGCAAAATATTATCATAATATACAAGATACAAATATAAACTCTCTATCAAAATTATTTATTCCTACGGTCTTAATATTAATTCCAACTATAATTGTATTTATTCAACCTGATTTAGGGACCGCATTAGTAATAGCTATTGGAAGCTTTTCAATTTTTTGGGTAGCAGGGCTTAGTTACAGATATTTTATAACTGGAGGTATACTTGGTCTTTTATCTATTCCAGTAGCTTGGCAATTTTTAAGAGAATATCAAAAAGAAAGAGTATTTACTTTTTTTAATCCTGAACGGGATCCTCTTGGAAATGGTTATCATATTCTCCAATCTAAAATCGCACTTGGTTCAGGTGGTTTTTTTGGAAAAGGTTATTTGGATGGAACTCAAAGCCATCTTAATTTTTTACCTGAAATGCATAATGATTTTATATTTACAATGTTTGGTGAAGAATTTGGTTTTTTAGGATCAGTTTTTTTAATAATTATTTATCTAATTATTATTTTATTATCATTTAGAATGGCAATTACATCAAAAAGTCTTTTTTCAAGATTCTTATCAATAGGAGTTACTTTTGTCTTCTCATTATATGTACTGATAAATATTTCAATGGTAATGGGTTTAATACCTGTCGTGGGAGTTCCCTTACCGTTTTTATCATACGGAGGCAGCTCTACACTTGCGATTATGGGAGGTTTTGGTTTATTGATGAACTGCCATATACATCAAAGAACAACTTTAGAAAAAGGTGATTTTTTCTAGCAAGTCTTTTTCTAATCTTTTATGTGTAATTCTCTTGATAAGTTACAAAAGGTTTCACATCCATTTTCAGTCACTCTTATAGATTCTGAAGCTTCAACTCCCCAATCACCAAACTGCATTACTGCAATCATATGAAAAGTTATATTAGGCTCGAGAATAGTTACGTCTCCTTTTGAAATATTTAATGTGTGTTCACCCCAATCAGGTGGATATCCGATGCCAATGGAATAACCGGTTCTGGATTCCTTTTTAATATTATACTTGTCAAGAATTGCCCAAAAGGCTTGAGCGACGTCATCAGCTGTATTTCCTGGTTTTACAGCAGAAATACCAGCATCTAAGGCTTCATTTGTAGCACTCATTGCATCAATTTTTTTTTGTTCTGGTTTACCAAGTAAAACAGTTCTTGCCATAGGAACATGATATCGTTTGTATACACCTGCAATTTCAACAATTGTAGCTTCTCCACTAACAAACGGATCTTGTGTTGCCGTTAAATGAGAAGCAGATGTTCCTTTTCCTGTCGGTAAAAGTGTTGCAATACTTGAGTATTCACCACCATAATCAGGTGTTCCATAAAAAAGAGATTTCTGAATTTCTCCAACTGCATCACATTGTCTTACCCCTGTGCTAATTGACTTGAAAGCAGTTTTCATTCCTTCTTGAGAAATTAAAGCTGCATTTTTCATTAAGTTTATTTCATTTTCAGATTTAACTACTCTGACCCAATTAACCAATCTCTCCGAATCTATGAGTCTGGCATTTGGTAGTCCATTATTAAGTTTTTGATAACAATAGGCAGTAAAATAATGACTATCCATTTCTAGACCAATATTTAAGTTATCCCATTTATTTTGTTTTATTAACTCGATTAAAAAATCGTAAGGATGTAAAGGCCATGAATGAATATATTTTTCATCGTAAACAATAATATTCTCATCTTTTATATATGATTTAATATATGCTCCACCTGAATCTTGATCTCTTACAAACAAAAAAGGCTCCTCATGGTCAAGGTGGACTATTGCACATTGAGCATAATAAAACGACCATGCATCATAGCCGGTTAAATAATTAATGTTCGCTGTGTCTTGAGAAATTAAAAGATCAATGCCTTTTCTCTGCATAGATTTTTTAGTCTTATTTAATCTTTTAATATATTCATTTTGTTCAAAGATCATTTTATTTATTGATTAGGGAAATAATCTTCCATATTTCCTTCTCTATAAACGTCTGTTGTCGCACAGTGAAGAGCTCCTCCAAATGGATATGCATCTCTAAAAGGTACTGGGACCACTTCAAAACCGAGCTTGCTTATTTGTTCACATTGATATACTTCACTTTCTTCTACACATACTGTTTTTGGATCAATAACTAAAACATTCATACTCAACCAAATGCTCGAATAACATAATGGAGGTGGTTCATTATGTGCTGGTTGAGCCGCATCTATTATTTGCCAGTCATTTTTTTCGAATATTTTTTTCTGATCATCTGGTAGACGTCTTGTAGGGTTATTAATTATTATACCAGGTTTTAAAGGGGTGAATGTAGCGTCTATATGAATTGGATATGGATCTCCAGGGAAGTTTAAAGTATGAATTCTATGATCTTTAAAATGTCGTCGAAGCCAATTGCTTCCTTTTAAGTTTGTTGTAAATCCATGTTGAACAAATAGATCTTTGCCCATTCTAAGTATATCTGCTGCATCAAATAGTATTTCTTTTTCAGTTGTTACAAATTCCCTTCTTGCAACCATATTTAATCGCTCATCTAATGTAATTTCATCACTAAGATAATTTTCTCTATAACTGTCATCTGTTAGTCTTGGTTTTGGAGCAGACTCCATTTTCATGTCAGGATCTTGATCATAATATTTTTCAAGAAGTGGCCTGTAGCAAAGATATTCAAACCATCTTGATCGGTAAGACATTGTGGCTTCAAGCATTTCATTCCCAAGAGTTAAAATTACATCACGAGGAGGCATACAGCCAAACATTGATCCATTTTCCCAATCTGGTGTTGAAATCTTTTGATTAAAATTTAATGGGCTGGGCCTATCAACCTTTACTCCTCTTTCTTCAAGTATCTTTGCAAAATTGTCTAATTGTATATTTGCCTTATCAATTGACTCGTCGCTTCGAGGACCGTGCACACCTTTCATATCACTGTCTTCAGGTATCTTTGGATCAGTAGCTGGCTCAGCGGGTGGAATACAACAATTATCAGCTTTACCGACTATTACGTGCTTTAGAGGATCCCACTCATTCCAGGAATTTACAATTTTTGTCATATAATATTTGTTTGAAATTTAATTTTATTGAATTGAAACTAAATTAAAAGTAGAAGTCAAGCAATAACATCAATCTATTTTTAGATAGAATAAATTATGCCTCTAAAAAATCAGTATGAAGTTATAATTGTTGGATATGGTCCATTGGGCCAATTATGTGCATTACTATTATCTAAATTAGGAATTAGAACTGCTATCATAGAGCGGTATAAAGATATAAATCCGCTTCCAAGAGCCTCTGTAGTCGATGATCAAAGCCTAAGGCTAATGAATGCTATTGAAATATATGAAGAAATAAAAACTATATTCAATACGCCTGAATTTCTTGATTATGCACTTCCTGATGGAAAGTTACTTCAAAGAAGCATAGTCAAAGAAACATTGGATGGATATCCAAATGTATCAACTTTTTATCAGCCTGACTTAGAAAACGCTTTGAGAAAAATAGTTTCTAAGTCTGATCTTATTGATCTATATCTACAACATGATCTTATATCTTTCCTTGAAACCGAGAGTAGTGTTTCGGTAAAATGTAAAAATATTGAAAAAAATAAATTAATCGAAATAGAGGCAAGTTTTTTAATTGCATGTGATGGTATAAATAGCTCAATTCGAAAAAAATTAAAAATACCTTCTGAAGATCTAAAATATAATAAAGAGTGGTTAATAGTTGATATTAATACAGATGAAAAAAGCTTGTTGGGTAATACGATCAGACAAGTTTGTGATTATGAGCGACCAACATCCTTTACATATCTATCAGACAAAAGGTGTAGATGGGAATTTCAATTACTACCAGGAGAAGATAAAGATGAGATGATGCAAGATCATATAATTGAGTCTTTATTAAAAAATTATATTGATAGAAGTTCTTATTCAATAGACCGAAGAGATGTATACAAATTTAGAGCTGAATGCTCAAAGCATTGGTTAAAAGGAAGAATAGTACTACTGGGAGGGGCCGCATATCAATTACCTCCGTTTGGTTATCAGTCACTAAATTCTGAGGTTAGAGATATAAATAATTTTTGTTGGAAATTAGATTTGGTGCTTAAAAATAAGTGTAATATTGATATCCTGTTATCATATAAAGCTGAACGTGAACCGGTTGCTAAAGAAACCATTTCCTCATCTTTGGCAATGGGACAATTAATTGACTCAATAGCCGTATCATCAAAAAAAAATATTCCATTAGAAGAATCTGTTCCACCAGAAGCAAGATCTCAAGCATTTAAAGATATGCGCAGGTACTCTGAAAAAAATGATAATACAAAGATAATTTACCATGAATCAGATATTACAAAGTCATTTAATTCCTCAATACCAAATTTTTATATTACTTTCAAAAATGAGAAAGTTTTATTTGATAAATTACTAGGATTAAATTTTTGTATATTTTCTCCTGGTGAGTATATATTTTCTAAAAAAATTGATTGCTTTCTTCAAGATATAAAAGCCAAAATTTATGATACTAATATTATAACTATTTAAGAATCTTTTATGAGAGAGAGTTTCAAAAACCATTCATAAATAATACTTACAGATCGAAAGATTTTTGGA
>JAYNZW010000010.1:32122-51342 GCA_038103905.1 Candidatus Pelagibacteraceae bacterium | reverse complement strand
GCCCTGATGTGTCAAGAGTTTGGAGCAGATGGAATAACCGCCCATCTTAGAGAAGATAGAAGACATATTAGAGATAAAGATATTGAAGAAATAAAAGCTCAAATATCAATACCATTAAATTTTGAAATGGCTCCAACTGATGAAATGGTTGATATCGCTATTAATACCTTGCCAAATGCATGCTGTATTGTGCCGGAAAAGAGGGAAGAAATAACTACTGAGGGTGGAATAGATGTAAAACGTAATCATAATATAATTGCACCTTTAATTGATAGACTTAAAAAGAATAATATTAGAGTGTCATTATTTGTTGATGCATCGAATGATCAAATAGAGTTATCACAGAAAGTTGGTGCTGATATAGTTGAAATTCATTCCGGAGAATTCTGTAGAAAAGCCCATGATGAATTAGATTATGAAAATGAACTAAATAAAATAAAGGACTCTGTTTCTTTCGCACAGAGTATTGGACTAGAGCCACATATTGGTCATGGTATAACTTTCAAGTCGATTGTAGAATTATCAAAGATTAGGGGTGTAAAAGAGTTTAATATTGGTCACTTTATTATTGGTGAGTCAATTTTTATTGGCCTTGAAGAATCAATCAAGACGTTCAAAAGTCTTATAAAGGAAGGAAGAAAATAGCAATGATTGGAATTGGGTCAGACTTGATAGATATAAGAAGGATAGAAAAGACCTTATCAAGGTATGGAGATCGATTTAAAAATAGAGTCTTTACCAAAAGTGAAATAAATAAATGCGAACAAAGATACAATAGCAAAGAGTGTTTTGCTAAAAGATTTGCTGCGAAAGAAGCTGCATCTAAAGCACTTGGTACAGGTTTTAGGAAAGGGGTTTTTTGGAAAGATCTAGAAGTAGTAAATCTGCCGTCTGGAAAACCTACAATTAACTTTACAGGTAATTCGCTAAAGCATTTAAACTCATTGCTTCCATCTAATGAGACTGCCTGCATTAATCTTACAATTACTGATGAGTATCCGTATGCTCAAGCATTAGTTATTATTTCATCTGAATTAAAATGAAAAAGATAAAAGAAAAAAAAGAAGAAGAATTTTTATCAAAGGAATGGCTTGTATCAAATACAAAAACTATCTTTTATGCCATTCTTATTGCGTTATTTATTAGGACATTCTTCTTTCAACCTTTTTTTATTCCATCATCATCTATGGAGCCAAATCTTTTAGTAGGAGACAGATTATTTGTTTCTAAATTTACCTATGGATATAGTCGGCACAGCTTTCCTTTTAGTCTAGATATAATATCAGATCGCATATTCTTTAGTGTGCCTAAAAGAGGTGATGTAGCAGTTTTTAAGGTTCCCACAGGGTCTGGTATTAACGATGACTCATTTGGCGTAGACTATATAAAGAGAATAATTGGTATTCCGGGTGATGTCATTTTGATGAAAGATGGAGTTTTATCAATAAATGGCGAAACTTTAAAACAGAAAAAATTAAGAACAGATAAAAAAATTTTGAAAAATGGAAAAGTAATTGAATTAGAAGTTTTTCTTGAGACTGATTTGTCTGGAAAATCATATGAAATTTATAATTATCATAATGATGGACCAGCAGATAATTTTGATCAATATACCGTTCCAGAAAATAATTTTTTTGTACTTGGAGATAATAGAGATAATTCAAAAGATAGTCGTTTTGTTGGTCCAATTCCTATTAAAAATCTAGTAGGAAAAGCACAAATAATTTTTTTCTCAACTAAAGATGGATCAACTATCCTAGAGTTTTGGAAATGGCCGTTTGGCATACAATATAAAAGAATATTTAATTTTATTAATTAAAATGAACTCAAGTAAATTTATTCAAGATCTTATAAATTATCAGTTCAATGACAAGAATATTCTTACACAAGCATTAACACATAAAAGTAAAATAGATGACTCGAGTAATGAAGTGCTCGAGTTTTTAGGCGATAGAGTTTTATCATTAGTAATAACAGAAAAGCTAATAGAATTTTACCCTTCTGATAAAGAGGGTGTTTTAGATAAGAAGCTTAGTAAGCTGGTAAATAAAGATACATGTTTTGAAGTTGCTCAAAAAATTAATTTAATGGATTTTATTCAGTTGGGATATACGGAAATCCAGTCAGATGGTAATCAGAAAAAAAGTATTTTATCAAATTGTTGTGAAGCTCTTATAGGAGCCATTTATCATGATGGTGGTTACAGCCAGGCAAAGAAATTTATTCTTTTATATTGGAGTGATTTGATTGAAAACCTAAATTTTAAACCAATTGATTCTAAATCAGCCTTACAGGAAGAGTTGCTTAAGAAACATAAAAAACTTCCGATTTATAAAACTATAAGCAAGACTGGCCCTGATCATGATCCAGTTTTTTGTATTGAAGTATCTTTTGAAAATTATAATTCAGCAAAAGCAGAAGCTAGTACAGTAAAAGAAGCAGAAAAATTAGCCGCTACTAAATTCTTAGAAAGTAACAAAATTTAGTGAGGAGCGGCAGTATTTTACTTCTCGGTCCAACGAATTCAGGTAAATCAACCTTATTAAATAAGATAGTTGGAAAGCGAGTGACAATGGTTTCACGTAAGCAACAATCAACAACTTTTAATCAAAAAACTCTTTTTAATCTTTCCGAAGCTGAGTTTATATTCAGCGATACTCCTGGAATTTTTTCATCTACTAAAAAAATATCTAATAAAATGACCACTTCTGCCTTTTCAGAGCTTGAGCTAGCTCATATTATCTATCTAGTTTTTGATATTTCAAAAAAAAATGATTTTGAAATAAAAAAAATAATCCCAACACTAGAAAATAAAATAAAAAAAAACCAGAAAGTTTTTTTACTGCTGAATAAAATAGATAAAGTTAAGAAAAATAAGATACTTCAGGAAATAAATAAATTCAAAAATTTTGATTTATTTGAGTCTATATTTCCTATATCAGCCATGTCAAATGATGGAATAGAAAGTTTACTAGAATTCACAAAAAATTATTTACCCAAAAGAAAGAATAAATATTCACCAAAAAAGAAATTATTTATAAAAAAAGACTTATTTTATTCTGAAGTAACTAGAGAAAAGATATATGATAAAGTTCATAGAGAAATTCCATATCAATGTAAAGTTCAGACTGAAAAAATTGTTAAGATAAAAGATGAAATAAAAATATATCAAATGATAAAAGTTTATAAAAAATCTCATAAAAATATTCTTATTGGAAAAAATGGATCAACTCTTAAAGAAATAGGAGTTCAAGCAAGAAAAGAAATTTCAATTTACGAAAATAAGAAAATTCATCTTTTTTTATTTGTAAAACTTTTTTCTGAAAAAAGCTTATGAGATGGTCGAGTAATGGAATAATTTTGAATTTTTCAAAACATAACGAGAAATCTTATATTTTAGAAATTTTTACAGAAGAGCATGGAAAGCACAAGGGCCTTATTAGGGGCCTACATTCAAAAAATAAAAGATCAATTATTGAGCCAGGCAATGAGGTTTTCGCAAGCTGGTCGGGAAGATTAGAAACTCATCTAGGGAATTATAATATTGAACCTATCAAATTGTGGTCGTCACATATTTTGCAATTTAAGGAAAAATTAAGTGCTATTTCATCTATTTGTTCTTTGATTTCTTTGACAATGGCAGAAAGTCAACCAAATCCTGTAATATTTTTTTCAAGTAGAAAGCTAATTGAAACTATTTCAAAAACAGAAAAAGAATGGATCAAAGAATATGTTTTTTGGGAAATGCAATTATTAAGTGAAATTGGTTATGGCCTTGATCTTGAGAGATGCGCAGTAACTTCTAAATCATCTAATTTAAATTATGTCTCACCTTCCAGTGGAAGGGCCGTCACAGATGAAGGCGCAGGTGATTATAAAAGTAGATTGCTAATATTGCCAAAATTTATGACAGAATCTAATGCTGATTATCAAAGTAAGGACATTTATGATGCTTTAAATTTGACAGAATTCTTTTTTAAAAAGCGATTCTTCTCTCCAAATAATCTTAATTTCCCACAGAGTAGGAATCGTCTAAAAGAGATATTTAATCATTAAAAATTATGAGTATAAAAAAAATTGAATTCACAAACGCATTAGAAGATCGATACCTTTCTTACGCGTTATCAACTATTACTCATAGAGCTTTACCAGATGTTAGGGATGGTCTGAAACCAGTTCACAGAAGGCTTCTTTTTGCAATGTACCAATTGAGACTAAACAATAATTCTGGTTTTAAAAAGTCCGCAAGGATAGTAGGTGATGTCATTGGTAAATACCATCCACACGGTGATCAGTCTGTTTATGAAGCTCTTGTTAGACTGGCTCAAGAATTTTCCACAAGATACCCATTGGTTGATGGACAAGGAAATTTTGGAAACATTGATGGTGATAATGCGGCTGCTATGAGATACACGGAAGCTCGGCTTACACCGCTTGCTGAAATAATGCTGAAAGATATATCTGAAGATACAATTGATCTTATCAAGACATATGATGGAGTTGAACAAGAGCCTATTGTATTACCATCTGCATTTCCAAATTTACTTGCAAATGGAAGTACAGGTATCGCAGTTGGAATGGCAACAAACATACCTCCTCATAATATTGATGAACTTTTTACGGCTCTTTTAAAACTATTAAAGAAACCTAAATTAAGTAATGCTGATTTAATCAAGATTATTCCTGGGCCTGACTTTCCTACTGGGGGTGAAATTGTTGATAGCAAACTATCAATTAAGGATGCTTATTCAAAAGGCAAAGGGACAATACGACTTAGGGCCTGTTGGAAGGAAGAAAGTCTTGGTCGTGGACAGTATCAAATTATAATTAACGAAATTCCTTACCAAGTAAACAAATCAAAAATTATAGAAAAGATTTCAGAAATGATTGACGAAAAAAAAATCAATTATCTTGAAACCATTCAGGATGAGTCTGCTGAAGATATAAGAATTGTGTTAATTCCGAAAAATCGAACTTTTAAATCTGACGTAGTAATGGAAGATTTATTTAAAAATACTGATCTAGAAATTAGATACTCAATCAATTTGAATGCTATAAGTAGTAAACTTGAGCCTAAAGTTTTTAGTTTAAGAGATTCATTATTATCTTTTTTAGATCATAGATACAATGTCTTAAAGAGAAGATCAAAGTTCAGATTAATTAAAGCACAAAATAGAATTGAAATTTTAAAAGGGTTTTTAATAGTTTTCTCTCATTTGAACCAAGTAATAAAGATAATAAGAAATTCAGATAATCCAGAAAAAAAATTAATGAAGACATTCAAAATTAACCACAGACAAGCCGAAGCAATACTTGCTATGAGATTAAGGCAATTGAAAAAATTGGAAGAAAAACAAATTAAAGAAGAGCATAAAGAGCTTTTATCAATAAAAAAAGAATTAGAATTAATTTTGCGCTCTAAAACAAAACAAACTTCAATCTTAGAAAGTGAATTTAAAGAAAATCTTGAAATATTTCATAATGTTAAAGGCTGCGTAAATCGAAGAACTTTAATTAATAATAATTACAAAAATGTTGAGTATGAGATTGATCAATTTGAATCTAAAGACCCTATTACAGTTTTAATATCTAAAAATGGATGGATTAAATCTTTAAGGGGTCACCAAGAAGATTATGAAAATATAAAATATAAGGATGGCGACAGCAAAAAATTTATTATTCAATGTAGAAATAACGATAGATTACTGCTTTTTTCATCATTAGGAAAATTTTATACAATTAATTGTGCCAAGATTAATACTGGAAGAGGATTTGGAGATCCGCTTAGTCTAATGATAGATAAAAGTGATAATGAAGAAATAATTTTTGCAAACTTCTATGACACTTCAAAGAAATATCTAATTACTAGCTCTTCTGGCAAAGGGTTTTTTGTTAATGCTGAGGATTTAATGGCATCTACTAAGTCAGGGAAAAGAGTTATGAATTTAAAAGATAATGATCGTGCAATATCATGTAGTGAAAAATATGGAGATTCTATTGCAATATTTAGTGGAGAAAAAAAATCTATTAAGCTTCTTATTATTGATCATGCGGATATTCCGCAGATGCAAAAAGGGCGCGGTGTCACATTACAAAAATTTAAAAATGGTAAAACTTTTAAATCAATATGTTTTAAATCAGATGAAGGCATTATCGATAAAAGTAATAAAATCCTTTTAAAATCAACAGATTTAAAAAAATGGATAGGTAAAAGGGCTCAGGCAGGTAAGATTGAGCCTAAAAACTTACACTTAAAAATTTAAATAAAGCTAATTTATTAATTATGACCAGTTATCCAGATAGTTATTACGCGTCAAGTTTAGATAGAGAGAAGAAGTACTATCCCAATTTAAAAGATAATTATAATTGTGATATTTGCGTTGTAGGAGGTGGATTTTCAGGGCTATCAACTGCAATAGAAGCAGCGAAGAAAGGCTTAAAAGTAATTCTTTTAGAGCAAAATATTATTGGCTGGGGGGCATCAGGCAGAAATGGAGGTCAAATATGGAATGATGTTTCATGGGGAATTGAAGTAATAGAAAAAAAATATGGCATAGATCACGCTAAACAGCTTTGGAATATTTCCCAATCTGCTGTAGAGCTAATCGATCAGAGAATTGCAGAATTTGAAATAAAATGTGATAAAAAGAATGGTGGAATAAACGCCGCAACAAGCGTAGCAAAACTAAAAGAATATGAAAAAAATTGTGAATATAAATTAAAAACGTTTAATTACGATAAGCTTGAAGTTCTAGATAAATTACAAACTGAAAAAGAAATTGGATCTTCAGTTTATTATGGCGGTATTTTAGACAAAGGAGCTGGTCATTTACATCCGCTTAAATATGTACTTGGCTTATTAGAAGCTGCTGAATATTTAAATGTTAAAATTTTTGAAAATTCATGTGTAAACAAAATTAATCAGTTTATAAGTCATTGTGAAGTTTTGACACCAACAGGCTCAGTGAAAGCTAAAAAAATTGCAGTTTGTTGCAATGCCTATATTAAAGGATTAAACCTTGGAATAGAAAGCAGAATTATGCCGTGTGCTACTTATATAGTGTGCACTGAGCCATTAAACACGGGTCTACAAGGAGCTATACTCAAGAATGATTACTGTGTTAGTGATACAAATTTTGATTTAAATTATTATAGATTATCTCAGAGTAAAAGAATGCTATTTGGGGGAGTTGTTGGCTATTCACTTAGAAATGTAGAAAGACTAAAAAAAAGAACAAAAATACAGCTGGATAAAGTTTTTCCATCACTTAAATCTTTAAAGGTAGAATATATCTGGGGTGGATATATCGCTCTTACTGTTAACAGAGTTCCGGATATCGGAATGTTAAATGATAAAATTTTTTATGCTCATGGTTTTTCAGGGCACGGCGTAGCTTTAACGGGCATTGCAGGCAAAATACTAGCTGAAAGTATGGTGACAGAAAAAACAAATGAACTTGAAGCGTTTGAGAAAGTTAAGCATAAAAAATTCCCTGGAGGTAGATTATTTAGGATGCCTCTTCTTGTTACTATAAGTGCGATGCAAAGAATGATGGATATATTTAATGTCTAAAGTATTATTTATTGGACTGGGAACAATGGGGTTTCCTATGGCAGGTCATCTAAGTAAGTATTACGATGTAACAGTTTATAATAGAACAAATAAAAAATCATTAGAGTGGGCAAGCAAATATAATGGAAGTTATATTGAAAGCTTATCTCAAATTAATCATAAATTTGATTTTGTAATTTCCTGCGTAGGTAATGATGATGACTTAGTTGAAATTACTACTTCAGAAAATGGTTGCTTTCATCAACTAAATGAACAAACAATTTATATTGATCACTCAACGGTTTCGCCAAAAATAGTTCGACTTATTGGAGATGAAGCGAATTAGGTGCAGTAAACGGCGCATTAAGTATAATGGTAGGAGGAAGTATTGAGCCTTTCAAGATTGCAGAAGGAGTTTTGAAATCTTATGGCAAAAAAATAAAATATATGGGTGAAAGTGGATCGGGACAGTTAACAAAAATAATTAATCAAGTTTGTATTGCTGGATTGGTTCAAGGATTATCTGAAGCGGTTTATTTTATGAAGAATACAAATTTAGATGCTGACGACGTCCTTGATGTGATTTCTAGTGGTGCAGCTCAATCATGGCAGCTTGATAATCGACTAAAAACGATGGTAGAAGATAAATATGATTTTGGATTTGCGGTTGACTTAATGAGAAAAGATTTGGGAATTGCCTTTGATCAAGCAGCTGAATTTGGCATAAATCTCGAGATAACAAAGATTGTTGATCAATTTTATGCTGAACTACAAAAGATGGGACATAACAAGCTAGACACTTCTAGTCTATTAAAAAGACTAACGGATTGAGTCGATTAGTGTTGCAACTTCTGGAGCAAAATAAGTTAGGATAGCATCTGCTCCGGCTCTTTTAAAAGATGTTAATTGTTCGATAACAATTTTTCCTTCATCAACCCATCCTTTATTACTTGCAGCTTTGATCATTGAATATTCACCTGACACTTGATACGCAAAAGTAGGAAATTTAAATTCATTTTTTATTTTATAAATTATGTCAAGGTAACTAATTCCAGGTTTTACCATCAGAAGATCAGCCCCCTCAGCTATATCAAGAGCTGCTTCACGTAAAGCCTCGTTTGAATTTAAATAATCCATCTGGTAACTCTTTTTATCAAACTTTAAATTTTTATTTGATCCAATAGCATCTCTAAAAGGGCCATAAAAGTTTGACGCATATTTAGCAGTATAGGACAATAGGAGTGTATTTTTATAATTGACGTCTTCTAATGCCTTTCTTATTTGTCCAATTCTTCCATCCATCATATCAGAAGGAGCTATAATGTCTGCTTTGTGCTCTGCTAATAACAATGATTGCTTTACAAGCAAATCATTTGTTTCATCATTTAAAATTTCATTTTTGTTATTTACAAGACCATCATGACCGTGAGATGTATAGGGGTCTAGAGCAACGTCACACATTACTCCAAAATTTAATTTTTGAGATTTTATCTGGTTCAGCGCTCTACAGACTAAATTTTTTTCGTTCAATGACTCATTCCCATCAGAGGTTTTTAGTTCATCAGGAGTATTAGGGAATAATGCTATAAGATTTATTTTTTGCTCAGAAGCAATATCTATTACTTCTGATAAGCGATCAATAGAGTATCGAAATACTCCAGGCATAGTTTTAATCTCATCTTTAATATTGGCTCCTTCACATAAAAAGACTGGCCATATTAAATCATTAGAGGATAGTAAGTTTTCACTAACCAAGCTCCGTATCCACTCTGATTGTCGAGTCCTTCTTAAACGATTGATTGGAAAAGTTTCTAAATATTTATTCATCTTTTTTTTCGTGGCATAATTATAAATGAACTTGTTGTTTTAATATATTCTTTATAACCATCCTTTGTATGTTTTATTTGGTTTTCCAACATGGAAACTCCAGAAACCTTTAATAGAAAATAGGTCATTGCAATTGGAGAAATAATAACAAAAAAATTAAATGTAACTCCATAAGATATAATAAAGATTCCCCACCAAAAAAGACTATCGCCAAAATAATTTGGATGTCTGGAATATCTCCATAGTCCTTTATTCATAACCTTACCGTTATTACTTGAGTCATTTTTGAATTTTGTTAGTTGTATATCGGCCAAACTTTCAATAAATATTCCTAAAGCCGAAATTGTTATACCTAAGATTGAGATAAAATTTATATTTAGAGATAAGTCAGAATAAAAAAGAACCTGAAGGGGTAATGATACAATCGCAATAAGTATTACTTGAATTAAATATGAAATTAAGTACATCCCAAAATTTCCGTATCTCTTTTTTAATTTAACGTACCGTACGTCTTCATTTTTATTATGATTTCGTATATGAAGATGTATCATTAATCTCATAGACCATATGAAAACAATAATTGATGTAACAATGTTAATTAAGAAGTAATTATTTTCTCGAAAAAGTAAAATTAAGCATACAAAAAAGAAACTTGGACCCCAGTATGTATCAATTATATCAGCTTTTTTTGAATAAAGAGAATAGATCCATAAAATAGTGACTATAAACCAATTGAACATTATTATAGCTATGAAGTTATCAATCATAATTTAGGTATATATGCTTTTTGAGTATTTAGAAAACCAAAAATTTATAGCGTTTTCTCATAGAGGTGGGGCATTAGAAAATAAAGAAAATACCATTGAAGCTTTTCAGAAATCTGTAGATATAGGTTATAGATATATTGAAACAGATGTACAAAACACAAAAGATGATAAACTTGTAATATTTCATGATGATGATTTAGTAAGAATAAATAATCAAAATATCAAAATTGCCGAGATTACATACGAGGAATTAGAAAATATATTTATTTTTGATGATCAAATAATTCCTCTTTTTGAAGATACGATAAATAATTTTAGTAAAATTAATTTTAATATTGATCCTAAGACAGATCGAGCTTCAGTTTTATTAAAAAACCTTTTGATTAATAGAAATGATCTAGAGAGGTTTTGTATTGGGTCTCACTTCCAGCGCCGACTTGATTTATTTAATTTAAATAAATTTGAAAAGATGGCAATTTCAATGTCAAGACAAGAAGTCATTAAATTATACATCAATCAATATTTATATTTGTTCAAGCAGGCTACTCCATGCGTACAAGTGCCTACTAGCTTCAAAGGGATTACAATTGTTAATGAAAAGTTAATTAATTTTATTCATGATCAAGATAAAAAAATTCATGTTTGGACTGTAGATGATCAAGATGAAATGCAACGTTTAATAGATCTTGGTGTAGATGGTATAATGACTGACAGGCCATCACTATTGAAAGAAATTTTGATAAAAAATAATTTGTGGGATTAACTTTAATATTGCTATATTTTGTATAAATCGTCATAATTTTGAACTACATATGGAAAATAAAAAAATATCAATAGCTTCAGATCATGCTGGCGTTTCTCTAAAAGAAGCTATTTCAGATTATTTGAGTAAAAATGGACATGAGATCATTAATCATGGCCCATTCAATGATGACTCAGTTGATTATCCAGATTATGCGAAAAAAGTAACAGATGATATTATTGATAAATCTTGTGATTTTGGAGTCTTGATTTGTGGGTCTGGTCAAGGTATGGCCATATCAGCAAATAAACAGCCAGGTATCAGAGCTGCTTTGTGTTATTCTCCTGAAATAGCAAAGTTATCTAGGCTTCATAATGATTGTAATGTATTGACTTTAGGCGCAAGATTTATAGATAGTAATATTGCATTTAATTGTGTTGCAACATTTATTAAGACTCCCTTTGAAGGCGGGAGACATCAAAATAGGATAGATAAAATATGAGTTTTTTTACAAAATCAATTTCAGAGTCTGATAAAATTATTTTTGACTCAATTCAAGATGAACTAAAACGTCAGCAAAATCAAATTGAATTAATTGCATCAGAAAATATTGTTTCAAAAGCTGTTCTTGAAGTACAAGGTTCTATATTTACGAACAAATATGCTGAAGGTTATCCTAAATCAAGATATTATAGCGGTTGTGATTTTGTTGATGTCGCTGAAGAATTGGCAATAGAACGAGTTAAAAAATTATATAAATGTAATTATGCAAACGTACAGCCCCATTCTGGAGCACAAGCCAATGGAGCAGTATGTCTAGCGCTATTAAAGCCAGGTGATACAATACTCGGTATGAGCCTTGATGCTGGTGGACACTTAACTCATGGTGCAGCGCCTTCTCAATCAGGTAAATGGTTTAAAGCTATTCAGTATGGCTTGGATAAAGACGCTTTAATTGACTACGATCAAGTTGAGAGTTTGGCTTTAGAGCACAGACCAAAAATGATCATTGCAGGTGGAAGTGCATATTCTAGAATTATAGACTTCAAACGTTTTAGAGATATATGTGATAAGATAGATGCTTATCTTCACGTAGATATGGCTCACTATTCTGGATTAATCGCAGCTGAGGAATATCCAAACCCAATAGAGCATGCTCATGTTGTTACATCAACAACTCATAAGACAATCAGGGGTCCAAGAGGAGGAATGATATTATCCAATGATATAGATTTAGGTAAAAAATTTAATTCTGCTGTTTTTCCAGGACTTCAAGGTGGTCCATTAATGCATGTCATAGCTGCAAAGGCTGTCGCATTTGGAGAGGCATTAAACCCTTCTTTCAAAGAATATATCAAACAAGTGAAAAAAAATGCTCATGTATTAAGTGAAACTCTTGTCCATGGCGGTTTAAAAATTGTTTCGGGTGGAACAGATACCCATTTATTGCTTGTTGATCTGACAGCAAAAAATGTCACTGGCAGTGAAGCTGAAATAAATCTAGAAGAAGCTGGGATCACATGTAATAAAAATGGTATTCCAAATGATCCAAACCCACCCAAAATCACATCTGGTATAAGACTAGGAACACCAGCTGGTACAACAAGAGGTTTTAAAGAAGATGAATTTAAGCTCGTTGGAGAGTTAATTTTGGAAGTTTTAAATGGCATGCAGGGCACTGCAGATCAGATAAATTCAATCAATGCAGACGTAAAGTCAAAAGTTAATACACTTTGTTCAAAATTTCCTATATATAGTAGCTAGATATGAAATGTCCTTTTTGTGGTAATGATGACACCCAAGTTAAAGACTCAAGGTCTACAGAAGATAATTCTGCAATTAGAAGAAGAAGATTTTGTGCAGCATGTGGAGCACGTTTTACAACGTTTGAGAGAATTCAACTTAGGGAATTAACAGTCCTAAAGAAAAATGGAAAAAAAGTTCCATTTGATAGAGATAAGCTGGAGAGATCCATTCATATTTCACTTAGAAAACGTCCCGTTGAAAGCGATAGAGTTGAAAGAATGATCAGTGGTATTGTAAGAAGAGTTGAAAGTTTGGGTGAGTCAGAAGTAGAGTCTAATGTTATAGGAGAAATTGTTATGGAGGGTCTGCAAAGTATAGACTCAGTAGCATATGTAAGATTTGCCTCTGTTTACAAAAATTTTCGTGAAGCTCGGGACTTTGAGGAATTTCTTGGAGAAATCACATCTAACAAAGACTAGGTATTTAATTGCATCATAAGTATTACATGGAGATTGCCTCTAGAATGGCTTTCAGAGCGAAGGGAACTACTGCTCCAAACCCAAATGTAGGTGCAATTTTTGTAAAAAATAACGAAATTTTATCAAGAGGTTGGACAGGTAAGAATGGCTTACCTCATGCGGAATTCAATGCAATTCAAAGAATAAAAAATAAAAAAATATTTAATGGGTCTACTCTTTATTGCACTCTTGAACCATGTTCTCACAAAGGCAAAACAGACCCCTGTACAGACTTAATTATAAAATATGGTATCAAAAAAGTTTTTATCTCTTCATTAGATAAAAATAAAATTGTTAATGGAAAAGGTATACAAAAATTAAAAAAACATAATGTTGAAGTTAAGATGCTCAAGCAAAAGAAAGTTAATATAGATAATAATATTTTTTTTAATACAATAAATAATAAGAAACCATTTTTGACACTAAAAATTGCTTCAACCATTGACTCAAAAATAGCTTTATCTAGTTTTGAAAGTAAATGGATAACATCAAAGTCTTCAAGGTTAATTGGTCATACATTGCGACTAAAAAATGATTGTTTATTAACCACAAGCCAAACGGTAATTAAAGATAACCCTATCTTTGATTGTAGACTCGATGGGCTTGTAAAATATTCACCTGATATTTTTATTATTGATAGAGAATTGAAAATAGATTTATCATTTAAGATTTTTAAAAGAAAATATAGAAAAATATATATTTTTCATAGTGTTGAATTAAGCAAAGGACAGCTTAAAAAATATAGTCAAAAAAATATCAAGTTAATTTATGTGTCTCAGAATAACGAACTTTTGAATATAGAAGAAATAATTTATAAAATAGCTGATAATGGCTATCAATCAATATTAACTGAAGGAGGTGGCAGAATAGCCACTTCACTATTATCTAGAAATTTGGTTGATAGTATATATTGGTTCAAAGCATCTAAATTTATTGGACAAGAAGGTATTAGTGCAATAGAAAAATTAGGGATTAAAAAAATGAATTCAATTAAAAATTTTAAATTATCAAAAGTTATCAAGCTTGGTGATGATACTTTAAATGTGTTTACAAAAAGATGAGTATATGTTTTCAGGAATAATAGACCATACAGGAAAAATAAGAAAAGTAGTAGAAAAGAAGAATAAAGATATTACGATTTTAGTTTCAACTAAATTTAGTTCTAAACAAATTAAATTAGGTTCCTCTATTTGCTGCAATGGAGTTTGCCTCACGGTCTGCAAAATTAAAAAGAAAAAAAATGAATTAGAACTAGCATTTGATGTCTCGACTGAAACAATTGACTGTACAAATTTTTCAAATTTAAAAGCTGGAAATTCTATTAATCTAGAAAAATCTCTTAGATTGGGAGATGAAATCAGTGGTCATTTTGTATTTGGTCATGTAGATGAAGTTTCTAAATTATTAAGTATAAAAAAAGTGAAAGGTTCTCATCAACTAAAATTTAGTAAATCAAAGAGTCTTTCAAAATATATTGCAAGAAAAGGGTCTATTGCAATTGATGGCGTTTCTTTAACTGTAAATTCTTTTGACACAAAATCTTTTAGTGTAAATATTGTTCCTTACACTTGGTCGCATACAAATTTTAGAGATTTAAGTGTAAATTCAAGAATAAATGTTGAAGTCGACATGCTAGCAAGATATGTTAGCCAAAATTTAAAATAGCATCAAAATGTCAACCGAATTTATATCATCAATTGAGGAAATAATCGAAGATCAAAAAAATGGAAAAATGGTCATCATGGTTGATGATGAAAGTAGAGAGAATGAAGGTGATTTAATTTTACCTGCAGAAAAAATTAATGATCAAGCTATTAATTTTATGGCTACTCATGGTCGTGGACTAATTTGTTTGCCTCTTACCGCTTCAAGAGTAAGAGAATTAAATTTACCATTAATGGCTCAAAATAATCAAGAACGGGATCCTACAGCTTTTACAATATCAATTGAGGCAAAAGAGGGTGTTACAACGGGTATATCCGCTCAAGATAGAGCGACAACAATTCAAACTGCAATAGATAAGAATAAATCTGAGAATGATATTACTAGTCCAGGCCATGTCTTTCCTCTAGTTGCAAGAGATGGAGGAGTACTGGTTCGAGCGGGTCATACTGAAGCATCGGTAGATCTCGCTAGATTGTCAGGATATGTTCCCGCCAGCGTAATCTGTGAAATAATGAATGATGATGGAACTATGGCTAGAGTTCCGGATTTAATTAAATTCTCTCAGAAGCATCAAATTAAAATTGGAAGAATAGTTGATTTAATAGCTTATCGTCTTGAAAAAGATACAAACATAAAATTAACCCACGAAGGTGAAATTGACTTAATGCATGCTAATAAATTTGATCTCAGGATATATGAAAGCCTAGTTGATAAAACTGAACAGATAGTTCTCTCAAAAGGAGATATATCAAATGGAGAACCAATTATGGTGAGGGTTTATGTAATGAACATATTTGATGATATTTTTGGAGACTATGGAAGTGGCAGTGAAACATTAAAAAAAACAATAGATATCATATCAAAAGAAAATAGAGGAATTTTGATTCTTGTTAGAGATAGTAGTACTTCAGTCATAAGTCACTTTATGAACAGCAAGAGAAATCCCAAGGAAAAAAACTCTGAGCCAGAAAAATCAGAGCTTAGAATATACGGAATGGGTGCCCAAATTCTTAATGAGTTAAAAGTTCGCAAAATGATACTGCTCACTAACACTGATTGGAAATTTATTGGTCTTGATGCTTATGGGATTAATATTGTTGAAAAAAAGTTTTTGTCAGAGATAAAATAGCCCAATGAAAAAAAGTTTAAGATTTTTAATTGTATCATCAAGTTTTTACCCAAAGATAACAAATACAATGAACAATGAGGCAATCAAGTACTTAGATCAACTTAATCACAAGTATGAGTTATTTCAGGTTCAAGGTTCTTTAGAGGTACCGGTACTTATTTCTATTTTACTCTCAAAGAAAAAATACGATGCAGTAATTGCTATTGGGTGCATAATTAGAGGTAAAACAAGTCACTATGATTTTATTTGTGGAAACATAGTTTCGTCTCTTTTAGAATTATCAATTAAGAGATCTATTCCAATTTCAAATGCAATTTTGAATTGTGAGAATATGAAGCAAGCAACTGAAAGATGTTCAGGCAAAAAAAATAGAGCTAGAGAAGCAATTGATGCTGCCGTATCAGTATTAAAAAATATTTGATTATGTCAGAAATAAAATCTCTTCAGAGAATTCTTGCTGTCCAGCTTTTATATCAGTCTTCAATAAATAATAATGATAGAAATTTCGATATCGATGAAATATTAAAGCAGTCGATTGAAACTAAGGATTTTAATAAATTAAAAAAGAAGTCTAATCTTAATTTTACAAAAAAAATTTATTCAGGAGTGTTTTTAAATAATAAATCTATCGATGAAGATATTATTTTAGCATTAGGATCAAGTCACAATTTTAGAAAATTTGAAAATCTTTTAAAATTCATTTTAAGAGCTGCTGTATTTGAGCTTAAGTATGGTGAACAATTGTCAAAAAATATAATCATTTCAGAGTATTTGAAGGTCACTGATTCTTTTTATTCGAATAAAGAAGCATCATTAGTGAATGGAATATTAGATAATGTTCAAAAATAAATGATTATACCGCTATTTTCATCGAAAATTAAATGATTGCAAAATTGCAGTTTTTTTGGCATTTTGCATCAGAAATTTGAATTCAAATAAACTAGAGGAACATCAATAATGAGTATAATAAATTTAATTATAGCAAGTGGTCTATTATCGTTAGTATACGGTTTCTGGGCTGGAAATTCAGTACTTAAGGCTGATGCTGGAAACAGTAAGATGCAAGAAATATCTTCGGCAATTCAGATCGGTGCACAAGCATATCTTAACAGACAATATACTACTATCGCTATAGTTGGAGCAGTTATTTGCGTTCTTTTATACCTTTTTTTTAGAGATTTTTGGATTATTGGTGGCTATTTAATTGGTGCTATTTTATCAGGTGCGGCTGGATACATTGGAATGATTATCTCAGTTAGAGCAAATGTTAGAACTGCTCAAGCGGCATCGACTGGACTAGCTCAAGGACTAAGTGTTGCTTTTAAAGCTGGTGCAGTAACAGGAATGTTAGTTGCAGGATTAGCTTTGTTATCAATATCAGTATACTACTTAATTCTTGATATGAACTCAGTTGATGAAACTACTCTAAAAAATTCTCTTGTAGCGTTAGGGTTTGGTGCTTCATTAATTTCAATCTTTGCTAGGCTGGGTGGAGGAATTTTTACTAAAGGTGCGGATGTTGGTGCTGATTTAGTTGGTAAAGTCGAAGCTGGTATACCTGAAGATGATCCTCGAAATCCAGCGGTGATTGCTGATAATGTGGGAGATAATGTTGGTGACTGCGCGGGAATGGCGGCAGATTTATTTGAGACGTATGCTGTTACCGTAGTTGCTACAATGGTGCTAGCGATGATTTTCTTTCCTGGTTCCGCTTCAATGTTAATTTATCCAATGGCAATCTGTGGAAGTTGTCTTGTTGCTTCAATTGTTGGAACATTCTTTGTAAGATTGGGCTCATCACAAAGTATCATGGGAGCTCTTTACAAAGGATTTATAGCATCTGCTGTAATTTCATTAATCGTGATGTATCCCGTAACTGAAAGAGTTATTGGTTTTGGTGAAATTGATGGCGCTGATTTTACCGGAATGTCTCTCTATATTTGTGCTGTTTTAGGTCTCATAATTACAGGCCTTCTAATATGGATCACTGAATATTATACAGGAACAAATTATCGACCAGTTCAAAGTATTGCAAAGGCATCAACTACCGGACATGGTACAAATGTAATTCAAGGTTTAGCAGTTTCTATGGAGGCCACGGCTCTTCCTGCTATTGTGATCGTTATTGGAATAGTTCTAGCTTTTCAATTAGCTGGTCTTTTGGGAATTGCAATTGCTGTAACTTCGATGCTTGGTTTAGCGGGAATGGTTGTTGCACTTGATGCTTACGGCCCTGTTACTGATAATGCAGGAGGAATAGCAGAAATGTCCAACCTTGATGAAAGTGTTAGAAAAACTACAGACGCTTTGGACGCTGTTGGAAATACAACTAAGGCAGTAACTAAGGGTTATGCAATTGGTTCAGCGGGATTAGGTGCATTAGTATTGTTCGCTGCGTATGTTAACGATCTTAAGACAGATCATTTAAGTCATATTACTCCAAACTTTAGTTTGGAAAATCCATATGTAGTAGTAGGACTTCTAATCGGTGGCTTGTTACCATACTTATTCGGATCAATGGGCATGATGGCTGTTGGTCGAGCTGGTGGGGCTGTTGTTGAGGAAGTGAGACAGCAGTTCAAAGATAACCCTGGCATAATGACAGGTGAATCAAAACCAGATTATTCTAAGTCTGTAGATCTATTAACTAAGTCTGCAATAAAGGAAATGGTTGTACCATCAATGCTTCCAGTGCTCTCACCGATAGCATTATATTTTATTGTTCTTTACGTCGCAGGTCAGGATGAAGCAGTTTCTTCTCTCGGAGCTATGTTGCTGGGAGTAATTGTAACAGGAGTTTTTGTAGCAATATCAATGACTGCTGGAGGGGGAGCATGGGATAATGCAAAAAAATATGTTGAAGATGGTAACTTTGGAGGAAAAGGATCAGAAGCTCATAAAGCGGCAGTTACAGGAGATACAGTTGGAGATCCTTATAAAGACACTGCTGGGCCAGCAGTAAATCCTATGATTAAGATTACCAATATTGTTGCATTATTGTTATTGGCAGGTCTCTAAAATTTTTTTTAACCAGACTATTTGATTAGTCTGGTTATTAGTTACTTCTTGTGAAAGCATCTATAAATTGATCTGTAATTCCATAGGTATCAGAAGGACCTTTCGTCTCATCTCTAACGAATTCTATCTTTTTGAAATCTTCACCTGTTAAAATTTCATGATTTGATAGATGATCACTTGAATCAAAAACAAGTTTAATTATAAATTGAGCTTGTAATTCACTGTCACTAAATGATCTCTCTCTTTTACTAGAAAG
>JAYNZW010000010.1:16709-32112 GCA_038103905.1 Candidatus Pelagibacteraceae bacterium | reverse complement strand
AAGCAAATAAATCCATGTATTATCAACATCATCAATTATTATTGATGGTGAACCAAGCTCATTTACTATTTTTTCCTTTGATACTTTTTCATTTGACGCAATTTCTGATATAAAATTAGAAAAATCAGATGTATTTTCAATGGTGTAGCCATGAGTTTTAATTATTGGTGAGCAACTATTTAAAAAAAATAGTAATATTATATAAGGTATTATTTTACTCATAATTAATCTGAATATGTTCAAATCAAAAAATACTTCAAACGTTACTGAGATATACCAGTCTATTATAGATAATTCGAGAAGTAAAATTTTCTATATTGATTTGGATGTGGATGATAGTTTTGAGTCTAGATTTGATCTTGTAATTCTTCATTCTTTTATAATTTTTCAATATTTTATTGAAATTGGCGATAAAAAAAACAAATTATCTCAAAGATTATTTGATTTTATGTTTCATGATTTTGAGAATAATTTGAGAGAAATGGGTTTTGGTGATATTGCAGTTAATACAAGAATGAAAAAATTCATTTCAGCATTTTATGGAAGAATTCTTAGTTATAGTAATTCTTACGGTGAGTTTAAGAAAAATAAATCACTCTCAAATTTTTATACAGCTATCAAAAAAAATATTTATAAAAATAAAAAAATTTCTGATGAAAAAGTAAAAGTAATAGCCGATTATGTTGTTTCTAACATTACGTTATTTTTAAAAAATAAGTATGATACAAATATTAATCTGCACTTTGAATTCAAAAAATTAGATGAGGTAAAATTTGATTACTAATATTAATTTAGCAGTTGATTGCATGGGAAGTGAGACCTCGCTTAATGAGATTTTAGAAGGAATAAATGAGTCAGCCCTTCGAAATGAAAATTTATTTTTTACGTTGTTTGGAAAAGCAGTTGATATTGAAAAAGTATTAAAAGATGTTTCTCCATTAAATATCAGATCTGAAGTAGTCAATTGCGATGAAGAAGTTTTAATGTCTGACAGACCTACAGATGCAATTAAACTAAAGAAAAATTCAAGTATGCAATTAAGTATTGATCATGTTTCAAATGGAAAGTCACATGCAGTTCTATCTTGTGGAAATACAGGAGCATTAATGGCAATTTCTTTACTTAAATTACGAACTATAGCTAACATTAAAAGACCATCAATTGCATCAATTTGGCCTAATATTAGAGGAGAGTCCATTGTTCTTGATTTAGGCGCAAACATAAAAAACGACTCAACTAGTTTAGTTGATAATGCAATTCTTGGATCCGCATTAGCTAAGACTCTTTTAAGTAAGGATGAACCAACTATTGGTCTCCTCAATGTTGGTATTGAGGAAATGAAAGGCAATGAAAATGTACAGAAAGCATCCGAAGTTCTTACTGAGATGAATAATAAGAATCAATTAAATTATTATGGTTTTGTTGAAGGTGCAGATATTTCAAATGGAAAAACAAATGTTGTGGTTACTGATGGTTTCACAGGAAATATAGCTCTAAAAACTGCTGAGGGTACGGCATTTATGGTTCAAAGCTATTTTAAAAGAGCGTTTAAGAGTTCAGTTCTTTCAAAGATAGGATATTTCCTTGCTTCTTTATCTCTGAAAACTGTAAGAGATAGATTGGATCCAAGAGTACATAATTGTGGAATTTTTGTTGGTTTAACTGCTCCAGTGGTTAAATGCCATGGGAATTCTGATCGGCTGGGTATTAGTTATGCTTCAGATATCGCCTATTCTCTTGTTCTAAAGGAGGTAAATAAGAAAGTTGAAAATATTTTGGTTAATGAATTTTAATTATTAAATTGTTGTTTGTTTTCATATTTTTACATATAATTTTTAATGTATGGAAAAAACAACCACTAGATCAACTTTAAGTGAAGCTGTATTTAAAAGTGTTGGATTATCTAGAAACGAGTCATCAAATTTAGTTGATACTGTTTTTAATGAAATTTTAAAGACCTTAACATCAGGAAATGATGTAAAAATTTCATCATTTGGAACTTTTATTGTTAGAAGTAAAAAAGAGAGAGTTGGTAGAAATCCAAAAACAGGAGAAGAGGTTCCAATAAGTGCCAGACATGTGGTTACATTCAGGGCATCAAACGTATTAAAGTCTAAGGTAGATAGTAAAAATAAAGCATTAAAAGACAATCAACAATTATAGGTAAAAATTATGTCAAATAAATCCCCTGAAGCATTTCGAACTATAAGTGAGGTTTCAAAGGATTTATCAATACCTCAACATGTTCTGAGATTTTGGGAAACAAAATTTATTCAAATAAAGCCAATTAAAAGAGGGGGAGGAAGAAGGTATTATAGACCTGAAGATGTTGAAATATTGAAAGGTATTAAAAACTTGCTTTATAATGACGGATATACAATACGAGGTGTTCAAAAAGTAATTAAGGAAAATGGAACAAGAAAAATCCTACTTAAATCTAGTAAATCAGAAACAAAAACCTTTACAGAAAGCCAAAATCAACATAATGATGACCTTGTTTCTGGTGTGAATAACCATTATTCAATGTCAGATGAAAAAAGAAAAAAACTTATGGATGTTTTAAACAATCTAGTAACACTAAAAAGTAGTATCAAAGAAAAATAACTAATAAAGACAATTATGGCTAAGAAATCGACTGTAAAAGTTAGACTGGTTCCTGAGGATAAAACAGATAGTAAATTCTATTATTATGCCAAGAAGCCTACAGCTGGCCTGAAAGCTAAAGATAAATTAAGATTGAAAAAGTATAATCCTGCAACTCAGAAACACGAGTGGTTTGTGGAAAAGAAGCTTCCACCTCATAGTAAATAAATAATTGCTTATTTTCTTTTTTTGAACTCTTTCTTCTCGTAATCAATAAAATTCCAAATCATTGATTTCCAAATTGATTTAATTAAATTTGGATCTGCAGACTTTGATTTTGCTGCTTTTGCAACCTTAGTCAAAATCGATTTTATTCTTTTTTGATCGACAATTTGTGATTTCTTAGTTTTAGACTCCAAAGCTAAATTTACCATTTTTGACCTTTTGACAATTAGTGGCAATAATTTTGAGTCAATCTTATCTATTTCAATCCGAGCTTTATTAAGTTTTTGCTTATCTGTTAAATTCTTATTCATTATTTCTTAAAAGGTTTTAAAATATATATTGATGGAAAAATCCAGATTATACCAAAGAACATATAGACGACTAGCTCAATTAACCAATGGTTAAGTTTGAAAAATGATAAAAGTGCCATAACTAATAGACTATATAATGAAATGGCAAATATAAATAACACTATACTCATAATTTTTTTTAATTTATTCATAGCAATTATATTTAAGTATGAAGACGAATAAAATCAATCTATTTTCAATTTGGCTCCATATTCTTGGTCTCTTGGTAATTTCAATAATCATTATTGGTGGTTACACAAGAATTTCAGACTCTGGTTTATCAATAACAGAGTGGGAGCCTATATCTGGTATCCTATACCCTCTGTCTAATCAATCGTGGTTGAATGAATTCGCAAAATATAAACTTACAGATGAATTCAAGCTCATTAATAGCAATATGACACTTAATGAGTTTAAATTTATCTATTTTTGGGAGTGGTTTCATAGATTTTTTGCAAGGTTAATTGGGATTATCTTCTTAATCCCATTATTTATAATGATTTTGAAAAAACAATTACCCAAAAAATTTACAGCGCATGTCAGCATTATTGGTTTTTTACTGGCGACACAAGCTATTGTGGGCTGGTACATGGTTAAAAGTGGTTTAGTTGATCGTGTTGATGTGAGTCATTACAGATTAAGTGTTCATTTAATTAATGCTTTTTTAATTTTGGGAATAATAATTTTTACGATAGTTAGCTCATTGGATAAATTTTATGATGCTAGAATTAAAAAATCAAAAAACATCTTAATTTTATTTTCTATATTTCTTTTTTTTCAGATTTTTTATGGCGCTTTCGTATCTGGAACTCATTCAGGCTTATTAAGTAATACTTGGCCAAATTATAACGGCAAATTAATTCCAGATAATGCGCTTGATTTAATTCCAGTTTGGATGAATTTTTTTGAAAACAAAAACTTCATATTATTTTTTCATCGAAGCTTTGCATTCGTACTTTTAGCACTCATGTTAGTTTTAAATTTAAAAATGTTAAAAAATAAAATTCAGGGCTCTTCAAAATTTTTGCTATTTATTTTAAATCTATCTTTTTTGCTTCAGATTTTGTTGGGCATTTTTATGACTTATCAAAATATACCTTGGTATGCCGCTTTAGCACACCAAGGTAACTCTATAATATTATTTACTATTACTATTTTTTTTCTTTCTCAATCATTAAAGAAGTTAGATAGCATCTAACGCATTAGATATATCATTAATAATATCATCAGCATGTTCAATACCAATTGATAATCTGACATAGCTTGCGTTAACTCCTGATGCTTCTAGATCCTCATCAGGTAATTGTGAGTGAGTTGTTGTTGCTGGATGAATAGCAAGACTTCTTGAGTCTCCAATATTGGCAACGTGATATAGCATATTCAAACTTTCAATAAATTTTTGACCTGCTTGTTTGCCACCTTTCAACTCTACGCCTATTAAAGCGCCAAATCCTCCATTGAGGTATTTTTTTGCTCTTCTTCCTGCTTCGCCATCATCAAGTCCAGCGTAAATTACTTTACTGACCTTATTGTGACGAGATAGAAATTCAGCTACTTTCTCAGCATTATCACAGTGCTGCCTCATTCTTAATGCAACAGTTTCAAGACCTTGAATTATCTGAAATGCATTAAAAGGAGTTAGGCAAGGGCCTAAATCTCTTAACATAACAACCCTTGCTCTAATGATATAAGCTATTGGACCAAGAGGTTTGGTTGCTTCTGTCCATACTGCACCATGGTAACTCGGATCAGGCTGATTTAAGAGGGGATGTCTTTTGGGGTCTTTTTCCCAATCAAATTTTCCACTATCTACAATTATTCCTCCAATTGAATTACCATGTCCTCCAATAAATTTAGTAAGTGAGTGTATTACTATAGCGGCTCCATGCTCTATGGGCTTACAAATAACTGGAGCAGATGTATTATCTATAATTAGAGGTATATTATATTCTTTTCCGATATCAGAGATTTCTTTTATTGGAAAAACTTTAAGCTTAGGATTTGGTAAGCTCTCACCGTAATAAGCTCTTGTATTATCATCGGTCATTTTTCTAAAATTTTCAGGATCAGCTGGATCAGCAAATCTTGCTTCAATTCCCTGGTCTTTAAGTGTATTTGCAAATAGATTGAAAGTTCCACCATATAGGTCTGTTGAGCAAACAATGTTATCGCCTGCTCTTGCTAGATTTTGAACACTTAATGCAGAAGCAGCTTGACCAGATGATACTCCAACTGCTCCAACTCCACCTTCTAATGCCGCAACTCTCTTTTCAAGTACATCAACAGTTGGGTTCATTATTCTAGAATAAATATTACCAAAGTCTTTTAATGCGAATAAATTAGCAGCATGTTCAGTATTATTAAATTGATACGAAGTTGTTTGATAGATAGGCACCGCTACTGATGTTGTAGAAGGATCAGATCTATAGTCTCCACCATGAAGGGATAAAGTTTCAGGATGAACAGACTCATTTGGTTTGAAATTATTTTTAGACATTTCGATCTCCTTTTTAATTATTAAAGTTATCGAATTTTCTGCTTAAAAAACCACTTGTAATGGGTTTATGGCTTAGCTGTGATTGATTGTCCGCAAGCTGCATAAAATCGACAATCTGATTATGAACTGATTATATTTATTGTAAAGTTTTCTATTTATATGATTAATTTTTATTAGGTATAATAATACCATCAATTTAGTTATTGATTTTAAATACTTTTATTATATTTATTGACTTTATAAATCTAATCTTTAAAAGATCGCTCAATGACAACAACAAAATTTATAAAACAAACTAAATCAGCAAACGTATCTACAGTTGAAAAGAAATGGCTTTTAATTGATGCTGACAACGTGGTCTTGGGGCGTCTTGCTACAACCGTATCAAATTTATTAAGGGGCAAGCATAAGCCTAGTTATACGCCTCACGTGGATTGTGGAGACAATGTGATTATTATCAATGCTGACAAAGTTAAACTAACAGGCAACAAACTTAATGATAAAACATATTATTGGCACACAGGACATCCTGGAGGTATTAAAAGCAGAACTGCTAAAAAAATCTTGGAAAGTAAATTTCCGGATAGAGTTATCAGACTTGCCGTTAAAAGAATGATTCCAAAAGGACCTTTAGGTCGACAACAATTTTCAAATATGAAGGTTTATAATGGCTCATCTCATCCACATGATGCCCAAGCTCCAGAGAAATTTAATATTAGTGAGATCATATAAGTATGGAAAATGTAGAAACTTCGGTTGAATCAATCATGGAGCCAAAAGTTGATAATTTAGGTCGTTCCTATGCAACTGGTAAAAGAAAAGATGCAATTGCTAGAGTGTGGATTAAGACTGGCTCAGGAAAGATTACAATCAATGGTAAAGAATCTAATAAATATTTTTCTAGACCTGTACTTAATATGCTTGTTAATCAGCCATTAGTGCTAACTAATAAGTTATCAAGTATTGATGCTAATATTACCGTTAGCGGTGGAGGATTATCAGGTCAAGCTGGCGCTGTTCGACACGGTGTTTCAAAAGCCTTATCTTTATTTGATCCTAATTTAAGGGGTGCCCTCAAGGCTGAAGGTTTTTTAACTAGAGACGCGCGAATTGTTGAGAGAAAAAAATATGGTAGAAGAAAAGCAAGACGTCGCTACCAGTTCTCAAAAAGATAATTACCTAATTTCTTTCACAAATTTTTTAGGAGACCTAATGTGTCTGAAACAATAAATATCTCTATACTAGGAGCCAGTGGATTTGTTGGAGCTGAATTAATTAAGTTATGTCTTAATCACCCAAATATTAATATTAATTCAATGTCCGCAAATAGTCAGGCTGGCCAAAAAATTAAAATTGATACATCGATTGAACTTGATAAAAAATATTGCCTTATTGATGAAATTGATTTTAATAAAATTGATTATGTTTTTAACTGTTTGCCAAATGTTAAATTACATTCATTAGTCAATTCTTTGCCAAATCACTTAAAAATAATTGATTTATCTGCTGATTTTAGATTAGACGACATTAAAGACTATAAAAATTGGTATGGATTTGATCATGATTCCTCAAAATTTAATGAAAATTTTATCTATGGACTTTCAGAGCTAAATCGAAATGAAATTAAGCATGCTATGAATATTGCAAATCCAGGTTGTTATGCAACAAGTGCACTTATACCATTGTTGCCTCTACTTGAAAAAAACATCATTAAAAATGATAACATTATTATTGATGCTAAATCTGGTTATTCAGGAGCTGGTAAAACAAAAAAAACAGAGGATCTCAAGGCAGAAGTTAATGAGAATATTAAAACATATGGCGTTGGGGATCACAAACATATAGCTGAGATTAATCAAGAGATAAAAAAAACATCAAAAATGAATAATTCTGAGGTTTTCTTTTCAGCTAATTTAATACCTGTAGAAAGAGGAATATTATCAAACATCTATATAAGTCCAAATAATGGAGTTAGTTTTGACGATATATATAACTGTTTATATAATACCTATAAAAGTGAAGTGTATGTAGATGTTTTAGAACCCAATGAAATTCCAATTACAAAAGATGTCGTTAATACAAATAAAGTCATTCTTGGCTTAAAAAAAGGATATAAAAAAGACATATTCTGCATTGTTAGTGTTCTTGACAACCTTCTTAAGGGAGCTGCTGGTCAGGCTATACAAAACTTCAATATTATGAATAACTTTGATGAGTTTTTAGGAATAAATTAATGCAAAAATTTTTTTTTATATTTGTTATTTTAAGCTTACTTGTAGGATGTTCATTTATTGAGTCAAAATCTTTTTATGAAACTTTTATTAATCCTAATTTAGACATTGAAATTGAAAATGAAGATAATGGTCAGGTCCCTGATCTTGAATCAGTGCCTGGGAGTAATGAATAAATGAAAAATAAGATAGGTATTGGTATTGCAGGATTAGGAACAGTAGGTGAAGGTTTTTTAAAGCAATTAAAAAAGTATAAGACTAATAATAAAAAAATTTCAAATTTTGAACTAATAAATATTGCTGTAAAGAATTTAAGAAAAAAAAGAAATGTTACAATTAAAAATCTTCCAATAATAAAAGATACTCTGAGCTTAGCATCAAACCCTAAGATTGATATTGTAATTGAATTAATTGGAGGTTCATCAGGAGTTGCGTATAAACTTGTCAAAAAATCACTCATGAATGGAAAGAGTGTTATTACCGCCAATAAAGCACTTCTTGCCATTCATGGAAATGAACTTATTAAGATTGCAGAGAAAAATAATTGTTTTATTAGTTTTGAGGCAGCAATTGCTGGAGGAATACCAGTTGTAAAAGCTATAAGGGAAAACTTAAAATTTAATGAAATAACCAAAGTTTATGGAATCTTAAATGGCACTTGTAATTATATACTTACTAAAATGGAGACTGAAGGTAAGGACTTTAATTCTGTTCTTAAAGATGCTCAAAACCTTGGCTTTGCTGAACTTGATCCATCATTTGATATAAAGGGAATTGATGCTGCTCATAAAATTACTCTTTTATCAAGCCTTGCTTTTAACGTGCCCGTAAATTTTTCTTCCACATATATAGAGGGAATTCAAAATATTGAAATAGACGACTTCAATTTTGTTAGAGAGTTTGGTTATAAAATTAAATTATTGGGCATTGCAAAGAAAAAAGGAAATCACTTCGAACAAAGAGTTCATCCTTGTCTAATTAAAAGTGACTCTGAAATTGCGAAAGTTGATAATGAACTAAATGCAGTAGTTATAGAGGATAAAGTAATTGGGAAAACTACCCTAATTGGACCAGGTGCAGGTGCAAATCCAACTGGGGCTGCTGTGAGTGCTGATTTAATTGATTATAGTAGAAAGAATTTTAATTTCCCTTTAGGTATGCCAATTAATGTTATTCAAAAATTAAAAAATTTGAAAATTTCAGACTCAAATTTTGCATATTATTTAAGAATAATTGGTAAAGATGAGATTGGAGTTATGGGAAGAATTACAGGAATTCTTGCTAGAAATAAAATTTCTATAGATGAGCAAAAGCAGCAGCATTATAAAAAAAGAGGATATGCCTCAATAGTTATAATAACTCATAATATTAGAGAAAAAGTTATGCTTAAAGCTATTAAAGAAATTAACAATATGAAGAGAATCAATAATAAGGTTAAGTTTATTAGAATTGAAAAAAGTTTATGAGCGAAATAGGTAAAAAATACTCGACTGGAATTTTAAGGTCAGCAGAAATGGCAGCTATATCATGTTCAAAATTAATTGGAGCTGGTGATAAAGAAGGAGCTGATCAATTAGCTGTAGATGCAATGAGATCTGCATTAAATGAAATAGATTTTAAAGGTCGCATAGTGATAGGCGAAGGTGAGAGAGATGAAGCTCCTATGCTGTACATCGGTGAAAAAGTTGGTTCTGGTAGTGGCGATGAAGTTGATATTGCTCTTGATCCGCTTGAAGGAACAACAATAACTTCTAAAGGGATGCCTAATTCATTGGCAGTAATTGCTGCAGCAAAAAAAGGTTGCCTGTTACATTCTCCTGACACCTACATGAATAAAATCGCAATTGGAAAAGGCTACTCAAATGACGTGATTGATCTGGACGCATCTGTTCAAGATAATATTAAAAGTCTTGCAGATGCCAAGAAAGTAAAACCAAGCGATATTAGTGCCTGTGTATTAGAACGTGATCGCCACTCAGAAATTATTGAGTCATTAAGAACAATTGGTTCAAAAGTCATTCTAATTCCAGACGGTGATGTCGCTGGAGTGATGATGACCTCACAAGAGGAAATTGATGTTGATATATATTTTGGTACTGGGGGTGCGCCTGAAGGTGTTTTAGCCGCCGCCGCTCTACAGTGCATAGGTGGTCAAATGCAAACAAGACTTGTTATAAGGAATGATGATGAAAAGAAAAGAGCTGAAAAAGCAGGAATCAAAGATCTAGACAAAAAGTACTTTATTGATGATTTGGCATCTGGAGATATTGTCTTTGTTGCAACAGGTGTAACTGAGGGTACAATGGTTAAAGGGGTAAAAAAATATTCGAATTCTTTTTTAACACATTCGATAGTACTTAGGTCTGATTTAAACACAACTCAATTTATACAAACTTACCATCCACAATCTATTTAATGCCTTTAAATCCTGAAGAAGATTTCAGATCATATACAAATAAAAAATGGCAGTTGAAGAAGTTTGATGAACGTATAGCAGAGCTAATATCTCAAAAATATGACCTAGATTATTTGTCGGCAAAATTATTTTCTATTAGAAATATAAATGTCGACGAAATTCATGAATATATAAATCCTTCATTAAAAGACCATACACCAGATCCAAGTATCCTTAAGGATATGAATATTGCTATTGAAAGAGTGGTAGATGGTATCAGAAAGAAAGAAAAGATTGCGGTTTTTGGAGATTATGATGTTGATGGCTCAACTTCATGTTCTATTTTAGTTAATTATTTTAAAAAAATTAATACTGATATTGTTTATCATATTCCAAATCGATTTACTGAGGGTTATGGCCCAAATATTGAAAGCTTTAGAAACTTTAAGAATAGAGATGTAAAAATTGTTTTTACTGTTGATTGTGGAACAATGTCTTTCGATGAAATGAGTTATTCTAAACAAGAAAAGTTAGATGTAATTATTCTTGATCATCATCAAGCTGAAATAAACTTACCTGAGGCATATGCAGTAATTAACCCAAATAGAATAGATGATAAGTCAGGACTTACTTATTTATCAGCTGCTGGAGTTACTTTTATGTTTCTCATTGCATTAAATAGAAAGCTTAGAGAGTTAAACTGGTTCGAAGAAAATGATATTAAAGAGCCTAATTTATTATCTTTACTAGATTTAGTAGCCTTAAGTACAATTTGTGATGCAGTACCATTGAAAGGCTTAAATAGATTATTTGTACTTAAGGGATTAGAAGTAATAAATAAAAAATATAATCATGGTCTAAACGCTTTAATAGAAAAATCTGCTATAAAATCTAAGGTTTCATCATATGATTTAGGCTTTAAGCTTGGTCCTAGAATTAATGCTGCTGGTCGATTAGGTAATTCTAGTTATGGAACAGATTTATTAACTGCAAGTGATGAAGTTTTAGCAAAAGAACTTGCTTCTAAGTTGGATTATTTTAATCAAGAAAGAAAAACTATTGAAAGTTATGTGTTAGAAAAAGCTGATCAACAGGTAACTGATGATAAACTTAAAAAAAATATAATTATTGTAGCAGGTGAAGATTGGCATGAGGGTGTCATAGGTATTATAGCAAGTAGACTTAAAGATAAGTATAGTAAGCCATGTATTGTTATTTCAATAAATGAAAATCAAGCAAAAGGGTCAGGACGATCAATCAAAGGAATAGACTTAGGAAGTCTTGTGATAGCAGCTAAACAATCGAATATCATTGAAAATGGAGGAGGTCATTCAATGGCGGCTGGACTTTCATTAATGCCTGAGAAAATTTTAGAGCTTGAACAGTTTTTAGATCAAAAACTTGAAAACACTAATCCAATTTTATTTAGTGATGAAAAATGTCTCAATGTTGACTCTGAAATTAGCTCAAGTGGCATAAATCTTGAAGTTTACGATAGTATAGAAAAACTTGGTCCATTTGGATCAAGCAATCCTGAACCAACATTTGTTATAAAAAATGCTCTTTTAGCTGATGTAAAAATTATAGGTGATAATCATCTTAAGTGCTTAATAAAGAATAATGCTGGTTTTATAGAGGCTATGGCATTTAGAAGTTTAAAGAGTATCCTTGGTGATGAATTACAAAAAAATAAAGGAAATAAAGTTTCATTATTAGGAAAAATAAAGGTCAATGAATGGGGAGGCAGAAGAACGCCTCAGTTTTTTATAGAAGATATTGCTGAACAGATCCAATAATCTTGTATTGATTAAAATAAATTATTGGATATATAAATAGTTTAAAAGGTCCCTTCGTCTAGCGGTTAGGATATCTGGTTTTCATCCAGAAGATCACGGGTTCGAATCCCGTAGGGACCGCCATTTACCGTGAAATAATATTTGATAATTTTCTTTGAAATGAATTAGAATCTGGCTTTGTTAAAGCAGTATACCCCGCAATCGCATTTCCACTTCGATCAATTATTATTTTGTGAAAATTCCACCTTGGTACCCCAGAGATTAACCCAAGCTCTTTTTTGGTCCATTGAAAGAAAGGATGTGCATCTTTGCCTTTAACGACATATTTTTGAGTTAATGGAAAAGTTATTCCAAAAGAAGAGTCACAAAATTCTTTAATCTCTTTATTGTCACCACTTTCTTGATTTCCAAAATCATTTGACGGAACACCAATTACAACTAAGCCATCGTTACTATATTTGTCGTATAATGCCTGTAAGCCATCATACTGATAAGTGAATCCACATAAGCTTGCAGTATTGACTACCATAATTATTTTTCCTTTAAAATCTGATAAATTGATATCATCGGTTTCATTTATTGATTTAAAAGTATAGTCGTATGCATTCATAGAAACAGCAGTGTTAATTGATAAAAGAATAAAGACAAAAAGATAATTTATTAATTTATTCACCTAAAATATCTAGAAGTTCATTAAAATATGTACATAAATACTTGCAAAATAGCCAATAGCAATGACCGGAGTCCATTTTAAGTGGCCAAAAAATGTATATAGGCCTTTAGCCTGTCCCATAAGTGCTACACCGGCTGCAGACCCAATAGACAACATACTTCCTCCAACACCTGCTGTGAGAGTAGCGAGTAGCCACTGACTAATAGGCATTGCTGGATCCATACTCAATACAGCAAACATAACTGGTATGTTATCAACGATTGCAGATAGTATACCAACTAAGATGTTTGCATTTGTCGCTCCCAAATCAGTATACATGAACTCAGAAGCCATTTCCAAGTATCCAATCATTCCAAGTCCACTAACAGCAATTATAACACCAAAAAAGAAGAGAAGTGTATCCCATTCGATATGAGCAATATTTTGTAATACATCATAGCTCTCAGTTGATGTAGTATCATATTGCTTAATGTAATATCCAAAAATTAAAAGATACGATAAGCCTGTCATCATTCCAAGAACAGGTGGCAGGTGAAAGAAGTTATGAAAAGATACAGCAGTTATAATTGTTAAAATACCAAGTAGTATCATCACTTTACCACCAAATTTTATTTCTATATTCTCAACATTTAGTGATGGTTGATCATCTTCAACAAAGAAGCTCATAACTACTGCAGGTATTATATAGTTTACGATTGATGGAACTACTAATTGAAAGAAAGTAAAGAAGTCAACTTTTCCTGCTTGCCATACCATTAAAGTCGTAATATCACCGAAAGGACTAAATGCCCCACCTGCATTTGCAGCTACAACAATGTTTATACATGCTATTGATATAAATTTTGGACTCGAAGCTCCAACAGCCATTACAACGGCGCATAATACAAGCGCAGTTGTAAGATTATCTGCTAAAGGTGACATGAAGAATGCAATGACGCCAGTGATCCAAAATAATTGACGGTAACTAAAGTTCTTTTTTATAAGCCAAACTTTTAATACTTTAAAAACATTACGCTCTTCTAAGGCAGCTATATAAGTCATTGCAACTAGTAAAAAGAATGCAAGTTCAGCGTATTCTAGCAATCCGTGTCTAAATGTTTCCTCAACGATCTCTGCGTGAGGCGAGCCGCTATAAGCAATAGCTATAATTGCCCAAATTAATCCAGAGGCTAAAATTACCGGCTTGCTCTTTCTTAAATGAGTAAATTCTTCTGCCATCACTAATAAGTAAGAAACAGTAAATATAATTAGCGACAGTATTCCTGCGAACTGAAAGGTTAAATCAATTGGATGATGCATCTTTAAATATCCTAATTAAAAAAATTCTTGGTATTATAAAATATAGGAAGCAATATACTAAAAATATTAAACATAAAGCTTTTGCTTCATCCATTCTATAATTTCCCATCAATCTATATATGGTTTGTGTTAAAGTTGACAAGTCATTAGTGCCAAAAAATGAGATAATAACTAAATCACTAGATGACAAGATTGAGGAAACGCAAAAAGTATTAATTAATGGGCGTTTTAAACGACCTATGTCAACAGTTATGAATTTTGCAAATCCATATAAATTGAGACTATCTGACAAATTTGAATGTTCTTGAGACACCCTAAAAAATGAGGGTGATAAGTAATTATAGCTAAAAGGTAAGATGAATATTGAGTTAATAATAATAACAATAATAATACTTGGAAAATTAATTTTTATTAGTTCATTGATAAAAATATAGTATCCAACAGCAATGACCGCAGGAGAAAATATAATTAATATATAGAACCACAATTCTTTTCTTTTTTTTCCTCTACTAACAAATTCTAAGTTTCCGTAAGTAAGGATTAAAGTTAAAAGCCCTGAGAAAAAAGAAATTGTAAAAGTTGTAAATAGTGCTGGAAAAAAAAATCACTCTGTATCACTGTCAAAAGCTTATTACTTATTCCATTTAAAATAATGTAAAATAAAGGTGAAAAAATAAAAACAATGATTAAAAAAATTAATATGTAATCAAATAAATATTTATATGAATAGGAATTATAGTTCAAACTTTTACGTCGATCATTTAATATAAAATTATTACTTTTAAAACTTTTAAAGAAAAAAATAAAAATAAGGCCACAAGAAAAAATCTGCATCATTAAAAGTACTGTCGCTTGATTAAAATCATTTAAAAAAATTACAGATTGGTAGATTGCAACTTCAATTGTAGAATATTCTGGTCCACCACCTAAAATTAGAATTGGTATAAAACTTACGAAACAGATAAAAGCAATCAAGACAAATAAACTTGGGATATTTTTTTTTATAATGGGCCATTCACTAGAAAAGAAAATTCCAGTGTGACTCAAACCCATTTGTCTTGCTAGGCTTTTCTCATTTGGGCTAATATCATTTAAACTTTGAACTAAGACTCTCGTTACAAGCGGAACGTTAAGCAGTACATGAGCCAACAAAATTCCGTGCAAACCATAAATACTTATTATATCTCCATAAAATGTTATTATTCCCATTACATAAATAATTGTTGGAAGAACAAAAATTATTGATAGGGAGTTAGTTACAATATTTATGCCATGAATATAATTATGCTTTACTAAAAGATATGCGAATATAACTCCTAGAATAATTGTTAGAAAAGCAGATAGGATTGATTGA
>JAYNZW010000010.1:0-16699 GCA_038103905.1 Candidatus Pelagibacteraceae bacterium | reverse complement strand
ATTCCGATTGATAAAATATACTTCGAAAAAAGTAATTCTTTTTCAAAATCATAATAAGTGAGAATACTCAGCAATGGAATGACAACACCTAAAATGATAAGAGAAAAACTAAAGAAAGAAAATATCTTTCTCAACTTAATTAACTGATGCCTGTAACCATTCCGAGATCAGGTCTTGAGTATTGTAATTTTTTGTTTCTAGTCTCTTTGGCTTATTAAGTTTATTCATTTTTTCTGGGACTGCATTACTATTCACAGGATACATTATATTTCTTGAAGATATGATTTTTTGAATATCTTCAGTTAGCATAAAATCAATAAATGATTTTGCTAAATCAAAGTTCGAAGCATCCTTATTAACCAAGACTATTTCCTCAGTTATTAAATGTCCTTCTTCAAAGATTAATGCTTCATATTTGTAGTCGTCTTCATATTCATAATGATAAAACGGTGATGTGCTATAACTTAAAACAAGGTCCGCTTTATTATCAAGAAACATACCGTAGGCCTCCGACCATCCAGGTGTGTATGTAACTATTTGATCATTAATTAATTTAAATTCTTCAATAAATTGATCTGAATAAATTTGTTTCATCCATCTTAATAATCCAAGACCAACAGGACTTGTTCTTGGGTCTTGTACAACTATTTTCAGATCATTGTTTGAAGCAAGTTGCTCAAATGAATTTGGAGGGTTTTTAATTTTTTCGTTATTATAAATAAAAGAAAAATAACCATAATCATATTTTGCCCAATAGAGTGTTTCTTTTTCATCAAAGTCGTTCACTTCTATTCCAAGAAGTATATCTTTGCCTTTTTGAAAAATATTACTGTTTAACGATCCAGCCTGATTAGTGGCAACATACTGAACATCGCAATTACAAATTTCTTCAAACCGATTTTCTATTTCAGGACCTGGGCCCCATTCGGAAGAAAATGAGTCATATGTTCCAATTGTAAGGATTTCTTTCGCAGATAAATGACTTGTTAATAGAAATAAAGTAAGTATTAAAATTTTTTTGATCATATTACTCCTCCGCTAGCATTATCTAGATCAGGTTATGGGTCGTTTACAATTAAACCTCTCAGCAGTTAAGCTCCCCGTTTCTATAATATATGAGACAAATCAAGATAATTAAATATAATATTTATTCATGGACCATAAATTTTTATCAAATATTGAAAATTATAAAATTGATGATGATCCAGGCCCTTTTTCAAAAAATAATGAATTTATTTATTATGCCGAAAAGGATGGAACCGTCTATAAAGGTTTTAAAGTTCTTGAAAAAAATTCAAACAAAGCAGGTATAGCTCACGGCGGGACGCATATAGCTTTTGCAGATGGTATAATGGGGTATACAGCATGGAAAACTCATAAACTTCCATGCCTGACTGCAAAATTGAGCGGTAATTATTTAGCTCCTGCTCCTTTAGGTTCTTGGGTATATGGCTTTGCTGAAATAACTAGAGCAACTAAGTCTATAATATTTATGAAATGTAATTTATATATCAATGAGACTTTAATATTTAATGCTGATGGAATATTTAAAATTTTAAAAAATCATGGTACGAAGGATCCATCATAATGCTTAAAGAATTTAATGCAGATAATTTTAATTTAATCAAAAATGGTGAAATTAATCTTAATGTTTATTGTGATGGAAACGGTCCATTAGTGATTTTTGCTCATGGTTGGCCTGAGTCATGGTATACATGGAGACATCAAATTAAGTTTCTCATAAAAAATGGATTTTCTATAGCTGCATTGGATATGAGAGGGTACGGAGAAACTTCAAAACCACATAATGTTGAAGACTATGACATTAAAAAATTAACATCTGATATAATTGCAACTGCCGACTACTTAAGTGCTGATAAATTTTACTTGATTGGTCATGATTGGGGTGCTCCAGTAGTTTGGAATACATGTCTTTATTATGAAACTAGAGTAATAAAAGCTTGTGGCATGTCTGTTCCATATTTAGTTTCAAGCAGCTCTCCAATTGAAACAATGAAATTTCTTTTTAAAGATTATTTTTTTTATATGCTTTACTTCCAGACTGAAGGTATTGTCGAAAAAGAACTAGAAAAAGATATGAGGCTATCTTTACTTAATATTTATGGGTCATTGCAATCAGATGGATCTTCAACAGAAACATTTCAACCCAAGCCATTAACTAAGAATATGACTTTTCTCGACTCAATTGGTTCATTTGACTCTATTCCAAAATGGTTAAGTGAGGAAGATTTCAACTATTTATTAAGTAGATTTCAAAAAGGAGGTATGCGAGGACCTATAAATTGGTATAGAAACATAAATCGTAATTGGGAAATTACAAAAGATACTCATGCATCAAAGGTAAATGTTCCATCATGTTTTATTACTGGAGACAGTGATCCAGTTAGTGCATGGGCTCCAATTGAGAAAAACAATTATTCTCAACTTAAAGTAAATAAAATAATTAATGGCGCTGGACATTGGCTTCAGCAAGAAAAGCCAGATGAAGTAAACAAGATCATATTAGATTTTTTTAAATCTGATTAAATTGATTGCAGTATTATTTGATTTTATATACATTCAGTTCGTTTTCGGGGCGTAGCGCAGCCTGGTAGCGCATCTGGTTTGGGACCAGAGGGTCGCAAGTTCGAATCTTGCCGCCCCGACCATCATTAGTTATATTTATTCTATGACGAAACCAGTAAATAGAGGCTTTAGAATGCCAGCTGAGTGGCATACTCATGAATGTTGCTGGATGCAGTGGCCTACAGAAACATTTCCATCTGATGTTACTCCGTCATGGTCACATTTTGATTTAGACAAAGGTCGCATAGCTTGGTCAAATGTTGCCAACACTATTAGTAATTTTGAAAAATTAAAAATGATAGTTCATCCAAATGATCGAGCAAGTGCTAATGAGTTACTTGATGGAAACATAGATATTTTAGAACTTCCAATAAATGATGCGTGGTGCAGAGACTCAGGTGCAATTTTTTTACTAGATGAAGATGGTAAGTTGGGAGGAGTTGACTCTGATTTTAATTGTTGGGGCTATAAAGAAAATTATGAACTAGATGATAAGGTAGCTAAATTTATGATCAATGAAACCAAGGCAGAATATTTTAAAAACAGTATGGTTTTGGAAGGTGGATCAATTCATGTAGACGGAAATGGAACATTGATTACAACTGAGCAATGTCTATTAAATAAGAATAGAAATCCTTTGCTATCTAAAGAGGAAATTGAAAATAATCTAAGAGAATATTTTGGCATCAGTAAAATAATTTGGTTAAAGCATGGGACGGATGAAGGAACTGATGGACATATTGATAATGTTGCTTGTTTTACTGAGCCAGGAGTTGTGTCTGCAATGGTCTGCAATGATAAAAACGATACTTATTACGAAATATTGAATGAAAATTTAGAGATGCTTAAAACATCAACAGACTCTAAGGGCAATAGGTTAAAAGTTATTGAAATTGAAATGTCATACCAAAGACTTGTACCAGGTAGTGATGAGCCTTGTTCTTATATTAACTACTATATAGCCAATGGTGGAATCATTATGCCTATTTATAATGATACAAAGGCAGATGAGGCTGCGGTAAATCAAATTAAGTTTGCTTTTCCAGATAGGAAAGTTGTTTGTATTGATGGTCATGATATACATATGGGTGGAGGTAATGTACATTGTATTACCCAACAACAACCGAAAGGTCACTTATGAGAGAAATAAAAGTTGCCGCTACTCAAATGGCTTGTTCAACAAACACAGATGAAAATGTTGATAAAGCAATCGATTTAATTAGCAAAGCTTCAAAAGAAGGAGCGAATATTATTCTTATACAAGAATTATTTGGGAATGTATATTTTTGTAAAGATCAAAAAGATCAGTATTTTGATTTAGCGATGCCATTTGATGGTCATCCAATTTTAAATACAATGTCAAAAGTAGCAAAAGAACACAATGTAGTTTTACCAATTAGCTATTTTGAAAAATCTAATAAGGCTTATTTTAATTCGGTAGCGATTATTAATGCAGATGGATCTATTTTAGGTAACTATCGTAAATCTCACATTCCTGATGGCCCTGGATACCAAGAAAAGTTTTATTTCAATCCAGGAGATACTGGATTCAAAGTTTGGGATACAAGTTTTGCAAAAATTGGAGTTGGAATTTGTTGGGATCAATGGTCATCAGAGGCGGCAAGAATTATGTCACTTCAAGGTGCTGAGGTTATTTTTTACCCAACTGCAATAGGTGGTGAGCCAGATAGTGAAGATGATTATGATAGTTCTGATATGTGGCAACGAGCTATGATTGGACACTCAGCATGTAATCAAGTTCCTATAGTTGCTTCAAATCGTATTGGAACAGAGTCGGGCGATACATGTAATAATTTCTTTTATGGTCGTTCATTTATTACTGACTATAAAAGTGATATGCTTGCAGAAGGAAGTAGAGACAAAGAAGAAGTACTTGTTGCAAGTATAAACTTAGATGAGGCAGAGTCATTTAGAAGAACTTGGGGTATCTTTAGAGATAGAAGGCCTGATCTATACGCACCTCTAATGAGCCTAGATGGATAAATAACAAAATATGAAAGCTAAAATATTTAGACCTTCTAAAACTGCAATGCAATCAGGAAGAGCAAAAGAAAAATCATGGAAACTGATCATTGATGATGGATCTCATCAGACAAAAGACCCCCTAATTGGTTGGAATGGTGGAGCTAGTACTAAGTCACAAGTTAATTTATTTTTTTCATCTAAAGAAAAAGCAATAAATTATGCTGAAAGACATAAATTGGATTATGATGTTCTTGAATCTTCGAATAGAAGAATTATAAGTAAATCATACGCGGATAATTTTAAATAAATGCGCCCTTAGCTCAGGGGATAGAGCAACTGCCTTCTAAGCAGTGGGTCCGAGGTTCGATTCCTCGAGGGCGCGCCAAAATAAATGAAAAAAATTTTATTTTTATTCTTAATATTTATTTCTTTAAACGTTCAAGCTAATACAGCCTATGATTTATATATGAGTGGAAATAAAGCTGAAGGTATAGCTAAATGGCAAGATGAAGCAAAAAATGGAAACTCTTCAGCAAAATATGTCATTGGAATGTTATACAATGACTCTGCTCAATTAGGTCTTTGTGAAATCGAAGATTTTTGTGTTTTTAAAAAATTTTCCAACTATAGAAAAGCAAAAAAAATATTTGAAGAACTCTATTCAGAAGAAGGTGATCCTAGAGCAGCATATGCACTTGCAGAATACTATGATGATCATCCATTAATAATAACTAATTACAAAAAAGCCGCTCAATTATATTTGTTTGCTGCTGAACGAGGTGTACCAGAAGCACAATACAACATAGCTAATATGTTTGAGAGAGGTGATGGAGTGAAAAAAAATCTTATTCAATCTGTCAGATGGTATCTGCAATGTAACGTCTCCTCATTATGCGCCGCAGGTCAGGAAGGGATTGATGATTTAATTATTCAATTAACAAAAGAAGAATTTGAATACGCTAAGTCGTTAATTAATTATGACATGAAAGATATTGATATAAGGATTACTGTGGGACGATAGGTAGTATCAAAGTTATCCACACTTACAATATATAGTATCATTTATCTTAAAAATTTTTAGTTTCATTTCACTCAATTTTCGTGTTTATACTGCCTTCTATTTAATTAAATTAAAAAAAAGGATTAATTAATATGATCATAAGAAAACTTACGATCCTTAGTGCTATTATTTCTTTATTTACAGTTTCAGCTGCTACTGCTGGAACTTTAGATACAGTTAAAAGCCAAGGATTTTTCAATTGTGGAGTAAGTCAGGGAGTACCTGGTTTCTCTAACCCGGATTCAGACGGTAACTGGAGTGGTATTGATGTAGACGTATGTCGTGCTGTTTCAGCTGCAATTTTTGGAACTCCGGACAATGTAAAATATGTTCCTTTAACTGCGAAAGAAAGATTTACAGCTCTCCAGTCTGGTGAAATTGATGTGTTATCAAGAAACACAACTTGGACACTATCAAGAGATGCACAAATCGGTCTTGAGTTCGCTGGTGTAAATTTCTACGATGGACAAGGTTTCATGGTTAGAAGTGACTCAGGAATTACAAGTGCAATGGAATTAGACGGTGCAAGTGTTTGTACAAACCTTGGAACTACTACAGAGTTAAACATGGCTGACTTCTTTAGAGCAAATGGCATGTCTTACGAGCCAGTTGTTTTTGAGAAAGCTGATGAAGTTGTAAACGCATATGACGAAGGTCGTTGTGATACTTATACAACTGATAAATCTGGTCTAGCAGCTCAAAGAACTAAGCTTGCTGATCCAGATGCTCATGTTGTTTTACCTGAAACAATTTCTAAAGAGCCTTTAGGACCTGTTGTTAGAGAAGGTGATGGTGACTGGGCTGATATCGTTAGATGGTCTCTTAATGCTATGATTGAAGCTGAAGAGTTCGGTCTTGATAAAGGAAGTGCTTCATCTACATGTGCAACAACTGGAAATCCAGTTGTAGCTAGACTATGTGGAAAAGAAGGTGGAAACGGCGCAGCGTTAAATCTTGGTGATAGCTGGTCATACGATATTATCTCTCAAGTAGGAAACTACGGTGATATCTATGAAGCTAACGTTGGTGCTAATACACCTGTTGGACTAGCAAGAGCTGGTTCTCCAAACGCTTCTTATAAGAATGGTGGAGTTTTATACGCACCTCCTGCTAGATAATCTGCAGATCTTATAAAAAAATTAGAGGGAGTCAGTGTAAATTGACTCCCTTTTTTTATACAAATTTCAAACTTTCTATTGTATAGGTTAGTTTATGCAAGGTAGAGATTTAAGCCTCAATAATATTTTATTTAATAGAAGCGTTCAGGGCATCTTCTATCAAATAGTCACTTTAGCTTTAGTAATTTTAGCGGTTATTTACATAGTCGATAATACAGCAAGAAATATGGTGGCTAGAGGTCTTGCTAGTGGTTTTGAGTTCTTAGGTGTTGAAGCTCAATTCGATATTCAAATGACTCTGATTGAATATTCACCAACCTCTACCTATTTTGATTCATTTATTGTAGGCCTATTAAATACTTTGCTTGTGGCAGGATTAGGAATTTTTGTCGCAACAATTGTTGGATTTACAATCGGTATTGCTCGCCTTTCTTCAAACTGGTTGATAGCTAAATTAGCAGAAGCTTATATTGAAGTTCTAAGAAATCTTCCTCTACTTTTACAAATATTTTTTTGGTACTTTGCTGTTTTACGCGCCTTACCCAAGCCAAAACAAAGCTTAGAATTATTTGACTCTTTTTTTCTAAATAATAGAGGCCTGTTCATTCCAGATCCTATTTTTGGTGAAGGGGGTACTTTAATATTATATAGCTTTATTGCGGCTATAATTATAAGTATTGGTATTGCTGTTTGGTCCCGTCAAAGACAAAATAAAACGGGACAAACATTTCCAGTCTTTTCTTCATCAGTTGGATTAATAATTCTATTTGTATTTTTAAGTTTATTTGCAACTGGATTTCCAGTTACCTTTGATTATCCTGAGTTAAAAGGATTTAATTTCAAAGGTGGAATTAAATTGATACCTGAATTAGTCGCGTTAACTTTTGCTCTATCAATGTATACTGCATCATTTATAGCTGAAGTAGTTAGAGCGGGCATTCAAGCGGTATCTCTTGGGCAAACGGAAGCTGCTCGTTCGCTGGGTTTAAATCAAGGTCAGATTTTGCGATTGGTGATTATACCTCAAGCATTACGCGTAATTGTTCCACCTTTAACAAATCAATATTTAAATTTAACTAAAAATTCATCATTGGCAGCTGCTATTGCTTATCCTGATTTAGTTTTAGTTTTTGCAGGTACAGCACTCATGCAAACTGGTCAAGCAATTGAGATAATTGGTATGGTAATGGGTGTTTATTTATTATTAAGTTTACTGACTTCAATAATAATGAATTTATTCAACCGATTTATGCGAGTAGCTGAAAGATAAAAATGAATACCGAAATAAAAAATAATACAGAAGTTATGAAGCCACCGATTGCTAGTATTGGCTTGGTTGGCTGGTTACGTAAAAATTTGTTTTCTTCAGTGTCAAATACAATTCTGACCTTGATTGGAATTTATTTATTATATTCTATTATACCTCCATTCATATCTTGGGCATTTATCGATGCAAATTTTGTAGGTACTACAAAACAAGAGTGCTCAAAGGACGGAGCTTGCTGGATATTTATTAAGGAAAATCTAAAACTTATTTTTTATGGTCTCTATCCATCTGAAGAATTATGGAGGATAAATACAATGTACTTTATCCTTCTGATTTGTGGCATCTATATTTTAATTCCAAATTTAAAATATAAAGGATGGGTCGGGTCTTTTTTGCTTATTTTATTCCCTATTTTATCTGTAGTGATGTTCTCGGGAGGTATGGGTTTAGAGACAGTTGAAACAAGGTTGTGGGGGGGATTATTCTTAACTCTTGTAATTGCTGGAGTAGGCATAGTTCTATCACTTCCAATAGGTGTAATGCTTGCACTAGGGAGAAGATCAAAGCTTCCAGTAGTATCTCTGCTTTCAACTATATTTATTGAAATTTGGAGAGGTGTTCCACTAATTACAGTTTTATTTATGGCCTCCAATATGTTTCCACTATTTATGCCTGAGGGCGTTAATTTTGATAAATTAATAAGAGCTCTAATTGGTGTAATGTTCTTTTCAGCAGCATATCTTGCAGAAGTTGTAAGAGGAGGCTTACAAGCAATGCCGAAAGGACAATATGAAGCCGCACAAGCAACTGGTTTGAGCTACTGGAGAATGATGGGCCTTGTAATATTACCTCAATCATTAAAAATGGTGATACCAGCAATTATTGGAAGTTTTATTGCAATATTCAAAGATACGACATTAGTATTAGTTATAGGATTATTTGATTTTCTTGGTATCATTCAGTTTGTCGGAACAAATCCAGAGTGGCTTGGTTTTTCACATGAAGGTTATGTTTTTGCGGCAGTAATATTTTGGATATTTTGTTTTAGTATGAGCAGATACAGTCAACGTTTAGAAAAAAAATTAGATACAGGAAGGTAAGTAATGACTACAGACTTAATGATAGAAATGAATAGTGTTCATAAGTGGTTTGGAGATTTACATGTTTTAAATGATGTAAATCTACAAGTAAGTAAAAGTGAGAAAATTGTAATTTGTGGTCCTTCAGGTAGCGGTAAATCTACTCTTATTCGATGTATTAATAGACTTGAAGAACATCAGCGAGGTCAAATTATAGTTGAAGGCACTGAATTAACAAATGATAGCAGAAGTATTGAACGAATAAGAGGAGAAGTTGGAATGGTCTTCCAGCAGTTTAATTTATTTCCTCATTTATCTATTTTAGATAATTGTACACTTGCCCCTATTTGGGTAAGAAAAACTCCTAAGGCACAGGCGATTGATAAAGCAATGCAGTATCTAAAGAGAGTACAAATTGATGATCAAGCATTCAAATATCCAAGTCAATTATCTGGAGGTCAACAACAAAGAGCAGCTATAGCAAGAGCTTTATGTATGGAACCAAGAATTATGTTATTTGATGAACCTACTTCCGCATTAGATCCTGAGATGATCAAAGAGGTCCTTGATGTAATGGTAGGCCTAGCTGAAGGTGGTATGACGATGATAGTTGTTACACATGAGATGGGCTTTGCAAAAGAAGTTGCGGATAAGATAATATTTATGGATGAGGGGCAGATTGTTGAAGCAAAAAGTCCTGATGACTTCTTTAATAATCCTGAAAATGAAAGAACTAAGACTTTCCTAAGTCAGATCTTGTAAATGGCTCCCCAGGCTGGACTCGAACCAGCGACAAAGCGATTAACAGTCGCTTGCTCTACCAACTGAGCTACTGGGGAAGAGAATAGATTTATATCAAAAACTGTTCAATTTATCCAGATTTACTTTAATAATATAGTTTAGATAAATGGTAGTACAAAAAGACAATATTTATGAATTTGGCTTTGGGAGAAGTGATAATCTTTCTAGCAACGTCAATCTACTAGATGAAGCAGTTTTCAGTTTTTTATATGGTGGTCTATTTAAAGTTCTGAAGTCACTTTCATTAAATAGCATTTTAGATCTAGAAATAGTATTTCGTCTCTATATTAATTTCCTCAAGGGATTATCATTTTATGATATTCATTACTTCACCCAATCTCCAGAAAGAACACTATGGAGAAGACTTAAATATTTAGAAGAACAGAATGTTATTAAGCGTTCTAAAAATGAAAAAGATAAAAGAACAATAACTTTTTTATTAACTAAAACTGCTTTTGATACCCTTAGTAATTCAATCCCAAAAGAAGATTTAGCAATAACAATATCTAAAATTGCTATGTCTTATGCAGATAAATTGTGGATGTTTAATGTAAGAGATCCTAATCAGGTGAGAAAAACATCTTTTAATTTAGCAAGAAGCGCAGTGTCAATGAATGATAAGAATTATTTATGTCAATTTTCTTTTGGTTTATCGTATTATTATAGTGGAAACTATGATTTGTCTCTAAACTACGCATACAATTCAATTCAAAGTGAAAAAAAGTTTGCGCACGCACGAAGACTTTTTGCTTCAAGTCTTTTTCAAATTGATGAAAAGAAAAGGGCTTATACTGAGATTAATAAAGCATTAAATTTAAACAAAGATGAATATGGCAAATGGAGAACATTGTATGAATTATGGAGATTTAATTTTCATGATGATAATTTAGAAGAAGCAAGAAAAATTTCAAAAGATATAGTCAGACTTCAACCAGACTATCCTCAATCTTATATAGCAATTCTTGCTTCCTTGGATAAAAAAACTAAAGCAAGTGATGCTTATGTAAAAAAGATATTTGAAAAGATACCAAATTTTTCTTCAGGTATGATCAAAAATTTTCACTCATGGATAAGAACTGATCAATCAGAAAAACTTTGCTCTGCTCTAGAAAGATTTAATATCTAGTGGAGGCCACGCCCAGAATCGAACTGGGATACAAGGATTTGCAGTCCTCTGCGTAACCATTCCGCCACGTGGCCATTAAGGCGACAATATATATAAGTTATTGTTTATGTGAAAGATAATTGATTAAGAATTAATCAATAATTGATCTTAACGTATGAATGATTATAAGAACTGTATGGATTTAAATAAAAAAATGGTGGAAGGCCAAATTAAGCCGCTTGGAAAAATAAGCCCTGTTGTATTGGAGGCATTTTTGTCTACGCCAAGAGATCAATTTGTTCCATCGGAACTTAAAAATTTAGCATATTTAGAAAAAAATCTCGAACTTGATAATGATCGTTTTCTTTTAAAGCCAAGCTTAATTGCTAAAATAATTTCAATTGCTGAATTTGAGCTAAGCGATACAGTTCTAATTATTGGCTCTTCTACAGGTTATTCATCTGCTATTTTATCTAACATTGCTGAAACAGTAATCTCTATTGAAGAAGATAATGCATTAGTAAGCTTTTCTGAGACAGCAGTATTAAATAAAAACATTGATAATGTGGTCTTTTTAAAGAAAGAATTGAATGAAGGGTGTTTAGAACATGGTCCTTTTAATAAAATATTAATAGAGGGTGCAGTTGAAGAAATTCCAAAATACTTATTTGATCAATTAGATGAAAATGGAAAGATGATTGCGATTATATCAAAAGGTGATTTATCTGAAGTTAGAGAGTATAATAAAGTCGAAGAAAATATTGGATCAAAATTTTTATTCAATTGCGAAGCTCCAAAATTAAAGGCTTTTAATAAAACAGATAGTTTTAATTTTTAAAGAAAGTAAGATAGAAAGAAATGAGTTCAAATACTGCAGAAACCGAAGATATACTTAAAGCCATAAGAGAAATGATGGGCGAAGAAACCACAAAAGAGTCTCTTCCCAAGGATGTATTAGAGCTTACAGAAAAAGTGAATTTAGAAACAACACCCTCTAGTAACAATAATGATAATGTTGAAAATGGAATTTTAGAGCTCACAAATATTATAAATGACAATAAACAGGAAAAGACGCAATATGTTACAGATGACAATAAAAATATATCAGATATCGATATAAAAAAAATTGAACTAATCATTAAAGATGAAATTAGATCTAAATACTCTTCAAAAATTGATGAGATTATAAAAAACGAAATTGAAAGTATAGTTTCAGAAAAATTATCAGCTATAAGAGTTGATTTTAAAGATAATCAATCTAGCTAGTTAAAATGTTGGATAAGTATTACGAACATGAACTTGTCGAAAAAGACGTATACGAAAGTTGGGAAAAAGATAAAGACTTTGTATCTCAAGCTAACCAACCAAATTCAGAACCCTTTTGTATAGTAATTCCTCCACCAAATGTGACAGGAACACTGCACATGGGTCATGCGCTAAATAATACGTTACAAGATATATTAATTCGCTTTCAACGTATGCAAGGTAAGGATGTTTTGTGGCAACCTGGTATGGACCATGCTGGAATTGCAACTGAAATGGTTGTAGAGAGAGAGTTAGCAAAAAACAATATTAAAAAATCAGATCTCTCACGAGATGAGTTTGTCAAAAAAGTGTGGGAGTGGAAAGATGTTTCTGGTGGTCAAATACTCAATCAATTGAAAAGACTTGGAGCTTCTTGCAATTGGGATAGAGAGAGATTTACATTCGATGAAGGTTTATCTGAAGCAGTAAGATATGTGTTTATTGAGCTATTTAACCAGGGTTTAATTTATCGTGACAAGAGACTTTCAAATTGGGATCCTAAATTAAAGACAACAATTTCAGATCTAGAAGTTATTCAAAAAGAAATAAAAGGAAACCTCTGGTATATAGAATATGATATAGAAAATTCTGATGAAAAGATTATCGTTGCAACGACTCGACCTGAAACCATGTTGGGTGATACTGGAATTGCTGTTCATCCTGATGACGATCGATATAAAAATCTAATTGGGAAAAACGCCATTCTTCCCTTGGTTAATAAATCAATAAAAATAGTTGCAGATGAATATGCAAAGTCTGATCAGGGGTCAGGTGCAGTTAAAATTACTCCTGCACATGACTTTAATGATTACGAAGTAGGCAAGAGAAATAAATTAGAAATTATAAATATTTTTGATGAAGACGCCTGTTTAAATAAAAATGTTCCAGAAAAATATCAAGGACTTGATAGATATGATGCACGTCAGATTATTATTGAAGACTTAACAGAAATTGGGAAGCTTATAAAAATTGAGGAGAATTTACACACTGTTCCATATGGTGACCGTTCTGACGTAGTAATAGAACCTTTACTAACTGATCAATGGTTCGTTGATGCAGAAAAGTTAGCAGCTCAGGCAATAAAAAAAGTAAAGGAAAAGGAAACTAATTTTATACCTAAAAATTGGGAAAAAACTTACTACGAATGGATGGAGAATATTCAACCTTGGTGTATTTCAAGACAGCTACTGTGGGGGCATCAGATCCCGGTTTGGTATGGACCAGATAGAAAGCCTTTTGCAGCAAACTCATATGAAGATGCCCTTAATCTGGCTAAAAATCACTATGGAAAAAATGTAAATATTGAACAAGACACGGATGTATTAGATACATGGTTTTCATCTGCATTATGGCCTTTTTCAACTTTAGGCTGGCCAGAAAAAACAGTTGAATTTGATAAATATTATCCAACTTCAGTTTTAGTTACAGGTTTTGATATCATATTTTTTTGGGTCGCACGAATGATGATGATGGCCTTACATTTTACTGAAACAATTCCTTTTAAAGATGTTTATGTGCATGCTTTAGTGCGTGATGAAAAAGGACAAAAAATGTCAAAATCAAAAGGCAATGTTATTGACCCAATTGTTTTAATGGATCAATACGGGGCAGACTCTTTACGAATGACATTATGTTCAATGGCTGCACAAGGTAGAGACATTAAATTATCTGCTCAAAGAGTTGAAGGTTATAGAAATTTTATTACTAAAATATGGAATGCAATAAAATATTTTGAGATAAATGACTGCCATCATTCAAATACTAATTTAGAAAAATGTAAAAATGATTTCAATATTTGGATTTTAAAGCAGCTTGTTCAATGTGAAAATGAAACAAAAAAAGCATTAGAAACCTATAGATTTAATGAAGCTGCAAATACATTATATAAGTTCACTTGGAATATTTTTTGTGATTGGTATATCGAACTTTCAAAGACTATATTAAGTGAACCTAGTCATGATGATAAGATTGAGACACAGAATGTTGCTTCATATGTTTTAAATAATATTATGATCATGCTTCATCCGATTATGCCATTTATAACCGAGCATCTTTGGAAAGAAATAGACTTTATAAATCAAAATAATTCAAAAAAAATCATTCATTCAGAGTGGCCTAAAATCATTGAAACTGATAAAGATGATAATGGAAATGTTAATAAGTTAATTGAAATCATTAGCTCAATTAGATCAACAAGATCTGAGCTTAACGTCCCACCTAAAGCAATGGTAGAAATTTGTTATGATGATAATCAGAGTGGACTTAATGAAATTTTTAATAAATACAGCACAGCGCTTAGTTCAATTGCAAAGATTAAGTCTGTTCAAGACTTTAAAGGCCCTAGATCAGAAGGCGATATTCAAATTATTCATGAAAATGAAACATTCTTTTTAAAACTTTTTAACATTATTGACTTTAAAGAAGAAAGTATAAGATTGAAAAAAAATCTGTCTAAGGTATCTTCTGAAATAGAAAAAATTAGGATTAAATTAGATAGTAAAAATTTCATCGAAAATGCTCCTGAAGATATAATACAGGAGCAAAAAGATAGGTTAGATGAATACTTATCTTCAAAATTAAAAATTGAAGATGCTATTAAAAGCTTTTCGAGTTAAAATTAATTATGGCTGATAAAACAAAATTACCAAGTAGACATGTTAGTGTAGGACCCGAAAGAGCTCCGCACAGATCGTATTATTATGCAATGGGTATGACTGAGGAGGAGATTAATCGACCTTTTGTCGGAGTTGTTTCAACATGGAATGAAGCAGCTCCATGTAATATTGCTTTAATGAGACAAGCTCAATCTGTAAAAAAAGGTGTAAATGAAATGAATGGAACTCCAAGGGAGTTCTGTACTATTACTGTGACAGATGGCATAGCGATGGGTCACCAAGGAATGAAGTCATCATTAGTATCAAGAGAAGTCATTGCAGACTCGACAGAATTAACTGTAAGAGGACATTGTTATGATGCGCTTGTTGGACTGGCTGGATGTGACAAATCTTTGCCAGGATTAATGATGGCAATGTGTCGTCTTAATATTCCAAGTGTATTTATGTATGGAGGCTCAATTTTACCAGGCAGATATAAAGGAAACGATGTAACGGTAGTTGATGTATTTGAAGCTGTTGGTAAGCATGCTGCTGGAGGAACAACTGACGAAGATCTTACAGATTTAGAAAAAGTTGCATGTCCAAGTGCTGGTGCTTGTGGAGGTCAGTTTACTGCAAATACTATGGCTTGTGTTTCAGAAGTAATGGGTCTTGCTTTACCATACTCATCAGGTGCTCCTGCGCCTTATGAAGACCGCGATAAGTATGCATATGAGTCAGGCAAACAAATTATGAATTTAATTGAGCAAAATATTAGACCCAGAGATATTGTAACGAGAAAAGCACTTGAAAATGCTGCAACCATAGTAGCTGCAACTGGAGGATCAACCAATGCAGGCCTTCATTTGCCTGCCATCGCTCACGAGTGTGGTATTGATTTTTCATTAGATGATGTAGTAGAGATATTTAAAAAAACCCCGTACATAGCTGACTTAAAACCTGGCGGACAATATGTTGCAAAAGATGTATATGAAGCTGGCGGTGTTCCAATTATCATAAAGACTTTATACGAAGGTGGTTTTATACACGGAGATTGTCTAACAGTTACTGGTAAAACAATTGCTGAGAATTTAGAGAGTGTTGAGTTTAACAATGATCAGAAGGTTATTAGACCTTACAATAATCCGTTGAGTCCTACAGGAGGAGTAGTTGGATTAAAAGGAAATCTTGCGCCAGAAGGAGCAATTGTAAAAGTGGCTGGAATGCAAAATACAAGATTTGAAGGATCTGCAAGATGTTTTGATTGTGAGGAAGATGCATTTAAGTGTGTTGTTAACGAAGAATATAAAGAAGGTGACGTAATAGTAATAAGATATGAGGGACCAAAAGGAGGTCCTGGTATGCGAGAAATGTTATCGACAACTGCAGCGATATCTGGTCAAGGAATGGGCAATAAAGTCGCTCTTATAACTGATGGTAGATTTAGTGGAGCAACAAGAGGTTTTTGTGTTGGTCATGTTGGGCCTGAAGCAGCGGTAGGTGGCCCAATAGCACTATTGGAGGATGGAGATAAAATATTATTAGATGGAGACAAGGGTATTTTGTCAGTTGATCTATCAGATGAGGAGCTTGCTAAAAGAAAAACAAAATGGAAGCCGAGAAAAACTGATTACAACAGTGGTACTTTATGGAAATATGCTCAAACTGTTGGTAGTTCATCTAAAGGAGCGATTACGCACCCCGGCGCTGAGGAAGAAACTCATACATACGCCGATATTTAAATTAATCCCAATTATCTAATCAATTCAATAACTTAAAATTTTCTCATCTCTAAAAC
>JAYNZW010000009.1:60616-63800 GCA_038103905.1 Candidatus Pelagibacteraceae bacterium | reverse complement strand
ATATGTGGGATGCTGTTGTTGAAGCGGGTAAAAAACATAGCCTTATGGTTATTGCACCTGCTCACCATAGAAGAATTCAAGCTGGAATTCTCTCTTGGGGCCAAGATATGGATAATGAGCACAATCCATTTCAATGTAATTTAGGCTATCAAGTTTCACTCTCTGGGAAAGGTGAGTGGGCTAAAAAAGGTGACTACATTGGAAAAGAAGCGCTAGAAAAAATGGGAGCAGATCTTAAGGCTGGAAAATCTCCATATAAGCTTCAACTAGTTGGTATGGAAATTGGTGGTAAACCAATTGAAGAATATGCGCCTGATTTTTGGCTCGTATCTCCTGGTGAAGGTGGGGATCCTTGTGGTTTCATTACATCTCCATGGTACCATCCAGAAAAAGGCGTGAATATTGCAATGGGTTATGTCCCTTTTGATGGAACTTTAAATGCTAATGGATTTCCTAAATGGGAAATTGGTAAGAAATTTAAAGTTCATTTGCCTGATATTTATGCTGACACTCCAGGTGAACCAGTAGATGCGGTAACTGTTGAAATTCCATTTACTGAGTCGCATAACGCAAATACAAGAGAAGTCGTTAAGGGCTAATTATAAGCAAATACCCAGCAAACAAATAATTTTGCTGGGTATTCCCTTTAAATATGATATAAATTTACTATCATGATTAGAAGTATAATTTTTATAATCTCGATGAGTTTAGGCCTGACATCTATCTCTGTTGGTTCAGGAAATTCAAAATATGACGTTGAGCTAACTTCACGCAATGATATCGTCTACTTTCAGGACGAAATGGATATGAATCTTACTCAAAGATTTCATATAGAATATTTCCAGGATTTATCTGATCATAACATTACTAAAAGACACCACATTGCATTTTTACAAGATGTGTCAGATTACAATATTACCAAAAGACATCACATAGCTTTCATTCAAAATTATGTTTCTGATAAATGTGCCGTTCAGTGGTTTAAAGGTTGTCTAATTTATAATTAATTCAATTTAAGACTTATTTTGTACGTAAAGTTGGTGGTAACAAATCTTACCATTTTTTTCTATAAAGTCTTGGTGATATTCTTCAGCCTCATAAAACTCGACCGACTCCCTCAAATCAGTAGCAACTTCTCTGTCATACTCGCCAGAATCATTTATTTCTCTAATTTTGTTCTCAGCTATTTCTTTTTCTTCGTTTGAATTGAAAAAAATTACAGACCTATACTGAGTTCCTACATCTGGACCTTGACGATTTACAGAGGTAGGGTCGTGAATAAAAAAGAATTTATCTAAAAGCTCAGAAAATGTAACCACAGAGCTATCATAGTCAATTTTAACAACTTCAATATGGCCAGTTTCACCAGTGCACACCTGTTCATATGTAGGGTTTTTTGTGTGACCTCCAGAATATCCAGAAATAACTTTATTAACTCCATTCATCTCTTCAAAGAGAGCTTCAACTCCCCAAAAACAACCTGCGCCTAATACCAAAGATAATTCCATATTAATTTTTATGTATGTTTGATGTTTAATTATAAATTAATATAGTATTTTTTAATTTAAAGTCACTAAATAATGATGAATATTGGAAAAATTAGAAAAGTAGAAATTTGGATTACAAGTCCAACCACGAGTGAGGATGGGTGGTCAAAAGTAAAATCTTTTTTATTTTTACGAATTACAAACTCAGAAGGTGTAGAAGGATGGGGCGAGGCATTTGTTCTACCATATCGTGAAAGAGGTGTTGCAGAACTCATCTTAAGTCTTGCATCGACATTAAATGAATTTGAAAGTTTAAATCCTTATTTGTTCAATGAAAAAGTAATTGAGATTTGTGATAATCATTATGGTCTTGATTTTTCAGCAGCATCAAGCGCAATTGAAATGTCTCTATGGGATATAATTGGTAAAATTAATAAAAAATCACTCTCATCGCTTTTATCAGATTGTTCAAAAGATGTTATTCAGGTTTATGTTAATACTTGGAGTGATCGAATGCCTAATGACTCCGAATTAACTCATCGTATTAACTATTTAATATCTGAAGGCTATAAAAGTATAAAAATTTATCCATTACAAAATCGATCGCCAAAAGAAGGGCATGAATGTATAGAAAAAATAGAACAAAATTCTATTCAAAATATCGATCTAATGCTAGATCTTGCAGTTCCAAAAAATCCCAATCATTCATTAGAATTATTAGAGTTCATTAAAAAAAATAATACCAATATTTATTGGATTGAGGAACCTTATGACGGATGTGATATCACTAACCTTGCGAATTATAAGGCTAAATCTGATTTTCCTATTGTGACAGGAGAAAAGCAATGTGGCGTTGCTCATTTTAAAGAAGTTTTAAGTAGAAAGTCTGCTGATATACTGAACCCTGATATTGCAGGCGTGGGTAGTATTGTTCAATTGATTGAGATAGCGGACTTGTCTGATGAAGTTGGAGTAAAAGTTTCTCCTCATTGCTGGGATTCAATGGCTATAGCAGCCTCAGCAATGATGCATTTTTGTGCGAGTATAAAAAATTCTGAAAAGGCAGAAATATATCCTGACTATATAGCAGCTTCAAAAAATTACTGTGATCCAGGATTCAGTATAGTTAATGGTGAATCAAAATTAAAAAAACTTCCAGGCCTGGGAGTTAGCATTAACCAAAATTATTTAAGTACAAAAAGCTTTTATTATAATGAATTGCAATTGAATTGAGTTAAATGGCAAAAAAAGAAAATTACTTATTTGATAATATTTTTGCTCCATATTGTGATTCTGAGAAAATATTTTTGATTAATGAAGAATATAAAATTTCCTACTTAAAATTTAATAAAATTGTAAATCAAATTGCTCATGTATTAGTATCTAAAGGTCTCAAGGCGGGAGACAGAGTAGCGGTTCAAGCAGAAAAATCAGTTATTCAGATTGCGTTATATGTTGCAACGATAAAGGCTGGTGGCGTTTATTTACCACTGAATACAGGCTATACAACAAATGAACTTAGTTATTTCATCAATGATTCATCCTCATCTATTGTTATTGTTGATTCAAAAATTGAAAATAAGTTAAAAGAATCACTTAATAATCAGAATATTATAATTCTGACACTAAATGGCGATGAGAGTGGGTCACTTAACGAATCTTTAGTTCAGCAAGATGAGAATTTTGATCCAGTAGAC
>JAYNZW010000009.1:16210-60606 GCA_038103905.1 Candidatus Pelagibacteraceae bacterium | reverse complement strand
TTTAGCCACAATACTATATACTTCAGGAACCACTGGAAAATCAAAGGGAGCAATGTTAAGTCATAAAAACTTAGTTTCAAATACGAGTGTATTGAAGGAGGCTTGGCAATACTCTAGCGATGACACACTTCTTCATATGCTACCCATATACCATACACATGGATTATTTGTTGCCTTTAATCTTCTGGCTTATGTCAATGGCTCAATTATTTTTCTACCAAAATTTAGTATCCAAGATGCATTGAAATGGATGAAAAAATCTACATCGATGATGGGTGTTCCAACATTTTATACAAGATTATTGAGTGATGAAAAATTCAATCATGACCTTGTTAAGCATATGAGACTTTTTATATCAGGTTCAGCTCCTTTATTAGCTGAAACACACATAGAATTTGAAAATAGAACAGGTAAAAAAATTTTAGAGAGATATGGCATGACCGAAACTAATATGAATATTTCCAATCCATATGATGGTGAGCGAAAGCCAGGAACAGTAGGTTTACCATTGGCAGGTGTTGAAGTTCGCATAGCTGATAAAGTGGGCAAAGAATTAGCAAACGGTGAAATTGGTATAATTGAACTTAGAGGAGAAAATATCTTCAAAGGATATTGGCAAATGCCAAACAAAACGAAAGAGTCTTTTCGGGATGATGGTTTTTTTATTACAGGGGATATGGCATATATTGATGATAATAATTACGTAGTTATTGTAGGAAGAGATAAAGATCTAATTATTACGGGAGGCTTAAACGTATACCCAAAAGAAGTAGAAGAGTTAATTGATGAAATTGATGGAGTTGTTGAGTCTGCAGTAATTGCTGTCCCTCATAAAGATTTTGGGGAAGCAGTAGTATCGATTGTTGTTAGGTCTAATGAGAGTCTCTCAGAAGATGATATTAAAAAAAATCTCACTGAAAAAATAGCAAAGTTTAAACAGCCTAAGGAAGTAATTTTTGAAAATGAATTACCGAGAAATTCAATGGGCAAGGTTCAAAAAGTTGAGCTAAGAGAAAAATTTAAAAATATATTTTTGAATTAGTCTTTTGAGTTTGTGTATGCACAAATTTTGTTTCCTTCAAGATCTCGAACATATGAGTAATATACATCTCCATCGCTAGGTCTTAGGCCAGGATCACCCTCATTTTTTCCACCCAAATCTAATCCAGTCTTATGAAACTCTACTACTTGCGCTCTGGTCTTAGTCAAAAAAGAAACCTGAGTTCCATTGCCATAGGTTGCTGGCTCGCCATTTGCAGGTTTAGTAACATAGAACTCAACATCATCATTGCCATCGTTTGCATAACCAATGCATACATCATCACTATAAATAGCTTTTATATTTAATACGTTTAAGAGCTTATCGTAAAATTTTTTTGCAGACGTTAGATCATTTGTGCCTACCATTACATATCCATTCATATTATTCCTTTCATTAAAAATTTCCTGTAACTATTTCATCCAACATACTGATCATATCGGCTTTATATTCTTCATTAGTGGCAGACTCAGTTTCTAAAACTGAAAAAAATGATGCAACGATATTTGTTTTAAGATTAACCATTAAGAATTGTCCACCATAACCTGAATGACCAATCCAATCTCCATTTTTCATAGTTTGATTTGCATAATAAACAAATTTGTCTTTTGAAAATTCAAAATACTTTGGACCTTTAAATGATAGAGTGTCATTAATAAATTTCTCAGAACCCACACTTCTTCCCATCACGCCTTTTCCTTTTCTTGAAAATAATAGTCCCATCCTCAAAAAGTCTCTCGTAATCAAGCATCCACCCCCTGATAACCATGGCATGCCCTCTCTATCTGTTGCCATATAAAGAGCATCTTCAAAACCTGCCGCTTCAGTGATTGATAAAATCCAATCTCTTAGTTTTATTCCACTTATTTTTTCAATAATTAAGCCTAAGACATCTGTATTAGCTGATTTATAAAAAGCTAAATCAGATTTATTTTCTAGTCCAATTCCATCTTTAGCCTTAATTTTGTTTAAAAATTCTTCTTGATTTTCATTTTGATTAAGATTTTCGGGAAGCCTCCATCCTCCAACTGACTCATGAAGAAATGAAGAGGAATAAGGATCTGTATAATCTTCAGTATAAGCATTAATAACATTCATATTAAGAACATCTTGCACTGAGGCTTCTGCATAACCACTTCCAATTTCTGGTAAATAAAAAGAAATTTTTTTATTGAGATCTAGGAGATTGTTATCAATCATTTCTCCAATACATAAATTAACAAACAGTTTTGTTATTGACATTATTGTTTGAGGCTGAATTTCAGAGAAGTCATTAGCATATTTTTCAAATAAAATATTTTGACCTTTGCCTACAATTAATGAGCAGAATGAGTCATGATTAGTCATTTTTTGAACAGAAGGAATTTTTCCTATCTCTTCATTAATATCAATATCTAATGTAAGAACAGCATCAGATCTAAATAGTAAGCCGTATCGATTTATTTTATGTAAATCCCTGTATCCTCTTCTTCTAAATTCAGGCAAATTCCATTTGGCTTTATTATCTCTAATTGTTGCTAAAGTTGGGTTTAGAACGCTTTTTATATTTTGATTATCCATTACAATTAATTGAAACCATCTGGCTTTACATTTGAATGATTAAATATACTTTCATATTTTTTTCCAAATGACATTACTTTTAAGTCATATGCTTTTTTGCCAATAATTTGCATTCCCATAGGCAGACCTAAATTGTTGAATCCCACAGGAACAGATAAGGTTGGAAGTTCAAATAAGCTTGCAATTATAGTTGTCTCCATCCATTTATGATACGTACTTAATGAATGTGAACCAATTTTTTTTGGAAAACTTATATTTGCATCAAAAGGGAATACTTGAGCAGACGGCATTGCCAAGAAATCATATTTTTCAAATAATTGATTAACGACAGAGCGGTATCTATTAATGCCATCTATTTTTTGAACAAATTCTTCATCGGATATTTTAATACCTTGGTCATATTCCCATTTCGCAGCAAGACATAGATCATCAAGGATAATATCATTCATCATCTTAATATCATCATAGCTTATCTTTGATCTAATAGTTATCCATATATCCCAGATATCTTTAGAGAATAGATTTGTTTTAACCTCCTCTATGGAAATATTAAATGGATTTGACATAAGAATATTTAGTGAGCTTTCGCACAATTCTATTATTCCATTTTCAAAACTGTAATTGTTATTTAAATTACCCAGCCATCCAATTTTAATTTTTTTAAATTCGTCCTCGCTCATTGATGTTTCTAAAAATTTAGCGTTTAAATCAAAAGAAAACGAGTCCCTGCTATCTCTTCCAGCCACTGAATCAAGGAATAAACTTAAGTCATCTGGAGTCTTTGCAATACCGCCTAATGTTGATAGCAATGGACATTCAATATTTGAAGGTTCAACTCGCTTTTCAGGAATCAATCCTGGAGTTGGTCTGAAACCATATAGATTACAATAAGCTGCTGGATTTCTGACCGATCCCATCATATCACTACCATCTGCCAAGGGTAACATACCTGAGCTAACAGCAGCTGCAGCCCCTCCACTTGAACCACCTGCAGTTTTAGAAATATTATATGGATTATAGGTACTCCCAAAAAGACGATTGGTCGTTTGTGACCCAAAAGCTAGTTCAGCTGTATTAGTTTTTCCAATTATGATGGCGCCCTGTTTCTTTAATCTTTCAGTAATGATTGAATCTTCAGCTGGAAAATTATTTTTATACTCCATACAGCCAAAACTAGTGGGCAGATCTTTTACATCTACAGTGTCTTTGATAGCCAGTGGAAGTCCATGCAGGAGGCCGGTCTGATGCTTATTTTGTATTAGCTGATCTTTTTCTCTTGCTTCAGAAATAACCTCTGTCTCATCTCTGAGAGAAACAATTGCATTTAGGTCTTTGTTGTATTTTTTTATTTTATCAAAATAAAATTTAACAACATCTTCATACTTTAATTTCTGTGATTTGATTTCTGTAGATATCGCCGTAATAGATTGTCCCTCAATCATTAATTAAGTTTTATCCATTATGTAGAGTTTTGGTCTCCAGATAATCTTCGATTCCCATGTCTCCACCTTCACGACCATTTCCAGACTGTTTATAGCCTCCAAATGGTGATCCATAGTTAAAGCCACCGCCATTCACATGTACTGCTCCAGCTCGGAGTCTTCTTGAAACTCGATCAGCTCTTTCTTTGCTTCCAGTTTGTAAATATGCAGCAAGACCATAAGGTGTGTCATTCGCAATCTTAATTGCATCTTCTTCGTCGTTGAATGGGATAATCGCAAGAACAGGTCCAAAAATTTCTTCTTGAGCAATTCGCATGTCATTAGATACATCTGCAAAGACAGTGGGTTTTACGAACCATCCTTTTTCAAATCCGTCAGGTTTTCCTGTTCCGCCAGTAATTAACTTTGCACCCTCATCAATTCCAACTTGTATCATTTTCTGAACTCTATCGTATTGTATTTTATCAAATAAAGGCCCCATATGATCACCTTCTTTGGTCGGATCATCAACAGAGATGCTCTCTGCTGATTTTCTTGCAAGATCAACAACCTCATCATAGCAAGACTTTTCAACCAGAAGTCTAGTAGGCGCATCACAGGATTGACCTGTGTTTGCCATGCATTCTTTGACAGACGCATCAACTCTTTCAGCAAGATCACAATCAGCAAAAACTAAATTTGGCGATTTTCCACCAAGTTCGAGGGTCACTTTTTTTACAGTTGGAGCAGACTCTCTTGTAACAGAAATACCACCTCGAGTAGAACCGGTAAATGAAACCATTTGAATATCGGGATGCCTAGATAATGCAACACCAACTTCCTCGCCTTTTCCATGTATTAAGTTAAATACTCCGGCTGGAACCCCTGCGTCATGAAGGATTTCAGCATAAACAGCAGCCGATAATGGAGTAAACTCAGATGGCTTAAGAACGCTTGTACATCCGGTAGCAATTGCAGGTAAAACTTTTAGTGTAATTTGATTTATTGGCCAGTTCCAAGGAGTAATTAATCCGCAAACACCAATTGGCTCCTTCAATAAAATATCACCGTTAGTTAAAGTAATTTGTTCTTCAAGCTTTTCCAATGACTCGATAAAGCCATCCAAATGACCAATTCCAGAATCAGCTTGAACATCTCTTGAAAAAGTAAGAGGTGCACCCATTTCATTTGTCATTGCGACATGAAGATCTTCATATCGATCAGAAGTAACAGCTCTAATTTTCTTTAGTAAGTCTAATCGTTCTTGTTTAGAAGTCTTAGAGAAACTATCAAATGCATTTTTAGCAGCATCAACAGCGGCATTAACATCATCCTCATTTCCAAGGTAGACAGTTGCTATTTCCTCTTCATTCGCTGGGTTAATGACAGGCATTGAATTTGATGATTTTGGGGTTACCCATTCACCATTAATATAAAATTTTTCAACATTACTCATTAGATTGTCCTTTCTTATCTTGCTTGCTTTATACTTATTTTTACTAATTCTAGTACTTCATCATAGTCTGCAGTTCTCGGATTAGTTCCAAATGCAGTATCAACCATTGATTTTTCTGCAATTCTCTCTGCACAGTCTTCCGGAACACCAATCTCACTCAAACCTTTTGGAATTTTAATTCGATCAAGTAGGCTTTCCATATTAGAAATGAATGCTTCAGCTGTATGATGATCATACTGCATTGCTTCAGACATTCTTTTAACTTTTTCTTCCATACTTGGTAAGTTAAATTTTAGTACCGCAGGTAGAATAATAGCATTTGTTAAACCATGGTGAGTATCATATTCGGCTCCAACCATATGAGCTATTGCATGAACTAACCCAAGCCCCTTGATAAAAGAAATTCCACCCAGACAGGACGCTGTTAACATTGCACCTCGAGCTGCAAGGTTTTCAGGTTCTTCAACAGCTAAGAAGAGAGATTTTGAAATTAATGATAAACTTTCTAATGCAGCACCATCACATAAAGGATGAAATCCAGGGACACAATAACCCTCAATTGAATGAATCATAGCATCTGCTCCTGTCCAGGCTGTTAGGTTAGCAGGTAAAGCAATTGTTAGTTCAGGGTCAAGAATTGTTAGAGAGGGCTTTAGTTCTGGATGCATAATGCATAACTTCATTCCTTTTTCAATGTGCGTAATCATTGCTGAACTCTCTGTTTCTGCACCAGTTCCTGCAGTTGTCGGAATTGTAATTAAGATTGGAAATTCGTTACCAGGATTTATTTTTGCAGGAGGAAGTTCCCACTCAAAATCCCATAGTGGAATGTCATTGTTAGCTGTAAGGCATATTGCTTTTCCACCATCCATTGCACTACCTCCCCCAATAGCAATTATTGCATCATGATTTCCTGATTTAAAAACTGAAACTCCTCCAGATATTTCATCTTCTTTCGGGTTTGGAGATATCTCACAGTATAAGTCAGGATTTATATTCGATGTTTCAAGATATTTAATTAGATCAGATATAAAAGGAAGATCTTTACTTCCTCTATCAGTTATAATTAGGGGCTTTTTAACATTTAGGTTCTCACAGTTTTTGCCAATTTCTTTAAGTCGTCCAGGTCCGTAAGCGATTGGAATTGGAAAACCCCAATCCTGAGGTTCCAGCATATCAGTGACACTCATATTAAAAAAAGTCATTTTTAATTTTCTAAATTGACAAATGCCTTAGTTGATTAAAGATTGTTATATTATGGTGAAACCATAGTAAAAAAAAGACAAAAATTTTAGGATGATTAGATTAGACAGGCTTTATATTGCTATTGGTTCAGTTATACTTGGTATTCTTTGTGTCGACTCTTACGGCATCATCATCAAGTTTCTTGGTGATTATTATTCTACAATACAACTGACTGTTTTTAGAAATTCTTTTGCAGTTTTGCCATTACTGGCTCTACTTTATTTTACCAAAAGCTTCTCAAGTACCTTCTCAGAATTGAATAGTCGTTTTCTTCTAATTTGTTTTATAAGAGGAATATGTTTTACTCTCATGCATGTTTGTTATTTTTTAGCGATAACCAATATGAATTTTGCGACAGCTTCAACATTAACATTCTCGGCTCCATTTTTTATTGCGATATTTTCAATTTTTTTACTGAACGAAAAAGTAGGAATTTATAGATGGTCAGCAATTATTATTGGCTTCATAGGAGTCGTTATGATTACCAGGCCGGCTTCTGATTTATTTACATATTATTCACTTCTACCATTATTGGTGGCTATTTTTTGGTCATTAGCAATGATTGTTTTAAAGTTTATTCCTGACAATTACTCAACAGCCAAGATTCAATTTTATTCTCTTTTATTTTCTATTTTAGGCTCAATAGTTCTTTACATTTTTACCTCAGACCATCAAACAATTGCAGATTTTAAAGACTTAACATTAATGGCAACAACTGGCGTTCTTGGAGGAATTGCCGCTATCTTATTTATTTATGCGTATCGACAAGTTGAAGCAAGCAAACTAACTTCATTTGAATATATAGCAATACCGTCTTCATTTATAATGGGTTGGTTTTTTTTCAAAGAAGCTCCTTTAGATCAACTATTTCCAGGGGTTATCGCGATTGTTTTAGCTGGAATGATTATAATTTGGAGAGACTCTAATAGAGAAGATAATACTAAGTAATTATTATATTATTTCTATTTAGTAGATGTCATTGATCTCATAATTATTGTTCGATCAATTTCACCTATTAACTTACCCGTATTGCTGTCAATTACAGGGAATGTATTATCATTCTCACAACACATGTCCATCAAGCCATCAATTTTTGCATTACTCTCGATACAATTCTTTCCTTCATCGAAAGTTTTTTTTGTTTCTGAGCAAATCTCTTGTCGACAAATTTTTCCAGCACTTAAAACTTTATATTTTGGAACGTCTTCAGTAAAATCTTTTACGTACTGATCAATTGGATTAGCAACAATTTCCTCTGGAGTTCCAACTTGAGAAATTTCTCCATCTTTCATAATTGCAATATTGTCGCCCATCTTAATTGCTTCTAGAAAATCGTGAGTAATAAACACCATTGTTTTTTTGAGCATCTTTTGAATACTAAGTAGCTCATCTTGCATTTCTCTTCTAATTAATGGATCAAGTGCAGAAAAAGGCTCATCAAAAATTAAAATTTCAGGATCAACAGCTAAAGCTCTTGCTAGCCCAACTCTTTGTTGCATTCCTCCTGAAAGTTCTCTTGGGTAATGTTGATCCCATCCATCAAGTCCAACAAGCTTAAGAGCTTCCATTGATTTTTCAGTTCTTTCTTTCTTGCCAACACCTCTGATTTCGAGTCCGTATCCAATATTCTCAATTACTCTTCTATGAGGAAAAAGACCAAAATGTTGGAACACCATACTCATACGATGACGTCTAAGATCAGTAAGATCTTTATTGTTCATCTTTGTAACATCAACGCCATCAATTTGAACTGATCCAGCCGTAGGCTCAATTAGTCTTGATAAACATCTTACAAGTGTAGATTTGCCACTCCCCGAAAGCCCCATGACTACAAAGGTTTCACCTTTTTGAACAGAAAAACTTACCTCTTTAACCGCCACAACATGACCAGTCTTTTCTTGTACCTCATGACGTGAAAGATTCTTGTCTAGATTTGAAAGTACTGTTTTTTCATTTGGACCAAAGAGTTTCCAGATATCCGTGCAAACAATTTTCTCGTTACTTTCCATATTTTTAAGATAATATAATCATTAAATTTAACAACAGATAAAAGTATCTATTCAATGGCATTATATCAAGACTTAAAAAATATTAATAGTTCGTCAAAATACAGCGGCTATTTTCTGCCAGCAGTGGTAATTCTTGGTATCGCTGCTTCACTCGTTTTATTTTTTCTTGGTGAAAACAAGTCAGAGTTTCCAGAATTTATTACTGACGCCTTTACTTTTACTGCCTGGGTAAATCAAGGAGAAGATTTTTTAAAAGCTAATATTAAAGAATATACAAGAGCTATTTCAGGTTATGTAAAAACTGGCTATTTTATGTTAGAGGACTTTTTATTAGAGTCATCTTGGGTTTTTATAGCTGCACTTTTAGTAATTCCTTCATTAGCTTTTGGGGGAATTAGACTTGCTGTATTTATTCTGTTTGGGACAATGTACTGGGGAATGGTAGGTCTTTGGGAGTCTGCGATGGAAACTTTAGCATTAATGGGTTTGTCCGTTGTTCTTTCAGTAGTTGTTGGGGTAATACTTGGGGTAGGTTGTGCTCTAAGTGATCGTTTTGAAAGAGGTATGAAGCCTGTATTAGACACAATGCAAGTAATGCCTGCATTTGTATATTTAATTCCAGCAATGTTCTTTTTTGGTATAGGTGGCGCACCAGCAATTCTTGCAACAATGATTTATTCTATGCCTCCAATTATTCGTTTAACAAATCTTGGAATACGGCAAGTTCCTGATCAAACGATTGAGTCTGCTACTTCTTTTGGATCAAGTCGAGGCCAAATACTTTTCAAAGTGCAAATCCCACTTGCTTTGCCAAGTATAATGATGGGAGTTAATCAAACAATTATGATGGCTTTGGCGTTAGTAGTGCTTGCAACATTTATTGGTGCACAAGGACTTGGATCAGAAATCTGGATTGCTATTCGTAAACTTGATGTTGGAGCTGCTATGGAAGGAGGACTTTGTGTACTGCTTATGGCAATTATGTTTGATCGATTTGGTAAAGCTATAAGTAGGGAGTCTGTTACTATTCCGTCAGATAGTCAAAAGTTTTATGTACTTCCACAAACTTGGGAAATTTATCCATTAGCAAGATTCATAGAAAAGCCATTTTTGTATCTGCACATTGTTTTTGCATTTATTTGTTCAAGCATGATTAGAATTTTCTCTTTTATCATTGAGCAAATTATTTCAATCATAAGTAAAAATGCAGCTGCCACTATTTCTCATTTCTTAAATATGCATTATTTTTTTATAACTGGTATTTTGATTTTATTAGGCATTTCACTTTACGACACTCATGTAATGAGTTTTGGAACGTTTCCTGAGTCATGGAACCTTTCAATTAGAGAAGAAATTTCAAGTGGAGTTAAAGCTCTAACTATAAACCCAACATTTATAAGTATTACAAAAGCCATACGTTCATCTGTAGTCATTTATTTAATGAGACCATTTGATATGTATTTAACTTACCTTCCTTATTGGTTCACTATAGGAGCCTTAGTTTTAGTAAGTTGGGCATCTGTTGGATTTCGATTTGCAATTACCACTTTAGTATTACTAGTTTTCATTGGTGCGTGTAATATCTGGACAGAGGCAATGATTACTCTGTCTCAAGTTTTAATATCTGTTTTACTTTGTTTTATAATTGGTGTTCCTATAGGAGTGCTTGCGTCATACAGTAAAAGATTTCAAAGTATCAATGAAGTTGTATTGGATGCAATGCAAACTTTGCCTTATTTTTGTTATCTTATTCCTGTCTTAATGTTTTTTGGAGGAGGCGCTTTTTCTGCGCTTCTTGCGACTATCATTTACTCTATTCCTCCTATAATCAGATTAACAGTTCTTGGACTTTCTCAAGTTTCAAGTACTTACTCTGAAGTTTCCACTTCTTTTGGAGGTTCACTGATACAAACACTTAGAAAAATAAAATTCCCTCTTGCGGTTCCAAGTCTTGTTATGGGCTTTAATCAAACAGTTATGATGGCTTTTGCTATGCAAATTGTAACTCCATTAATAGGAGGTAAAGGACTTGGCTTAGAGGTTTTTAATGGTTTAGCAAGATCAGATACAGGACGTGCCTTAGCTGCAGGTATTGGGATTTGCTTGTTAGCAATGATAATTGATAGAATTAGTCTTGCATGGACTAAGAAGCAAAGAGACGCATTAGGTCTTTAAGTTCATACAATTCTTGAGAGATTTCGTCTAATTATTACTTATAATTAGCCATTTACTTTTCACTTAATTTTAGGCTAGAATAATTCTTTAAAAATAATTAAGGGTATTAAAACTATGAAAAAATCATTTTTTGCAAATGCTTTCTTAGCTTTGATAATGTCTTCTTTTCTTGTTCTTTCTGCTGGTACTGCGAACGCAAAGCGTTTGACAGCAGCTGTAGCTGACTGGACGGGTGGAGAACTTACATGTCAAGTAGCTGTAAGCATATTAGAGCAAGAACTTGGATACAAGATTGAAAGAATTGTATTTCCATCTGGTACTGGATTATGGGAAGCGATCGCTGCTGGCGATATAGACTTTGCATGTGAAAGTTGGCCAAGTTATGCTGAAGCTGATGATGTAATGCTTAATACGGATCTAGTTTATGAAGGAGAGGTTGTAAAATCTTACTCTGGTGATGGATCTGTAGATGCATACACTTCAGGTATTATTGGTATGTCAGATTACTACGTGCCAAAATATTTTGTTGACGCAAACCCTGACTTCAAAGACTGGTCAGATTTAAATAAATTTAAAGCTCAGTTTGCTAATGCTGAGACTGGTTCAAAAGGTCGTTTGATTGGATGTCCAGTTGCAGGTTGGAACTGTCATGACCAAAAAAGATTAGATCTTCTAGGTATTGACTTTGAAGCTGTAGAGCTTGGAACAGAAACAGCTGCATTAGCTGAAGCTCAAGCTGCGTATGACAGAAAAGAGCCTTTCTTGCTTTATCTTTGGGAGCCACATTTCTTCTTTGGAAAAAATGAAATGGTAAATGTAAACTTACCAGCTCACAAATATTGCGAGTCATTTACTGAAGCGAATAACTGGCAAGACTGCGGTACTGCAGCATGGCCTGCTACAGGTTGGGCAAAGGATTACACTATGAATTATATGAATCCTGAGTCTGTAGATGGAGACGCTTTAGCTTTCTTCAAAAAAATGAAGTTCTCAAATACTGATCAAGCAAAAATGCTTGTAAGAGTAGGCGATGATGGATTATCAGTTGAAGAAGCTGTACAAGAATGGAAAGATAGTACGAGTGAATGGAAGAATTGGCTTCCGTAAACTTAACTAATCTATAAGTTTAAAAAAGGCCCTGTATTTTTACAGGGTCTTTTTTTTATATATTTTTATTAAAATGGAAAATCAAAGACACAAATATCATTACACAATAAGCTTTGCACTTCTTGTTGCCGCTGGAATGTGGGGGATGTTTTGGTTACCTCAAAGAGCTCTTGAGTCTGGAGGGTTAACAGGAGGATGGGCAACTATATCTCAAATGATAATTCCTTTTATGATACTGATTCCAATTTCAATTTGGAGAAAGACAAAAGGTCAATCATTAGGATTAGAGTATCCTTTGATTGGACTTTTATTTGGTGGAGGCATTGCATGTTACGCTAATAGTTTTTTATTAACTGACGTTGTTCGAGCATTAATTCTTTTTTATATAACTCCAGTTTGGACTACAATCTTTGAGGCTATTTTTTTGAGACAAGTTCCAAAAACATCAAGATATATAAGCCTTATATTGGCTTTAGCGGGTGTATGGATTGTTTTTGGGCAAAGTGGAGAAATTCCAATTCCTCAAAATACAGGTGATTGGATTGCTCTTTTTGGAGGAATATTTATCGCTGCATCAGCAGTAAGAATGGAAATTAAAAATCCAGATGGAATTTTTCCAATACTGTTTTCATTCTTTTTTTATGGAGGCTTAGTAACATTAGTTCAAGCTTATATACTAAGAGATTATTTTGGACCTACTCCATCTATGGATGCTCTGATTTCAATGATGCCATGGTTGATTTTAATTGCTTTGTTGTTTCATATTCCAACAAATATCGTAATTTTAGGTTCTCCAAGTAGAATTGGGGCAGGTTTATTTTCTATTATAATACTTTTTGAGATTGTAGTTGGGTCTGTTAGCGCGGCATTGCTGACAGACGAACTTTTTGGATGGAGAGAGGGATTAGGGTGTTCACTTATTATACTGGCAGGTATTTCTGAAATTATTTCATCAGGAACTAGAAATAAATCCTAATCAAAGATCTTTTAAAATCTTGATATGATCAACAGAAGTTCCACAGCAGCCACCAATTACTTGTGCTCCTAAACTTTTCCACTTTTTAGCCTCAATGAGATAATCACTGGGCGAAATGACATTTTTGCAATCATAATTTGGGAAAGTAAATACTGCAGTTTCAGGATAAACCATAATCGGACAATCAAATACAGTTTGAAGATCTTTGATTGACCCTTCAATTGCATTTATATCACAATGCATTATTCCAACTGCATCTAGATCATAATCTTTAACTAGACTTATCATTTCTTTAAAATCAAGATCATAATCATCTGTAAGAGAATAGATGGATTGACTCTGAGAACTTTTTCTTGCTGAAAAGCCTGCCCAAACGGGCAAGTTTGTTTTTTTAGCGGATTCAAAAATAAGTTTCATTCTATCCGGTCTGTACATGAGTTCTAAGAGAATGAAATCACAGCCATTATTCGCAAGGAACATAGCCATTTCATCGAAATTTTTTTGAAGATATTCTGGTGTAAGCTTTGATTTAAATTTATCTTTATCTTTTTGAGTTTCAAAAGCATCTTCATAAGGAAGTTGATGTGAAAGAGATCCTGCAATTAAAACGTCGTCTCTTTCAATCTCATTTCTAGCCTCGATTGCGCAATTGATTGCACTCAGATTAATTTCTTCAAATTGATCATCAACACCTCCAGACTCTAATATCATACGAGATGAGGCATAAGTGTTTGTCGTAATGATTTGTGCTCCAGCAGCTATATAATCTTTATGTATTTGTTTTAGGACATCTTTTTGCAGTGACGCAGTGCCACACCAAGTATTGTCCATTTCAATACCCCTATTTTCAAGTTCTGAGCCTGTGGCCCCATCAAGGATAATAAGTTCATTATTTTTCAGCTTTTTTATGACTTCATTATATCGATTATTCATGGATGTCTATTTATCATCATTTAGAGTATGAGGCAAATTGAAGAGTGATAAAAATAAATATCTTTCGAGTTATTTTCAGTTTATAAAGTGACATCAATTTTTTAAAGGTTATATCACAATGTCAAAAGGAATTATTTATACACCTAGAATTCGCAAATCACCTTTCTTTGAGGAAACTATTAAGGATGGGGCAACAAATTTTACAACATACAATCACATGACAATGCCTGTTGGATATACCACTCCAGAGCAAGAATATGATTCTCTGATAAATGATGTGACTTTATGGGACGTTGCTGGTGAACGTCAAGTTGAAGTTGTTGGAGAAGACGCTGCTAAATTTGTTCAATATTTAACTCCAAGAAATCTATCAACGTTTAAGGATAGTTTTTGTAGATATGCATTTTTAACTGATGAAAATGGTGGAATAATAAATGACCCACTTATTTTGAAATTTAATGATCAAAAATTTTGGTTAAGTATTGCTGACTCAGATGTAATTTATTGGTGCAAAGGTGTTGCTCTGTCGGGAAATTTTAAAGTAAAAATTTCAGAACCAGAAGCGTGCCCAGTTTCTTTACAAGGTCCAAAATCAAAAGATTTAATGGCTAAAGTGACTAATAATGATCCAAAAGTCATGGATCTGAAATATTATCAATTTGTAGAAACAAATTTATTTGGGCTTGATTTAATTGTCGCAAGAAGCGGATGGAGTAACCAGTTCGGATATGAGATTTATATTCTAAGAGAAGAAGATGGTGGAGCTCTATGGAGAAATCTTATGGATGCAGGTAAAGAGTTTAAAATTGTTCCAAGTTGCCCGAACCAGATTGATCGAATTGAAGCTGGTATGATTTCTCACTTAGGTGATACGACATTAAATGATAATCCACTAGAACTTAACCTTCCTAAGTTTTGTGATTTAGACCAAGAAGCAGATTTTGTGGGTAAAGAAGCTCTAAAAAAAATTAGAGATGAGGGAATAAAAAAACAATTCACAGGTTTCAAAATATCTGGAAAGAAAATTGGTTATAATATGGCTAGTATTCCAGTTTTAGACAAAAATGGTTCAAGGTCTGGGTATATTACCAGTGGTATTTATAGTCCTAACTTTGGTTGCAATATTGGCCTTGGATATGTCAATATCGATTTAATACATTCTGAGGAGATATATTCTGCGCAACATGATGGAGAACAGAGAGAGGTTGAAATAGTGCCATTACCTTTCAGTTCTAGACTAGAAAAGATGAAATAGTGAATTCAAAAAGAAATACTAATCTTTTTTTAGTTTCATTAATTTTTATTTTTGCAATCATTGCTGGCTGGGGACTCTCAAGTTTCTTTAATAACCAGAAAAATAATGATCATATCGACATTAGCTTTAATTTAATAAATCATTTTGGAGAAGAGGTCTCAAATGAAGATTTTGACAACTTCAATAAAGTAATTTTTTTTGGATTTACTCATTGTCCTGATGTATGTCCTATGGGAGTAAGTGTCTTATCAAATGTTATTGATGATTTAGGTCAGTCATCAAAAAATAAGTTTTTATTTATAAGCGTAGATCCTGGTAGAGACACGCCAGAAAGACTAAACAAATACTTATCCAACTTTAACGATGAAATTATAGGTCTTACAGGTAATTATGAATCTCTAAAGCCAGTTTGGGACAACTTCTTTGTTCATGTTAAAAGTGATAATTTGCCCGAACAAGGGTCATACTCTGACTTAATTGATTCAAATAATAAAAAAAAACATGAAAGTCACGATGCGCATAGCCATTCGCATGAAGCCGATCAAATGGCAGATGATAATTATATCGTGCAACATAGTGCATTTTATTTTATCTTTGATCGTAAAAATAATTTAGAGAATATCTTGCCTTTTGGATCTGCGTCTGAGGATATTCTTTTAGAATTATCTAAAATTTAATTATTAAATGATAATAAATATTTTATTTTTTTTTAGTATATTCATTTTAAGTTCTTGTTCAGAAAAAATAGAATTTAAAAATTTAGCGATTCAAAAAGCGATTGAAATGGATTGCAAAGATGACGTTGAGCTTCTTGTTAAAAATGAGAATGTTGAGCTATGGGCGTCCTACAATAATGTAGATACTCAATTATTATGTGTATACACATGCAAAGATGGTAAATGTTATTATTCAACGGAAAGAGATTAAAAATGAAAACTAGTAACTCAGATTTTTATATTATTCTAATTCCAATTTTAATAATGGTAAGCCTTGCTTGGTTTTACCTATTTAGCTTTGCGAATGAAATGGATATGGACATGAATATGGACTCTATGAGTATGGATATGAATACAGACTCAATGAGCATGGATATGAATACAGACTCAATGGATAAATTCTCATTATTTGCAATGCCAATGGATAGCAATTGGTCCAGAAATGACTTTATCGTAATGAATCTAATGTGGATAATTATGATGTTCGCAATGATGTTTCCATCAGCTTTGATGTTCTTATTCTTATTTTATTCAATGAGAAAAAATATGGCGACAGTCGTAAGTCCAAAATCAGAAGTCATTTTATTATCCTTAATGTATTTTTTGATCTGGACTATTTTCTCTATATCAGCATGCTATCTTCAATATGTATTTCACAATTATAGCGTCGTTAATATGATGGGAGCATTTACGAGTAATAATGTCGCAGCGGCAACATTAATTGGAGCGGGGCTATTTCAGTTTTCAAACCTTAAGAATGCATGTTTAGAAAAATGCAGAAATCCTCTTGCCTTTATTATGGGCATAAAGATTAATTCTAATAAAGATGTTTTAAAAATCGGCTTATTACACGGGCTATATTGTCTTGGATGTTGTTGGGCTCTAATGCTTATTTTGTTTGTCAATGGTGTCATGAATATGCTTTGGGTAGTGATCATTACAATCGCTGTTTTAGCTGAAAAATTAATTCCTTTTGAGAAACTTACTTCTAGATTTTTTGGTTTTCTTCTAGTACTTTGGGGAACTTATTTAATATTTTACTAATCTATGAGTCCAAATCCTTTCAATCTTCATTGGGAAATTAATGGTCATTTTCTACTTAATTGTAATTGTGATGTTTTCTGTAATTGTCCTATGTCTTTGGGGCGAGCTATACCGAATTCAGCTAATGGAAAATGTTTTTCATGGTGGGGTATTATAATTGAGAATGGCTGGGCTGAAGAAAAATGGTCTGGATTTAATCCAATAAAAAAAGAATCAAAAGGTAGAATAGATTTAAGTGGTCTAAATGTTGCTATACTACTTGAAGTACCTGGTCCGTTATCCATGGGAGGATGGACAGCAGGTCTATATTTTGATGAAAAAGCTTCTGATGATGCAGCTGATGCATTACTTAAAATATTTTCAGGTCAAGCTGGGGGACAAACAGGTTGGTTCTCTTCTATGATCTCAAATTTTTTAGGAGTTAAGAGAGCTTCGATTACATATAAAGAAACTGAAACAGGTTGGACATATACTATTCCAGATATTCTAGATGGTAGAATCGAAAAAGAACCTGGGTTAAAAAGAGGAGAAGACATAAAAGTTTCTAATCTAAAGTATTGGGTAGCGCCTGAGATAATTGTTGGTCGCGGAGGCAAAAGAAGTAAAATTAAAGATCATGGTCGTAATTGGGATTTCACTGGAGGAAGTGCTGAGTACTGCGCAGTTGAGTGGTCTGGTCCATAAAAATTAGGGGGAAATATGAAATCTAGAGCAAAAGCAGTTGTGATAGGCGGGGGTGTTGTAGGTGTAAGTACATTATACCACTTAGCAAAAAAAGGTTGGTCTGATGTAGTTCTGTGTGAAAGAAAAGAGCTGACTTCAGGTTCTACTTGGCATGCCGCTGGGCTGCTTCCATTATTTAATATGAGTTATTCTGTTGGGCAACTTCACAAATATTCAGTTAAATTTTATCAAGAGCTTCAAAAAGAAACAGGTCAGGAAGTTGGTTTCAGTAATGTAAGTAATATTCGGTTAGCTGAAACTCAAGACAGGATGGATGAATATAGGCAGTATGCTGGTGTTGCACAAACAATTGGTGTCGACGTTAAATTTTTAACTCCTGATGAAATAAAAGAAATTTGGCCTTTATGTAATACTGAAGGTCTGATTGGAGCAATACAACATCCTGAAGATGGGTATATCCAGCCAAATGACTTAACACAAGCACTAGCAAAAGGAGCTCGTTCACTTGGAGCTGAAATATACCGTCAAACAACTGTGATAGGCTTAGAGCAGCAATCTGACGATTCTTGGATTGTCAAAACAGATAAAGGGGATATACATGCTGATGTAATTATTTCTTGTTCTGGAAACTTTGTTAGACAGACTGGAGAGATGGTTGGATTAGATATACCAGTCATACCTGTTGAACATCAATATATTGTAACAGAACCACACCCAGAAATTCAAAAAAGAAAAGAAGCCGGCCTTCCTGAAATGGGCGTTTTGAGAGGTTCAGATGGATCTTGGTATATGAGGGAAGAAGCTGGTGGATTAATATTAGGACCATACGAAAAAGGAGCGCCATGCTGTTATGTTGACGGACCTAGTCCTGATTGTGAGTATGAATTATTTCAAGAAGACTTGGACCGTTTAGGACCTCACATCGAACATGCTATTAATCGAGTTCCTATTTTTGGGGAAGTAGGAATTAAAAAAGTTTATAATGGTGCGATTTGCTACACTCCTGATGGAAGTCCAATTGTAGGACCAGCTTGGGATCGTAAAAATTTATATCTTAATGATGGACACTCATTTGGTATTACAGCAGCCGGTGGAGCTGGTTGGCAACTTGCTGAATGGATTGTTGATGGCGAACCTACAGTTGACATGCTAGGCGTTGAACCAAGAAGGTTTGGTGATTATGCTTCAAAGGCTTATTTGATAAAGAAGAACGAAGAAGCATATGCAAATGTATTTACAGTACATTATCCTGACGAAGAACGTGATGCAGGTAGACCTTTGCGTCAAGCTCCTTGTTATGATCGATTAAAAAACTTAGGAGCAGTCTTTGGACAGAAGTTTGGCTGGGAAAGAGCAAACTGGTTCGCTCCTGAAGGTGTAGAACAAGTAGATGATTGGTCATTCAGAAGATCAAAGTGGTTTGAGCATATAGGTAATGAATGTAAAAATGTTTCTGAAAATGTGGGTTTACTAGACATGAGTGCGTTTGCTAAGTGCCGAATTAGTGGACCCGGAGCTGAGTCTTTTCTTGATAATCTAGTTGCAAATAAGTTGCCCAAAAAAATTGGCAGAACTAACCTTTGCCACGCTCTAAATACAAAAGGAGGGGTACACTCTGAATTTACAATAATGCGTGAAAGTGAAGATAGTTTTTATTGTGTCTCTGCTGGTGCTTGGCAAAGATTAGATCATGATTGGCTTAAGAAGCACATGCCTAATGATAGATCTGTAACTTTAGAAAATCTAACAAATAGTATGGGCGTTTTAGTAATTGCAGGTCCAAAATCCAGACAGCTCCTTGAGAAAATATCAAATGATGACTTTTCTAATGAGGCGTTTCCATGGTTATCAGGAAAAATGATTAATGTTGGTTTAGCTGAAACGCTAGCATTAAGAGTAAATTTTGTAGGTGAGTTAGGCTGGGAACTTCATATGCCAATTGATTTACAAAATACAATTTTTGATTCAATTATGGAGGCTGGTGAGGAATTTGGAATTAAGCCTTTCGGTATTCGAGCAATGGACTCACTTAGAATTGAAAAATCATATAGACTAGTAGGAACTGAATTATCTATTGAGTATGCAGCTTATGAGTCTGGATTAGATAGATTTGTTCACCCTAATAAAGGCAGTTTTATTGGCAGAGATGCATTGGTTCAATGGAGAGAAAAAGGCTTCGACAATAAATTTGTAACACTTGAAGTTCATGGTGTAACTGATGCAGATGCCTTAGGAAATAACCCAATATACCAAGACGGTAAAGTTGTTGGTAGAGCTACGGGTGGAAATTATGGATTTCGAATTCAAAAATCTATTGCGTTAGCTATGGTAAGTCCTGACTGTTCAGAACCAGGAACAAAACTGACTATGGATATTTTAGGAACTATACATGATGTGACAGTTATCGAAGAAAGTCCATACGATCCCAATAACGAAAAGCTTAGATCATAGTAAAATTTCTAATGTCCAAGGCGTTAGATTTTTATTTAGATTTATGTAAAGCAGGGACTATTGAGAAAAATAATAATCAAATTGAACTAATTTCAGAATTAGACTCATTTTTAACTAATAATGAAAAATCATTATTTAGCCTGATTCAATTTATATCAAAAAAAAGTACTCAAAACTGTTTTTATATATATGGCAGTGTCGGCTCCGGAAAAACATTGCTTATGGATTTAATTTCAAAAGTAAAAGCGCCGGATAAATTCTTAAGAATGCACTTTCACGAATTTATGATTAAAACCCATGACGCTCTTCACGAATTAAGAAAAAATAATGAGTCCAAGGATGAATTAATTCCAAGATATGCTCAAATGATACAGGCTGAAGCTAAAATTATTTTTTTTGATGAATTCCAAGTTGATAACATAGCTGATGCAATGATACTTGGACAATTATTCACAGAGTTTTTTAAAAGAAATATTAAGATTATCTTAACAACAAATATATTCCCGGATGATCTTTACAAAGATGGCTTACAAAGAGAATTATTTTTATCGTTTATTGAACTGATAAAAAGAAGATCTATTATTTTTGAATTAAATACAGAGAAAGATTATAGAAAATTAAATTTCAGTAATGATGAAGTTTATTTCTCTCCTATTAACTTAGCAACAACTCATAAGATTAATGATCTATACAAAAAGCTTTCAGATGGCCATGCTATCGCTGATAAAGATATCAAAGTAAAAGGAAGAAACGTTAAAATCAAAAGACTAGCACACAGAGTATCTAGATTTTACTTTGAGGAGATTTGTGGAGACTCCCTTGGCGCAGAGGATTACCTCAGTATGCTAGGATCTTTTGATACAATAATCATCGAAAAAATATCTAATTTCTCAAATGAAAGTATTAATAAACAGTTGAGGTTCATGAATTTAGTTGATGTGCTCTATGATCATAATATTAATTTAATATTAAGCAGCGAAATACCAATTAATGAAATAGGATCAGCATTTCATTTAAAAGAAAAGTTCAAGAGAACTCTTAGTAGGCTAGAAGAAATGAAATCAAAAAAATATAGGAGCTCTAAATGAAAGTTGCTGTAATTGGAGCTGGAATTGTTGGACTTTCAACTGCAAATTGGTTGAGCAAATATGGGCAGGATGTAACTTTATTTGATAAAGAAGAGCCAGGAACACAAGCAAGTTTTGGTAATGCAGGGACCTATGCAAAGTATGCAAATATACCAACTAATTCACCATCATTTTTTTATCTTTTTCCATATCTACTATTAAATAAAAATAGCCCTTTATTTTTTAAAAGAGGAAAGTTTATTGAGTCAATGCCTTGGCTTTTACAATTCTTGAAAAACTGTCAACAATCTAAAGTTAGAGATACCTCAAATAAATTGACATCATTACTATCCTTTGTTGATGAAGGGTATGAGGATCTTTTTAATGATGCAGATATAGAGAAATTGATTTCAAGAGAGAGTATATTTTACGTTTGGTCAAATAAATATTTTTATAATTCAGCCAGTAAAGATTTTGAGACTCGTGAGAGAACAGGTGTAAAAATTGAAGTTATAAATAAAAATGAGATCAATGATATTGAGCCAAATATTAATAATATTTTTTACAAAGGTGCTTTATTTCATGGCTCATATTTTGCAAAAAATCCAAAAAAAATTAGTCAGAGACTTCTCCAACTTTTTATTGATAAAGGAGGAGAATTTAGAAAGGAAAAAATTGAAGATATAACAATATCAGAATCAAAAGATATTCAAATATACTCATCTATTGATAGCTATACGTTCGACCGCATTGTGGTATGTGCTGGAGCATGGTCAAAGAAATTAACTAATAAGCTTGGAGAAAATGTCCCCCTTGCAAGCGAACGAGGATATCACATTATGTATTCTCATCCTGAAAACTCAATTTCACGGCCAATTGCCTGGCAAGAAAGAGGAGTATACTTTACTCCAATGCAGGATGGCATTAGAGCTGGCGGAGTTGTTGAATTTGGGGGAAATTCATTAGAAATAAGTCCAAATGTAATAAACTATTTAAAAAGAGCCTCAAAAGCAGTTTTCCCTGAGCTAGATAATCATTTTAGTGAGTGGGTAGGACTGAGACCATCAGTGCCAGATTCTCTGCCAGTTATTGGACAATCAAAAAAAAATCCTTATATTTACTATTGCTTTGGACATCAGCATATTGGCTGGTCTCTTGGCGGTATCTCTGGAAAACTTATCGCACAGGAAATATGTGCAAATAAAACAGATATAGATTTAAAACCTTTTTCTGTTGAAAGATTTTAATTATGAAATATTCAGTATTTAATCTAGTCAAAAATGCATTTTCATATCATGAAAATTGGCAAAAAGCCTGGAGTAGTCCGGAACTAAAAAAAGAATATGATGTCATTATTGTTGGCGGCGGGGGTCATGGATTAGGCACCGCTTACTATCTTGCAAAAGAATTTGGTGTAAAGAATATAGCTCTTTTAGAAAAGAGTTGGATAGGTGGAGGTAATACTGGTCGTAACACAACAATTATTAGATCAAACTATTTGTGGGATGAGAGTGCGGCGCTTTATAATCATGCTGTCAATTTGTGGGAAGGTTTGTCTAGTGAATTAAACTTTAATGTAATGTTTTCACAAAGAGGTTTGTATCATCTTGCACATTCGGTTCATGATATGCAAGAAATTACGAGACGAGCATATTCTAATTATTTAAATGGAATTGATGCAGAAATTTTAAATCAAGATCAGGTAAAGAAAAACATACCACATATGAATGTTACTGGAAGATATCCAGTACTTGGAGCAATACTTCAAAGAAGGGCAGGCACAGCAAGACATGACGCTGTTGCATGGGGATATGCAAGAGCAGCAGAAAATTTAGGTGTTGATATCATTCAAAATTGTGAAGTAACTGGAATTGATATTTCCAATGGAGCTGTAACAGGTCTTCAAACTACAAAAGGTTCTGTAAAAGCAAAAAAAGTTGGATTAGTCCCTGCAGGACATAGTTCGGTTCTAGCTAATATGGCTGGATTTCGATTGCCAATTAGCTCGGTACCTCTTCAGGCGCTAGTAAGTGAACCAATAAAGCCAATTTTAGATTGTGTAATTATGTCTAACACTGTTCATGTTTATGTAAGTCAATCTGATAAGGGTGAATTAGTTGTTGGCGCTGGTTCAGACTCTTATAACTCTTACTCTCAAAGAGGTTCATTTGATATGATTGAGCATATCATGGGACCGCTAACAGAACTTTTTCCAATTTTTTCTCGATTAAAAATGTTACGACAATGGGGAGGCATTGTAGATGTTACTCCTGATCGAAGTCCAATTATTGGCAAGACTCCAATTGATAATTTGTTCATTAATTGTGGTTGGGGTACAGGTGGATTTAAAGCAACCCCTGGCTCAGCTCACGTATTTGCTGAGACTGTTGCTAAAGGAGAGCCGAATAAAATTGCAGCTCCATTTTCAATTGAAAGACATTTTAGCGGTGCGTTAGTTGACGAGGCTGCTGCTGCAGCGGTGGCGCATTAATATTATGTTTGTAATTAAGTGTCCATACTGTGGTGAGCGAGATCAAACTGAATTCTCTTGTCACGGTGAAGCACATATAGCAAGACCTGAAAACCCAGATAATTTAACAGATGCAGAATGGGGCGAATATCTTTTCATCCGCTCAAATAAAAAAGGAATTCATTATGAGCGTTGGACGCACGATCATGGTTGCAGAAGATGGTTTAATGTAATGAGAGACACTATTTCTGATGAAATTCTTGCTACTTATAAAATGGGTGAGGAAAAGCCAAAAACATAGTTATGAGTAATCAAAATAGAATATATAGCGGTGGAAGGATTGATAGATCTAAGTCAATTAAATTTAAATTTAATGGAACTGAATACACTGGTTATCAAGGAGACACTCTTGCATCGGCTTTGCTAGCTAATGATGTACATTTAATTGGTAGAAGTTTTAAATATCATAGACCAAGAGGCATTCTTACAGCAGGTTCTGAAGAGCCAAATGCTCTTGTTCAACTTGGTCTAGGTGCAAGAACTGAGCCCAACATGAGAGCTACTGAAGTTGAAATTTATGAAGGGCTTGAAGCTTCAAGTCAAAACTGTTGGCCATCTGTAAATTTTGATATCGGTAGCATTAATAACTTTTTATCACGAGTTTTTCCTGCAGGTTTTTATTATAAAACTTTTATGTGGCCACCAAGCTTATGGCTTTTCTATGAACATTTTATTCGTAAAGCAGCTGGACTTGGTGTCGCTCCAACCGTAAAAAATCCTGATAGATATGAGCAAAAATTTCATTACTGCGATGTCCTTATTGTTGGTGGAGGTGTTTCTGGTTTAATGTCTGCACTTGCGGCAGCAAGATCTGGGTGTGATGTTTTATTGATTGATGAAAAACCACTACTTGGTGGGTATCTGAGAAATGTTACTGCTCAAATTGGAAGTTTAAATTCAAATGATTGGATCAATCAAACTCTAGAAGAATTAAAATCTTATGACAATGTTACTATTCTTAATAGAACAGCTGTAATGGGATATTATGATTATAATTACTTAACAGCTCTTCAAAAAGTAACAAATCACTTACCTTACTTCTCTGATAAGTTGCCGCGGGAGAGATATTGGAGAATAAGAGCAAAAAAAGTGATTTTAGCCCAAGGCGCTTTTGAAAGACCTCTTGTTTTTTCTGGAAATGATAGACCGGGAATCATGTTGGCTTCTGCTGCAAGAGCATATCTCAACCAGTATGGAGTTTTACCTGGGAAGTCAGTAGTTCTTTTTACAAATAATGACCATGCCTATGGAGCAGCTATTGATTTTGCAAGCAAAGGAGCGAAGGTTACAGTTGTAGATAATAGGGAGGATATTTCTTCAGATATAAGTGATCGCTGTAATAAGTTTAATATTAAAATTTATCCATCTCATTCAATAATCAGTACTCAAGGTTACCAAAAAATTAAAAAAATTGAGATTCAAAAAGTTGATCAAAAGAATAATGAACTAACTGGTAGCTTAAATGAAATTGAGTGTGATTTGGTGCTTATGTCGGGAGGTTGGAATCCGTCAGTACAATTATTTAGTCAATCGCGTGGTAAACTTGAATATAATATAAAATTAAATTCTTTTACTCCAAAAGAGTTAATCAAAAACCAAAAAGTTGTTGGCTGTAATAATGGAGACTTTAATTTATTAGATGTTTTAAAAAAATCGTATCAGGCAGGGCTAGATTTCGCCACCGAACTAGGAAAATCAGCAAATAAAAGTCTAGAGATCGATAAAGCCTTTGAAGATTTAGAGTTTACTGAAGCAAAGGTTGAGCCTTATATGATTGGAAAAAAGAAAGTTACTCATGGCTCTAAACACTTTGTTGATTTTCAGCATGATGTAACAGCTGCAGACATATTTCTAGCTCAACGAGAGGGCTATGTTAGTGTAGAGCATACGAAGCGTTATACAACTACTGGCATGGGAACAGATCAGGGTAAGACATCAAATGTAAATGCCTTAGCCTTAATGTCACATATACATAATAAGCCAGTTGATAATATTGGCCATACTACTTTCAGGCCGCCATATTCTCCACAAACTATTGGAGCAATTGCTGGAAGAAATGTAGATCATCTATTTGATCCTGAGAGAAAAACTGCAATTCATGAATGGCATGTTGATAATAAAGCAGAGTTTGAAGATGTAGGCCAATGGAAAAGACCACATTACTTTCCTCTAAAAAATGAGAATATTCATGATGCAGTAAATAGAGAATGTAAGGCTGTTAGAAATAGTCTTGGAATACTTGATGCTTCAACACTAGGAAAAATTGATTTACAGGGGCCTGATGTCGCAAAGTTTCTCAATCTTATTTATACAAATGCATGGTCTAAGCTTGAGGTAGGTTCATGTCGATATGGATTAATGTGTAATGAACATGGAATGGTATTTGATGATGGTGTAACAACAAGAATTTCTGAAAATCGCTATCATATGACTACTACTACTGGTGGTGCAGCTAGAGTTATGTCTTGGCTTGAGGAGTTTTTGCAAACAGAATGGCTTGACATGAAAGTATTTTGTACATCGGTTACAGAACAATGGACTGTTTTAAGTATCTCAGGTCCTAATTCTAGAAGTTTCTTGTCAGATCTTACTGATATAGATCTCTCAAAAGAAGCTTTTCCATTTATGAAAATGAAAGAAGGAAAAGTATGTGGAATTGATGCAAGAATATTCAGAATAAGTTTTACTGGTGAATTGAGTTTTGAAATCAATGTGCCTTCAAGATATGGCCTCTTTGTCTGGAATGAATTTATGAAACACGGAAAAAAATATGACATTACTCCATATGGAACAGAGTCAATGCATGTTCTAAGAGCTGAAAAAGGTTTCATTATTGTTGGTCAAGATACTGATGGAAGCGTAACTCCTAAAGATATTAATATGGACTGGATTGTATCTAAGAAAAAAGAAGATTTTCTTGGTAAACGTTCATTTTCAAGGTCAGATACGATGCGGTCAGATAGAAAGCAGCTAGTAGGACTTTTAGTGAATGATAAAAAAACTGTATTGCCAGAGGGGAGTTATGTTGTTGATGAGGTAAAACCAAGGCCACCGATGAATATGATTGGTCATGTAAGTTCAAGTTATTATAGTCCAACATGTAATCATCCTATTGCACTTGCACTAATCAAAAATGGTCTTAGTCGAATGGGTGATGTTGTTAAAATTCCTCTAATGAATGGTAAAGTTATCGAGGCTACAATAACAGATTCAGTTTTTTATGATAAGGAAGGGGCTCGTAACAATGAATAATGCGAATTCACCTTTGCAAGATAAACAGCAAATAAAGTCTGCCAATATTAACCTTGAATTTATGGATTTTATTGGAAAAATTAATTTAAGAATAAACAGTGACGACTCTGATACTCTAAACAGAGTTTCAGCTTATTTAGGCTATGATCTGCCAAAAAGTTCTGGAGAGGTCAGTACAAACGATGAAACAAGAACAGCATGGCTTGGTCCAAATGAATTTTTAATTCAATGTTCTGAAGATAAAAAAGATAAATTAATTACTGATCTTAATATTAATTTAACTGATAAGTTCTTCGCTTTAACTGATGTATCTGATTATTATATTACTATTCGTCTTAGTGGAGTAAATAGTATTGACGTTTTGGAAAAGGGCTGTCCTTTAAATTTTAAAGATTATCTTAAGAATAAAAATACCTGCGCCCAATCCTATATTTCTAAAGGAACAGTATTAATTGATCGGCTATCAGATGATAAAGTTTTTGATATTCTCATTCGATGGAGTTTTGCTGACTATTTGTGGGAATGGCTATCAGACTCTTGTTCTGAGTTCATTGAATAGTTGATGGCAATAAATAAAATTTCTCTAATGAGAGTGTTAATTAGTGGAATACTCAAAAAATGTCCAAAGTGTAGTCATGGAAAGATTTTCTCAGGCTACTTAAAAATTAATAATAATTGCAGTAAGTGCAACGAAGATCTTTCAATCTATAGGACAGATGATTTTGGACCTTGGTTATCAATTGTATTAGCGGGTCATATAGTTGTACCACTTGTATTAAGTGCTGAACAAGCTTTCGCTCCAGATCTATGGTTACAAGCTTTGATTTGGATACCTTTTTCATTAATAATCGTCTTATATTTACTTCCTATTTCTAAAAGCATATGCCTTGTAATCATGTGGCGATTAAAAATGAAGAACGAGGAAATTAATGACAGCATCTAGCCGTGTAATCTTTGATTTCTAAATTTCAGATCATATATATATTTAATAATGAAAATCGCAATCATAGGTACAGGAATATCTGCTTTATCATCAGCCTTTTATTTAGATAAAAATATAAGCATTGATATGTATGATATTGAAGATAGATTAGGTGGGCATACTGATACTCATTCCATTAAATTAAGAAATAAAGAAATTCGTGTTGATACGGGATTCATTGTTTGTAACGATCGTAACTATAATAATTTTTTAAAAATATTAGATGAATGCAGTGTAAATCTGAACATCTCCGATATGTCTTACAGTTCGTCAACAGATGATAAAACGTGGTGTTCTAAAGATTTTTTTAGGCCAAGTCATTATTTTTCAATTTTGAATATAAAATTTTTAATTAATATTCTTAAATTTAATAAATTAGGAAGAAAAAAAATTGATAATGAGCTACCAATATCAGAGTGGTTAAATTTAAATAAATTTTCTCAGAGTTTTGCTGAGAATTATGTTTATCCCATGTCGGCCGCTATCTGGTCAATGAGTCCTCACCAGATGCATAATTTTCCAACAAATCGATTCCTCAGTTTTTTTAATAATCATGGATTATTAAATATTTTTAATCGACCACAATGGTATTCGATTAAGAATGGAAGCTCGTCTTACATTAAAAAGATTTTAAATAAGACAAATGTGAAAAATATAAATCTATCAAAGATAATTTCCATTCAAAGAGGTAAAAATAATATAAGTATTAAGGGTAATGGGGTAAAAGCAAAGTATGATTATGTAATTTTTGCTTGTAATACAAAACAGATTAATCAAATTCTAGTTGATCAAACTGTCGATGAGGCTAAGGCCTATTCTTATTTTGAATATTCAAATAATAAAACTATTCTTCATAATGATACTTCTTTTATGCCAAAAAATATATCGAAGTGGTCTTCTTGGAATTCTGTGAAAAAAGGCGATGAACAATACGTAACTTATTGGATGAATAAATTACAAAATCTGAACACCACTGAAAATATTTTTGTAACAATAGGAAGATTCAATACACCTGACCCAAAAAGTATTTTTCGAGCAAAAAAATATGAGCATATTATTTATAAAAATAAAACTATTACTGGTCAGAAAAAAATTAAAAAACTACAGGGCAAAAATAGAGTTTTCTATGCGGGAGCATATTTAGGTTATGGTTTTCATGAGGATGGTGTAAAATCTGGAATTATGATTGCTCAAATGATTAATAATCTAAATAAATGATACAAAGTTCTATTTATTTGGGCGAGGTTTTACATAGTAGAAGTTTTCCAAAAAAACACTCATTTAAGTATCAATATCGATCGCTTTTTAACCAGAACATTTATGATTTTAAGACAAAAAAATTTAATAAGTTTAACATAAGTTTCTCATCATATGATTTCAAAGAAAAAATCATTAAAGAAAAAATAATTAAGTGGTTTATCAATTATATAGACGAGCACTCACTAAACTCAAAATATGTTTCACTGGATTTATTAAAAACTCCAAATATATTTTTTCGAAAGTCATTTAATCCCGTTTGTTTCTGGTTTTTAAAAAAAAATGGTAAAACAGTTTCTTATATAGCCGAAGTCACTAATACATTTAAAGAAAAAGAAGTTTACTATATTCATAATCAAGGTATGGAAATTGAAAGCAATTTATGGCTTGAGACAGATAAGACTATGTATGTATCTCCATTTGCTGATAAAATAGGTAAGTACAAATTTCAGTTAGATGACAAATCATTAACAATTAAAATTAATGAATTTGATCCGAAGAATAACCTTGAGATCGTTACCAGGCTCTCAGGAATTCTGAAAGACTTTAATAGGCTGAATTTTTTATATTTTGTATGTTCTTTATACTTGAATTCACTATCTGTACTGCCTAAAATTCATTATCAAGCTTTTCTTCTTTGGAGAAAAAAGCTGAGAATTTTTAGCCACAAAGGAAATGGGTATGCTGAGTAGAATTCTAAAAAGAAATATTGAAAAAGGTTTGAGCAAGATTCAAGTTAATCAAATTCAAGTGACCTATCCAGATAAAACAACATCAGTTTTTGGAGACTCAGGATCTATTGTTGATTTGAATATAAAGTCTTGGAAAATGCTATGGCTTGCTATTACACGAGGCGATATTGGTTTGGCAGAGGGATATTTTGAAAATCATTGGAGTACAAGTAATCTGCTTGATCTGATGGAATTTTTCTCAGTAAATGTTGAATATATATCAGATATCTCAGATGGAAAAAATATTTTTAAAATTTTTACCTACATATATCACCTACGTAATAAAAATAGTATTTCAGGTAGTAAGAAAAATATCCTTGCTCATTACGATTTAGGAAATAGCTTTTATCAACTTTGGTTGGATAATACAATGACTTACTCTTCAGCTTTTTTTGACAATAAGAAGATTTCGTTAGCAGAGGCACAAGAGAATAAGTATCAAAGAATTATTGATAAATTAGATCTTAAACCTGGACAATCAATTCTTGAAATTGGATGTGGATGGGGTGGCTTCATGGAATATGCATCTAAAAAAGGCTTTAAGGTAAAAGGAATAACAATTTCTGATGAACAGCATAAATTTGCAACCGAAAGATTATTAAATATGGAAAATGATCCAGAAGTTATTCTAAAAGATTATAGGTTGATTGAAGGAAAATTTGATGCTGTTGTTTCAATAGAAATGTTTGAGGCTGTTGGTAAGGAATACTGGAATAGTTACTTTAGTAAAGTAAGAGAATTATTAAATAAAAATGGTAAAGCACTTATCCAGACAATTACAATTGATGACGCACTATTTGACAAGTATGTAAAAACAACTGATTTCATACAAACATATATTTTTCCAGGTGGCCTCATGGCTTCAGATGGTGCTTTTAAATCTATTGCAGATAAATTTAAACTTGAGACCCTGAACACAAAGTCATTTGCTCATGACTATGCAAAAACACTAGAGATTTGGTTTAATCAGTTTAATGAAAATTGGGAAGACATTGCCAAACTTGGCTTTAATGACAGATTTAAAAAACTCTGGGATTTTTATCTGGCTTATTGTAGAGGAGGTTTTTTATCTACAAGAATAAATGTTTCGCAATATTTGTTTGAAGCAAAGTGATAATTAATAAGCTTTTAATCATTTTTTTATTAGTTTTTAATTATTTAATATTTTCAAGTGCGACTGCTGATCAAAGTGATCCAAGACTAAATGAACTTTTTTTGAATGTAAAAGATTCTCAAAATGAATTGTCTTCATCAGTATATATTGCGAGCATATGGAAGATATGGAGTGAAACGAATGATCCAGAATCTCAACAACTGTACAATCTTGGCAATCAATTATTAAAGCAACGCAAGTATGATCAGTCATTAATTGTTTTTAATCAACTAATTATCAATAAACCTGATTTTGCAGAAGGTTGGAATAAAAGAGCGACCCTTCACTTTTTGATGGGCAATTTTAATGACTCCATTAAAGATATTGATAAGACATTAGATCTTGAGCCTCGCCATTTTGGTGCTTTAGATGGGCTTGGTCAGATACAATTTAAATTAAATAATTTTTCTGAATCTATTCAAACTTACGAGAGGTTACTGGCAATAGTTCCTCATAGTTCTAGTGCAAAAAAAATGTTAAAACTTATGAATGCACAATTCATTTAGATTCGTTAGAATTCTTTTTTTTTCATTAATACTAATTTTATTAATGATAGTAATAACAATGACAGAAAATACAAAAAAAACTCCTGAGCATCATTTAGAAAATGGAACATTTGTTAATACTAATGGTGTTGCAAATAATAAAAAGTTAAAAGAGCTCTGGAAGTGGATGACTGGCAAAAAAGAAACTAAAGCTATTCCAATTGATTTCGAAATGGTAGATCCTAATTTAGAATTGATAAATCAAAATAAATCATTCTCTATAACATGGATTGGCCATGCATCATTCCTCTATCAAAATAAAGAACTTAATATATTAACTGATCCACATCTCACGAATAGAGCTTCTCCAATTAATTTTGCTGGACCTCAAAGATATACAAAGCCCGCTATGAAGTTTGAAGAGCTACCTAAAATTGATTTTGTAACAATTTCTCATAATCATTATGATCATCTAGACTTGAAAACAGTGAAGTGGATTGCCAAAAATAATCCTGATGCAATTTTTCTTGTCCCTCTGGGTCTTAAAAAATGGTTTATAGATAAATCAATTAACAATGTAATCGAGCTTGATTGGTGGGAAAGTCATATTATAGGAGATACAAAAATAACATTTACACCAGTTCAGCATTGGTCTTCAAGAACATTATTTGATCGAAATCAAACTTTATGGGGCGGCTGGCATATCAAGAACGATAGTCATTCTTTAATTCACCTTGGTGATACAGGTTACAGTGATGATTTTAAAGAGACATTTAATAGACTTGGGTCGGTTGATTTAGCTTTAATCCCAATTGGGGCATACGCTCCAAGATGGTTTATGAAATTTTCTCATATGAATCCAACTGAAGCTGTTCAAGCATTTATTGATTTAAATGCAGAAAAAGCTATTGGAATGCATTGGGGAACTTTTATTTTAACTGATGAACCAGTTGATGAACCTCCTTTAAAGCTTGAGGAAGAATTAGCATCAAGATCCTTAGATGGGAATGTATTCATTACTATGATACATGGACAAACTATAAACCTAGGAGAAAATTAATCTTGCTCTATCTCTGAGCTAGGCTCACATTGATTATTTTCTCCAGAGCAGCATGGATCAATATTAATTTTGCAATTTGGACATTGAGAGTGACCATGAACATCAATTGGTTGGATTGAGTGATTACACCATGGACATATTTGATTATGAATCATATATTTAACCTTAATTATTAATTAGTTTTTTTATTAATGAAAGCAGTTGTTTATAGCAGTTATGGAGGCCCTGAAGTCTTGAGTATTCAAGATATTCCAATACCAAGTCCCAAGTTAAACGAAGTTCTAATTAAAGTAGATTCTATTTCATTGAATCCAGTTGACGCTAAAGCTAGAAGAGGTGGATTTAGACCAATAAGCGATTTGTTAAAATTTCCAAGAACCACGGGAACTGACTTTGCAGGAGTTATTACTGAAACAGGAAGTAGAGTAAGCGGTTTCAAAGTTGGTGACTCTGTTTATGGATGGGCCCAGCCACTTTTAAATAATGGATCTGCTGCAGAAATGCTTTGTATATCTGAAAAAGCAATTGCACTTGCACCAAATAATATTTCATTATCTGAGTCATCTGCATTACCATGTGGTGCTCTTACATCATTAATTTCACTAAGAGATTTGGCACCCATTCGAAATGGACATAAAGTACTTATTAATGGCGCCTCAGGCGGAACAGGGACCATGGCAACTCAAATTGCAAAAATATTTGGTGGCCATATAACTGTTGTTACAAGCGCTAATAATTCAGAAAGAATAAAAAATGACTTTAAGCCAGATAGAATTATCGATTATACAAAAGATGATTTTGTTGATTTAGAGGATCAATATGATGTCATTTTTGATGTTCAAGGGAATAAAGCTATAAATGAAGTTGAGAAATGTCTTACATCAAACGGCATTTATGTTACGACGCAACCTACAATATATTCATCAATCGATGCGGTAAAAAGCCTTTTATCCAAAAAGAAATCGAAAACAGTAATATGTCGATCAAGAACAGCTGATTTAAATATGATCAGGTTATGGGTTGAAGAAAAAAAAATAAAGCCAGTGATAGAAAAAGTTTATGAATTTGATCAATTCCGAGAAGCATATGAGCATTTGGCTACAGGCCATGTAAAAGGAAAACTTATTTTGAAGATCTAATTTTTTAGTTGATCTTACCAGTATCAAGTTATAATAAATTTATACTTAAACTTTATAAACAAAAGGAGCCTAAACAAATGGACAACAACATTCATCATTTTGAAGTAAATAATATTGATTTAACAAAAGTAAGTTTATCAGACTTCAAAGGTAAGACACTTTTAATCGTGAATGTTGCAAGCGCGTGTGGTTTTACACCACAATACACAGGATTACAGGCTTTGTATGAGAAATATAAAGATCAAGGCTTAGAGATTCTAGCATTTCCCTGTAATCAATTTGGTGGACAAGAGTCAGGTACCAATGAAGAAATTAAAACATTCTGCGATACTAAATATAATGTTACTTTCCCATTATTTGATAAAGTAGAAGTGAAAGGCGACAATGCTTCACCACTATTTAAATTTCTAGAAGAGCAATCTGGAAGAGAGATTCAGTGGAATTTTTCAAAGTTTCTAATCAATAAAGATGGCGAGTTTGTAAAAGGTTTTGGAACTCAAAAAACCCCTGAAATGATTGAAGAAAGTATTAAAGAAGTACTATAGATGAATGAAGATCTAAAAAGAATTTTTATTGATACAGTAACTACTTACAATTACTCGGATAAAGAGATTGATGATAATATATTAAAAGAGCTTTACGAGCTTACCAAGTGGAGTCCAACCTCATTTAATTGCAGTCCATTAAGGCTTGTGTTTTTAAAATCAAAAGAGGCAAAGGATAGAATTGATCCTTATTTGATTGATTCAAACAAAGCAAAAGTGAAAAAAGCACCAGTTTGTGTGATTATTGCTATGGATATAAAATTTTTTAATGATCTTCCTCGTAATTTCAAAGCTCAAGATGCTAAAGTTTTTTTTGAAAATAATGAAGAGCTTGCACATACAACAGCATTTAGGAACAGTAGCCTTCAAGCTGGATATTTTTTAAAGGCGGTGAACGCACTAGGGTTGGATGCAGGTCCGATGAGTGGGTTTAATAATGGCGGTGTTGATGAGGAATTTTTTAAAGATACCTCATTACGAAGTAATTTTTTGTGTACGCTTGGTTATGGAATTGAACCTAAAGGACATCCTCGAGGTTCAAGATATGAATTTGATGAAATAGCAAAAATTATTTAATGATAATCAAATGGACTCTATAAAAATAAAGCAAATTATAAATCCAATTGAAACTTCAGATGGAGCTGGAGTAAAGCTTAAAAGAAGTATTGGGATTCCTCAAATGGATTATTTTGATCCTTTCTTAATGCTTGATGAATTTGGTTCAGAAAATCCTGATGATTATATTAAGGGGTTTCCACCTCATCCTCACAGAGGTATAGAAACAGTCACATACATGCTCGCAGGAGAATTTGAACATAAAGATAGTGCAGGTGGACAAGGAAGGATGTCACCAGGTGATGTTCAATGGATGAAAACAGGTAGAGGAATTATACATTCAGAGATGCCAGCAATGGAGGATGGAAAATTACATGGATTTCAACTATGGATCAACATGCCATCAGATTTGAAGATGAGTAAGCCTGAATATCTTTACATCGACTCAAAAGAAATTCCAATTTATTCAGATGAAAATAAGACTATTAAAATTATTGCTGGTAAATACCTTGATTTAGAAGGCTCTGTTACAAACCATAATGTAAACCCATGCTACTTTGATATTGAACTGACTGAAGGAAGCACTTTTGATTTTGAGCTTCCTGAAGAAAATAACTCCTTTATTTATTTAGTTGAAGGCAAAATAAAAATAGGTGCTGAGGCAAATGATATTTTAGAAAATTCTACTTTAATTATCCTTGAACGTGGAAAAAGTCTTAAAGTCGAGTCTGAAGCAAAATCTAGGTTCTTATTAATTTCAGGTAAACCTATAAAAGAACCAATTGCAAGAGGAGGCCCTTTTGTAATGAATACAAAACAAGAAGTTTTACAGGCAATTGAAGATTTTAATAGTGGAACTTTTGCAAATTATTAGGATATTTAAGCAGCAATTAAATTTAAATATGTATCCTCAAGTTTCTTTAAATCTTTCTTCCTTATGAGATCATTTACTTCTTGTTTAAATCTTTTCGAACCAGGTATTCCAAAACACAAGGCAAGAAGCGGGCTTAGTAATTCATAAGTTGAAACAATATCGATATTTTTTTTTACATAATCAAAATATTTTGCAATGACCTGGTTCTTTTTAAGAGGCTGATTAGCTTCTTTATAAAATTGAAAATCAACATCCTCTAAGAAAAAAGGATTTGCCTGTATAGATCTTCCAATCATGACACCATCAACAAATTTCAATTGATTATGACAATCATCTAATGATTGAATGCCACCATTGATTATAATATTTAAATGAGGCATCTCTTTTTTAAGCTTATAAACATAATCATATTTTAAAGGGGGTAGAGTTCTATTTTTTTTGGGATCTAAGCCTTTGAGGAAGGCTTTACGAGCATGAACAAAAAATGTTGTACAGCCACTATCAGAAACGTTTGAAATAAATTCTTTAAAAAAATTATAAGAGTCAAATTCATCTACGCCAATCCTGCATTTTACTGAAACTTCAGACGATGACTCACTTATCATTGTTTTTAAGCAGTTTCTTACTAAGTCAGCCTCTTTCATCAAACAGGCACCCATACGACCTTGCGAAACTTTTTTAGATGGACATCCAACATTTAAATTGATGCCTTGATAATTATATTTATTAGCAAGATTAGTGCTAAATTTTAATAGCTCATTATCAGATCCACCAACTTGGAGAATGACCGGTTCTTCTAGTGGGTTTTTTTTTAAGAATTTATTATAATCTCCACGGTAAATAGCTTGACTAGCAATCATTTCAGTAAAAAGAATAGCTTTTTTTGATATTAGCCTGTACATGAAACGTGCACTTGGAGTTGTTACGCCCATCATTGGGGCAACAGAAAATGTATAATTATTTTTTAACATTTTTATTTTCAAAATTTAAGTTCACAGCAATACCACTTGTTATAATACACATAATTCCAATAGAGACTAAAATACTTGGTATATCTCTAAAGTATAGGACGCTTATTATCACATTACTTACAATTTCAAAATAGTGAAATGGCGCTAATAGGCTTGCTTCAGCGTACTGATATGCTTTTATAATTAAAAAATGAGCTATAATAACAACAGGTCCTATTGATCCCATTAAAAGAACTTGCCTTATATTAGGATTACTTTCCCAAAAAAATGGTAACAAAAGAGTCATTATCACTGCTCCAGGTATAGCGGTAAAGCTAAGACTAATTATTGGATCAGAAGAGAAATTAAGCTTTCTCGTATAAAGTATATAAAATGCATAGCAAAAACCTGATGCCAGAGCAAACAATGAGCTAGAATGAAACTCGCCAAAGCCTGGTTGAATAACCAATAGTGTTCCAATAAATCCAAGACCAACACATAGGATTTTTATTGTAGATATTTTTTCTTTTAATATTTTAGAAGAAAACAATACAACTATTATAGGAGCAATCAATAAAAGGCTAAGAGCATCAGCAAGGGGTATTTTCGCAATTGCTATATAAAATAATGCAGTTCCAATAAAAATTAATAAACCTCTAATAGTTTGCTGGCCAGTTGCTTTATTAATAAATTTTTCTTTTCCATGAATATAAAAAGCAATCGGAACAAGAAAAACAAAATGACCAAAAAATCTTGACCATATTACTTCCATGATATTAAGATCTGCGCTTAGTACTTTTGCTAAAGCATCATTAATTGGAACTATAGTTAGTCCAAGACACAAGAAAGCAGCTCCAATATAAAAGTTCTGCTTGTTTATCATTAATTTTTTTATTTATTAAGCTCTCTCATCGCTTGATCAATTCCATCTATGGTTAATGGAAACATACGATTTGAGAAAATTTGCTGTAAGATATTCGTCGATGCAATTCTGCTCCAATACTGTTGAGGCACAGGATTTAACCATACAGCATTTTCATAAACATTTAGAGTGCGACTTAGCCACGTTTCACCAGACTCTTCATTCCAGTACTCTGTGCTACCACCTGGGTAAGTGATTTCATAAGGACTCATTTCAGCATCCCCAACAAAAATAACCTTATAGTCTGAAGGGTAAGTGTGAAGAACATCCCAAGTTGATACATGTTCGTTATATCTTCTTTTATTGTCTTTCCATACATAGTCATAAAGACAATTGTGATAATAGAAATATTCCATATGTTTGAATTCTGTTTTAGCGGCAGAGAATAGTTCTTCACAAATTTTAACATGAGCATCCATTGATCCTCCTACATCGAAAAAAATTAAAACCTTAATCTTGTTTCGACGCTCAGGCATCATTTTTACGTCGATATAGCCTTTATGAGCTGTCGATTTTATGGTGCCATCAAGATCTAATTCTGTATCAGCACCTTCTCTTGCAAACTTTCTTAATCGACGAAGAGCAACTTTAATATTTCTTGTACCTAGCTCAACATCTCCATCAAGATTCTTAAATTCTCTTTTATCCCATACTTTAACAGCTTTTTTATTTCGACTTTCATTTTGACCAATTCTGATACCTTCAGGATTGTATCCATAAGCGCCAAAAGGAGACGTTCCTCCAGTACCAATCCATTTACTACCTCCTTGATGTCTCTTTTTTTGTTCTTCTAGCCTTTGCTTAAGAGTTTCCATTAACTTGTCCCATCCACCAAGTGATTCAACAAGCTTTTTTTCTTCATCTGAAAGGTATTTTTGACCCATGAGTCTGAGCCATTCTTCAGGGATCTCAGCTTCAGTTGTTTCTGATTTATTTTCAAGGCCTTTAAAAGAATGTCCAAATACCTTATCAAATTTATCAAGGTGCCTTTCATCCTTTATTAGCGCAGATCTACTAAGATAATAAAAGTCATTAACATCAAATGATGCAATAACTCGCTTATCCATAGCTTCCATAAGCATTAAGTATTCTTTAAGGGAAACTGGTAACTGAGCCTGCTTTAAATCAAAAAAAAAGTTAAGAAACATAGATATTAATCAATGCTCTCATTTTCTCTTCTGGCAATAAATGCCAATCTTTCTAGTAAATGTACATCTTGCTCATTTTTAAGTAGAGCACCATGAAGAGGTGGTATAAGCTTTTTTGGGTCTTTTTCTTTTAATGTTTTTGCATCAACATCATCAGTCATCAAAAGTTTAAGCCAATCAATTAATTCAGAAGTTGAAGGTTTCTTTTTAATACCAGGAACCTCTCTCATATCGTAAAAAATTTGAAAAGCCTCTCTTATCAGATCTTGTTTTATTTCTGGAAAATGGACATTGACAATCTCTTCCATCGTGCCTGCATCAGGAAACTTAATATAATGGAAAAAACATCTTCTCAAGAATGCATCGGGAAGCTCTTTTTCATTATTTGAAGTAATGATAACAATCGGTCTATTTTTTGCTTTAATTGTTTCACCAGTCTCATAAACAAAAAATTCCATTTTATCGAGCTCAAGGAGAAGATCGTTTGGAAATTCAATATCTGCTTTATCAATTTCATCAATTAATAAAACTGGGCGCTGATCACTTTCAAATGCATGCCAAAGCTTACCTTTACTAATATAATTTTTAATATCTTTTACTTTTTCATCACCTAATTGAGAGTCTCTAAGTCTAGTTACCGCGTCGTATTCGTATAATCCTTGCTGTGCTTTAGTAGTAGACTTAATATGCCAAGTGATAATCTCAGCTTCAATAGCCTCTGCTACCTCGTGAGCAAGCATTGTTTTACCTGTTCCAGGCTCCCCTTTAACAATTATAGGTCTCTCTAAAGTAATCGCAGCATTTACGGCAACTTTTAAATCCTCAGTAGCTATATAATTTTTAGTTCCTTCAAATTTCATTGTGACTCCTCAAAAAATTATCGAAAACATATTATATTTCAGCTATTTATCAACTACAAAAAAGACATTGTTCAATTGACTTACATCTAAAAAAACAATAAAAAACAGCAAAATTATTACTTTCTTAAGGAGTTATTATGGCTACTAAGCTTCCAAAAAACTATAAACCTCTTAAATCTGAAAAATTCATGAATGCCAAACAAAAGGAGTATTTCAGACAGAAATTAGAGAATTGGAAGCAAGAAATTTACAGAGAAAGCAAGGAGACTGTTGAAAATTTACAAGACTCAATAGCTCCAGCAGATATCTCAGATAGGGCAACCCAGGAGTCAGAGAAAACTCTTGAATTGAGAACAAGGGATAGACAACGAAAATTAATAGCTAAAATTGATGCAGCTCTTCATAGAATTGAAAATGGAACTTATGGTTACTGCGAGGTTACTGGTGAACCTATCAACATTGCAAGACTTGACGCAAGGCCAGTTACTACTCTTAGCATTGAAGCTCAAGAAATGCATGAAAGAGACGAAAAACTCCACTCTGACGATTAACTATTAATATCAATCTTAAGATAATTAATCTATTATTGGTTATGAGAATCACTTGTTGATAAAAACTTGCAATTTTATAGAACAAGAAAAGAACAAAACATTATTTAATCAATAAAAACAGTATGTTATACTATATTGCAAAAAAGAACAAAATAAGTACATTAAAGATATTAACACTCAATAATGTATTGGAGATAAAAAATGACAAAAGCAAATTTGAAAGTAGTAGACGATAAGAAAATGGATAGTTCTGAAAAAGCAAAAGCATTAGATGTAGCAATGTCTCAAATTGAGCAAACCTACGGTAAAGGCTCAATCATGAAATTAGGCCAAAGAAGTGTCATGGATGTCGAGTCCATCTCGACTGGATCTCTATCTTTAGATGTTGCTCTCGGAATTGGTGGATTACCTAAAGGAAGAATTATTGAGATCTATGGTCCAGAGTCTTCAGGTAAAACAACTCTTGCACTTCACGTTATTGCTGAAGCTCAAAAAAATGGTGACAGTTGTGCGTTCATAGATGCTGAACATGCATTAGATCCTTCTTATGCAAAAAAACTTGGTGTTAATATTGATGAATTATTAATTTCACAACCAGACACAGGTGAACAGGCTCTAGAAATAACAGACTCCCTTGTTCGATCAAAAGCTATTTCAGTTTTAGTTGTTGACTCAGTCGCCGCTCTAACGCCAAGAGCTGAGATTGAAGGTGAAATGGGGGACTCTCATATGGGACTTCAAGCTAGGCTGATGAGTCAGGCTCTAAGAAAATTAACTGGATCAGTTTCAAAATCAAATTGTATGGTTATATTTATCAACCAAATTAGAATGAAAATCGGAGTAATGTTTGGGAGCCCGGAAACAACTGCAGGAGGAAATGCACTAAAGTTTTATTCATCTTGTCGCCTGGATATTAGAAGGATTGGAGCTATTAAGGATAAAGAAGAAATTATTGGCAACCAAACAAGAGTTAAGGTTGTTAAAAATAAAGTATCTCCACCGTTCAGAGTAGTTGAATTTGACATTATGTATGGGCAAGGAATTTCAAAGCTTGGCGAGTTAATCGATATTGGAGTAAAATCTGGAATAATTAATAAGTCTGGAGCTTGGTTTTCTTATAAAGGCGATAAAATAGGACAAGGAAGAGAAAACTCTAAAATTTTCCTACAAGAAAATCCTGAAATTGCCTCAGAAATTGAGACACTCATTCGTTCAAAATCAGATGACTTATCCGAAGATTTAATGGAACAGGAGATCGAGGATATGCCTGAGGAGGATGAGAAAGAATAGTTCATACTACTAAGTTAACGTTAATTCAAAAAGGCGCTTCGGCGCCTTTTTGCGTTTTAGCGCAGCAAATGCTATACAATGCATATGCAAATCAATGATATAAGAAGCAGTTTCTTAGAGTACTTTAAGTCAAATGAGCACACTGTTGTTCACTCCAGTCCTCTTGTACCTAATAATGACCCTACACTTATGTTCACAAATTCAGGAATGGTTCAATTTAAAAATGTATTCACTGGACTAGAAAATAGAGACTATAAAAGAGCTGTAACTTCACAAAAATGTATTAGAGCTGGTGGAAAACATAATGATTTAGAAAATGTAGGCTACACTTTAAGGCATCATACATTTTTCGAAATGTTGGGTAATTTTTCATTCGGAGATTATTTCAAAGATGAGGCAATTGAGTTTGCGTGGAATTACATAACGAGTGAGCTTGGCATAAATAAGGATAAATTATATATCACAATTTATCATGACGATGAGCAAGCTTATTCTGCTTGGAAAAAAATTACTAATTTTAACGACGATAGAATAATCAGAATATCGACAAGTGATAATTTTTGGTCAATGGGTGATACAGGTCCATGCGGACCATGCTCTGAAATATTTTATGACCATGGTGATCCATTCCATGGGAAACCTCCAAGTGAAGCAGATGAAACTCATGACAGATTTGTTGAGATATGGAACTTGGTATTTATGCAATATGAACAAGTTGATGAAAACAAAAGGTTAAACTTACCAAAACCATCAATTGATACAGGAATGGGTATTGAAAGAATTGCTGCGGTAATGCAAGGAACCAATGATAATTATGAAATAGACTTATTTAAAAAGCTTATTAATCATTCAATAGATATAACAAGAAAAAATGATAAAGATTCAATTGCAAGTCACAGAGTTATTGCTGATCATTTGAGATCATCTTCGTTCTTAATTGCAGATGGAGTATTGCCATCAAATGAAGGAAGAGGCTATGTTCTTAGAAGAATTATGCGAAGAGCAATGCGCCACATTCAACTTCTTGATTATAGCGGCACGATGTTATCAGACTTATTTACTACTCTTGCTACTGAAATGTCTGAAGCGTACCCAGAATTGAAAAGGGCTGAAAATTTAATAAAAGAAACTTTAAAATACGAAGAAGTTAAATTCAAAGATTTATTAAAGAGAGGAATGAAACAATTAGAAGAAGAACTTAAGCCCCATCAAGCTGGTCAAATTTTTCCAGGATCAAAAGCCTTTAAGTTGTATGACACTTACGGCTTTCCTCTAGATTTAACACAAGACATACTAAGATCTAAAAATATAGAAGTTGATATTGAAGGATTTGATAAAAGTCTTGAGGATCAAAAAAGTCGAGCGCGTTCTAGCTGGTCTGGTTCAGGCGACACTTCAATAGATAAGATCTGGTATAATCTATCTAATAAAATCGAGAAAACAGAATTTATTGGATATGATAATAATGTCTCGCAAGCTGAAATCTTGTCAATTGTTAGTGATAATAAAGAAATAGACAAAATATCAAGTAAACAAGAAGCTTGTTTAATCCTTAACCAGTCAGTCTTCTATGCCGAGTCAGGTGGTCAAATTGGTGATACTGGAACGATCACATTTGATGAAAATACTTTCATAGTGACTGATACTCAAAAAAAAGAGAATTTAATTATTCATTATGGAATAGTTGAAAATGGAGTATTTGCTCAAGGTGATATGGTAAATTTAGAAATTGATAAAGATCGAAGATCATCATGCAGATCATACCATTCAGCCACTCATATTCTTCACCAGGCTTTGAGAGATATACTTGGTGATCATGTGACCCAAAAAGGCTCGCTAGTATCATTTGATAGACTCAGATTTGATTTTAGTCATCATAAAAACCTTTCTGATAACGAAATTCAGACTGTTGAAGAGGCTGTGAACAATATAATTAAATCTGATTTAAGCGTAGAAACAAAACTTATGAAATCTGAAGATGCAATAAATTCCGGTGCTTTGGCTTTATTTGGAGAAAAATACGATGATGAGGTTAGAGTTTTGTCAATAGGTAGCTCAAGTTCACCATCTTACAGTATCGAATTATGTGGTGGTACACATGTTTCAAAAACATCTGATATTGGAAATTTTAAAATAATTAGTGAGTCTTCTGTGGCAGCAGGCATTAGAAGAATTGAAGCACTAAGAGGCAATGATTTAATTAATTATAATAAAGTAAAATCTAAACAACTTGAAGAAGAACTTGAAAAACAGAAAAATATAGAAGATGCAAAAAAAATAAATTTAGAAAATATCAATACACTTACTGTCCAAATTCAAAAAAGAGTTAACAGCGGCGAAAGTATTATTGTTGAAGAATGTAAAAATCTTAAACCCAAAGACCTCAGACAAACATTAGATCAATGCAAGTCTAAATTTACTAAAGAGGGTGTTATTGTCATTTGTGCCGTCAATGATGATAAAGTCAGTTTTTTAGTAGGGGTTACTGATGATTTGTCTGATAGTTTGTCAGCAAGTGACATTGCTATATATGCTGCTAAGATTTCAAATGGGAAAGGTGGAGGAGGAAGAAAAGATTTTGCTCAATCAGGAGGAACTTACTCAAAAGATAGTAATTTGGTAGTTCAACTAGAAAAGTTTTTAAAAGATAAAATTTCTATTTAAGATAGCTTGGATTGAAGGTTGGTATTAATTTTTTCAAGAAACTCTTGAGTATTTAACCATTTTTGTTCTTGTGAAATTAATATTGCCAAATCTTTCGTCATAAATCCGCTTTGAACAGTATCGACACAAACTTTTTCAATTGTTTCAGCAAAACTAATTAGTTTATCATTATCATCCATTTTTCCTCTATAGCTTAGCCCTCTAGTCCACGCAAAAATCGAAGCAATTGGATTTGTTGATGTAGACTTTCCATCTTGGTGAAGTCTGTAATGACGAGTAACTGTGACATGAGCCGCTTCAGCTTCAATTG
>JAYNZW010000009.1:14169-16191 GCA_038103905.1 Candidatus Pelagibacteraceae bacterium | reverse complement strand
TCCTTGAGCTACAGTATCTGATTGGACATCTCCATCGTAATTTTTACATGCCCATACAAAATCTCCATTCCATTTAAGCACTGAAGCAACCATGTCATCGATTAACCTATGTTCATAATCTAAGCCAAGTTTCTTAAATTCAGCCTCAAATTCATTTTCATATATTTCCTGAAATAGATCTTTAAACCTTCCATCATAAGCCTTTAAAATTGTATTTTTAGTTGATAGGTATACAGGCCATTTTCTCATCAAGGCATAGTTCATACAAGCTCGAGCAAAGTCTCTTATTGACTCATCTGTATTATACATAGCCATAGCAATACCCGGTGAATCAAAATTAAATACCTCATGTTCAATGGTGTCTTGGTTCGGATCATCAGGTGTCCATTTAATTGATAGTTTACCTTTTCCAGGAACTAAAAAATCTGTCGCACGATACTGATCACCAAATGCGTGCCTTCCAATCACAATTGGGTCAGTCCATCCAGGAACTAATTTTGGAACATTGTTACAAACGATCGGCTCTCTAAATACTGTTCCACCCAAAATATTTCTAATAGTTCCATTTGGAGATCTCCACATTTTTTTTAGGCTAAATTCATGAACCCTATCTTCATCTGGGGTGATGGTCGCACATTTAACTCCTACGCCATATTTTTTTATTGCTTCAGCTGAGTCAATTGTTACTTGGTCATCCGTTTTATCTCTATTTTCAATACCTAGATCATAGTAATGAAGATCAATATCTAAATAAGGTAAAATTAACTTATCCTTTATAAATTGCCATATGATGCGAGTCATTTCATCGCCATCAATTTCAACTAAGGGTGTATTAACTTTAATTTTTGCCATTTAATTTATGTAATTAGACAAATCACTAATACTATTAATGATTTTATAGTCATCTTTTATATTTGAGAGCGCAAATTTGCAATCAATTGTTTTATCAATAACTTTAGCAAGGTCATCCCAATAATTATCAATATTCAAAATGAATATATCTTTTTTATGAAGTTTTAATTGCTTCCATGAGAGAATTTCAAAAAATTCTTCAAGAGTGCCAATTCCACCAGGCAAGATTAGGAACGCATCAGCTTCATTAAACATTTTATTTTTTCTTTCAGACATAGTATTTACAATATGAACATCTCTTAAATCCTCATTTATTTTTTCTTTATTCACTAAATGAGCAGTTATTACACCGGTTACGTTACCACCGTGATTGAGTGTGGCATTTGATACGGCGCCCATAAGGCCTAGGTTTCCGCCACCATAAATTAGTTTTATTTTATGTTCAGCAAGAAATCTTCCGACTTTCTCGGCTTCTTCATAAAAACTTTCATTATTGCCCATTGATGAGCCACAATATACCGCCATGGATGATATTTTTATCATATTAAAGTACTTTACTTTAATTAGATAAAATTGGGGATCTCTTTCTAAAGAAAGTTAATTCTTTAAGTTTTTCTGGCAGAGCTAACAGGGCAGGAGTAACAAAAAGAGTTGCAATCGCAGCAAAGCTTAGACCCCAAACTAAAGCCCATGCCAAAGGCTCTGTAAAGTAAGTTTCTGCACTCTTATAATTAACTGATCGATCAAATATATTCACACTTAACTGTAAAGCTGAAGGCAAAATACCTACAACTGTTGTTACTGTAGTAAGTAAAATTGGTCTTACCCGACTTTTTGTTGATAAAAGAATTGCCTTATGTTTATTTTTTTCTGTTTTTCTTATCTTACGATAGCTATCGATTAGTATAATGTTATTATTAACCACAATACCTGCACAAGCAACTATACCAAGACCCGTCATAACTATACTAAAATTCATCTGGAGAACAATTAATCCAATAAAAATACCTGTTGTTGAGAGTATAAGTGAAAAAAGAATGATGAAGGTATGGTAAAAATTATTGAATAAGCAAATTAGAATAATAAACATAGATAAGACTGAAAATATAAATGCCCCAATTACAAAGTTTAATGAGCTTTCAGAATCTTCTGCCTCGCCAATTAAGCGAA
>JAYNZW010000009.1:12849-14159 GCA_038103905.1 Candidatus Pelagibacteraceae bacterium | reverse complement strand
TTCCAATTTTTTAATTCAGAAATTTTTTCAGCAACATTAAATGTAGGGTCAACATCAGCGTTAATTACAAGATTTCTTTTGCTATTTTTTCTACTAATTGAATAAATTTTATTTGTAGGTCTTTTATTTACAAATTCTCCTATTGGTATTGATCCGTTAGGTGTATTAATCGTAATATTTTCAACTTGATCAAGCGTTCTTTGATCATCTGGTAGATAAACCTTTATATCGATTTCTTCAGATGAATTGACTGGTCTTAAGGAGCCAATTTTAAGTCCATCAGTTGCTAAGCTTATAACCGCTCCAATTTGTCTGACAGGAACATTATGTTTGCTAGTCATTTTACGATCGATGTCATATTTCCACTCAACTCCAGACAATGGATATTGAATTTCTATATTATAAAGACCATCAACTTCATTAAGTTTATTTTTAATGATATCTGCAGTTTGATTTAAAGCGAGCTTATTAGAAGATGAAACTTCTACTTCGATAGGTTTTCCAGCATTCAAGCTTGAACTATATGTATTACCCCGTATTACTGCATCAAAACCAACAATTTGAGATAACTCTTCTTGCATTTCATTAATTAATATATCAGGATCTGCAATACTTTCTGGATCTTTAAATTCAAGCCAAATTTTTCCAATGACATCACTAGGATCTGCATCAAAGAACCATATCCTTTTTCTTTGAATTGTATTAGAAACATACTGGTCAATGTAAGGCTTATTATTAATTACATCTAAAGCTTCATTTATGTATCGACTTTTTTCATCAACTGATAAATTTCCCCTAGCTGTGATATTTATTCTAGCACTATCAGCTTTATCATCTGGAAAGAATTGAACTCCTGTATTAAAATTCTGATATAGGAGAATAACTAAAATAAAAGATACTGAAGTAAGAAGTATAACTTTAATTGGACTTTCTATTGCTTTTAACAAAACTGACTCATATTTCATGTAGAGAAAATTATTACGATTCTCAGATGGTTTAAGGTCGGCGGTTTTTTTCTCAATCATTGCACCAAGAGATGGAACAAAAATAAGCGTTACAATTAAAGATGTTGTAAGAACAACAATAACTGTAACAGGTATTACTTTTAGCCATTGTCCGATTGTATCAGGCCAGAATATAAGTGGAATAAACGCTACAATAGTTGTAAGGGCTGAGGCAATAATTGGCCAAAACATATTATACGAAGCATTAATATAAGAATCTCTTCTTCTTATGCCTTTTTCTTGCTCAGATCTCGCAAATTCTGAAAATGACAATCGGTCCATCTACTAGCAGACCAACAGCAAGGA
>JAYNZW010000009.1:0-12839 GCA_038103905.1 Candidatus Pelagibacteraceae bacterium | reverse complement strand
GCCAAAAATTGTCATTAAATTATACGTCATACCCAAAAAATCTAGGATTAGAATGGAAAAAAGATAGGTGAGCGGTATGGATAACCCAATGAGAACTCCACTTCTTAATCCAAGAATCGCAACAATGATAATCATCACCAACATAACAGCAGTTATAACAGTATTTTCAGAAGCACTAATTCGTTGACGAACACCAATGGAGTCATCATCAACAAGGACAGCTTTTATTTGGGGGTGAAAGTTATTTTGATTTTCTGCAAGAACTTTTTTTACTGCATCATAAGTATCCAAAACATTTGTACCAGATTTTCTTGATATATTAATATTTAATGCAGCTTTTCCATTAACAGTTACATACTCCTCGGTTTCATTGAATGAGCGTTTAACTAATGCTACATCTCCTAAAGTTAAAATAAAATTATCAATTGATCTCAATGGAAGCTTTTCTAAATCACTATAATTTTCGTACAGAGATGGCACTTTTACAGAAAATTCTGCATTTGCGTCTGAAAGTCTTCCGGCTGGTACTAAATTATTATATGACTTAAGGGCATTGATGATTTCATCTAAATTAATATTATGTCTTTTTAATAATTCAGGGACGACAGTTATTTTAATTAGATCTTCTCTGCCACCTCTAATTTCAACTTCAGTAACATTATTAATTAATTCAAATTTTTCTTTATAAGCTTCTGCAGTAGAGTTTAAAACTTTGTATGGAACATCTCCATAGATGCCAATTCTTATTTGAGAAAACATTTCTGAAGAATATTCTTTCACTTCCACAATTTCTATATCTTCTGGTAACTTGTCTCTTGAATCTTCAACTTTATTACGAACTAATTTCGCTATATTTTCAATTTTTGTGTCTAAGTTAAATGAAACACGAAGTGTAGCAATGCCATCTTTTGATACAGAAATAACCTCTTTAATATCATCAAGTGTCATTAACTCTCTCTCTAAAGGTTCTGTAATTAACCTTTCAATTTCATTTGACGAGAGACCTTGGTAAGCGATAATTACTGCAACAGTCTTTAAATCAACAGCTGGACGTTCTTCTTTTGGAAATGTAACGTATGAAATTGATCCAAGAAGAACAATCATGACTAAGAAAGTAAGTATGGTTCTTTTTTGTAATAAAATTGCTCTTAGTATAGATTTAAGCATTTATTATTTTAGAATTAGATCTTGAATATTTTTTTAAAATCTCTCTCAAATGAGATGGGAGAACAATTAAGCATGGTGTTACGATAAGAGTAAGTATTGCAGAAAAAGATAGTCCATAAACAATACATTGTGCTAATGGAGCCCAAAATGAAGAGACATTTGAATCATAAGCTATTTCTCTCGAAATGGGGTCAATGCTGTAGTTAAGCGCTAATGGGATTAGTCCTAACATAGTAGTTAATGTTGTAAGAAAAATTGGCCTTAATCGTTGAGCACTTGCTTTCAAAATTGAACTTGCTACGTCTAGGTCTTTATTTTTTTTACGGATAAAATTAAAGGCATCAATCAAAATAATATTATTATTTACAACTATTCCAGCTAGAGAAATAATTCCAATTCCATGCATAATTGCACTGAATTGTTGATCAAAAACTAATAATCCAAAAAAGACACCTGCTGTACTCATTAAAACAGCAGATAAAATGATAAAGCTTTGATAAAAACTATTGAACTGCGTAACCAGTAAGGCAGCCATAATTAAGATTGATATAATAAATGCCTGAATAACAAACTTCATTGATTCATTCTGCTCTTCATTTTCTCCACCAAAGACAATCTCTATATTTCCCGGAAATTTCTGCTCTTCAACCCATTTGCCTAGTTCAGCAGACTTTTCTCCAACTGTAGTGCTTTCATCAACGTTTGCTTTAATATACATAGCATTTCTTGCATCGTATCTTCTGATAAAGCTTACATTTCTTTTTGGCTTTTTCTTCACAAAGTTACTTATTGGCACAGATCCGTAATTTGTTTCAATCATGATATTGTCTAACTGATCAATAGATCTTTGATCTTCAGAATATCTCACAAAAATCTCTAATTCATCATCTACATCATTAGGCCTATATTTTCCTATCATGACACCGTTAGTTACTAAGTTAACAGCGGACCCTATCGTAAACACGTCTGCTCCAAATTGTGATGCTTTTGGTTTATCTATTATTAGTTCCCATTCAACTAATGGGACTGGTAATGTATCTTCAACACTAATCAATCCATCAACATTTTTATCTATATGCTGTCTCATTTTTTTTGTAATAGGAATTATAGCGTCTGTTGAGGGGCCCATAATTCGTATTTCTAAATCTTTGCCGACAGGTGGACCATTTTGTAATTCAGAAACTTCTACTTTGATACCGCTAATTTGATTTACTTGGTCTCTAATTTTACTAATTATTTTATGTCCATTATCTCTAGTCGATCTATCAGTGAACTCAAAAAATAAATTTGCAATAGTATCTTCAGAGCTACCACCGGCACTTGATCCAATTCCACCGAATGCTCCTGTTTGTAGGAACACACTTTTTATACCATCGGTATCAGTAATAATTTTTTCAACATCAGCACTTAATCTTTCAATTTCATTTATTGATAAATTTCCACGAGCTGCAATTTTAGCTTGTCCAAAAAAAGGATCTGAGGTTGAAAAGAAAACCATTCCAGGCCCATAAGCAAAATATGAGCTAATCACTAAGTATAAGGCAGATATTAATATTAATAGTGTTAATATTGGCTTCTTTATAATTCTATTTAGTATTGAAACATAATATCCTAAAGCTCCTCTCAATTTATCAATATCGAAATCACTATCAGAGCCAAGATTTTTAAAATTAGATGCAGAAGAATTTGAAGCTTTGCCAAATACACTACCAATCACTGGAACAAATAGTAAGCTGTAAATTAGAGCAACAAAAAGGACTATGAAAATAGTAAGTGGTAGAATTTTCATAAATTGACCTGAAATGCCTGGCCAAAAGAATAAGGGAATAAATACTGCTAAAGTTGTAGCTGCAGAAGCAACAATAGGCCAAAACATTCTTTTAGCTGCGTATATAAAAGCCTCTGTTTTATTGAGTCCTTCAACCATTTTTCTATCAGCAAATTCTACAACAACCAAAGAACCATCAATTAACATACCAAGGGCAACCAGTATTCCAAAGATAACCATAAAATTATAGTCATATCCTGCTATATATAAGATGAATAGAGAGACTAAAATAGAAATTGGGATACCTGAACCTACAATGAATGAGGACCTAATGCCCAATGCAAGCATTGTAATTAGCAAAACAAATAGAGTTGCCATAAGTATATTCCCTTGCAAAGAATTAACCTGGTCAACAGTCATCGCTCGTGAGTCTAAAATATATGATATGTCGACTTCTTCAGGAATTTTATCAATGTAGCTATCAACTACTTCTTCAATTTTATCTGCCGTTTCAATTAAATTCGTTCCTCTTCCTTTTTTTACCATTAAGGAAACAGATCTTACCCCATTGACTTTTGTGTAACTTTCACGTTCTTTGAAATTTCTTTTTATATCGGCGATATCAGATAAAAATATAGTACTATTATTTGTTGACCTAATAGGCAAGTCATAAACATCTTTTGCTGTTTCAAATAAACCTGGCACACTAACTGAGAATTGACCATTTGCAGTTTCAATTTCACCTGTTGTTACAACTTGATTATTGTTACTTACAGCTCTAATAATCTCAGGGAATGTAATATTATAATTTTCAATTTGTGATCTATTAATTACTGCTTCAAGTTGTTCATCTCTAGCACCAACAATTTCTACTTCAAAGATTGATGGAATGAGCTCTAGATCCTTTTTAATTTGACGAGCAACATTTAGAACGTATCTCTCGGTGCTTTTTTCAGCATTGATGACTATAATTATATTTGGATCATCTGTAACTGAAACCTCTCTAACAATAGGATCGTTAGTATCCACTGGAAAGTTTACTTTAGCATCATTAACTGCGTCTCTGACTTTATCCATAGATAATTTCATTGAATCTGCAGCATCGAATTGGACTATGACAGCAGCATAATTTTCAAACGCAAAACCCTGAAGTTCATCTACGCCTTCAATACCTCTTACTTCATCTTCGAGAGGCTTAAGTAGAAGCCTTTCAGCATCTTGAGGTGAAATACCATTGAGACTAACTCCTATGTAAACAACAGGAACAATAATTTCTGGATTATCTTCTAGAGGGATATTTGCACGGCCAAAAATACCTGCAAATATCAAGACAACTAAAATTGCTAGTGCAGTTCTTTTTCTATCAACTAAGAATTCAATCATTTTTATTGAGCGCTTACCATTTCTACCTTTACACTTTGTCCATCAATTACATATTCTTGGCCTACAGTAATTAAAGTAGTATTTAAAGGCAGCCCAGTTACCCAAAGACCTTCATTGCTATCCTCAATTATTTCAATCAAGATAAATTTTACAGAACCATCTTCAATAATCTTTAAGCCCAAATTTCCATCATCATCTAAAGATAGTAAATAAGAAGGAACAAGGTGAGCTTTCACATCTTGTAGTGGAATTTTTATATTTGCAGTTAATCCCTCACGAATATCAGCATCTTTATTTTCAAATGATGCTTCAATTTTGTAAGTTCTTGTGCTTGGATTAGAACTTTTTGAGACATATGTAAGTTTTCCATTAATTTCTTTATTATCTAAGAAACTGATAAGAATATTTTCTCCAATTGAAACTTGGGTTACGTTTTTCTCAGTTACTTCTCCTGAGACAATCATAGGATCGAGTTGCAGGATTACTGCACAGGTTGAAGCTGGTGTCATTAGATCACCAATTTCAACAAATACATCTTCAATAAAACCATCAAATGGAGATGTAATTATAATATTGTTCAATTCATTTTGAGCAATTTCTTGTCTTGCTATAGCTCCTTTAAGAACCGCTTCAGCAGTAGCCAGAGCATTTTCAGATCTAAAACCTTCATCATAAAGCTCCTTAATTGCATCGTATTGTAATTGAGCTTGTTTCCTTCCTGCTTCTGCTTCAATTAATCTGGCTGATCTATTTTCAGGGTCTAAAGAGCAAATTTCTTCACCTTTTTTAACAAACGACCCTTTATCTATGGTGTGTAAAACTGTAGAGGTTGTTTTAGGTCTCAACATGACTCTCTTTTCAGCTTCTGTTCTTCCTCTGACAGTTAGATAATATGTCTTATTTTCGCCAACAATATTTGTAGCTCTAACTGAGATTTTTTCTTCAACAATTTTAGCGCTGCTAGCTTCAAGATTATTATTGGTTTCAGATTTAAAAAATCCTGAACCAATCCAAAGAAGAAGTGCTAAAAAAATAACAAGTGCTAGAATATAATTTTTTGGCAAAGATCTCATAATTTTATTTTCCTAATTTATTTCTATTTTGTTCTATGTATGTAATTCCGGAGGAAATAATGTTTGTCATTAAACCTCTTAAAAAGCTGCCCTGTGGAGTATTTCTTAATTGGGCACCTGTTGATGTCATTGGACCATCATATTGGAGTAGAGCGAGTATTTGTTTTGCAAATAATAGTCTTTCATTAATCACTAATTCTCTTGTTTCTTTTGGAAGAAATTCAGAGAATAATATTATCATTAAAAATTCAGATTTTACTTGATCACCGTAATTTCCAGATCTTAACCATTCAACACTATTTTCCATAAGACTTTTTTTGAACCATTTTTCCCCCTTTTTGGTAATAGAATATATTTTTTTATCAGGCTTCTTTTCCTGAGTTTTTTGTTTACAAGAAACTAACTCATCTACCAGCAGCTTATTTAAAGTAGGATATATTGTTCCAAAGCTTAAACTCATGATCTGATTTAAGGGGCCACTCAGAAATTGTTTGATTTCATATCCAGATTTTGGACCTGTCGTTAAAAGACCAAGACAAATACATTCTGTTTGCATAACCTATAAGTTCTCCATATTTTCAAGTGTTAGATCACCCATTAGATAAAAAACTTGAGATTTAATAATTTCTTTACTTCTTCTTTGGTTCATAAGTTCTATTTCAGAATTTAGTAATGATTGTTGAGCATTAAGAACATCTAACACTGTTCTTTCTCCAACCTTTTGTTCGATTACTGTGCCTTCATAAGCTGTTTTACTAGCTTTATAAGATGACTCTGCTGCAACTATTTGATCCTTTGAGATCTCGGATTGATCCCATACCTTTTTTGCAAGTGTATGTGTATCAATTTGAGTTTTTTGAAGAATAATTAGAAAACTATTTTGAACTTCTTTTGCTTTCCTAACGTTAGAGAGCGATTTACCAGAATTGAAAATTGGCCAAGTTATAGTTGCAGAAACTTCTTCATTGGTTCCAGAGTCTATTGTTGTAGTGCTCTCATCAAACTCAGTTTTTGTAGCAGTGAGGTCAACTTTTGGATAATATGCTGATCGTGCATATCCAACTTGTGCTTTTTTAATATCAACATTTACTCTTGCCATTTGTATTGCCAAGTTATTTGTAGATACTCTTTCCTTGAATTCAGTAAAGCTAGAAGGAAGATTAAATGGTATTTCAGAAAAAGATAAATTATTTGATTTAGATCCTATAAGGTCATCAAATAAATTTACTGCATTGTCATAATTAACTTTTGAATTAAGCATGTTTATTTTTGCAGAATTCATAAACGACTCAGCTTGAGCTACGTCAGTTTTAGATGCAACACCAACCTCAAATTCTTTTTTTGTAGCCTCAAACCTTTGATTTACATTTGAATAGTTTTCAACATAAGCTTCGTAAGTTTTCTGAAGAAATAAGAGATTATAGTATGCCTCAATAGTTTGGAGTGTTATATCTTGCTTGTTTTTTAGTAAATTAATTTTTTGAAGATCATAATTTGATTTTGAAGCTGCCAAATCATAGACTCTTGCAAAACCACTAAATATTGATTGTGATAAAATGATTGACTTGCTAGATCCATTTAAACTGATGTCCGATGTTTGTGCCCCTGTCTGTAATTTTATATCACTTGTTTCAGACTCAGATATTGTCCCTGATACTGCAACAGAAGGCAGAAAGTTTGCTCGCGATTGATATAAATCCTCTTTTGCAATATCTAAATTATTATTTTCAATCAGTAATGAAAGATTATTGCCTAATGCTTCTGATACGGCATCTTTTAAAGACATAGATGATCCGCTTGAAACAGATGTAAGAAAAAGTAAAAAGCATGTAGTAATAAGTCTCATCCCAATTTCCAATAAGATTAAAAATAAGGTGCTATATATATCTTATTGATATATATATTCAAGACCTCTATCAAATTGATATATATTAAATCATTATATATCTAAGTAATTGATTTTATTGTTAACTTAGATCTTTCCAGTATTTTCTGTATGCTTTACTGCCTTTGGCGTCATCCATAAAGTGGCCAATTGTTGCTTTTAATAGGCTTAATTCAGGTTGAACATCTTTTCCTTCTGCCATTTTTAATATTTGTCTATAGCACCAAAAAACCTGAGTTGCTTTGTTATTTGCTTTTATAAAGTTTATTGAACTATTTAGTCCTAATATTCCTGGACCAAAACTTACTAGGTTTTCATACAAAGTAGCATTTGATTTCTCACCAGATAATAATTCATTAACGATATCTGGCTCAGGACATAATGGCCTACCTAAGCCAATAATATCGCACGCATTATTTTCAAGGGCTTCATTCATACCTTTAGCGCTTCGAAACCCTCCAGTAACAGCTAGAGGAATTTGAATATGTTTTTTCATTTCTTCAGCATATTTTAAGAAGTAAGCTTCTCTTGCAATTGTGCTTCGAGCAGGTTTTATTATTCGAGATTGGTTTGGACTTGCAGACTGTAAATCTAATGCAGCAAAGCCTTCATATGTTCCTCCAGAAATCTCAAGTAAATCTAGAGATGTTTCATTTAAAATTTTTGAGACTTCAATTGATTCTTCATGTGAAAAACCTCCTTTTTGAAAGTCAGATGAATTAAGTTTAACAGAAATGGGAAAACTACTTCCAACTTTTTCTCTTATACCTTCAATTATTGAAATTAAGAGTCTCGATCTATTTTGAATACTACCACCCCATTCGTCAGTTCTCTGATTTATATCAGGTGATAGAAACTCTGATAACAAATATCCATGAGCAGAATGTAATTGAACCCCAGTAAACCCTGTTTGTTTTGCTATTTCAGCAGTATGAATAAATCTATCAATAATATCTAAAATTTCAGAATGTTTTAATTCTCTTGGATCGCTAAATTTAAGTATTCCTAAAAGTTTATTTAACCGTATTGGTGAAGGAGCAACTGATGATTTATTAATTGTAAATGGAGTTTGCCGTCCAGCGTGACTAATCTGCATCCAAAGATGAGTGTTATCTTGTGTTCCAGCCTTTGACCAACTTGCAAGTGAAGACAATTGCTCATTTGATTGCTTGCCTTCAATAACAACATTACCTGGGCGCTCAATATATCGATGATCAACTTGAACATTTCCTGTAACTAAAATTCCTGACCCTCCTTTTGCCCATCTATCATATAAATTTATATGACCTTCGTTAGCTGAAGCATTTTCTGATGCCAGCCCTTCTGTCATTGCAGACTTTAGGAATCTATTTTTAATTATGGCTCCACATGGTAGTTCAAGTTTTTCAGAAATTTTCATTTATTAATCCTAAATTTGAATTTTAATATATTATGTATCTATGAAGATTAAAAATAAAAATTTATCTGATAAAAGTAAAAAATGGCTGAGAAGACATTTAACCGATAAGTATGTCAAGCTATCAAAAGATAATGCCTATAGATCAAGAGCAGCATTTAAATTAATTGAAATCATTGATAAATATAAAGTTTTAAACTCAGTTCAATCGGTCATTGATTTGGGGGCAGCCCCCGGAAGCTGGACAGAAGTCTTGGTTGAAAGAATAAAAAACCCAAAAAAAATAATTTCAATTGATCTTCTCAATATCGATACAATTCCTGGAGTGGATATTATCCAAGGAGATTTCACGTCAGATGAGTTTTCAGAATATATCCAAAAGTTTTTTCCATTTGATCTTGTAATCTCAGATATATCACCAAATTTGAGTGGAAATAAAACTGCCGATTTCTTGAGAATGCAAGATATGGTAGAGATATCGATGGATCTTGCTCTAAGCGCACTTTCAAAAGATGGCCATTTTGTTGCTAAATATTTTAGGACAGGTGATATGAGCAATGTGATTTCTCTTGCCAAAAAAAATTTTTCAAAAGTAGCTTCTTTTAAGCCAGATTCCAGTAGAAAAGAATCAAGTGAAATATACCTTATTTGTCTGAATAAAAAAAACTAGAGCATTTGACATATTTAACTAAATAATTTATTTCTCAGAGATGGAACGCTCTAGTATTCAAAAATCCCTTGCATTTGATGATGTTTTGATCAGACCTGCAAAGTCTGAAATCCTTCCAAGTGAGGTTTCTACAAATTTACAATTAACTAAAAATATTAAACTAGAAATACCTCTTTTATCCTCTGCAATGGATACAGTTACAGAGCATCGATTAGCTATTGCGCTAGCTCAATCCGGCGGTATGGGCATTATTCATAAAAATATGTCTATAGAACATCATGCTCAAGAAGTAAGAAAAGTTAAAAAATTTGAAACAGGAATGGTTATTGATCCAGTTACAATATCATCAAATAAAACTTTAGAGGACGCTCTAAGTCTTATGGCAAGTAATAAGATTTCAGGAATACCTGTAGTTGATAGCAATAATAAACTTGAAGGAATACTTACAAACAGAGATGTAAGATTTGCAACAAATATGTCTCAGCCCATTAGTGAGCTTATGACAAGTGATAATTTAGTAACAGTGAGAGAAGGAATAAGTAGTGAAGAAGCTCAGAACTTATTGCATAAACATAGAATAGAAAAACTTTTAGTTGTTGATGGAGCTAATAAATGTATCGGATTAATAACTGTAAAAGATATTGAAAAAAGTAATCTTTATCCAAATTCAACAAAAGATAATAAAGGGCAACTTAGAGTAGGAGCGGCTGTTGGAGTAGGAGATGAGGCTATAAAAAGATCAGAAGCCCTTATTGATGCCGGTGTTGATATGCTTGTTATTGATACCGCTCATGGACATTCTATGAAAGTAATCGAAACTGTAAAAAAATTAAAAAAAATATCTTCTATAGATATTGTTGCCGGCAACGTAGCAACTCTCGAAGCTACAAAGGAATTAATAGATTGTGGAGCAGATTGTGTGAAAGTAGGAATTGGACCTGGGTCTATATGTACTACAAGAGTAGTTGCAGGTGTTGGTGTCCCACAATTTTCTGCAATTATGGAATGCTCAGAAGAGGCAAATAAGTCCGGCATTAATGTAATTGGTGATGGTGGCATTAAGTACAGCGGTGATATTGCAAAAGCAATTGGTGCTGGAGCAACTTCGGTGATGATCGGATCTTTATTTGCAGGAACAGATGAAGCGCCTGGTGAAGTATATTTGTTTAAAGGGAGGAGCTATAAATCATACAGAGGTATGGGCTCGTTAGGTGCTATGGCAAGAGGATCTGCTGATAGATATTTCCAGGAAGAAATTACTGAGAACTACAAACTTGTGCCTGAGGGTATTGAAGGGCGAGTACCTTACAAAGGACCGATATCTCCAATTATTCATCAATTATTGGGAGGCTTAAAAGCATCGATGGGTTATACCGGCTCAAAAGATATTGAATCATTTAAAAAGAATGTAAAATTTGTGCAAATCTCAAGTGCGGGACTTAAGGAAAGTCATGTTCATGATGTTGATATAACAAGAGAGTCGCCAAATTATCCTACAAATATATAATTTATTTATATGAGAAGTTTTTATATAACTTTTTTATTTTTTTTAACTCTAGGTAATGCTTTTGCAGCAAATTATTATGAGGATGCACAATCAACATATGACCTAAAAGATTTTAAGTCATCTATTCAATTATTAGAAAAGAGTATCGTATTTCAACCCAAGGACTCAAAGTCATGGATATTGTTAGGCAAATCGTATGCTTCAATTGAAAATAAAGAAGCAGCATTGAAATATTTTGAAATAGCATTCACTTTAAAGCCTGATAGCCCTGAATTAAATCTGTTGCTTGGTCAAATATCTTATGATCTTAACTTTATTGAAAAATATGAAAGCTATCTCGAGAATCTGGAGATCATTTGCCCATCAGGTTGCGCTGAACTTAATCAATTAAAAGAAATTAAGATAAATTAATTTATGATTTATATTGTTGATTTTGGCTCACAAGTCACACAACTAATTGCAAGACGTATTCGTGAAGCGGGCGTGTATTGTGAAATTGTTAGCAGTCAAAGCCTTCTATCAAAAATAAAAATTACCAATCCATCGGGTATTATTTTTTCTGGTGGTCCTGCAAGTGTACATAAATCTAAGACTCCAAAAGTAGATCAAAGAGTATTTAGTCTTAGAGTGCCTATACTTGGAATATGTTATGGCATGCAACTTTTAGCATATCAATTGGGCGGCAAAGTTCAAATGTCTAAACAAAGAGAGTTTGGCAAAACAATGATTAATATAAATACAAAAAGTATATTGTTTGCTGGATTGAGAAGAAAAAATAATCAGCTCAGTGTTTGGATGAGTCATGGAGATAAAGTAAATAAACTTCCATCTCATTTCAAGTCTCTAGCATCAAGTACAAATTCTAAATACGTTGCAATTGAAAATAAAACATTAAATTTTTATGGACTACAGTTTCATCCTGAGGTTGTGCATACTGATCAGGGAGAAAAAATTATCCAAAATTTTATTTTTAAAATTTGTAAAGTTAAATCAAATTGGAATATGCAAAATTATTTGAAAAATCAATTAGTAGAAATTAAAAATCAAGTTGGAAAAGATCATGTCATATGCGGTCTTTCAGGTGGAGTGGATAGTATGGTGACTGCATCTATTATTTCAAGATCAATAAATAAGCAGCTCACATGCATATATGTTGATACTGGCTTAATGCGGTATAATGAGACAAAAGAAGTTGTAAGTCTTTTTAAAAGTCATTTTAAATCAAAATTAATTGTCGTAGATGCTAAAAATAAATTTTTTAATGCTCTTAAAAATATCTCTGATCCTGAAAAGAAAAGAAAAATAATTGGTAATATGTTCATCAAAATTTTTAATCAAGAAGCAAAAAAAATATCTAAAGTAAAATACCTAGCTCAAGGTACAATTTATCCAGATGTGATTGAAAGTCAGAGCTTTCATGGCGGCCCAACCTCAGTAATTAAATCACATCATAATGTTGGCGGTTTGCCAAAATCAATGAAGTTAAAACTAGTCGAGCCACTAAGAGAATTATTCAAAGATGAAGTTCGAAACCTTGGATTAAAGCTTAAACTGCCCATAAGTTTTATTCAAAGACATCCATTCCCTGGACCAGGATTGGGCATTAGAATTTTAAGCGACGTTACTAAGGAAAAAGTGCTAATGCTTCAACAAGCAGACAAAATATATATTGATGAGATAAAGTCTGCAGGACTTTACAATGAAATTTGGCAAGCATTTGCTGTACTTCTTCCAGTTAGAACTGTTGGTGTAATGGGAGATCAGAGATCTTATGAGTATGTTTGTGGATTAAGAGCAGTGACATCTGTTGATGGTATGACAGCTGATTTTTACCCTTTTAGTGGAGAGTTTTTAAGTAAAGTATCAACTCGAATAATTAATGAAGTAAAAGGTATTAACAGAGTGGTATACGATACAACGTCTAAACCGCCAGGAACTATTGAGTGGGAGTGAAAGATGATTATGCCCAAAAATAAAATCTTCTTAGCAG
>JAYNZW010000020.1:0-17528 GCA_038103905.1 Candidatus Pelagibacteraceae bacterium | reverse complement strand
CGTATACCCCACACAACTAATGAAGCGCCTCGTGCAATATCGCCAGCAGCAAAAACTCCCTCTAAATCTGTCATCAAGGTACTAAAAGATGTTTTAATAGTACCCCACTTTGTAACAGGCAGATTTTTTTCATTAAATAATTTTGGAAGATCTTCTGGGTCAAATCCTAATGCTTCAATAACGATATCAGCCTTAAGACTAAATTCAGAATTTTCAATTTCGACCGGTACTTGTCTGCCAGAAGAGTCAGGCTCACTTAATTTTGTTTTGGCACAAACCACTTCTTTAATCTTGTTATCGCCATGAAAAGATTTTGGAATTGATTGCCAGATAAATTCTACACCTTCTTCTTCTGCATTCAAAACCTCTCTTGCAGAACCAGGCATATTTTCACGATCACGTCGATATAAACATTTGACTGATTTCGCTTTCTGTCGAATACTTGTGCGGACACAATCCATAGCAGTATCTCCACCGCCAATAACGATAATATCTTTACCTTCTGCATTTAATGTACCGTTATCAAATAATTCAACTTTATCTCCGAGACCTTTTTTATTTGAAGCAGTTAGAAAATCTAATGCTGGGTGTATATTGGGATAATTAGTTTTAACATTTAGCTCTCTAGGTTTATAAACACCGGTAGCAATTAAAATAGCATCATGTTTTTTTCTTATATCTTGAAAAGAAATATCTTTTCCAATACTTACATTTAAATGAAATTTAATACCTGAATCTTTTAGATATTTAATTCTTCTTTCAACAATATTTTTTTCTAATTTAAAATTAGGGATCCCATAAATAAGAAGACCTCCTGCTCGATCATATCGGTCGTATATTGTAATTTCGTATCCTTTTTTTCTAAGTTCATCTGCCGCTGCCAATCCAGCTGGCCCTGAACCAATTATCCCAATGCTTTCATTTCTTATTTGATGTTTCTCAAGTTGAATAGGTTTAATCCAGTTATTTTCAAATGCATTATCGGTTAAATACTTTTCAATTGATCCTATCGTAACTGATCCATGTCCACTTTGTTCGATTACACAGTTGCCTTCACATAACCTGTCTTGAGGACATATCCTTCCTGTGATCTCAGGTAAATTATTTGTACTTGCTGATAATTGATATGCTTCTTCTAGTCGATCTTCTGCGGTAAGTTTTAGCCAGTCAGGAATATGATTATGAAGAGGGCAGTGTACTGTGCAGTATGGAACTCCGCACTGAGAGCATCTACTTGATTGTTCCGCAGCCTTATCTTTTACGTACCCCTTGTATATTTCATTAAAGTGAGTTTTACGGTCATTAGACTCAATTTTCTCTGGGTAATTTTGCTGTAAGTCTGTAAATTTAAGCATAATAATATTACGTCATATAATATGACTTATTTTTTTGTATTAATTCTTATTTCACTTTCTTATAAACTATTGATGATTCTAATAAAGTCATAATGTATGACATATATATGTATTTTAACGAACTTTTATTTGGCAAACTGGCAATAACATTCTATTTTTCATTGAATTTATGTATTTTTTTCCAGTTATCCTATTAGCAGTTATTCAAGGAATTACAGAGTTTTTACCAGTTAGCTCTTCAGCTCACTTGATACTTGCCTCAGATTTCATTGAATTTACATTTGAAAACATTGCTCTCGATGTCAGCCTTCATTTAGGAACTCTGCTGGCAGTGATGGTTTACTTTAGATCAGACATTTTATTAATTATTTATGGAGTCATTGATTCTCAAAGTAAGGGGCGAAATACTGCAATTCAAATATTTATTGCTACTTTTCCAATCGTAGCTCTTGGAGGTCTTGCTTTCTTAACGGGTATTGTTGACCACTTCAGAAATATTCAAGTTATCGCGCTTTCAACTATTATTTTTGGAATTGTTCTTTATTACGCTGATATACAAAATGATAAAAAAACCAAAACTATTGATGAGCTTAAAATTGGCGAAAGTGTCATCATTGGATTATTTCAGGTTCTGGCGATAATTCCAGGAACATCAAGATCAGGTATTGCTTATAGTGGAGGCAGGTTCTTAAATATATCAAGAATAGAAGCTCTAAAATTTGCTATGCTGTTATCAATCCCTACTATTTTACTATCTGCATTCATTCCAACTTATAAATTTATAAAAAATCCCTCTTCTGAATTTTTATTAATGGGCACTGTTGGTTTTATTGTTTCATTTGCAACTGCCTATGTTTCAATCAGTCTACTTATGAGTTGGGTTAGAAAATTTTCAATGATGCCATTTGTAGTTTATAGGATTATTTTAGGTAGCATTCTTTTAATATATTCAATAGTCTAATTTTACTTTAGATAAGTCGGTACTATTACTTTAGATGATTGAGGACTAATGTTTAGAGACTGGATAGTATTTATATCTTCACGAACTATGTTATCAAACTTTAATATCTTAACTAAATCTCTTGTAATTATTGGATCAGGCAGTAGTTGAGCAAAAGTTGCAATAAAATTTGCTGCAAAAGTTGGCGCTGGGATTAAAAGTCTTTTTATTTTTAGAGTTTTTAATATCAACTCATAGACGTCTTTCATTGTCATTATATCTGGTCCACCAAATTCGTAAATTTTACCATGATCATTTTTAGAGTTTAAAAGCTTGATTATTCCCTCTACTAAGTCTTTTACATATACTGGCTGAAATTTATTAGCACCTCCCCCAAACATTGGTACCACAGGAGATAATTTAACTATTTTTGATTGAACAGAAAAAAAGCCGTCATCGGGACCAAATACAATTGAAGGACGAACAATTTTAGCTTTTGGAAAATTTTCTAGTAAAATTTTTTCTCCTTCACCTTTAGTTGATTGATATTTTGAAACACTATTTGTATCAGCTCCAATGGATGAAACATGCAGCAACTCTTTAATTCCATATTTTGTAGAAAGTTCAGAAATATTCTTTATTCCAGTTACATGACTATTAAAATAACTCTCACCACCAGACTCATGTAAAACGCCTACAAGGTTTATAACTATGTCTGAATTTGATATGTATTTTTCAATAGTTTGGGCCTTAACAATATTGCCATAACAAATATCAAAATTGCTAGAATTCCCCAAAGGACCTAATTTGCCTTGTAAATACGGATTTCTTGATACAGCACGAACAATATTACCCATTTCAAGCAATTGATAAATTAGATTTTTACCTATAAAACCTGTCCCAAAGACTGTAATTACTTTATTTTTCATAATTAGTTAGTATGAATAAATATACATTTTTGTTTAAATTTAAATAGGATAATTTCGCTACAATGCAAACACATTTATATAAAAATGATTTAGACAATGGAATTGTTTTTAAAGGAAGTGTTGCAATTGATACTGAAGCAATGGGATTGGATCCAGCAAGAGATCGTTTGTGCTTAATACAAATCTTTGATGGAGAAACAGACTGTCATATGGTTCAGTTTGAAAATTCAAATGTAAAGGCTCCAAACTTAACTAAATTATTAAATGATGAGAGTGTTCAAAAAATATTTCATTATGCTCGTTTTGATATGGCTACTTTAAAACATGCTCTAAAAACAGATGTCAAAAATGTCTATTGCACTAAGATAGCAAGTAAAATTGCAAGAACCTATACTAACAATCACGGCTTGAAAGATTTATGCAAAGAATTACTAAATGTTGAAATTTCAAAAAAACAACAGAGTAGTGATTGGGGAAACTCAAATTTATCAAAAGAGCAAATTACTTATGCAGCAAATGATGTAATATATCTTCATCAAATTAAAAATAAACTAGATGAGATGTTGGTTCGAGAAAATAGACAGTTATTAGTAGATGCTTGTTTATCATTTTTACCAACGAGAGTAGAGCTTGACCTTAGAGGATGGGAAAATGATATTTTCTCACATTCATCTTAAATATGAAATCATCATCAACAACAATTATAAAATCTGCTATCGAAGTATTAAATATTGAGATAAGTGGTATAAAATTAATCAAAAAAACTTTTGATAATAACTTTGTCTCTGCCATAAAAGAGTTATCAAAAGTTAAAGGTAGAGTAATAATTACTGGCATTGGAAAGTCTGGTCATATTGCTAACAAAATAGCAAGTACAATGAGCTCAACTGGAACTCCAGCTCAATTCTGTCATTCAAATGAAATGTCTCATGGAGATTTGGGTGTATTATCTAAAAAAGATGTACTGATTATAATCTCTAATTCTGGTAATAGCTCTGAGCTGAAAGATACTATTACTTTTGCACGAAAAAATAATATCAAAACGATTGGAATTTCATCAAATATTAAAAGCGAACTAATGCAATCAGTTAATTATCCTCTTTTACTTTCTAATGCAAAAGAAGCTTGTGCTGTGGGCAAGGCCCCAACTACTTCTACAACTATGACATTGGTACTAGGTGATGCTATTTGTGTAGCCTTGATGAAATTAAAGAAATTTAAGATTGAAGACTATAAAAAAATTCATCCAGGAGGAGTTTTAGGCCTTAGCCTTATGAAAGTAAAAGATATTATGCATATCAAAAATAAACTTCCACTCGTCAGTGAAAATTCAAAAATGAAAAATGTTATTATAGAAATGACTAAAAAATCATTCGGCCACGTAGGAGTCATTGATAAAAATAAAAAGATTGTAGGAGTGATTACCGATGGAGACCTAAGAAGAGGTTTGAATGCTAAATTTCTTGATGAGCTTGCAAAAGATATTATGACCAAAAAACCTAAAATAATTGCAAGTGATTTACCATTATTAGATGCTTTATCTATTATGACAAAAAATAAAATTACTTGTTTGTTCATATCAAATAATAAATCTATACGAAAACCTATTGGAATAATCCATATCCATGATTGTTTACGGTTGATGCAGAATTAGTCGTGATTTCCAATAATAAAAAAATTCTTATTCATTTATTTATTCTATTTTTATTTTTTTTTGGATTGAAATCTAATGCAGAAGAAAATCAAAATACTATAGAAATTAAAAACCCTATTTTCACAACCAAAAGTATAGATGGAAGTCCTTATGAAATTAAAGCTAATAAAGGATATCAGAGAGAAGGTTATTTGGATCTATTTGTTATTGAAGCAAAATTGAAATCGAACGATGATATTTGGATCTACCTTAATGCAGACAAAGGAACATTTAATCAATTAAGTAATGAAATACTTCTAGAAAGTAATATTGAAATATATACAGAGGCTGGTGAAAAAATTTTTGCTGAACTAGCATACGTGAATACAAACGATAAAATCATTACTCTTAAAAAAAATGTTAAATATCAAGACACAAATATTTTTATATCGGCTGATGAGTCTATAATTAACAACGAATTTTCAAATATTAAATATTATGGAAATGTTAAAAGTAAAATTAAAAAAAATAAATCATATGAATAAATTTCTTATTTTGCTTTTTATTTTATTAATCCCATTTTTAAAAGTTTCAAAAGCAAGTGAAATATTGATTGAGTCTGAGGAATTAATTATAACTAATGATCCATTAACAACTACTTTTATTGACAATGTTTATGCTTCTGATGAAGAAATAAAACTGTGGTCAGATAAAATATTAATTATATATACCGAAAAAGGTAGTCAAATTGACACCATAAAGAGCTTTGGTAGTACCAAGCTAATTAGAGAAAATCAAGAAATCTTATCTGAGAATATGATATATTTTGTAATTGATAAAAAAATTTATGCAAAAGGAAATATAACTTTAATTCAAGATGGTAATGTCATGAACGGGAATGAATTGACTGTAGATTTAGTAAAGTCTACAAGTATAATGAAAAGCGATAATATCAACAAAGTATCAGTCAAAATTAGTAACAATGAGTAAAAATAAAAACAAACCAGAACTTGCTGCTTCCAATAGTGGATTAAAAATAAAAAATATTAGAAAATCTCTATCAAAAAAACCTATTGTTCGAGATGTTTCAATAAGTGTTGAACGTGGCAAAGCAATTGGTCTACTTGGTCAAAATGGCGCGGGCAAGACAACTACATTTTATATGACTATGGGATTGATTAACCCAGATGGTGGAGAAATATATTTAGATGATAATGATATAACTTCACTGCCAATGTATAAACGTGCTCGTCTTGGACTTGGATATTTACCTCAGCAACCAAGTATATTTAGAGGCTTATCTGTTGAGGATAATATTTTTTCAATACTTGAAACTCAAAAACATACTTCAGATCAAATCAAAAATCTTTTAGAGGAGCTTCTTACAGAATTTTCACTCACTCATCTTCGTCGCGCAATGCCATATAATTTAAGTGGAGGCGAAAGAAGAAGAACTGAAATTGCAAGATGCCTGGCGTCTAATCCAAAAATTATTTTAATGGACGAGCCATTTGCAGGAGTTGATCCTATAGGAATTAATGATATCAAAGAATTAATTAAACACCTTACAGACAGAAATATTGGCGTACTTATAACAGATCATCAATCTCGAGAAGTTTTAGATACTTGCGAGTATTCTTATATTATGCATGCTGGTGAAATTATTTCAGAGGGAACTAGTGATCATATTATAAGTGATCAAGATGCTAGAAAATTCTATTTAGGACAAAGTTTTAGAGTTTAGTGGTGGAGTTAGTCGGGATCGAACCGACGACCTCATCGCTGCCAGCGATGCGCTCTCCCAGCTGAGCTATAACCCCAACTTCAAATAAAAAATTTATTTTTCATTTAATGAAGACTCTTCTTCACTACTGATATCTATTCCATCTAATTCTGGGTCTATATCATTTACATCAACATCTGCATCATCTAAACTGATTGTATCTTCATCATCATCCATAGCGATATCTTCATCTGTATCGTCTTCAAGCATCGACTCTGAGGCATCACTTCCTATTAAATTATCATCAACAGTTGTCTCTAAATCATCTTCATAAACTTTTTTTGCCGCTGAACTAGAAATAGGTATGATTTCTTGTTCAATAGAATGACCACAATTTGGACATGGAAGCGGGTATTTTCTATTCAAGTCGTAAAATTTAGTTTCACATTCTGGGCAAATTATTTTTTTACCCCATTCAGGTTTAGACATTTGATGACTTTCTATATAATAGTTAGTTAAGAATAATGCTGATATTGTATAATATAATTAAAACATACCTCAAGATATAAAATTGAAAAAACAAATAAAATATAGGCTTATAGGCTCCTTACAAATATCAGGTGATAAATCAATATCACACAGATCGCTTATATTATCTTCGCTAGCAATTGGAAAAGCTAGGATATCTAACCTTTTAGAATCTGAAGATACACTTAGCACTGTCAAAATACTAAAGGCGCTTAGTATCCAAATAAAAAAAGATAAGAATGAATGGATAGTAATCGGAAATGGAACAAACGGATACATTCAACCAGCAGAAGCGCTTGATTGTGGAAACTCAGGCACAACAGCAAGACTAATGCTTGGCGCTGTAAGTACAAATCCAATTTTTTGTACATTTACTGGCGATAAATCATTAAGCAAAAGACCAATGACAAGAGTGACTGATTTTCTTAATTCTATTGGAGCTGAAACAGTATTAACGAATAAAGATTATTTTCCAATGACAATTAATGGTGCAGAAGATCCTCTTCCACTTGAACATAGAATTACTAAAGCCTCAGCACAGATCAAAACAGCTTTAATACTTGCTGCATTGAATGTAATGGGCAGAACATCTATTATAGAAACGAGAAAAACTAGAGATCATACTGAAATTCTTTTAAAATATTTCAAAGTAAAATTTAAAATCAGTAAACAAAAAGATAACTCTACAAAATTAACTTTTAATGGGCCATACGAAATACAAGCAAAAAATATTTTTGTTGCTGGAGATCCATCTTCTGCTGCATTTTTTATTGTTGCTGCACTTATAGTTCCAAATTCAAAAATTAGTTTGAAAAATGTTTGTTTAAATAAAACAAGGATAGAATACATTAGAATTTTAAAAAAAATGGGCGCCAAAATAAAAATCCAAAAAGACAGAATAAGAGCTGGGGAGTCAACAGGTACAATACAAGTAGAATATAGCAAACTCAAAGCAGTAAATATTCCTAAAAATTTATCTCCATATTTAATCGACGAGTACCCAATACTTTCGATCGCAGCTTCAGTTGCTAAAGGAACAACAAAGATGAAGGGCCTTGAAGAGTTAAGATATAAAGAAAGTGATCGTATAAAAAGTATTTACGAAAATCTTAAAAAATTAAAAATAAACTGTTCTGTGAAAAAAAATGATATCTCCATAACAGGCTCAGCAGTCAATCCAAGAGGTGGGGTAAAGATAAAAACTTTTGGGGATCACCGTATTGCAATGTCATTTAAGATCGTCGAATTAATATGTAGCAAGCAATTGAACTTTGATGATCTCGAATGTATTAATATAAGTTACCCAGATTTCAATAAACATTTAGAATCTATAAAAATAGAAAATGTCTTGTAATGTAATTGCAATAGATGGTCCTGCTGGTGTAGGAAAAACAACAATTGCAAAAAAGTTATCTAAAAAAATAAATGCACCTGTTTTATTCAGTGGTCAACTTTATCGAGCTGTAGCTTATGAAATGATCAAAAATAAAATAAATTTATCTCAAAAAAATAAGATTATACAAATAGCTAAACAATTGGATATGGGTATATATAATGAAAGAGTTCTTTACGCTAAAGAAATAGATTTAATTTCATCAAAAATCTCATCAGAAAAACAACTTAGAAAAACTCTCATAAATTATCAAAGAAGGTTTCCAAAAATTCAAAAAAAAAGCATTAAGTATGTAATTATTGAAGGAAGAGATATCGGAACTGTCATTTTTCCAAAAGCTAAAGTGAAGTTTTTCATGTGGGCGTCATCAAAAATTAGAGCAAAAAGAAGATATGATCAGATCAAAAAAACAAGTAAAAGAGCCAAATTGTCATCAATCCATAAAGAAATTGATAAACGTGACCTCAGAGACATGAATAGAAAGGTTGCGCCCATGGTGCCAGCTGCAGATTCCTACTTGATTGACAATACTAATTACGATATACCCCAGACGTTTAATGCAATACTTAAGATATTAAACGAAAATATTTAAAACTATTTATGAATCAAACTGCTGACACGAACCCTAGTTCATCTGAATTTGACCAACTCTTATCTGAGTCACTATCATCATCAAATCTTAAAGAAGGCACTATAATTAAAGGCATCATATCCGAAATTGAAGATGATGCTGTTGTAGTTGATGTGGGCGGTAAAACAGAAGGTCGGATCCCAAAAAGAGAATTTATCTTTTTGAAAGACAAGAAAGAACTTGAAGTAGGCGATGAAATCGATGTTTATTTAGATAAAATTGAAAATCATAACGGAGAATGCATTCTCTCTAGGAGTAAAGCTAAAAATAGAGAAATTTGGGGTGAAATTGAAAAATCATTTGAAGCAGGAGAGCTTGTTGAAGGTATTATAACTGGAAAAGTCAAAGGTGGCTTATCATGTGAAATAGGTATAACTGCATTTCTACCTGGCTCACAAATTGATACTCGACCCGTTAGAGACATAAGTCATTTATTGAACGTACCTCAAAAATTTAAAATCCTCAAAATGGATGCTAAAAGAAATAACATTGTGGTAAGTAGAAGAAGTGTTTTAGAAGAACTTCATAAAGAAACTAGAGAAGAACGTTTCTCTCAAATGGCCCTTGGGGATGTTGTTGATGGTACAGTTAAAGCAATTACTGATTATGGTGCCTTTATTGATCTAGGCGGATATGATTCGCTTTTACATAGCTCTGACATCACATATAAAAGAATTGGACATCCTAGTGAGGTCTTAAAAATCAGCCAGCCAGTAAAGGTAAAAATTATTAAAGTTGACCCTGAAAAAAATCGAGTTTCAGTTGGCATGAAACAGTTAGAAGAGGATCCTTGGGAAAGAGTCAAAAATAAATTCAATGTCGATGATCAAGTCACTGGTATTGTTACAAATGTAACTGACTATGGAATCTTTATCGAAATTGAAAATGGCGTTGAAGGTTTATGCCATAAAGACATGTTAACTTGGAGCCAAAAGCAAAACTCCAAACCTGGAAATCTTTTTGCTCGATCTCAATCAGTAGAATGTAAGATTCTTGAAATTGACTATGAAAAAAGAAGACTAAGTCTTGGGGTAAAACAGCTGACTGAAAATCCATGGATTAAATTTAATGAGGCTAACCCAGTTGGAACAATTATTGATACTGAAATTACTGCTATTAAAGACGGCATCATATTCTGTGCACTAGAAGATGATATTGATGGTGCTATTTTTGCAAAAGATCTTTCTTGGGAGCTTTCAGGTAATGAAGCTAAAGAAGAATTAAAAAAATACAGTGTTGGAGACAAAATTAAAGCTAAGATTGTTAGTAATGAGAATGAAAAAGTTGCTTTATCAATTAGAGAGCTTGATGGCAATCCATTTGATGAAATTAAAGATAAGCAAAAAGGTGATATCGTTACATGTACAGTTGCTGAAATAAGTGACTACGGAGTGAAAGTAGCCATTGGTGAGAATGGCCCAAAAGTAGTCATTAAGAAAAATGATCTTGCGATCCAAAAAGGTGATGCTCGACCAGAGCGTTGGGCAAAAAATGATAAGCTTGATGCAATGATTACACAAATTGACGCCTCAAATCTTAAAATTGCCCTTTCAATAAGAGCGCTTGAGGAACAAAATGAAAAAGATGCTCTTGAGAAATATGGCTCAAAGGATAGTGGTGCAAGCCTTGGGGATATTCTTGGAAAAGCTATCAGCAATAAGAAATCTGAAGAATAAATTCATTTAAATCATATATTTACATTAAATTTTATTATGCCTATAATTTAGGAATGAGCTTAATTAAATCACAATTAATTCAAAATATTACAGAAGCAAACCCTCATTTATTCGTTCGAGATGTCGAGCGCATTGTGAATACAATTTTTAGTGAGATTACAAACTCATTAGCTGAAGGTAAACGCGTTGAACTGAGGGGTTTTGGAGCTTTTAGTGTTCAACATCGAAAGTCCAGAGTTGGTCGTAATCCCAGAACAGGTGAAGCAGTAGAAGTTGAAGAAAAATTTATTCCTCGATTTAAGACAGGAAAAGAATTGCGTGTAAAATTGAACTCTAAAAATAATGTATCACAACCTGAACAAAGCGAAGAATAACAAAGTCTTCTCACTAGATAAATTTTGATTAATAACCCTATTTTCTGTGCAATTGACACAAGCGATATAGATAAGGCCAAAGAACTGGCAATAAATATTAAGCCTTATGTAGGCGGATTAAAGCTTGGTTTAGAATTTTTTACATCATGTGGAATAACTGGGATAAAACAAATAGAAGAATTAGGCCTACCACTTTTTATCGATTTAAAATTTTATGATATTCCTAATACCGTAACTTCAGCTTTAAAAAATATTTTAGAAATTAATCCTCAATTCACAACAATACACTGTACTGGTGGGAAAAAAATGATGACTGAATGTATGAAATTAAAAAATGAAATGGGCAGTACAACTAATATAATTGGAGTAACAATGTTGACAAGCTTTGATGATCAGGCAATTAAAGAGATTGGATTTAATACTTCTGTTATAGATACCATCAATCAAGTTGCATCTCTTGCAGATGAATGTAGTCTCGATGGATTAGTTTGTAGTCCACTTGAAGCCCAAAAACTTAAAAATAGTTTCCCTGCACTTCAATTAATAGTTCCCGGTATTAGGAATTCGTCTGAGCAAACAAATGACCAAAAGAGAACATTATCTGCAAAAGAAGCAATTGATAATGGAGCAGACATTCTAGTTATTGGAAGACCAATAACAGAGGCATCTGATCCAGCAAAAGCAGCAGAAGCATTATTAAATGAAATTAAATGAGAAATTCTCAAGTCAAAATTTGTGGAATAACTTCGATCAATGATGCAGAACAATCAATTGTATCCGGATCTGATTTCTTAGGTTTCATTTTATATCAAAAATCTAAAAGATATATTTCATACGATGACTGCCAAACAATTATTAATCATATTCACTCAGAAGTAAAAACCGTTGCGGTGACTGTTGATCCATCAAATGATGATATTGACAAAATTAATAAAACTAATTTTGATTATATTCAGCTCCATGGTAACGAAAGTATTGATCGAGTTCAGGAGATTAAATCACTTACAAACTGTAAATTGATCAAAGCATTCGGTATTAGAAATTCTGATGACGTTAAATTAATGAATGATTATGAAACCTTGGTTGATTTTTATTTACTGGATGCAAAACCTGAACCTAACGAACAACCAGGTGGCAATGCAAAGTCATTTGATTGGGATATACTTAAAGACGTTCAATTTAATTGTCCTTATTTTCTATCTGGCGGATTAAGCCCTGAAAATATTGTAAATGCTATGAATTCTACGGAAACTAATTTTTTTGATGTCTCTTCTGGTGTTGAGAGCAGTCCTGGGATAAAAGATAGCTCTAAAACTACTAAATTCATTAAACTTATAAAAAATTATGAAAACTGAAAAACCAAATTCTTTTAAAATGGGTCCTGATGAAACAGGAAAGTTTGGAATATTTGGAGGAAGATTTGTAGCTGAAACACTAATGCCTCTTATTCTTGAGCTTGAAAAAGCTTACAAGGAAGCAAAAGAAGATAGCTCATTCCAAGCTGAGTTTAATGATTTAATGTGTGACTTTGTTGGTCGACCAAGTCCTCTTTATTTTGCTGAGCGATTAACTGAACATTATGGTGGCCCAAAGATATATTTTAAACGTGATGAATTGAATCACACGGGAGCTCATAAAATCAATAATTGTATCGGTCAAATCTTACTTGCAAAGAAAATGGGCAAAACAAGAATTATTGCTGAAACAGGAGCTGGCCAACACGGAGTTGCAACTGCAACAGTAGCTGCACGATTTGGCCTTAAATGTTTTGTTTACATGGGTGAAGAAGACATTAGGAGACAATCACCAAATGTTTTCCGTATGAAATTACTCGGTGCAGAAATTATCCCTGTAAGTTCTGGAACAGGCACATTGAAGGATGCCATGAATGAAGCTCTTCGTGATTGGGTTGCAAATGTAGAGGATACTTTCTATATCATCGGTACTGCAGCAGGCCCTCACCCATATCCAATGCTTGTTAGAGATTTTCAATCAGTCATTGGAAAAGAAGCAAGAGAACAAATTTTAGAAAAAGAAGGAAGATTACCTGATGCGCTGCTTGCGTGTATTGGTGGAGGTTCAAATGCTCTTGGTTTATTTTACCCTTTCTTAGATGACACTGATGTAAACATTTATGCTGTTGAAGCTGGTGGTAAAGGAATTGATACAACAAAACATGCAGCTTCATTAACAGCAGGGAATCCTGGCATTCTTCATGGAAATCGAACTTACTTACTTCAAAGTGAAGATGGGCAAATTAACGATGCGCATTCGATATCAGCTGGTTTAGATTATCCTGGTATTGGACCTGAACATGCCTACCTTCATGATGTTGGTCGAGTAAATTATGTAGCGATCAAAGACAATGAGGCACTAGAAGCATTTCAATTATGCACAAAACTTGAAGGTATAATTCCCGCTTTAGAGCCATCACATGCCCTAGCCTACCTTCCTAAACTCACTAAAGGTATGACAAGAGATAACATTATTATCATGAATATGTGCGGCAGAGGTGACAAAGATATTTTTGCAGTTGCAGAACATCTTGGAATAAAAATGTAATGCGCATTGAGAACACATTTAAAAAATTAGCTGACGATAATAAAGCTGCATTTGTTACATTTTTAACAGCGGGAGACCCTGATTATGAAGTATCAAAAAAAATTATTTGTAATTTACCAGGTGCTGGCGTTGATATAATTGAAATTGGTGTTCCCTTTTCTGACCCTATGGCCGATGGTCCTTCAATTCAAGCAAGCTCCTTAAGAGCTCTAAAAAAAGGAATGAATCTTAAAAAAACTTTACGATTAGTAAGAGAATTTCGAGAAACAAATAAAGAAACACCCATTGTGTTGATGGGATACTATAATCCAATTTATATTTATGGATGTGATACATTTATTAATGATGCAAAAGATGCTGGGGTTGATGGTTTAATTGTAGTTGATCTACCTCCAGAAGAAGATCATGAGTTATGTGAACCAGCAAATGAAAAAGGATTAAACTTCATTCGACTTTGTACTCCTACTACTGATGAAGTAAGATTGCCTGCCGTTTTAAAAAATACGTCTGGCTTTATTTATTATGTCAGTATTGCAGGAATTACAGGAACAAAGACTCCTGACTTTTCAAAACTTCTAGCCCCAATTGAAATGCTAAAAAAAGAAACAGATATACCAGTAGCTGTTGGGTTTGGAATTAAAACAGTAAATGATGCTCAATCAGTTGCAAAAATTGCTGATGGAGTTGTAGTTGGAAGCGCAATTGTTGACATAATTCAGACATCACTTAATGATAATATAGAAATGAATGATTTGTCAGATAAGGTTATTAATTATGTTAAAGAAATTTCTGAGGGAGTAAAAACAGCTCGATAATGAATTGGATATTAAATAAAATTAAAAAGATTCTTCCTGGTAAGAAAAAAAGCTTAGACGTTCCTGATAATGCATGGCAAAAATGCAAAGTATGCATGACTATGCTTTACGCTGACGAGCTAGAAAAAACCTCTTATGTCTGCCCTAATTGTGATAATCACTTACAAATTCATCCAAAGCTAAGACTGAAAAACTTATTCGATGATGGGCAATACGAAGAAATTAAATACCCATCTAACTTTTCTGATCCGTTAAATTTTAAAGATTCTAAAACCTATAAAGAACGCTTTAATCAAGCCCAAGAAAAGACAGGATTGGACGATGCTTTTCTCATTGGATCGGGAAAAATCAAAGGAATTCCAACTACGATTGCAGCAATGTCATTTGGGTTTATGGGTGGATCAGTAGGACCAGCGGGCGCTGAGGCTATGGTGAAAGCGGCGGAACATAGCGTAACATTTAATACTCCCCTTGTTGTGTTCACATGTTCTGGAGGTATGAGAATGCAGACTAATCAATTCAGTCTTCAAGCAATTCCTAAGACATTAATTGCTGTTGATATGGTAAAAGATGCAAAACTTCCTTACATTGTAGTTTTAACTGACCCTACAAGTGGTGGTGTTTCTGCATCATTTGGTATGGTTGGAGACGTTACAATAGCTGAGCCCAATGCATCAATTATGTTTGCAGGTGCATCTGTCACTAAAAATACAACAGGCGAAACAATATCTGAAGAAGTTCAAAAAGCAGAATATTTATTAGAACATGGTTTTGTCGATCAGATAGTACACCGTAAAGATATACGAGATAGCTTAGCACAAATCATGTCGATCCTTCTTAAGCGGGCAGCGTAAATTGACTATCAGCGATGACAGCGTTAATTCGCTACTAGACTCTCTATTAGAGTTACACCCTAAAAAAATAGATCTATCTCTTGATCGATCATTTGCCCTACTCAATAAACTTGGAAACCCTCAGGATAAGATTCAAAATATTGTCCATTTTGCTGGAACTAACGGTAAGTTTTCAACTCTCAATTTTGTTAAAGAAATTTTAAAATATAATAAAAAATCAATAAATGCCTATATTTCACCCCACCTTGTTAAGTTTAATGAACGTTTTGAAATACAAGATCAAATTGTTTCAAATGAAACTCTACATAAGACTCTGTCAGATATAAAAGACGCAAATAATCTAGACCCTATAACTTTTTTTGAAATTACATCTGCGGGATTTTTCAAGCTAGCAGCAGAACACTCATCTGATTATACTCTTCTTGAAACAGGTCTCGGCGGACGACTTGATTCAAGTAATGTAATGACACCTTTAATATCAGTCATTGCTTCAATTTCTCATGATCATCATGATTTTTTGGGAGACACTATTGAAAAAATAGCAGCTGAAAAAGCAGGAATTATCAAGAAAAATATTCCCGTTGTTATCGGTTACCAACCATTTAATGAAGCAAGACGAGTCTTGCTTGAATACGCGGAGTCAATTGAAGCACCAACATTTATGTATGATCAAGATTTTGTAATGAATAAAGATGGAGATCATTTAATTTACGAAGATGATAAGCACAAAATTAAGTTTGATAACTTACATCATCATGGTGAATTTCAAATTAAAAATCTAGGACTTGCAATTGCTACCTGTTTTCAACTTCAAGGTATTAATATTCATCCCTTTCTTGAAAAAAACTTACATCAAAAAGTTTATTTTCCTGGTCGTTTTGAAAAATTAGAAAATAATAATTTAAATCAACTCATTTCTCATGAGAATGAATTGTATTTGGATGGTTCTCACAATCCGGATGCTGCAGCTAATATAAATGAAGCTCTTCGATCATTGTCTGCGAAAAAACTATGCATTGTTATAGGGATGTTAAATACAAAAAATCCGAAAGAATATATTCAACAATTTTCTGATATTGAAAGTATACATACAATCAGTATACCTGGTGAAGAGAATACTTTGGATGCATCAATACTTAAGCAAATGGTTCAAGATGAATGTCACCATACGTATAATAGTGAAAGCTTAGAAGATGCTGTAAGAGATATAGCATCAAGAAATCCAGATGCACGAATTCTCATCTGCGGCTCGCTCTATTTAGCAGGACAGGTTTTAAAAAATAATTAAGTTATTGATTCTTCAATCCACTCAACAATTGCTGGCTTTGAAACAGCGCCAACTTTTTGAGCAGCAGCTTCACCATTCTTAAATACAAGCATCGTCGGAATACCTCGAACACCATATTTAGTTGGGCTTACTGGGTTTTCATCAATATTGATTTTTGCTACGGTAATTTTATCTTTCATTTCATCAGATATCTCTTCAAGAGATGGTCCAATTTGCTTACATGGTCCACACCATGGCGCCCAGAAATCAAGAACAACTGGTTTATCTGATTTTAAAACTTCTTCTTCAAATGTAGCGTCTGTTACGTTTATTGTAGCCATATTGATTAACCCTCCTTAGGTGCCTTAAATGTATGTATTAAGTATAAAAAGTCAAGGTATAAGACTTAGTTATACACGTTTAAATTATTGAATTTACTTAATTTTTTTTATCTTTGTGTCTAAATTTTCAGTATTTTCAGGTAGCTTTTTATCTGGGGTTAAGCCTCCTAATTTAATCATTTTTTCTACTCGCGATACCAGGCTTCCTTTACCATCTCTTAATCTAGACTTTGCTGTTTCAACTGAATTCATCGATTTTCGAAGTTCGAGCCCAGCTGATTCAAAAGCTGAATAGACTTTTTCAACTTGGCTGTAGATTTCAAGAGCTGTATTTGCAATCTGATCTGCATTCTTGTTTCTCTCATTAATTGACCACATATTATCAACGATCTTTAATACAGAAACCAATGTTGATGGGCTAGCAAGTATGACTTTGTACTTATTCGCCTCAACAATAATATCTTCTAGTTTATCCATCATTGAGTCAAAAGCACTTTCATATGGCAT
>JAYNZW010000008.1:0-73528 GCA_038103905.1 Candidatus Pelagibacteraceae bacterium | reverse complement strand
GCTCTAACCAGACTGAGCTACACCCCCACTATATTTAAACGTCCATCTCGTGGGAGAAATGGTGGGCGATGACAGGTTCGAACTGCCGACATTCACGGTGTAAACGTGACGCTCTTCCAGCTGAGCTAATCGCCCTTGAAGATTGGAATATATATATTTTATTATTATTTCCCAGTTTATTTTTAACAAAAAACTCGACCACTAATTAGTGATCGAGCTTTTTTAAAAAAGTTTTTACTGGCAGTAATTAGCCTGCGTTATTGACAGCCTCTTTTAAACCCTTACCAGCAGTAAACTTTGGTCGAGTTGACTGAGGTATTTGAATAACTTCGTTTGTACGAGGGTTTCTACCTTGAGATGCTTTACGAATAGAGGTTTTAAATGTTCCAAATCCTACTAATCTTACTTCTCCTCTTTGCTTAAGAACGTCTGTAATTTGATCAAATACAGCATTCACAGCTTTTTCTGAGTCAGATTTTTGCATTCCAGTTATTTCGGCAACTTTACCAATTAGATCTTGTTTATTCATATAATCCCCCCCTTTTTAGGAGTTTGATTCGTTAATACATATATAGGAACTGATCTACTACATATAGTCAAGGCGAAAACCCTTGGAAAACTAATAAAAATAAAATATTTCGTGTTTAAAAGGTAAAGTTTAATTTAAAATCAATGTGTTAGTAGCGGATCCTGATCTTGATCTTGATCATCATCAGATATTTCACTGCTTGAATTTACAGATTCGCTTTCATCCCACTCAATTGGAATCAACGGCTTTGTTAAAGCTATTTTCAAAACATCATCCACATTATCGACAAAGATCAATTCTAGACCCTCCTTTACATTGTCAGGAATGTCTTCTAAATCTTTTTCATTTTCCTTTGGAACAATAACAGTTTTTGTGCCTGCTCTTAAAGCTGCTAGTAATTTTTCCTTCAAACCACCAATTCCAAGAGCTTTACCTCTTAACGTTACTTCGCCCGTCATAGCAATATCTTTTCTTACAGGAATGCCTGTCAATACAGATACAATTGAAGTTACCATAGCAAGACCTGCTGAAGGACCATCCTTAGGGATTGCACCTTCAGGTACGTGAATATGGATATCTCTAACGGGGAAAACTGTTGGCTTAATGCCAAAGTCAATACAACGTGAACGAACATAAGATTTAGCAGCCTGAATTGACTCTTTCATTACATCTCCAAGTTTACCTGTAATAGTCATAATGCCTTTACCAGGCATAATTACAGCTTCAATCGGTAAAATGTCTCCACCAACTTCTGTCCAAGCTAAGCCAGTTACAATTCCAACTTGGTCATCAGCATCAATCTCACCATATTTATATTTTTTAACACCGGAGTATTCATTTACGTTTGTCTCGTTGATAGTTAAATTTTTAATTTCACCAGCGACAATTTTTTTAATAGCTTTTCGAGCCAAATTTGCAATTTCTCTCTCAAGACTACGAACACCAGCTTCTCTTGTATAATATCTAATTAGAGATGTTACTGCATTGTCTTCAATTATTAACTCACCATCCTTCAATCCATGTTTCTTCATGATTTCAGGAATTAAATGCTGTTTAGCTATTTGAACCTTCTCATCTTCAGTGTAACCAGCAATTCTGATAATTTCCATTCTATCAAGTAATGCTGGCGGCATTCTTAATGTATTGGCAGTTGTTAAGAACATTGTATCAGAAAGATCGTAATCAACTTCCAAATAGTGATCATTGAACGTATTGTTTTGTTCTGGATCTAATACTTCTAGAAGCGCTGAGGAAGGATCACCTCTATAATCTGCTCCCAATTTATCTATCTCATCTAATAAGAATAGTGGGTTTGATGATCCAGCCTTCTTCATCATCTGTAATACTTTACCAGGCATAGAGCCAATGTAAGTTCTTCTGTGGCCTCTAATCTCAGCTTCATCTCTCACGCCACCTAGAGACATTCTTACAAACTTTCGCCCAGTTGAGCGTGCAATCGATTTACCTAAAGATGTTTTTCCAACTCCAGGAGCTCCAACAAGACACAGTATTGGACCTTTCATTTTTTTAATTCTTTGTTGAACAGCTAAATACTCAAGAATTCTTTCTTTTACTTTCTCCAATCCATAATGATCTTCATCAAGAACTTGTTTTGCAAAATTAATATCCTTCTTAACTTTGGTTTTCTTGCCCCACGGTATTGATAAAATCCAATCAAGATAATTTCTAATCACACTTGACTCAGCCGACATGGGACTCATAGATCTTATTTTTTTGATCTCAGCATAACATTTTTCTTTTGCTTCTTTTGTAAGCTTTGTTTTTTCAATTTTTTCTTCGTACTCAGAAATATCATCTTTACCATCTTCATTTTCACCAAGTTCTTTTTGGATGGCCTTCATCTGTTCATTTAAATAATATTCTCTTTGGGTTTTCTCCATCTGATTCTTAACTCTTCCACGAATTTTCTTTTCAACTTGCAGAACATCCAATTCAGATTGAATAAATGAAAGAATTTTTTCAAAACGTTCGTATAAATCTACAGACTCCAGTATTTGCTGTTTATCAGATAACTTAATCGATAGATGAGAGGCAATCGTATCACTTAATTTACCAAGCTCGTCTATTTCATTTATTGTACCAAGAACTTCCGGTGGAATCTTTTTATTTAAATTAACATACTTATCAAATTCATCAGTGGTAGACTTAGACATAGCTCTTAATTGCTTGTCTGAAGAGTCGATTGTTTCAATAATTTGATCCACATCAGCCTGCAAAAATTCTTCATTTTCAAAAAATACATTAATCGAAGCTCTGTTTAATCCCTCTACTAAAACTTTTACAGTGCCATCTGGCAACTTCAATAATTGAAGAACATTTGCAACAGTACCAAAATCAAATAAATCATTTTTCTTAGGATCATCTACGGAAGCGCTCTTTTGTGTGATAAGCATAATTTTCTTATCGCCCTTCATCACGCTTTCAAGAGCTTTTACGGATTTATCGCGACCAACAAATAATGGAACTACCATATGAGGAAAAACAACAATATCTCTTAATGGGAGAACGGGTATCTTATTTATATTCATAATGAATCAAAAATGTTCTATTAACTAAAAAATGATTTGAGATCAGAGTAAAGGCATAATCTCAAACACATATATTTAGATGTGTATAAATGAAAGAATTTCAAGGAATTGGACCTAATATAGATCTAAGCGCTTGTTTCTGAAGTCTTTTTATTGTCAGAGTAAATGTAAAGAGGTCTCACCATACCCTCGGCTGCCTCAGCATTGATAACAACTTCTTCAACTCCCTCAAGTGAAGGAAGTTCAAACATAGTATCAAGTAGAATATTTTCAAGAATAGACCTTAGCCCTCTCGCGCCCGTTTTTCTCTCAATTGCCTTTTTAGCAATAACTTTTAAAGCGTCCTTTGAGAGAATAAGTTTTACATTTTCCATATTAAATAAAGTTTGGTATTGCTTCACAAGGGCATTCTTAGGCTCTTGAAGAATCTTAATAAGAGACTCTTCATCTAAGTCCTCAAGAGTTGTAACAATTGGAAGTCGGCCAACAAACTCTGGAATTAATCCATAGTTTAATAAATCTTCGGGCTCTAAGTCGTTAAGAGCCATACCTATGTTTTTTACCTCAGCTGATTTGACATTTGCTTGGAAACCCATTCCAGAACCCTTTGCGCGTCTATTTATTAACTTATCAAGACCGGAAAAAGCACCACCACAAATAAATAGTATGTTTGTAGTATCAACTTGTAAAAATTCTTGCTGAGGATGTTTTCGGCCTCCCTGAGGTGGAACACTTGCGATAGTTCCTTCCATTATTTTTAATAATGCTTGTTGAACACCTTCCCCAGAAACGTCTCTAGTTATAGAAGGGTTTTCAGACTTACGGCTAACTTTATCAATTTCATCAATATATACAATTCCTCTTTGTGCCTTCTCTACATTGTAATCAGATGCTTGAAGAAGTTTGAGAATGATATTTTCTACATCTTCACCGACATAACCGGCCTCGGTTAAAGTCGTAGCATCAGCCATAGTGAAAGGTACATCCAATATTCTTGCAAGAGTTTGTGCTAATAAAGTTTTACCACATCCTGTTGGTCCTATTAAAAGGATATTAGATTTAGAAAGTTCTACATCTGACTTTGATGTTGTGTGTTCAATCCTCTTATAATGATTGTGAACAGCAACTGATAAATTATATTTTGCGTTCTTTTGACCAATAACAAAATCATCTAAACTTGCGCATATTTCTTTAGGAGTTGGAATTCTTCCAGAGTTCTTTGAATTGCTCTCTTTGTTTTCTTCTTGAATTATATCATTACATAATTCAACACACTCATCACAAATAAAAACTGTAGGTCCAGCAATGAGTTTTTTTACTTCGTGCTGACTTTTGCCACAAAATGAGCAATACAATGTATTTTTATTTTTATCAGTACTATTTTCAGTCATAAAAAAATAATAATTTAGCAATAAGTCGAAAATAAGAAATATTACGAATCATCGCAGTTATAAAAGACCATTTATTTAGAAAAAATTCAATATTTATTCTAAAATTGATCTGAAAAAACTGTTTATAAACAATGAATTATACTATTTTTTTGAGGCTATTTCTCGATTTTTGGAATTCTTTTTTCTTGAATTTCATCGATAATTCCAAAGTTTTTTGCCGCTTCAGGATCCATAAAATTATCTCGCTCCAATGCATCTTCTATAGCCTTTACATCTTGACCAGTGTGTTTTGAGTAAAGTTGATTAAGTTTATTTTTTGTAGATGCGATTTCTTTTGCATGGATTTCAATATCAGTTGCCTGTCCTTGAAAGCCAGCAGACGGCTGATGAACCATTATTCTACTATTTGGCAACGCAAATCTTTTTCCTTTTTCACCTGCAGCAAGAAGAAAAGATCCCATAGATGCAGCTTGACCAAAACATAATGTCGAAACTGGACACTGTATGAATTGCATAGTGTCATATATCGCTAGCCCATCTGATACAACTCCTCCAGGTGAATTGATATATAAATAAATTTCTTTTTCAGGATCTTCAGACTCTAAAAATAATAGTTGAGCTGAAATCAGTGAAGCAAGTCCATCATGAACAGGCCCAACTAGGAAGATAATTCTTTCTTTTAAAAGACGTGAATATATGTCATACGCTCTCTCACCTTTGCCCGTTTGCTCGACAACCATAGGTATTAGTGTATTCATCGATATTTTATCACTCATAAATTTATTTTTTTTCAGTTTTCTTTTTCGTGGTTGCTTTTTTTACAGTTTTCTTTTTAACAGTTTTCTTTTTTTCTGTTGCTGATTTTTCAGCATTCCCGCCATTGTATATCTTGATAAACGAATCAACGTCTATATCAGTTGATTTTAGCTTAACCTTGCCAAGGATAAAGTCCAAAATTTTATTTTCATAAATTGGAGCCTGAAGCTGTGTCATCGCATCTTGATTACTCTTGTAATACTCAATAACTTTTTGCTCTTGACCTCTAAAGTTCATCGCGTACTCATAAAGTGCCTTATTCATCTCATCTTGAGTTACTTGAATATTATTTAATCGACCGACCTCCTGAAGAACTAATCCAAGCTGAATTCTCTTGGATGCCTCATCTTTAAACTTCTTTTCATTATCACTAGATAGTTTTTGATCTTTAATTTCTTTTTTATGATCATCAGAAACTGGATTTTGAGATGCTAAATGACCTTGTTTTAAATTATTAAATTCAGTATCAACTAATCCTTCTGGCATTTCAAATTTATGCTCTTTTTCTAGAATATCGAATAAATTCTTTTTTGAGATGTTCTTGGTTAGATCATCGTACTCTTTTTGCATTTGATCTTTAACTTTTGTCTTTAAGTCTTTTAAATCTTCCGTTCCAACAGACTTGGCAAATGCATCATCAATCTTTGTTTCTTCAGGTGATCCAACTTTTTTTATTTTACACTCAAATACAGCATTGGCTCCTTTTAGATCTTCTGCCTGATAATTATCTGGAAATTTTACAGGAATTTTTTTTGTATCACCCGCTTTCAGTCCAATTAATCCATCTTCAAGGTCTTTTAAATATTGCCCTGATCCAATTATAATAGTTTGCTCTTCAGCTTTTCCACCATCAAAATTCTTTCCATCAATCGTACCTTCATAGTCCAGTCGAACAGAGTCATCTTTTTTTGCCTTATAATCATCAGGCTGATCTTTAAATGATTTCTGGTTTTTAGCTATTAATTCTACTCTTTGATCTATCTCTTTATCTTTAATTTTTACTTTATATGACTCTACATTTAACTTCTCAAAATCTATTAATTCAATTTCTGGAAATAGTTCAATTTCAAAAGTAAAAACTGTATCATCACCATCACTTTTTTTTTCTTTTAAATCAACTTTAGGTTGCGCTATAGGTCTAAATTTTTTTTCCTGAATAATATTGAATACATTGTCGTTTATAAGCTTATTAAGAACTTCGGCTTTTATCGAGTCACCGTGTTTCTGCTGCACAATTGATGCGGGAACTTTTCCAGGTCTAAAGCCATCAACTTTTATGGTTTTTCTTATTTCTTCAGTCTTAGTACTTATTCCATTATCAAAGTCTTCAGACTTAATAATTACTTCATAGCCTCTCTTAAGACCCTTATTTATTGTTTCTTTATAATTCATATAAACTCTTTGGTGCGGCTAGAGGGACTCGAACCCCCATGAGTTGCCTCACTGGTACCTAAAACCAGCGTGTCTACCAATTCCACCATAGCCGCGATTAATAGAAAATGCAAAATAGACTATTTTACAGATGTTTACATCTATTATTTTTTGTGAATTTAATGATACAAATTACACAAATAGTACAACTAATATGCATTCTATGATAATTTCAAATAGATGAATGATTTTAATTTTAATTATCCAGTAGAAAAACTTTCAATTCAAAATTTGAGAGATTTTACGAATATAGTGGAACAAGATATTAAGTTTAGATATCTTCCGTTTAGAGCTTACTATAAATACAGAGCTTATAAGTATGCGAAAAAAATTACCCCCGAATTAAATATAATCAAGAATATATCTGATAAGAATAAAGTGAGTTTAGACATAGGTGCGAATTTAGGACTTTTTACCTATTTTATGTCTCGATCATCTAAAAAAGTGTACGCTTTTGAGCCAAACCCTTACCCCTTAAAACATCTTAAGTATGTCGTTGATAGAAATGTTGAAATTGTTCCAATAGCAATTGGAAATAAAGATGGCACAGAAAAGTTAAGAATTCCAAAAACTAGAAAAGGATGGACTTCTAATGGCGCCTCAATTGCAAAGATAGATATACGTGAAGGAATTGAATACTCCGTAGAAATAAGGAAAATAGATACTCTAAATATTCAGAACATTGGTTTAATAAAAATAGATGTCGAAGGATTTGAATTGGATGTTTTAAAAGGGGCAATAAATACAATTAAAAATCAAAAACCTAATCTAATCATTGAAAATGAAATTGTTCATAATCAAAATCCTGATGAAATATTTCGATTTATGAGCGATATTGGATATAAAATTTTTTATGTAAATAATAAATTGCAGTTAGTTGAAAAAGAAGAAAGCTTTGATTTCAAGAAAAATCAAATTGATCCACAGAATAAAAATTACAATTATATTCAAAACTTCATTTTTATACATGATAATTAATTTATTATCATGAAATATCTAGAAATTGTTGTAGCTTAATTATAAGAAATCATATGGTAAATTTTTAACAATTATACCATTATGAATTTATTTAATTAATAATGAAATATCGAAAGAAATGAAAAATATTGTTTTTTTAGATCGAGATACTTTTCCTAAACGAATAAATATTCCAAAGCCTAAATTCAAGAATAATTGGAGAAATTATTCATTTACAGAAAATGCAAAAATCATTCAACGAATTAAACATGCTCACATTATCGTTACAAACAAAACTAAATTAGACAAATTGACACTTAAGCATGCAAAAAATTTAGAACTAATAGCAATAACAGCAACAGGAACAAACATTATTGATTTAAATTACTGTAAAGAAAATATGATTAAAGTTTGTAACCTCAAAGATTACGCGTCTGTATCTGTAGCGGAGCATGTGTTTACACTCATTTTAATATTATATAAACAAATAAAAGGTCTTGAAAAAGATATCCAAGAAAATATTTGGCAAAAAAAAAGAGTCTTTGCATTACTGCATAGAAAAATAAATGACCTACAGGGAAAGAATATCGGCATTATTGGAAAAGGCTCTATAGGTAAACAAGTAAGTAAAATAGCAAAAGCATTTAATATGAATGTAATTTTTTTTTCTGCAAGAAATATAAACCATACTAAGTTTAAAAAATTTTTGATAAAAAATGATATTATTTCAATTCACTGTCCACTTGAAAAAAACACATTAAACTTAATCACAATCAAAGAATTAAAGCTTATGAAAAAAAGCTCAATCATAATTAATACTGCAAGGGGTGGCATTATTAATGAAAAAGATTTAGTTGCTGCGATAAGTAAAAAAATGATTGCTGGAGCTGGTATCGATGTAGCAACTACTGAACCTCCTAAGAAAAATCATCCTTATTACAGCATTAACAATAAAGCTAACTTTATTTGGACACCCCATACAGCATGGGCATCAGATGAAACTTTAAATAGAGCAGTTAAACAACTAATAGATAATATAAACTCCTTTTATTTAAACAGGCCTAAAAATTTAATTTAAGAGTTATTTTTTTTATTTTCTTGGTGCAGTAAAAAAACTGATCCAAGAATGAGTATTCCTCCAACAACTTCTTGAACACTTAGTGTTTCAGCAAACATAATGAAAGCAAGTATCAAACCAAATATTGGAAATAATGAGTAAAATGGAAGTACATTTGAAATAGGATAAAACTTATACAAGTAAAACATCCCTGCATGCCCGATCGCCGAGACAATCAATGCAGTATGAAGAATTGTGAAAATAGCTATCCCATTGATAGGTAATAAATAATTTAGTGGATTTCCTTCAATAATAAGTGTCAACACTGCTACAGGAATGAATGCAATCAAGCCATGCCAACCATTAAGAGTTGCTGTATCAACTTCTTTTAATACACGGGCCATTAAGTTTGATAGAGCATAGAAAAAAGCCATAACAATTACTAAAAGTAATCCAAACTTGTCATCAATAATTCTTGGGTCATAAGCGATAATAATAATTCCAATAAAAGATAAAAAAATTAGTATCCAGCGTTTTAAAGAAATATCTTCTCCTAAAAAAAATAAACTAAGCATTAATCCGAATGGTATTGATAGTTGAGCTCCAATAATAATTGGCGCAACAATTGATAATTGCTCTAGCGCATAATACATTGTTGCGTAAGTCCCAATACCCATCGCTAGAGAAAAACCAACTAATGGTTTAAATAGTTTTTTGTCTGGCAATTTTAATCTAAAAAAAGGCAAAAAAGCTAAAAAAATCAATCCCAGTCTAAGCGCTGTAAATAACAAAGGAGGAATTGTATCAATACCAAGTTTTCCAACTGGATAAGAACTTCCGTACAATATCATTATAACTAGAACTAAAATAAGGTGCTTTGATTGCATCAATCAAATTTAATTAATTAAAAAACTTTAAACAAACTATAATAAATTATTTATTTCTTGGTGAACATCGTTTTGAGCAATACTTAACATTATTCCAATTTAATTCCCATTTCTTCCTCCATGAGAATTTTTTTTTACATGTAACACAGATTTTTGTTGGCAAATTTTGTTTTTTCATCAAAATAAACTTATCATGAAACTATTTCAAGTACATGCAGGTTTTTACGATCCAAATGATGTATCAAAAGGGTTTTATGAGGGTCACACCAATTTTTTTGTCTGCGCAAAAGATATATCTTCAGCGAGAAAAGCTGTGAAAGAGAAAAAAGAATTTAAAAAATACAAAATGCATATTGATGGTGTGCAAGAAATCAGCAATGTTGATGGTTTCAAAGTAACCTTAAAGAAAAATTAAATACATTTTCCGTTCAAAAAACCTTTATAAAGTATAGCTACCTGATTTTTTGATAGAGTTGTACGATCAAATAGATCGTCAAATATCATACATTTTTGTTCAATTAATAAATTTTCACTTGATAGACTCTGCAGTATTGAATCCGATGATAAAATTGCATTATTCATTCGTATTCCTTGATCATTGCTTGTATCAAAAACAATAAATCTTTCATTATTATTATTTATCCAAGGATCCCAGTTAATATCAAGCTCATATGGATTTGAGTTTGGATTTCCATCATATGCAAAATTGACCCAATATTGACTCATTGATAAAGATAATTCTCTGTCAAAATCTGCATTGTTTGGATCGTACAAAATATCTGAAAGACCACTTTTTTGTTGATTATTTAGAAAAATCCATACCAAGAAATTTAGGTTCATTGTCCCAGTCAAATCTATAAGCAAAAACATCACTTTGATTTACTTTTGAAATATACCTTGACGCATTATCAACGGCATCTAATTTCCACGCATCACTTTGATACCTTGAATAGGACTCATAAAATTTTTCATCCCGAGGTTTTGTCCATAGTCCAAGTGTTGGATGTAAATTTGCTATAAAGCTTGGCAAAACTGTTTTAACAAACCTTGGATCTCCATTAATGAAAAGTTTATTTTCGTCTCGATTAGTTCCAAGAATGATTTTTTTATCTTGAAATTTTCCATTCAAGTAAGACTTAAAAATGCCTTCTTCAGGGATTACTATGCCATCTGGTATCACATTTGGAATATCAATTAACCCTCCCGCGTCTTCTCTAACTCTATAAAAACTAATGATTTGTTCCTTTGATAAGCCTCTTAAATACTTACCTAATATTTCTGTATCTTCTAGTGTTTCTTTTAATGTCATTGGATTCATTGCTGGATCATTTTCTTTTATAGAAGACTTAATAAAGGTAAGTGAACCAGACTTTGGATTGTTCCTTGAATATTCAATATCATCTGAAACTAAGTAACCACTTTGTACAATCCCTCTTTGAAATAAATTTTTAGCTTGATCAGCAACATATAAAGACAAAACATTTCGAGCCCCAGCAGACTCACCAAAAATAGTAATATTATTTGGATCACCTCCAAAAGAACTGATGTTTTCATTCACCCACTCAAGGGCTTTTATTAAATCAAGAGTTCCAAAATTAGGCGATTGATCTAGTGGTTCCTCAGATGATGAATTTAATCCTGGAACTGAAAACCAGCCAAATGGACCTAATCTATAATTAACTGTTACAAGAATTACATCATGAAATTTTAGAAAATTAGTGGGTATGTACATAGGAGATGCTGAATATCCCCATGTATTTCCTCCTCCGTGAATCCAAAACATAACAGGGGCCTTTTTATTACTTTTCAACAATTCTTCTGAAGCAAAAACATTTAGATACAAACAGTCTTCTTCACCAAAGATTGATCCTTCTTTCTGACCAGTTATTAATTCATCATAGAAATTCGAAACTTGAACACACCTTTCTGGGAAATCGGTAGCATTAAAATTAGCTGATTCAAAATTAAAATCTCGAGGAGCTTTCCACCTCAAATTGCCTACAGGAGGTTGAGCGTAAGGAATTCCATACCAAGCAAATATCTCTTTATCATCATCCTTATTGATCTTTGTTCCATATATTTTGACATCGTCTAAAAATATCTTTGTTTTTTCAGCTGGCTCATTTGCAAAAGAATAATGATTTACAAAAGTAATTAACGATAGAATTATTATAAGAGTCTTTTTCATTAGGTTTTAATTTTAGCAAGGTTTTTAACTATGAGTGGAATATTGTCAACTAGATCATCAGCTATTAATCCTGGACCTAATAATTCGCCTAACTGAGAATGTATCCATGACCCAGCACAGGCAGCTTCAAATGCTTCCATTTTATTATGTCCAACTAATGATGATATTATTCCAGCTAATACATCGCCTGATCCTGCGGTTGCAAGATAAGGTGCCTTGGAAGAATTAATTACCACTCTTCCCGAAGGATGAGCAATGACTGTATCAGATCCTTTTAACAAAACAATGCTTCCAGCTTTTTTTGCTCCCTCTAGAGTCCTAACTACCTTGTCATCAATATTATTAATTTTATCGCCGAATAGTCTTCTAAATTCACCTTCGTGAGGCGTTAAAATTGTATGTTCATATGTGTCAATGAATAATTCCTCTGGAGAGTTTTCGAAACTTGTAATGGCATCAGCATCGATAATTACATGATCAATAAATGCGAGAGCTAAAAGTGTTCTTGCTTTTGTTTCATCAGAAATTGTGTTACCGGGCCCAATAAGAACTGACGAAGCCTTTCTATCTTTTAGTATAGATTGAAAATCGTGTTTATTTTCAATAACAGATATTAATTCAACTGAAATTTGTGGCTCTAACACTTGCGCTGCTTCTTTATCACATATCAATTTTACAGCCCCTGCTCCAACACGCATAGCAGCTCTTCCAGCGAGTCTTGCTGCTCCTGTTTTAAAAACAGGGCCAGAATTAATTAGAACTAAACCCCTAGAATACTTATGGTCTGAATCTCCAGGGAAAGGAAATTGGTCAATCCAAAGATCAGGAGAATTTTTTAAAATCATAATTATTTCTCTAATACTTAAATCTATTCAAAAATTTTTTTATGATAGATTTTAAGAAGTTTTTATAAATAATTGATTAATATGAATTATTTATAAATCTAAATTTTATAATATTTTATAGAAATGTTTGTGTCAATTTGGCATAAGTTCTAAATAGTGCAATGTTTTCTTTGTATTTAATTATAGTGCATTGCTCAATTTAACGTAGGGGACTTACATCTTTTTTATGAAAAAAATTGAAGCAATAATAAAGCCTTTTAAGATCGATGAAGTTAAAATCGCTTTAGAGGAAATAGGCGTTCGAGGAATGACTGTTTTGGAAGCTAAAGGGAGAGGTAGGCAAAGAGGCTTTACAGAAATGAATACTGGCGTCGAGTTTGGTGATTTCTTACCCAAGCTTAAAGTTGAGATAATACTTGAGGACGAACTTGTAGACAAGGCTGTAGAGGCAATTATTAAGTCAACCAACACTAATCGCATTGGAGATGGTAAGATTTTTGTCTCAAATATTGAGACAATAACAAGAATAAGAACCGGTGAAACTGGTTCTGACGCACTATAATTTATTAAGAAAGAAGACAAAAAAATGAATACATTCGAATATATTTGGCTTGACGGCTACCAGCCTGAGCCTTTCATGAGAAGTAAAGTAAAAGCAACAGATCAATCATCGGCACCTGATTGGTCATTTGACGGTTCATCTACTCAACAGGCTGATGGTGGAAGTTCTGATTGTCTTCTTTTACCGGTTCAGACTTACTCCAATCCTAATGGGCACGATTTAGTTATGACTCAGGTTCAGTCAGCAGATCATACTACTCACCCATCAAATTTTAGAGCTGCTGCCGCTGAAGTTGTGACTGATGAATGGTGGTTTGGTTTTGAGCAAGAATTCTTCTTTACAAACCCTAATGATGGTGAGCCTCTTGGTTGGGAAGCTGGAACCCCAAGGGAACAAGGTGAGTATTACTGTGGAGTTGGCGCAGGTAATGTTATTGGACGTGAAATATCAGATGCTCATTTAAAAGCCTGTCTGGATGTTGGTATCACTCTAACTGGAACTAATGCTGAAGTTGCTCTTGGTCAATGGGAGTATCAGTGTTTTGGAAAAGGTATCAAGGCTGCAGATGATCTCTGGGTCAGCAGATATCTTTTGTTTAAAACCGCTGAAAAATATGGTGTAGGTTTAAATATTCACCCAAAACCTAAAACTGGTGACTGGAATGGTTCAGGCATGCATACCAATTTCTCAAATGAAGAAATGAGATCTAAAGGTTCTGAAGAGTTATTTTCATCAATGTGTGAAAAATTAGGAAAGGCTCATGAAGAAGGAATATCTTCTTATGGATCTGATAATGATATGAGACTTACTGGTCTTCATGAAACTCAGAGTATTGATAAATTCTCATACGGAGTTAGTGATAGAGGTGCCAGTATAAGAATTCCAGTCTATACAGTTGAAAATAATTGGAATGGATACCTTGAAGATAGAAGACCTGCTTCTAATGCTGATCCATATAAAATACTTTCACATATTGTTGGAACTTTGACAAAGTAAGCTATAACATTACTTTATTAACGTTTTTAGGGGAGACAAAATGACTACTGCAAGTGAAGCATTAAAAGCTTTCAGAGATTCTGGAGCTAAATATTTAGATCTAAGATTTACTGACGTTAAAGGTAAATGGCAACATTTAACAATGGATGGCACTGTTGTTGATGAGGATCTATTAAATGATGGCGTATTCTTTGATGGGTCATCTATTGCAGGCTGGAAAGCTATAAATGAGTCTGACATGGTATTAAAACCTGATCTTTCAACTACGGTTATGGACCCATTTACTGCCCAACCCACAATGATGATATTTTGTGATATTTTAGACGCTGTAACAAAAGAGCCCTATGAAAGAGACCCTCGTGGAACTGCTAAAAAAGCAGAAGAATATGTTAAAGCAAGTGGTATTGGTGATACAGTCTATATTGGCCCCGAAGCTGAATTCTTTGTGTTTGATGATGTAAAGTTTCAAGTTGAGATGAACAAGTCTAGCTTTGAAATTGATAGTATTGAAGGACCTTATAACAGTGCTAAAAATTATGAAAGTGGCAATCTTGGCCATAGACCTGGAATTAAAGGTGGTTATTTCCCTGTTCCACCAGTTGATAGCGCTCAAGATATCCGAACTGAGTTTCTTGAAGAATTAAAAAACTTAGGTTTAAAAATGGAAAAGCATCACCACGAAGTCGCACCAAGTCAACATGAGCTAGGTTTATTGTTTGATACTCTGTTAAAACAAGGCGATGGAATTCAATTGTATAAATATGGAGTTCACATGGTAGCAAATTCATTTGGTAAAACAGCTACATTCATGCCTAAACCAGTAAAAGGTGATAATGGGTCTGGCATGCACACTCATCAATCAATCTGGAAAGATGGCAAACCTCTGTTTTCAGGTAATGAGTATGCTGGCCTCTCTGAAACTGCGCTTCATTATATTGGTGGCATCATAAAACATGGCAAAGCATTAAATGCCTTTACTAACCCAAGTACAAATAGTTACAAAAGATTAATTCCAGGATTTGAAGCTCCAGTCATACTTGTTTATTCCGCAAGAAATAGATCTGCTTCATGCAGAATACCAGTTTCTGATAGCCCAAAAGGAAAAAGAGTTGAGGTAAGATTTCCTGATCCCACTGCAAATCCATATTTAGCTTTTGCTGCAATGCTTATGGCGGGAATGGATGGAATAAAAAATAAAATACACCCAGGTGATGCAAGCGACCAAGATCTATATGAGTTATCTGATAGTGAAGTTGCTGCACTTCCAACTGTCTGTGGATCTTTAAGAGAGGCGCTAGAATCCGTTGATCAGGATAGAGCTTTTCTAACCGAAGGTGGAGTTTTCACTGATGATCAAATTGATGGGTACATAGATCTTAAAATGCAGGAAGTATATGATCTAGAACACTCGCCTCATCCCGTGGAATTCAAAAATTACTTTAGTGTATAAATATGCACTTATTCAATTTTGAATTCTAACGCATGAAGGTCCTTGATTTTTGGTTCTCAATAGGTAGCACCTATACTTATCTTTCTGTGTCTAGGTTATCAGAAATTGAAAAGGAACATCAAGTTTCATTTAATTGGAGTCCTTTTAGTGTTCGAAAACTAATGATGGAAATGAATAATATCCCATTCACTCCTCCTGAAAAAAAAGTTAAATCAGATTATATGTGGAGAGATATTGAAAGACGGGCTAAAAATTATAATCTAAATCCAAAAATACCAGCCCCGTATCCTCTTAAAAATTTCGACCTAGCAAATCAAATCGCAGTATATGGTATAGAAGAAGGTTGGTGTGAAGAATATGTTAAGTTAACGTATAAATACTGGTTTGAAAGTGGAATTGAAGCTGGATCTGAAGAATGCCTCAATAAAGTTTCAAAAGATATGGGCATTGATGTAAATGACCTTATTGAAAAATCAAATACTGAAACTATTATTCAGCGTTATAATACTCAAACTGATAAGGCAAGAGAGCTTGGAATATTTGGATCACCCAGCTTCATTGTAAATGGTGAAATTTTTTGGGGTGACGACAGATTAGAAGATGCTATAAAATGGTAATATGGAATTAACCTCGCAACATGAAGAACTAAAAAGATCAGCAATAAAGTTTGTTGAGACCGAAATAAATCCATATGTTGATCAATGGGAAGAAGATGAAATTTTTCCTGCGCATGAAGTTTTCAAAAAATTAGGTGATCAGGGATTTTTAGGGGTAACTAAGCCAGAAAAATATGGTGGATCAGGTTTAGATTATTCATATGGCGCTGTTTTGAATGAAGCTTTAGCTACTATTAAATGCGGAGGAGTGCCAATGGCAATTGGAGTTCAAACAGATATGTCAACTCCTGCTCTAGCTAGATTTGGATCCGAACATGTTTGTGAGACTTTTCTTCGACCCTCTATTTCAGGAGAATTTGTATCATGTATAGGGGTTTCAGAGCCTCATGCTGGATCAGATGTTGCTGCAATTAAAACATCTGCCGTTAAAGATGGAGATGATTATATAATTAATGGTTCTAAAATGTGGATCACTAACGGCACTCAGGCTGATTGGATGTGTATGCTCGCAAATACAGATAACTCAAACGATAATCGTCATTTTAACAAATCTTTAATTTGTGTTCCTCTTAAAGAAGAAGGAAAGCGAACAAAAGGAGTTACAATAAATAGAAAATTAAAAAAAATGGGAATGCATTCATCTGATACTGCAGAAATTTTTTTTGAGGATGTTAGAGTTCCTGCAAGAAATTTAATTGGAGATGAAGGTAAGGGTTTTGTCTATCAAATGATGCAATTTCAGGAAGAAAGACTCTACGCAGCTATTGGAAATTATTCTGGATGTGAAAACATTATTAATGAAACAATTGAATATACTCGTCAGCGTAAAACATTTGGTAAGCCCATCATAGATAATCAAATAGTACACTTTAGACTTTCTGAGTTGATGACTGAAGTTGAGGCCTTGAAGGCTCTCACATGGAAAGGAATTGAAATTCATGTAAATGGCGGTGATTGTACAAAGTTAGCATCAATGTCTAAACTAAAATCAACAAGATTAGCCAGAGAAGTAAATGATGCTTGTTTACAGTATTGGGGCGGAATGGGCTTTATGGATGAAACTCCAGTATCTAGAGCGTACAGAGATCAAAGGCTAGGTTCAATCGGTGGTGGATCAGATGAAGTTATGCTTGGAATTATTTCAAAATATTTAGATATTTTACCAGGCAAAAACTAAAACTACATACGTCCAACGCCAAATGTGTTTGGACGTAAATCTCTCTTCTCAGAATCACAAACAATATTTAGACATTCACCTAAAATCTTTCTCGTATCTCTCGGATCAATAATGCCATCATCCCAAATTCTTGCTGTTGCAAAAAGAGCTTCACCTTCTTCTTTATAGGTATCAATTATCTTTTGCTCGATTGCTTTTATCATTTCCATATTTGGCTCTTCACCTCTTCTTTTCGCAGACTCAACTGCAACCTGTGACATAGTTTTACCTGCCTGTTCGCCACCCATCACACTTAATTTGTTATTAGGCCAAGAAAATAAAAATCTTGGATCAAAAGACCTTCCTGCCATTCCATATTCCCCAGCTCCGAAGGAAGCTCCTATTCGTAATGTTATTTTTGGAACAGTACAGTTCGTTACAGCCTGTATCATTTTTGATCCGTGCTTAATAATCCCTCTCCTCTCCTCTTTGGTTCCAACCATATATCCAGTTGTATTCTGTAAAAAAATTAAAGGAGTATTATGTTTTGAACATAATTGTATAAATTGAGCAGCCTTAACCGCACCATCTGCAAATATTGGACCATTGTTACCAACTATGCCTACTTTATATCCATGAATTCTTGCTGTTCCGGTAACTGTTTGTTTGCCAAATTCAGGTTTAAAATCTAAATATTCAGATCCATCAACAATTCTAGCAATAACTTCTTTTACGTCGTATGGTTTTTTATAGTCTGTTGGAACTACACCAATTAGTTCGTTTGGAGAATAAATAGGTTCACTGTAATTTTCATTTTTAGTTGTAATAAAATTATCATTCCATCCAAGATTTTTCACTACCTCACGACATTTTTTAATTGCGCCAGCATCGTCATCTGCCATGTATTCACCTAAACCTGATACTGTATAATGCATTTCCGCTCCGCCAAGCTCTTCATCAGTCGCAATTTCTCCAAGAGCAGCCTTGAGTAGTGGTGGTCCAGCTAAAAATATTTTTGATCTATTCTTAACCACTATAACTTGATCAGATAAACCTGGGGTATAGGCGCCACCTGCAGTTGAGTTACCGTGAACTACTGCAATAGTCGGAATCCCCATAGCGGACATTTTTGCTAAATTAGCAAAACTTCTTCCTCCAGGTAAAAATACTTCAGATTGCCTGAATAGATTTGCACCAGCGCTCTCAACCAAGCTTATTAATGGTAGTTTGTTTTCTTTAATGATTTCTGCTCCACGTAGTGCTTTTACAACACCCATTTCTGTCATGCTGCCGCCTTTGATACCAGAATCTGAAACACTCACCATACAGCGGACTCCAGAAACATAACCTATTCCACTTATTCCTCCCCCGCCTGAAATATTTTTATCACCGTCATCATCACCCATTTTATATCCTGCAAGTGTTGAAAGAGGAATAAAGTAGCTGTCAGGGTCAAGTAAAGCTAAGAGTCTCTCCCTTGGTAAAAGCTGTCCTCTCTTTTCAAATTTTGGTTTTGATCTGGCAGAATTATCAGAAATTTTCTTTTCAAGTGCCCGAAATTCATTGATTAATTCTAAATGGTCAGACTCATTCTGTTTGAAAGAATTCGAATTTATCATTATTTTTGACTCGATGACTGGCATAAATATTCCAAAAAAAAAATATTTCGATAGACTAATAAAATATTACACAAAGTAAAGAATCTAATAAAATCAGTACCATTAATGGTAAAAAAAACAAAAAAAAAAGCCAAGACTGTAAAGAAGAAAACTAAGGTTAAAGGCACTAATTATACCGCTAAAGATATAGAAGTTTTAGAGGGACTTGAGCCTGTTCGCAAAAGACCCGGGATGTATATAGGTGGCACAGATATACATGCCATGCACCATTTAGTTAGCGAAGTACTTGATAACTCCATGGATGAAGTTGTATCAGGTCATGCAAATAAAGTTGACGTCAAGCTTTTAGATAACACTACTATTGAAATTACAGATAATGGTCGTGGTATACCCGTTGATAAACATCCTAAATTTAAACTTCCCGCAGTAGAAGTTATTCTTACAACACTTCACTCAGGTGGTAAGTTTTCAAATAAAAATTATCAAACTTCAGGGGGTCTGCATGGTGTTGGTGTATCTGTTGTAAATGCACTATCAAAAAAACTTGAACTTGAAATAGCAAGAGATAAGAAATTTTATACTCAATCTTATTCAAAAGGGATAAAGAAAAATAAGCTTAAAACTATATCACGAGGAAGTATTAAAAAGGGAACAAAGATAAAATTTACACCTGATGATGAGATTTTTGGAAAAGAAAACTTTGACTCTTCTATTATATATAATATGGCAAAAGCAAAAGCCTATCTTATACCAAATGTTGAAATCAATTGGTCCTGCCCAAAAAGTTTAATTAAAAAGAATGTTCCAACTCAAGATAAACTTCATTATGCAAAAGGTATTCATGATTATTTATCTGCATTAACAAGTCCAAGTGAACCAATATTTGATGAAGAATTTTATTTTAAAGTAAATATCGATGATAATGGAAATAATTTAGAAGCAGTAATAAATTGGTTTGATGCAATTGATCCAATTAATGAGTCATATTGTAATACCATTAAGACACCTTTGGGTGGAACTCATGAAAATGGATTTAAAAATGGAATGTTTAAAGCATTTAAAGAATTTTCAAAAATAAAATATGAAAGAAAAGCTTCTCAAATTATTCAGGAAGATCTTTTTGGGTCATCGGCATCTATTCTCTCCATATTTATTGAAAACCCAGAATTTCAAGGCCAGACTAAAGAGAAATTATCAAGTATTGAACCTGGGAAAAAAATAGAAACAAAAACAAAACAAGTTTTTGAACAATGGCTAGCAAAAAAAACAAAAACAGCAGAACAATTATTTCTTTATGCCTACAACCGTTCTCAATTGAGGCTTCAAAATAAGTCTGAATTAGCTATTGAAAGGCAATCAAAAAGAAAAAAAATAACGCTCCCTGGTAAATTAGCTGATTGTACTATCAGTGGTAATAAGGGTACTGAATTATTTCTTGTAGAAGGTGACTCTGCAGGAGGATCTGCAAAACAAGCAAGAGATAGACAATCTCAAGCAATCCTACCACTTAGAGGAAAGATACTTAATGTTATCAGCGCATCAAGAGATAAGATAAATGCTAATCAAGAAATAATTGATCTCATTCAAGCCTTAGGGTGTAAAAGAGGTGATAATTATAACCCTAAAGATATAAGGTATGAAAAAATTATTATTATGACTGATGCAGATGTTGATGGTGCACATATAGCAACACTTCTCATGGGTTTTTTCTATAATGAATTTCCTAAATTGATTGATGATGGTCAACTTTATTTATCTGTTCCTCCTTTGTTTAAGATTTCTAAAGGAGGAAAGATTTTCTATGCTGTTAGTGAAAAACATAAGGATGAAATAGTTAAAAAAGAATTTAAAAATTCTGAGAATATTGAAATTAATCGATTTAAAGGCCTGGGAGAAATGATGCCTGCGCAACTTAAAGAAACAACTATGTCACCTGAAAATAGAACTTTGCTAAAAATTCAAATTGCTTCGAAAGATAAGAAAAAAACAAAAAAATCTATTGAAGCATTAATGGGCAAAAAACCAGAACTTCGATTTAAGTTTATCACTGAGAATTCTAAGAAAGTTTCAGCAGAAAATATTCTTTAGGCTAGATTCTTAATATTTTTTTCAGTTTTTTCACTGTAAGGAGCTGATACCATTTTACCAGCATTAATTATATTTTGGCCCTTTAAAACAGCTCTTTTATGACTGAAATTACGATATCCATCATGTCCATGATATGAACCTGAGCCACTTGGTCCTACACCTCCAAAAGGCAAATCGTGCATTGAAAATTGAAAAAGAACATCATTGGTTACAAGTTGACCTGATGTTGTCTTATTTAAAAGATCATTCATTTCTTTTTCATCATCTCCAAAATAATACAGTGCAAGTGCCTTAGGATTATGATTTACATATTTAATTGTGTCCTCAAAGTTTTCATAGGACATAACAGGCAAGATTGGTCCAAATATTTCATTTTTCATTACTTCCATGTCTTCAGTTGGATTAAGAATTAATGTTGGAGGAATTTTATGGTGTTCCTGTTGTGTAAGATCCTCATTTGCTGGATTAATTTCTACAATCTCAGCACCTTTAGACTTTGCATCAGAAATATATGATCTAAGTCTTTCATAGTGATTTAGATGTATGATTGAAGTATAGTCAGGATTGTTTTTAAGAGTTTCATAGGAATCTTTTACATATGTTTTTGCATGCTCAACAAATTCGCCTTGCTTGCCCTCAGGCAGAAAAACATAGTCAGGAGAAATACATATTTGACCTGCATTTAATAGTTTGCCCATCATAATTTTATCGACACTTTTTTTCATTTTTGCTTTAGGGCCAACTATTACAGGCGACTTTCCTCCAAGCTCTAGTGTTAGTGGAACTAAATTTTCAGAAGCTTCATAAGCAATTTTTTTTGCTACATGAGTTGAACCAGTAAATAAAAGATGATCAAACGCAAGACCTGCAAATGCTTGGGATGTTTGTGGGCCACCATTAACTACAACTACTTCATCATCACTAAAGTATTGTTTAACTAATTTTTCGGTCAATTCAGAAGTTTCAGGAACAAACTCTGATAACTTCATCATAGCATTATTTCCCGCAGCAAATACTTCAACTAAAGGCCCCAAGCTTAAATTAAGAGGAAAATTCCATGGAGAAATAATTCCTACAACTCCAAATGGTTGATTGTGGATAAATGCTTTAGCACCAAGAAGACCTAAAGGAAAGTTCGGTTTTCTTTTTTCAGGCTTCATCCATTTTTTTAAATTTTTTGTAATATGTTTTGCGCTGCCAATTATGGGCAAAGTATCTGAAAGCAAGCTCAATTGTTCGTGACGTGTTCCAAAGTCATTTTGCAAAGCTTTATGAAAAGCGTCAGAATTTTCTTCTACAAGAACTTTTAGTCTGTTAATTCTATCAATTCTCTCATTATAGTCTGGGTACAAACCATCACGAAATCTAGACTTTAAGTGACTTAAAAAATTATTTAATTCATCCTTAGAAACTTCGGGATATTCCGACGCTACACTTACTCCACCTAAACCCATACTTTTTCCTTTATAAAAAATTATTCAGATCGTATAGAAATTAGAAGTATAATTCAAATAGAATTTATTGACACTTAATAAGCCGATATTATTATCAGACTATTCTTTTTAAGACTTTTTTATATGCCAAATAAAATCAAATTTCACATAGATGATAATAATGTTGCTCTTTTAACATTAAATGACCCAGATAGACTTAACGCTTTATCTTTAGAGATGTTAACTGAAATACATGAAAAGATTAAATTAATAAATTCTGGAACAACAAATGCAAGATGTCTTGTGATTACTGGAGAAGGAAGAGGCTTTTGTGCTGGGGCTAACCTAATAGATACAAACGCTGCGCCGTCAGAAAGTGGCAATCCAATGGATAGAGATTTGGGAAAAGGGTTAATTACACATTATCATCCTATGTTGATTGATCTAAAAAATTTAGAAATACCTGTTATTACATCTATAAATGGTGTTGCAGCTGGAGCAGGTTGCTCCCTTGGAATTATTGGTGATTTAATATTTGCATCAGATAAGTCATACTTTTATCAAGCTTTTAAATTTATTGGTCTAGTTCCTGATGCAGGATCAACGTATATACTTCCACGTAAAATTGGAATGGCCAGAGCCATAGAACTATCTATGTTGGGGGAAAAAATAAGTGCTGAAAAGGCTCTTTCTTGGGGATTGATAAATTTTGTTTACAGTCATAATAATCTTATGCAGGAAACAATGAAAACAGCAACTGAAATTGCTAATGGACCTACTGTTGCTTACAAATTAATGAGAAAGCTCTATTGGGAGAGTCTAGGAAACGACTTTGAATCACAACTTAATGCAGAAAGTAAAGCACAAACAATTGCGGGCAAAACTGAGGACTGCTTCAATGGAGTAATGTCATTCCTTCAAAAAAAGAAAGCTACTTTTAAAGGAAAGTAATCTTAATTATATTTGTTAAGAAACTTTTTAGCAAAATCATGAAAATTTTTTTCTTCAATTGAAATCCTGATTTCATTCATTAAATTTTGATAGAAATAAATATTATGCAAAGATAAGAGCATGCCTCCTAGCATTTCCTTTGCATTAAACAAATGATGAAGATAAGCAGCTGAGTAAGAGTTGCAAACTGGATTATCACTTTCAGGGTCAATTGATGTTTTAAGGTTTTTATATTTAGCGTTTCGGATATTGATAGTTCCATTTTTTGTAAATGCTTGACCATTCCTTCCGCTTCTCGTAGGAAGAACACAATCAAACATATCAATGCCTCTTGAAACCGCTCCAATAATATCATCAGGCTTTCCAACTCCCATCAGATATCTTGGTTTATTCTGAGGTAAAAAATTACATGTATAATCTAAAACCTTAAACATTTCATTTTGTGGCTCTCCAACTGCCAATCCTCCAACTGCGTAGCCATTAAAATCAAGGTTGGTTAATAATTTGACAGAGTCTTCCCTTAAATCAGAATAAGTGCCACCTTGAACAATTCCAAATAACTGATTTGGTGATCCTGAAAATGCTTCCTTGCATCTTTCTGCCCATCTCATTGATAGCAGCATAGACTCTTTTGCCTGCTCATATGTTGCGGGAAAAGGAGTGCATTCATCAAAACACATGACAATATCTGAATTAAGATTTTTTTGAATTTCGATTGATCTTTCAGGAGTAACAAAAAATTTTTTTCCGTCGATATGAGATTTAAATTCAACACCATCGTCAGTTAATTTTCTTAATTTTGAAAGTGAATAAACTTGGTAGCCACCAGAGTCTGTCAAGATGGGTAATTGCCAGTTCATAAAATCGTGTAACCCACCAAACTCCCTTATAAGTTCATCTCCCGGCCTCAACATTAAGTGGTAAGTATTTCCTAATAAAATCTCTGATCTAGTATTTATTAAATCAGGCGTTGTAATTGCCTTAACAGTTGCCGCTGTTCCTACAGGCATAAATGCTGGAGTATTGATATTGCCATGAAGAGTTTTTATAACACCTCTCCTTGCTAAATTGTCACTACTAATTAAATCAAAATTATTCATGTCGAAAAAGCAAACTTGCATCTCCATATGAAAAAAAACGGTAATTATTTTTGATTGCTTCCTTGTAAAGTAATTGAACTTTATCTATGCCAGCAAATGCAGAAACCAAGATCATTAGAGATGATTTTGGTAAATGAAAATTAGTTAATAGCATGTCTACAACATTAAATCTAAACCCAGGTCTAATAAAGATATCTGTATCTCCACTGAATGAAGTTAGCTCACCTTTCATCGCAGCTGATTCTAGTAATCTTAGAGATGTAGTTCCAACAGATATTATTCTCCCTTTTTTAGACTTTTTCTCTTTTATTATTTCAATTACTTCATCTGAGATAAAGCCATTTTCACTATGCATTTTATGATTTTCGATTTTATCTCTAATGGGCATAAATGTTCCAGCTCCAACATGAAGAGTAATCTCTGCTAATTGATTATTGTTTTGTAATTTATTATAGATTTTGCTGTTGAAATGCAGTCCAGCAGTTGGTGCTGCAATTGAGCCATCTTGACTTGCATAAACTGTTTGATAATCATCAAAATCTTTTTCGTCGCTACTTCTAGATTTTAAGATATATGGAGGAAGAGGCATTTTACCAAACTTTTTGAATATCATTTCTTCTTTTTCATTCATTTCTATTAAAAAATCCCCTTCAGTGAATTTTTTTATGATCTTAAAAAAATGCTTATCATCTAAAGTAATTTTGTCACCTGAATTGATTTTTTTTCCAGGCTTTATAAATGCTCTCCATAATGAATCCTCAATCTTTTTATGAAGTGTGACGTTTATATGACCAGAATTAAATTTTACTGAAAAATACGCAGGTATTACTTTTGAATTATTTACAACAAGCAAATCGTCCTTTTCAATATAATTTAATATATTATTAAAATTATCATGAGTAATAGTGTTATCCCCAATAAGTAATCGTGAGATATTTCTTGGATGAATAGGTCTACTGGCTATTAATTCTTTAGGAAGATCAAAGTCAAAGTGACTAATGTCCATATAAATTAAATATCAGACAAAACTTTCACTGATATCATTAAATCAGGATCTGTAACTTCACCATTTGATCCAGAGCCAACTTTAATGTTATCAACATGCTCCATCCCTGACACAACTTGACCAAAAACTGTATACTGACCATCTAAATGTGGAGTAGAGCCAAAGCAAATAAAGAATTGACTATTAGCAGAGTTTGGATCTTGTGTTCTTGCCATAGATACAGTTCCTCTTAAATGTGGTGTATCATTAAACTCTTGTATTAAGTCAGGTTTACTTGATCCACCTGTTCCATTTCCAAATTGCCCATCTCCTGTCTGTGCCATGAAACCTGGAATAACTCTATGAAAAGGTACGCCATCATAAAAACCCTCTCTTGCTAGCTCTTTGATTTGATTAACATGATTTGGAGCTACTTCATGTAATAACTCAATTATTACATTTCCATCTTTGAGCTCTATTTGAATTGAATTTTCTGGATCATTTGCCATATATAAACTTTCTTCAGCGTTTGCTAAATTGTTAAAAAAAATAATTAGTGAGAATATATATAGTAAAAATTTTCTCATCAAAGTTAATTATTAAATTTTTCTTTTAATTTGCTGGAAACATAGTCTGTTGTAAAATTTGATATATCTCCGTCTAATCTTGCTATATCTCTTATAAAGTTTGATGATATTGACTGTCTTTGAGCATCTGCCATTAAAAAAACTGTTTCAATTTCAGAATTTAATTGACGATTCATACCTACCATTTGAAATTCATATTCAAAATCTGAAACAACTCTAAGGCCTCTAACAATAACTTTTGCATTTAGTGATTTAGCAAATTCAACCAGAAGATTATCAAAAGCTACCACTTCTATAGAACTACTTTTGGAAAATTCATTATCAATCATATCTTTACGTTCGTTGAGAGTGAACAAGGGATTTTTATGAGGACTATCTGCTACAGCAATATATAGTTTATCAACAAATCGTAGAGCTCTATTCACAACATCAATATGCCCTTTATGAATTGGATCAAAGCTTCCAGGATATACGCCAATTTTTTCCATATAGAATTATATATTGAATATAATCAATCCTCTACCAATTAATTTTCTATTTCAACTCTTGATGCTGAAACAACTTTTTCACTGTCAGATGTTTTGAATATGCTTACTCCTTGGGTATTTCTACCAGCAACGCGTATATCCATGACAGGGCATCTAATTAATTGTCCAGATTTTGTAATTAGCATTATATCGTCATCATGGCCTACTGGAAAAGATGCTAAAACATTTCCATTTCTTGACGAAGTGGTAATACACATTATTCCGGAGCCACCTCTATTAGTTACTCTAAATTGATAAGATGATGTTCTTTTTCCAAAGCCATTTTCTGTCACCGTAAGAATAAATTGTTCACAAGCTTTTAACTCCTGAAAACGGTCATCAGAAATTGTAATGTCTTCAGTTTCTTCACTATTATTTTCATCTTCAATATCTTCATTATTTTCTTTATTTATTTTACTCATTTTGAGATATGCTTTGGCTTCAGCTGTACTAACTTCCAAATGAGACAATATTGAAAGTGAAATTATTGAGTCATTTTTTGATAACTTTATTCCTCTTACTCCAACGGAGTTTCGACTTTTCGTAGTTCTTAATTTAGAAACTGGAGTTCTAATGCATTTTCCATCTTTAGTAGAAAGTAAAACATCATCATTATCTGTGCATATTCTTACTCCAACAATCTTATTTGAATCAGATAGCTTCATGGCAATTTTTCCATTTGCTTGGATATTTTTAAAATCATCTATACTATTTTTTCTTATGCTTCCATCAGCTGTAGCAAAGATTAAATAACTATCCTCAGATGCTTTATTTTCTGGCATCACTAATATACTAGATAACTGATCGTCTTGTTTAAGATTTAGTAAGTTTATTATTGCCTTGCCTTTAGCTGTGGGCGATGACTCCGGAATTTTCCAAGTTTTAAGCTTATAAACCAAACCACTTGAAGAAAAAAATAGCATATTGTCATGTGTGCTAGCAGTAAACACTTGAGTGACAAAGTCTTCATCATTAGTTTTCATTCCCGCTCTTCCTTTGCCGCCTCTCTTTTGTGCTCGATACATTTCAAGCGGAACTCTTTTCACATAACCAGAATTAGTAATACTAATAACCATGTCACTCCTTTGAACTAAATCTTCCTGATCTATATCTGAGGCCTCATGTTCAGTAATTTCAGTTTTTCTAGGAGATGAAAATTCCCCTTTAACAAAATTAAGCTCGTCTTTTATTACAGATTGTAATTTGTTCTTATCTCTCAAGATTGAGAGATATTCATTTATATTGCTTGATAACGACTTTAATTCTTCTTGTAACTCGCCTTTTCCAAGAGCTGTTAATCTTTGTAGCCTTAACTCTAAAATAGATTTAGCTTGATCTTCAGTAAGATATATATCTTTATCATTTTTAATTTGTCTGGGATCATCTATTAACTCAAGTATATCTTTTACATCTGCGCTTTTCCATTTTGTTTTTAGGAGTTCCATTTTAGCAGAACTAGGATCTTTAGAATTTTTTATAATTTCTATTACTTTATCTACATTTGATATAGCAATTGCTAAGCCAGTTAAAACATGAGCACGGTCTCTTGCTTTATTTAAATCAAATCTAGTTCTTAGAGAGATAATTTCTTCTCGGTGATTTATAAAATGTCTTAAGAAATCCTTAATATTCATCAGTTCAGGTTTTTGATCGTTAAGAGCTAGAGCATTTACTCCATAAGAGCTTTGTAGTGGCGTAAACTTATATAATTTATTTAAAATTACTTGTGCAATGACACCTTTCTTTAATTCAACGACTACCCTTACACCCTGTCGATCTGATTCATCTCTTAGATCACTGATACCTTCAATTTTTTTATCTCTCACTAGTTCTGCAATTTTTTCAATAAGTGTTGATTTATTAACCTGATATGGCAACTCAGAAAAAATAATTGCTTCACGGTCATTTTTAAATTCTTCAAATTCTGATTTTGCCTGAACTATAATTGAGCCTCTTCCACTCATCTGAGAGTCTTTTATTCCCTTTGTGCCAACAATTTTTCCTCCAGTAGGAAAATCTGGACCTTTTATGATTTCATTAATTTGATCAAATGAAATTTCTTGATCATCAATAAAAGCAATACATGCATCAATTACTTCGCCAAGATTATGTGGCAATATATTTGTTGCCATCCCAACAGCAATTCCACCAGCGCCATTTACAAGTAAGTTTGGATATTTTGCAGGAAGTACTATTGGCTCACTTTCGCTTTCGTCATAATTAGGTCTGTACTCAACTGTATTTTTTTCAATATCCTCAAGCAAAAATTTAGATATTTTTGCCATGCGAACCTCAGTATATCTCATTGCGGCAGCACGATCACCATCCATAGACCCAAAATTACCTTGGCCATCAAGCAAAGGGACTCTCATTGAAAAATCTTGTGCTAATCTAACGAGTGCATCATAAACAGCTTGATCGCCATGCGGATGATATTTACCTATTACGTCACCGACAACCCTGGCACTTTTTCTGTGCTGCTTATTCCACTCATATCCCGCTTCATGCATTGCATAAAGAATTCTTCTATGAACGGGCTTTAGTCCATCTCTTACATCAGGCAAAGCTCTACTCACAATTACGCTCATAGCGTAATCTAGATAAGATTTCTGCATTTCATCATCAATCGGAATAGGTGAGATTGATGTATATTCTTCAGTTACACTTTTAGTATTTTGATCGTTTGAATCAGTCAATTCTAAGCTCTAAATAATGGTTAATAATTAGCTAAAAACAGCCAAATATGCAGCACTTTCAATAGTTAATAATTTAATGAATTATAGCAGAAAAATGAAAATTAAGCCATTTTAAAAGGGTATTTCATCATCAATATCAAGATCATCAGATGAAGAAAAATTATTATCTTGTCCCATATCCTGGTCAATCTGAGAGGATGTATCGTTGGTAAAATCATTCGACCCACCTCTGCTGTCAAGCATAGTTAAAGTACCGTTATAATTTGCCAAAACAACCTCAGTTGTATATTTTTCAACTCCATTATTATCGGTAAATTTTCTAGTTTGTAATTGTCCCTCAATGTAGATTTTAGATCCTTTTTTAAGATAATTCTCAACAACACCGGCTAAACCATCGTTAAATATGACAATTCTATGCCACTGGGTCTTATCTCGTCTCTCTCCTGTATTTTTATCTTTCCATGACTCAGAGGTAGCCAGGCTTAATTGAGCTAATTTTTTTCCGTCTTGAGTTTGCCTGATAATTGGATCGGCTCCTAAATTGCCAATCAGCATTACTTTATTTAAACTTGATGCCATGTGTATAAATTAACTATTTAATATCTTGGTGTATACAAAAAAACAAAGATATTTATTTTATTCACAACTATCTTTAACTCTTAATAAATCAAACTAATTATACTATTGAGATGAATAAAAATATTTCCATTCAGGGTGCGCGTGAGCACAATTTAAAGAATATAAATGTTAAGATACCAAGGGACAAGCTTACAATTATTACAGGGCTGTCTGGTTCAGGAAAATCATCTCTAGCCTTTGATACAATTTATGCTGAAGGACAAAGAAGATATGTTGAAAGTCTGTCTGCTTACGCCAGACAATTTCTTCAGATGATGCAAAAACCTGATGTTGATTTAATTGAAGGTTTGAGTCCAGCAATTTCAATTGAACAAAAAACTACATCAAAAAACCCAAGATCAACTGTTGGAACTGTTACTGAAATATACGACTATCTTCGTTTATTGTATGCAAGAATTGGAATACCTTATTCGCCATCAACTGGACTACCAATAAAAAGTCAAACTGTTTCTCAAATGGTGGACAGAATCAGATCAAGACCTGATGGATCGAAGTTATTAATATTAGCGCCAATTGTAAGGGGAAGGAAAGGTGAATACAAAAAAGAATTATCTGAACTCCAAAAAAAAGGATTTCAAAGAGTAAAAATTGACGGTGATCAATTTGAGTTTGATGCCCTTCCAATTTTAGATAAAAAGAAGAAGCACGACATATCTGTTGTTGTAGATAGAATTTCACTTTCAAGTGATCTTGGAAATAGGTTGGCCGATAGTATTGAAACTGCATTAAATATTGCGGATGGAATCGTAATAATCGAGGATTATGAACAAAATAGTAAAGATCCAAAGGAAGAAATATTTTCTTCTAAATTTGCCTGTCCAGTTTCAGGTTTTACAATAGAAGAAATTGAGCCACGTTTATTTTCATTCAACAATCCTTATGGTGCTTGTCCTGAGTGCGACGGTATAGGTACTGATTTATCAATTGATACAAAACTCGTTGTACCAAATAGAAATCTCTCAATAAATGAAGGAGCTATTGCTCCATGGCCAATTGCAACTTCTAGCTATTATAGACAAGTGTGTGAGAGCATATCTAAACATTTCAAATTTTCTCTTGATACCCCATGGAAAAAACTTTCTAAAAAAATTCAAGACATCATTCTCTACGGTTCTGAAGATGAAGTTAAATTTAAGTACGACGACGGATATACTTATTATAGGGAGTTTGAAGGTGTTGTTAACAATCTAGAAAGAAGGTATTTAGAGACTGAAAGTGATTGGATGAGATCAAATATTGAAAAATATCAAACTGAAAGCAGTTGTCATGAATGTGATGGATTTAGACTCAAAAAAGAGGCCCTAGCTGTAAAAATCAATGGCCTACATATTGGTCAGTTGTGTCAGAAGTCTATCAAGGAATCTCTCGTTTGGTTTCAAAAGCTTGAGAAAAATCTCTCAAAAAAAGAAATTGAAATTTCATATAGGATATTGAAAGAATTAAATGAGCGAATAAATTTTTTAAACAATGTAGGTCTAGAGTATCTTACTTTATCTAGAAACTCTGGGACTCTTTCAGGTGGAGAGTCTCAAAGAATAAGATTGGCTTCTCAAATTGGTTCTGGTCTTACAGGTGTATTATATGTACTCGATGAACCTTCGATTGGATTACATCAAAGAGATAATGCTAGGCTACTTGAAACCCTTAAGAGGCTTCGGAACCTTGGAAATACTGTAATTGTTGTTGAACACGATGAAGAGGCGATGATTAATGCTGATCATATAATTGATCTAGGGCCAGAAGCTGGAGTCAATGGAGGTCATGTAACTGCAAGTGGAACAGCAAAAGAAATCATGAAGAATAAAAAAAGTTTAACTGGTCAATATTTATCAAGAAAAATGATGATCGAAGTACCAATAAAAAGACGAAAAGCAAAAGATGACAAGAAAATTTATATTAAAGGCGCATCAGGAAATAATCTTAAAAATGTTGACTGTGAAATACCCCTAGGAACTCTCACATGTATAACTGGCGTTTCTGGAAGTGGAAAATCAACATTGACAATCAATACACTCTATAAAGCAATCGCGAAAGAGTTGAATGGCTCAAATACTAATCCATCTTCCTTTAAGTCAGTTGAAGGAATTAATAACATAGACAAGATAATAGATATTGATCAATCACCTATTGGTAGAACACCAAGGTCAAATCCCGCAACATATACAGGAGCTTTTACATTTATTAGAGATTGGTTTGCAGGCCTGCCAGAGTCAAAAGCAAGAGGATATAAAGCTGGCAGATTTTCGTTTAATGTAAGAGGTGGTAGATGTGAAGCTTGTGAAGGAGATGGTGTCATTAAAATTGAAATGCATTTTTTACCTGATGTTTATGTAACTTGTGACGAATGCGAGGGTAAAAGGTATAACCGTGAGACCCTTGAAATTAAATACAAAGATAAAAATATTTCTGATATTTTAAATATGACTGTTGATGAAGGTTTGAAATTTTTTGATCCTATACCATTAATTAAAAATAAGCTTAGCACGTTACACAGCGTCGGACTTGGATATATCAAAATTGGACAACAAGCTACAACCTTATCAGGTGGAGAAGCCCAAAGAATTAAACTATCAAAAGAACTTTCAAAAAGAGCAACTGGCCAGACTTTGTATATTCTAGATGAACCTACAACTGGATTACATATCCATGATATAAAAAAACTTTTAGAGGTTTTACAAATATTAGTTGAACAGGGAAATACGATTGTTGTTATTGAGCATAATCTTGATGTCATTAAAACTGCCGACTGGTTAATTGATTTAGGCCCAGAAGGAGGAGATGGCGGAGGTGAAATAATAGGCTGTGGAACACCTGAAACACTTAAAAAGAATAAAAAAAGCTATACAGGCCAATATTTAAAAAATTTAGTTTAATTTTTGTAATTTTTTTTGATACAAATAGATTCGTAAATAAATTTAGAGGAAAAAAAATGGCAAGTATTCTGCAATCACTCAATAAAACAATCATCGCTGGAACAGTACTACTGTTGATATTGCTCATCATAATGTTCAGAGCATATGATTTATCTTTTGATCTAATTTTTTGGCAAACGATTTTTAGATATTTACATGTTGTTGTTGGAGTTATGTGGATTGGTCTTCTTTGGTATTTCAATTTTGTTCAAATTCCTAATATGCCGAATATTCCCGATGATCAAAAGCCTGCTATTGGAAAAGTTATTGCTCCTGCTGCGTTGTTTTGGTTTAGATGGGCTGCACTTGCCACAGTGATTACTGGATTAATTACTTTAGCCCTTTACTATGGTCACTCTGGAGCTATAAATGCGCTTCTTTTGACAATACCAAATTTCAATGATCCAAGAGCACTTACAATTGGAATTGGAATGTGGCTAGCGCTTATTATGGCTTATAATGTATGGATGGTAATTTGGCCAAATCAGAAAAAAGCTCTTGGTATTGTTGAGGCTGATGCTGAAACAAAAGCTAAATCTGCAAGAACAGCAATGCTCTTTTCTAGAACTAATACAATGCTATCAATACCAATGTTGTTAGCAATGGTTGCAGCACAGAATTTAGCCTAGCTATTTTCTAGTCGAATCAACTGCTGATGTGCTTGTCCAGTCCCTTTTCACATCTAGATATTTGAGCAAGGGCGCGGCAACAAAAATTGATGAGTATGTTCCCACAAGGACTCCCCAAATCATTGCAAAAGTAAAGCCTTTAATTACTGACCCACCAAAAATGTAAAGAGATAAAAGAGCTAGTAAAGTAGTGATTGATGTTATGATTGTTCGAGATAACGTTTCATTGATTGATAAATCTAATAACTTTTCAATTATAAGTGATCTATGTTTTCTTAAATTTTCTCTGACTCTATCGTAAACTACAACAGTATCATTCATTGAATAGCCAACAATAGTCAATATTGCGGCAATGATTGGAAGATTAAATTCTAATTGTGTAATACAAAAAATGCCAATAGTAAGAATTACATCATGGATTAATGCTAATACGGCACCTAATGAAAATTGCCATTCAAATCTGAACCAGATATACAGCAACATTGCAAATACAGCTAAAGTGATTGCTAAAGTTCCAGCTTGTATTAGTTCGCCGCTAACTTTAGGTCCAACTACCTCTGTTCTTCGGTAATTTACAGCAGAATCTAAATCGTTGTCTAATTTGGATTTTACAATTTCAACCACATTTTGTTGAATTTTGTCTCCACCCGATTGTTGTTCGATCCGTATTAAAATATCATTTTTAGATCCAAATTCTTGGATCTGAATATCTCCTAGCGACAAGTTATTTAGTGCGTTTCTTATTTGCGAAATATCAATATCCTCTTTTGTCTCAATCTCAATAAGAGTTCCACCCTTAAAATCAATCCCAAAATTCAATCCAAATGATAAAAATGAAATTATGGACCCTACAATCAATATTGATGAAAGTACAAATCCAATTATATGAACTTTTAAAAACGATATATTTTTTGAACTAAAATCTAAATTCATATTTTTAATCCAACACTTTCTGATCTCATTTTTCTAACTCTGAGAGAAATAAAATATCTTGTGACTGTAAAAGCTGTAAATACTGATGTAAAAATTCCAATTGCAAGGGTTATTGAAAATCCTCGAACAGGTCCAGAAGCCATAAAAAATAAAATTATTGCTGCAATTAAAGTTGTTATATTAGCATCCAATATTGTCGATAATGCTCTCTTATAACCATTATCTATTGAATTTATCATAGAACTTCCATTTCTTAATTCTTCTTTTACTCTTTCAAAAATAAGAACATTGGCATCAACCGCCATACCAATAGTAAGAATGATTCCTGCTATGCCAGGTAACGTTAAAGTTGCCTGAAACATCGTAAGAACGCCTAATACTAATAATAAATTTATAATAAGAGCTACGTCAGCAAAGAAACCAAAGGTTCGATAAATGAAGAGCATAAATAAAATAACTGCGACAAATCCAATTATAGCTGCAATTTTTCCAGCATTTATAGAGTCAGCTCCTAAGTCTGGACCAACAGAACGTTCTTCTAATATGATTAGTGGAGCAGGAAGTGCTCCAGCTCTAAGTAATATTGCTAATTCATTTGCTTCATCAGAAGTGAATCCGCCCGATATTTGCCCCGAACCTCCTAAGATTGCGTCTCTAATAACTGGGGCACTTACTACTCTATCATCAAGTATTATAGCGAAAGGCTTTCCAACGTTTTGCTGTGTAACTCTGCCAAACTTTTTTGCTCCTATTCCATCAAAACGAAACGTTACAATTGGTTCATTAGTTTGTGGATCAAATCCTGGTTGTGCATCAACTAAATTTTCTCCACCGACCATTACTCTCTTTTTTACGATGTATTTATAATCTGGATTATCATCCGAAGGTAAAACTTCTGAGCCAACAGGAGCTCTATCTGGTTTCTCAGGATCAAAGACAACAGATTGGTCAACTAATTGAAAAGTGAGTTTAGCAGTCTGTCCCAGTAGTGATTTAATTTGATCAGGATCTTCCAAGCCAGGAACTTGGATGATTATTCTTGAAGTTCCCTGTCTCTGTATTGTAGGTTCTCGAGTTCCTAATTCATCAATTCTTCTTCTTACAATTTCTAATGATTGATTTACAGCATTGATAGTCAAAAGTTTCTTATATTCATCCGTAAATAAAATTTCTATATGGTCATCATTATTCACACTCACTATTAGGTTTGACGAGGAACCAACTTGTAGCAAATTTTGAGAATCAGTAACAGAAAGGTCTTTAATTTTATTGATTATTGATTGTGCAGTAGAAGCTGACTTAAACTTGAGTGAGCTATCAATTATTTTTATATTTGATATCTTTAGGCTTTCCTCCCTATAAAGTTTTCTCAAATCAGACGTTAAATTATCAATACGCTCATTTATAATTACATCTGTATCAACCTCTAATAGTAAATGCGAACCACCTTGTAAATCTAAGCCTAAGTTGACCTGTTTACTTGGAAAAAAGTTTGGAAAATTTTTTAATGACTCTTTACTGAAAAAATTTGGTGATGCAAATAAAAGGCCTATTCCAATAGTCAAAAAGATTAATATTGTTTTTGATCTAGAAAAATAGAGCATTTATAATTTTATTTTACTGGCTGTGCAGTTTCTACTTCAGACACGGTAGATTTAACAATGGTGACATTAACGCCCTGAGAAATTTCAACTTCTATATCAAAGTCATTAATTACTCTAATAACTTTTCCCTTCATGCCACCAGAAGTTAATATTTTGTCGCCTCTTTGAATTGCAGCAACCATAGCCTTGTGTTCTTTTACTCTTCTTTGCTGAGGTCTGATAAGAAGAAAATAAAAAACAGCAAAGATTAAAAACAATGGCATTAACTGAACAAATAGCTGTTCCATAAATAACTCCTTTTTTTTAAGCAATATACATACTTAGATCAATTTTTTGAACTAAATAATTATAATTAATTTATAGCCTCTTTAAGTCTTATAAGTGAGCTTTCATGCGTTAAATCAATATGCATTGGGGTAATCGACACATAGAGATTTGCTATCGCCTCAACATCTGTCATAAATCCAGACACCCTTTTATTTTGGGTTAAACCTAGCTTATTGCCATGTTCTTCCACACGTCTTCTTAGCCCAAATCTAAAGACATCTCTTTCTTTTTCATAAATAATAAGATCGTCAGAGTCTCTGTTTCCCTGCGTAGTGATTTCAATGCCTTTAACGTCACTAGGTTCACAATATGGGAAATTAATATTTATAAATGTATTTTCGGTCCAGCCAGTCTTACAAATCTTTTCAAGAATTTCTGGCAGAAAATGATTTGTCGCATCCCATTTAATTTGATTTTTTTTGCCTGACTCATAGTTCTGGCTTATTGAAATTGATGGAACTTTTCTGATTATTCCCTCCATTGCCCCAGCGATTGTACCCGAATAAGTAGTGTCCTCTCCTATATTGCAACCACTATTAACACCCGATAATATTATATCTGGTCGCCTGTCTTTTAAAACCTGATCAAGACCAATAGCAACGCAATCACCTGGAGTTCCATTAACTGAAAACACTTTTTCTTCCTGTTTTTTTAAATTTAAATCAGACATGAAAGATAAGGCGTGTGAAGCACCACTCTTTTCAAACTCAGGTGCAACAATCCAAACATCGTTGGAGAATTTTTCGACTATCGATTTTAAGAGATGGATTCCAGGAGAAAAAAACCCATCGTCATTGGTAATTAGAATCCTAGAATTTTTTAAATCGATACCTGACATAATCAAAAATCAAGATATAGTTTTCTGATTATTCATATAAGATTGTAATGCACTCGGGACTTCAATTGAACCATCAGAATTTTGATAATTCTCCATTATAGCTATCAAAGTTCGTCCTACTGCGAGACCTGAGCCATTTAATGTATGCAAAAACTTTGTAGCTTTTCCATCTTTATAACGTGAATTCATTCGTCTAGCTTGAAAATTTCCACAGTTGGAGCAACTAGATATTTCTCTGTATGCTTTTTGACCAGGAAGCCAAACTTCAATATCGTATGTTTTTTGGGCAGAAAAACCCATATCTTCTGAGGATAAAACTACTACTCTATAATGAAGATCTAATTTTTTTAAAACCTCTTCTGCACAACTGAGCATTCTTTCGTGCTCATCTTCAGATTTATCTTCAGACGTAAGACTTACCAATTCAACTTTATAAAATTGATGCTGACGCATAATACCTCTTGTATCCTTGCCAGCTGCACCAGCTTCTGATCTAAAGCATGGTGTATGAGATACAAATCTTTTTGGTAAATCTGCTATATCTAATACTTTTCCCCTAGTTAAATTTGATAATGGTACTTCTGCAGTAGGTATTAAAAAATAATCATTTGTTGTTTTAAAAAGATCTTCTTCAAACTTTGGGAGATTCCCTGTTCCATAAAGTGCTTCACTTCTTACAAGAATAGGGACATTGACCTCTTCATATCCAAATTCTAGAGTATGCAGGTCTAACATAAAATTAGATATAGATCTCTCTAGTTTTGATAGCATTCCCTTTTGTATTACAAATCTAGCACCAGAAATATTTGCTGCATCCTCAAAACTCATTAGTCCTAGGTCCTCTCCAATATCAAAGTGCTCTTTAAGCTCGAAATTGAAATCTTTTTTATTACCAATTAATTTAATTTCTTTATTTTTTGACTCATCTCCAACTGGAACAGTTTCATGAGGAAGATTGGGTATTCTAGCCAGAACATTATTCAAAGCATCCTGGGCATCTTTCTGAGCAGATTCTAAATCTTGCATCCTTGATTTTAGGCTTGAAACTTCATCCTTTAGTTTTGAAGCTTCTGTTCCTTGTCCTGAAGCAGAAAGTTCGCCAATTTTTTTTGACTTTAGATTTCTTTCTTCTTGAATAGACTGAAGATCAGCAATCAGATCTCTATTTTTTTTATCAAGATCTAAAATATCTTTTGAAATCGGATCATAATTTCTCTTAGAAAGAGATTTATCAAAATCTTCTGGATTTTCTCTAATCTTTTTAATATCAAACATTGTTTATTCTTTTTCTACCCTTTTTTTTTCAATAAATTGAACAGCAAATATTGATAGTTCATAAAGCAAAAGTATTGGAATTCCTAGTCCAATCTGCGAAATTGGATCTGGAGGAGTCAAAATTGCTGCTGCTGCAAATACACCAACAATTACAAACTTTCTGTTTTTTTTAAGTCCTTTACTAGAAACAAATCCTACTCTTGCAAGCAAAGTTAACAATATTGGCAACTGAAAACTTAGCCCAAAAGCAAAAATAAGTCTCATAATTAGACTTAAATATTCGTTTACTTTTGCTTCTAATTGTATTGGTAAAGCTCCATTGCCTCCTATCGATTCAAAAGATAAAAAGAACTTAATCGCTAGAGGCATAATAAAGTAATAAACTAAAGCTGATCCTAATAAGAAAAGTAATGGCGTTGCAACCAAATAAGGTATGACAACCGTCTTTTCATTTTTGTATAATCCTGGTGCTATGAAAATCCAAATTTGTGTCAATACATATGGCAAGGACAAAAATAATGATGCAAAAAGCGCAACCTTTAGATAAGTAAAAAAAGTTTCATGAAGAGCTGTAAAAATTAATCTTCTTCCTTCTTCTCCTTCAACTGCATTAGCATAAGGTTGAACTAAGAAGTTATATATTGTATCTGCAAATATATAAGAAATTACAAATAATATGGAAATTAAGACAAGTGATTTAATAAGACGTTTACGTAATTCAATTAAATGTTGAATTATTGGTTGCTTGCTATCATTGATATTTTCTGACTCAGCTTTCATTAATCAATCTTTATTACTTTTATTTTTTTCATCATCGATAATTGATTGGTTTATGCTATCTCTCATTTCATCTGTGAAACTTTTTGGATCAACAGTTTCAATATTTTTTTTAATATCATCAATATCAGCTTCATTAGCAATTGAATTAATGCTTGATTTAAACTCTCTTGATATATTTCTAATTTTACCCCACCATCGCCCAAGGTTTCTTAAAATAGCAGGTAAATCTTTAGGACCTACAAAAATAATTATTAATGCAGCGATTACTAAGTATTCAACTCCACCGATTCCAGGTAACATGATAATTAACTGTTTTTAATCTTTATTGGAGTTGTCTTCAGATTTATTTATTGAATTGGGCTCATCGTCATCATTGATGCCTTTTTTAAAACTCTTTACACCTTTAGCAACGTCACCCATCAGTTCAGAAATTTTACCTCTTCCAAAAAGAATGACTAAGAGTGCAACAACGATTAAAATTTGCCAGAAACTAATTCCCATATGGTCCTCTCTAAGATCTCAAGTCTTATTATATATAAAAAAATACTATTTAAAGAATATAATTAAGATTTCTCACTTATACTACTGAAATCTATTGATTTTTCTCTTGATATATTAGTTATATCATTAGCAGATCCGTGCTGTTTAATGCTTCCATCTTCAATAACAATTACTCTATCAGACATAGAAATGGCATCATCAAAATCATGCGATACAATAATTGCAGTCGTCTTATTATCTTTCAATATTTTTTTTGTTTCTATTCTTAATTGGTTTGTAAGAGAATGATCAAGGGTTCCAAAGGGTTCGTCCATAAGTAAGATCTTTGGATTTGGAGCCATAGCTCTAGCTATCGCTACTCTTTGTTGTTCTCCACTTGATATCTCATTTGGGAAATTATGAGCATACTTATCAACTTTAAATAATTTTAAGAAAGTCATAGCTATTTGGTGTTTTTTTGAATTACTAAAATTTAATCCAAACATTACATTTTTTATAATTGACATGTGTGGAAATAATGCACGCTCTTGTACAACTAGACCAATATTTCTTCTTTCTGTAGGCATGGTATGAAAATGATCTGAAACAATAGTATTATTTATTTGTATGCTTCCACTTGTCTCTTTTTCGAGACCAGCTATTATTCTTAATAATGTAGTTTTACCACAACCAGAAGGTCCTAATATTGACAATATTTCACCCTCCTTCAGATTAAAATCTATATTATTCAACACAGGCTTACCTTTAATATAGTGATGATTTAAATTTTTAATTTCAAGTGTTGCCATATTAATCTCTACTAGCAGGTCTAGATCTTCTAATCATCCTAGTCAATACAATTATTGGGAGCAAGCCGATCATTACAATAGCTATTGAAGGTGCAGCCGCATCATACATTCTCTCTTCAGCAGCATATATATAAGTATAAACAGCCAATGTATCAAAGTTAAATGGCCTCAGTATAAGAGTAGCTGGTAACTCCTTAATAACTTCAGAAACTACTAATAAAATACTTGTGAGAAAACTCGTCTTTAAAAGTGGTAAATGAACTGATCCTAGAAGTGACCACCCTGAACTTTTTAATGACTTTGCGACATCATCTAATCTCATATTTACTCTTTGGTATCCAGACTCTATTGTTGAACTGGCAAGAGCATAAGATTTGATTATGTATGCAATAATCAAACCTATTAAACTTCCAGTTAGTATGAATTTCAAATTTTTTCCAATAAAACTTGCATCTAGAAATGTTAGTAATTGCATAACGCCTATTGCTAAAATTATTCCAGGAACTGCATATCCAACTGTTAAAAAAGAGCTAAGAAATTTTAATAAATTATTATTTTTGTATCTAACTGAAAAATTTATAAAAAGTGCGAGACATGTACATAAAAGTGCTGAAATAATAGCAAGGTAAAAACTATTCCATGCTGTGGTAATAAATTTTTCATTAAAAAAATCTAATTTATAATTAAACGCCCAGTAAGATAATTCCAATATAGGTAAAATAAAACCAATAAAAATTGGAATAAAGCAAAACAAAAATGCAAAAAAGTTTTTAAATCCAGTAAGCTGTATCAAGCGCAGTTGTCTAAATACTGAGCCAGCGAAAGAATAGTCGGCATTTTTTCTTGAATATTTTTCAGCAATAATAAACATAATTGCAACGATTAAAAGTAACGAGGCAAGTTGTTTTGCAGTGTGAATATCGTACATGCCGTACCATGTTCTAAAAATACCAGTAGTAAATGTTGAAATAGCAAAATGATCAACTGCACCAAAATCAGAGAGAGTTTCCATCGCAACCAACATCAGCCCAGCAATAACTGCAGGTCTTATCATTGGAACAGCCAGTTTATAAAAAACTTCAATTTTATTTAAGCCAAGTGTTCTTCCTGCTTCCAAAATTGATTTAGACTGATTAATAAAAGCCATTCTCGATACAAGGTAAACATATGGATATAAAGTAAATGAAAAAACAATAATGGCGCCAGGAACATTACGAACTTTTGGAAAAAAGGTAAACTCTCTACTCAGATTAAATATTTCTCTTATTAAATTATTTGCTGTGCCATAAGTATCAAATAGGCCAGTGAAAGTGTAAGCAAGAATATAAGGTGGAACTGCAAGAGGGAGAATGAGTGCCCATTCTAAAATATTTTTACCGAAGAAATCATAATTAGTTACAAGCCAAGCTGATGAAACACCAATTATGGTAACTAAAATTAATACTCCTGAGACTAGATATATAGAATTTCTAATATATGAACCCAAAACATAGTTATAAAGATGTGTCCAATTATCTGAATAATCACCAAATAAACTTGAAATTACTATTATTACTGGTGTGATAAAAAAAATAAAACATACAACTGGAAAAAAGGACCAAGCATTAAGATATTTTTGAAACATATGAATAAGTATTCTTTAAAATATATTATTTCAAGGATTTAAGAAAAATTATGAATTTATTAGGGCTATCTAGTCGTCAAAATCAATTTAGGATTAATTATGATGAGGAAGCTAGATAGCCCAAAGTTAGCAACTATGCTGCTATTGCCAACCTACTCGATCCATAAGCTTGACCGCGTCTGGATTGAATTTTCCATAATCTGCAACAGAAGTTTGGTCTTCTTTGAAGCCAGTTCCAAATTGCGCGATTAAATCACTTGGAGCAACATTTGCACTTAATGGATATTCATAAGTATTATTTACAATGTGCTCTTGAGCTGTATCAGATAATAAAAACTCTATAAACTTTACAGCGTTAGCTTTATTCGGAGAATTTTTCATTAGGCCAACACCACTGACATTAATGTGTGCACCTCTTCCAGCCTGACTAGGGAAATGTAAATTTACTTTTCTTGCAGCCGCTCGTTGTTCATCACCTTTTTTACCTGAAAGCATTAAACCGATATAGTAACTATTTGCGATTGCAATATCAGCTTCTCCATTAGCAACGGCCATAATTTGAGCCCTGTCATTGCCTTCTGGTTTTCTCGCAAAATTACCAACAAAACGGTGTGCCCATTTTTCTGTTTTTGAAATACCATTATTAGAAATTAATGAAGCTACAAGAGATTGGTTGTACATATTTCCTGAGCTTCGTATTGCAATTCTACCCATCCATTTTGGATCAGCCAGATCTTCATAAGCAAGGTTTTCTATTTCATCGGTGGAAACAGTAACTGGATTGTAATAAATTACTCTTGAACGTTTTGCTATTGCAACCCATTCATCGTTAGGTCCTCTTAAATTTGCAGGAACTACAGAGTCTACAACATTTGAAGAAATACTTTGGAACATTCCATCCTTCTGCACCTTCCATAAGTTTCCTGCATCAACAGTTATAAAAACGTCTGCAGGTGAATTCGCGCCTTCAGAATTTAATCTTTCCATTAAAGCCTTACCTTTACCTGAAATGATATTAACTTTTATTCCAGTATCAGATGTAAAATTTGAGTATAACTCTGCATCAGAGTCATAGTGTCTCGATGTATACACATTTACTTCATTTGCAAAAACCATGCTTGAAATGAAACTAAATATTAGTGCAATTGATATTGATTTAAAATTCATTGTTTTTTTTCTTATAATAATTCTAATTTGCAGAATTATATATATAATTGATAATGATTATCAATAACAAAAGTGAAAAAAACATATTTATAACATGCTGATTTTATATAGTTTTCTAAAAAGTTGAATTTTCTGAGTTAATTATTCAGATTCATTGCCACTTTGGATCAGGTCTTCGATATTTTCATCTTCGCCAAATGGCTCTACTTCTGAAAGATCCATTTCTTTAGGTTCAGCAATATCTAAGTTTGCAGGTAGCCTACTTTCTAATAGACCTGATGCCTTCAGTTCTTCGAGACCCGGAAGATCTGTTACTTGTTCCAAACCAAAGTATTCAAGAAAGAAATCAGTTGTCCCATAGATGATAGGACTTCCAGGAACTTTTTTTCTACCAATCGGTCTAACCCAATTCAATTCCATCAAGATATCCAAAGTTCCCGGGCTAAATTGTACTCCTCTAATATCCTCAACCTCAGCTCTTGTAACGGGCTGATGGTAAGCGATTATTGCAAGGGTTTCTGTGGCTGCTTTAGATAGTTTTCTCTGAACAATTTTCTCTTTTTTCATCATCGGTGCGAGATCTTGTGCAGTTTTCAAACTCCACTTCTTACCAGTTTTAACAAGATTAACGCCACGGTTTTCATATTGGGCCTTTAGAAGATTTAACAACTTATTTAAGTTGGCATCTTTAGGTAACCTGGCTTTCAAGCTTTCTGAGTCTAACGGTTCATTTGCAGCAAATAATAAAGCCTCTAAGATTCTTAAGTTGTCCCTATGTTCAGATGGAAAATCAGCAATATTATTGATAGGAATGTCTTTGCTCATAGATTAGCCTACAACCTCTTCATTATTATTTTTATTTTTAATATATACTTGTCCAAATGGAGACATTTGCTGTACCTCAACTACGCCTTCCCTAACTAATTCCATTGCCGCAGCTAATGTACCTGCTACACCTGATCTTGCATTTTTACCCCTTGAAAACTCTGGTGGTAAGAAATTTTCCAATTTTGTCCACTCAAATGTTGTCCCTACCATTCTTTGAAGCCTGATAAGAGCTTCTTCCATCGCATAAACAGCTGGTCTTTCAATTGTCATTGATGAATATGCTGCTTTATACCTTTGATTAGCATATGATTTTAAAAGATCATATAAACTTAAATAATATTCAGGAGTTCTAATTAATCGTATACCTTCGGGCATTCCACGATTAAAAAAGTTAGTCCCTAACACAGGCAAATTCATCAGCTTTTCAGAAACTTGTCTTATGGCTTCTAATTTCTTAAGTTGAAATTTGAGTCTTTCTGCCATTTGTTCAGCGGTTAGCTCTTCACCCGTTTCTTCTCTTGGCAGCAATAGATTAGATTTTAAATAAGCTAACCATGCAGCCATTACTAAGTAATCAGCAGCAAGTTCTAGATTTTTTTTTCTAACTTCTGCAATAAAGACTAAATATTGCTCAGTTAACTGTAAGATTGAAATTTGCATTAGATCAACTTTTTGAGATTTAGCCATCACTAAAAGGACGTCAAGAGGACCCTCATATCCTGATAAATTTACAATTAAGTCATCGTTATCAAAGGACTCGTAAGGATGGTTATTGTCGTATGTATTTGATATTTCACTCATTTTTTCTATATATTTCGACTCATTAATTATACATTAATAGCCTTCAAACGACTAATCTATTTAGTCAACATACTCAGTGACTATATTCTCCAATTTTGTCATTGCGTCATGAATATTAAACTCAATATTTTTATTATTCTTTTCCATCAAGTTGCTTGATAATTCTATTTTGTACATTTTAGTTTCTAGAGCTTCTGCAATTGAAAGCATTTCTTCCATATCTGCATTACAATGAAGAATAAGGTCACATCCTGCTTTCAATGCCGCAATGGAAAGTACATCTTTTTTTCCTCTCAGAGCCTTCATAGAAATGTCATCAGTCATCAAAAGTCCATTGAAATTTATATGCCCCCTTATTACATCTCTAATAACTTTACTTGAAATTGTTGCAGGATATTCAGAGTCAATTTCACTAAATATTATATGAGCTGTCATTGCTAATTTAGAAAAATTACAAAACTTAAATGGATAAAAATCAGTCTCTATTAATTCATTATTATTTGTATCTACAATTGGAAGATCCAAATGACTATCAACTCTTGCTCGACCATGCCCAGGAATATGCTTGATAACAGGGTTAATACCCATTGAAATATATGTTTCTATAGATATTTTTCCAAGTTCAGCTGTAATCAATTTATTTTGAGAAAATGATCGATCACCAATAACACCACTTTCATCATCTCTCGGTAAATCCAAAACAGGAAAAGTATTAATATTAATTCCGACATCATTTAATTCTTTAGAAATTATTTTACACTGAAGAATTAGAGACTCTTTCGCTGCCTTTTTATCGTGAATATAAATTTTACCAAAAAAACTTGCAGGGAATAATTTAAGATCACTTGAATATACTAACCGATGAACTCTTCCACCCTCTTGATCAATCATTATTTGAATATCTTTGTGCGTCAGTGATCTGATATTACTAACCAACTCTTTTAATTGATCTTTAGAATGACAATTTCTAGAAAATAGGATTATGCCCCATGGATTAAAATTTTGAAAAAAATATTCCTCTTCTCTTGTAAGTTCTTTTCCACTAATCCCACATATTAAAGGCAAACAATTAATCATTCTTTTTCACAATCAAGAATTTCTAAACATGGCATTTTAATGCCTCCTTTGTCTTTAGGAATTATTTTATAATTTTGAAGGTTTGTTTTTATTTCAACTATGCCATTTTCTCTAAAAGATCTATCTTCAGAATTAACATAAAGAAAAAAAGATAAAGTTATTGCTAAAATGATGATTATAGTGACTAAAATATTTTTAGATTTCATTACTTCATTTCATTAGGGGCAGAAACTCCTAAAATATCCAAACCTGATTTAATTGTTCTTTGCGCTGATAAAATTAGACCTATCCTTGCATAGCTTAATTCATCATTTTCAATTTCTATAAATCTAAGGCTAGAGTCAATCTTTCCTTGATTCCAAAGTGAATGAAAAACTGCCGATAATTCATATAAATAATACGCAATTCGATGTGGCTCAAAGAGAGTCACCGAAGTTTCTATTACACTTTCCCAATCTAAAATTTTTCTAATTAAATCTATCTCTTGATTACTAGTGAGTAATTCTAATTTACACTCTGAGAAATCATTTAAATCAAAATATTCATTATCATTGTCGAGTTTTCTTAATACTGATGAAATTCTAGCATGAGCATACTGCACATAAAAAACAGGATTATCTTTTGATTGCTCGGTGACCTTATCAAAATCAAATTCTAATGGCGCCTCATTTTTTCTATACATCATCATAAATCGTATTGAGTCAGATCCGACTTCACTAATCATGTCTTCCAAAGTTATGAAATCTCCAGCACGCTTTGACATTTTTAATTGTTTTCCATTTTTTGTAAGCTTTACCATTTGACATAATTTAGCTGTGAACTCAGCTCTATTTGATGTAAGTGCTTTGACTGAAGCATTCATTCTTTTCACATAACCTCCATGATCGGCCCCAAGAATGTCTATTAAGTGATCAGATCCTCTTTTATATTTATCAAAATGATATGCGATATCGTTGGCAAAATACGTCCATTCACCATTTGATTTTTGTAATGGTCTATCAACTTCATCACCATATAGACTTGATTTAAACAACATTTGCTCACGCGGTTCCCAGTCTTCAATCACCTTGCCCTTTGGCTGCTCTAAAGTTCCATGATATATCAAATCCTGTTCTTTAAGTTCATTGATTGCCTCATCGATTTTTCCTTTTTTAACCAACTCAAGTTCTGAAACAAAAATATCTTGATTAATATTAAGGTTTTTTAAATCATTTTTGATCATCTCCAGCATCATGGAAACTGTTTTTTCTTTGACTTGATCAAAATATTGATTTGAATCATCAGAAATCAGTTTTTCACCAAATTGTTTTTTAAGTTCTTTAGCGACAGAAATTAGATATTCGCCAGGATAAAAATCTTCAGGATAATCTTTATTTGGACCATTAAATAATTCTTTGTATCGAATGATTGCTGATTTGGCTAACAAATCAATTTGTGATCCTGCATCATTAACATAATATTCTTTTGTAACCTGGTGGCCCGTTGCAACTAATAAAGTTGATAAAACATCACCATAAACAGCACCTCTACAATGACCAACGTGTAAAGGGCCCGTTGGATTTGCAGATACGTATTCAACGTTAATAGATTTACCTTTACCGATACTTTCAGAAATCAATTTTTTTTTATTAATAACTTTTCTCAAAAAGCTAATTAAGACTTTATGCTTTAATTTAAAGTTTATGAATCCAGGTTTAACAATATTTATTTCTTCAAAATCATCTAACTTAATTAATTCTTTTTTTAAGTATTCGGCAATTTCTATAGGTTTTTTTGAAAAAGATTTACTCGAGATTAATGCAATATTAGTACTTAAGTCTCCAAAATTTTCATTATTTGGTTTTTCAACAATGAAAGGTAAGGAAAGAATATCAGAAATTTTTAATTTATTAGAATTTTCAAAACTTAGCTCGTTAGATTTAAGGCAACTTTCTGCAACTATCAATCGATAATGACTATAAATACTATCCATAACTAAGAATATTTTTCATAAATTTTTCTTGCATAATTATCAGTCATTCCTGCTATGAAATCACATATAATTCTATTTTTACTATCATCTCTGTTTAAATCAATTTTTAATTCCTTAAGAATACTATCCTCTGCATTTATCAAGAAGTTATATAGAAAAGTTATAATATCATGTGCATTTTTTGACATGTCGTTAATGGAGTCATGACTATACATCCTTGTAGATAGAAATTTTCTCACTGAGTCTACTTTTGATTTCATCTCATTCGTAAAATTAACTACAGGTTTATCTAGACCCCTTATCTGATTGATACTTGTTATTTTTTCATTATTAATATTTTTTTCGATGTTCATGATAATATCAGATATCATCAAATTTGTTGATCTTCGTGTAATTTCATTATTAATTCTTTGAATATCTCTTGTTTCAAAATTTTTAGGCAGGTTATCAATAATTTCTCCAATTAAGGGCAAATCTTTCAAGTCACTATATGTAAAAAAACCAGCTCTGAGACCATCATCGATGTCATGATTATTGTAAGCAATATCATCTGAAATTGATGCAATTTGGGCTTCCAGTGATGGATATTCTTTAAGCTCTAAATCAAACTCGCTGTTTAATTTCAATATTGTTGGTGGAATTTCCTTCTTAAAAGGACCATTGTGCTTTACTAATCCCTCGAGAGTTTCCCAAGTTAAATTTAAACCATCAAAATCAAAATATTTTTTTTCAAGTAAATGAACAATCCTAATTGCTTGATCATTATGATCAAAGCCATCATGTTTACTCATAAGTTTTTTTAATGCTTCTTCACCGGCGTGTCCAAAAGGTGGATGACCAATGTCATGAGCAATAGATAATGTTTCAGCAATGTCTTCATTAAGATTAAATATTCGACAAATTGATCTTGCTATTTGAGACACTTCAAGAGAATGAGTTAATCTTGTACGGTAATGGTCACCTTCATGCGAGACAAAAACTTGTGTCTTATGTTTTAATCTTCTAAATGCTGCGGAATGAAGAACTCTATCCCTATCTCTCTGATACTCTGATCTAGTTTGGCTAAAATTTTCTTTAAAAATCCTACCCTTTGACTCGCTATGATTAATAGAAATTTTTGATAAATTAAGGGAATTTTTCATTCAACTTGATTATTCTAAAAAAAGTAACTACATATTATAATATATATTTATTTGTATAAACATCACAAACTATGGAAAATAATCAAATTAATATCACAGATAATGCAGTTAAAAAAATTCTCTCATTAACTGAAAAAGAAGATGATGACGTAAAGCTAAGGCTTTCAGTTTCGGGTGGTGGATGCTCGGGGTTTCAGTATGGTTTTTCACTAGACTCTGAAACAACTCCCGACGATATCATATTTAGTAAAGACGGCGCCAACTTAGTAGTTGATCAAATCTCTCTTGAATATCTTAACGGTTCTGAAATTGACTTTGAGAATAAACTTATTGAGTCTTCTTTTAAGATAAACAATCCAAATGCTGCAGCATCTTGTGGCTGTGGAACATCCTTTTCCCCAAAGACGTGACAAAAATAGTTAGCTGGAATGTTAACTCAATTCGCGTAAGGCTTGACCACTTAAGTATTTTAATTAAAGAAAATAATCCTGATATTATATTGTTGCAGGAAACCAAAACTACAAATGAAGATTTTCCTTATGAAGATATTAAGGATCAGGGGTATGAAATTAATAATACTGGTCAAAAATCTTATAATGGAGTTGCTATTTTATCTAAGGTACCTGTTGAATTAAAAAATACTGCTCTACCTAAAAATGACAAAGATGACCAAGCAAGGTTCATAGAAGTAAGAGTTTTAGATGATAAACCTTTTGATATTGCATCTATTTATCTACCAAATGGTAATCCAATTGATACTGATAAATTTTCTTACAAATTAGATTGGATGAAAAAATTGAAGTTATATGTAGAAAAAAAAATGGAGAATAATGAAACATTCATCTTTGGAGGTGATTTTAATATCATTCCTAATCATCAAGATGCTGTAAATATCGAAAAATGGAGAAATGATGCTTTACATCATCCAAAATCAATTGAAATTTTTCGCTCAATTATAAACTTGGGCATGACTGATGTTTTTAGAATTTTTAATTCTAAACCTTATGAATTTACATATTGGGATTATTCTAGAGGGGCCTGGGAAAAAGACAATGGCCTTAGAATAGACCACTTTCTTGCTTCACCAAGAGCGGTAGACCGCTTACATGACTGCCAAATAGAAAAGAAATTTAGAGGAATGGAGAGACCTTCAGACCATGTGCCAATATGGTTTGAAATAAACTAATTATTTTTTTGGATTCTTTGCTATGACATTTATTAATTCATAAACAATAGTAGCGGCTGCTGTAGAGGTCAACTCAGCATGATCGTAAGCTGGAGCAACTTCAACAACATCAGCAGATACTAAATTCATTCCTGCCAAACCTCTAATAACATTTAAAATTTCTCTACTGGTCATTCCAGCAATTTCAGGGGTTCCAGTTCCAGGTGCATGAGCTGGATCAAGAACGTCAATATCTATTGAAACATACAATGGATTGTCTCCAACTCTATCTCTTATTCTTTTAACAATTTGTTCAATAGTATGAGTTTGAAATTCATCACAATGAATAATTTTAAAACCGAGTTCAGCATCGCTCTTAAGATCATCAGGACTGTACAGAGGCCCTCTAATTCCTACGTGCATTGAAGCATCATCTAGAAATAATTTTTCTTCTCTTGCTCTTCTGAATGGTGTTCCATGAGTATAAGGGGCACCAAAGTATGTATCCCAAGTATCCAAATGAGCATCAAAATGAACTAGTGCAACAGGTTGACCACATTTCTTATTTACTGCTCTAAGTAACGGTAGAGCAATAGTGTGGTCTCCTCCAATCGTAACAATGCTTCCTACTTTTTCTAAAAGAGATGATGCTCCATCCTCAATTTGTTTTATTGCTTCTTCAATGTTAAATGGATTGCAAGCAATATCACCTGCATCGGCAACTTGTTGCACAACAAAAGGCTCAACATCGTAGTCGGGATGATAATTTGTTCTTAATTGTCTTGCTGCTTGCCTTACTGCTTGAGGGCCAAATCTTGCTCCAGGTCGATAGCTTGTACCCGCATCAAATGGTACTCCAATAATTGCAACATCACAGTGTTCTACATCTCTTAGTTCAGGTAATCTAGCAAATGTTGAAGGGCCTGCATATCGTGGGACAACTTTTCCACTAACTGGTTGAATAGTTTTTTTCTTATCTGTCATACCTAAAATATATCAATCAAATCCACCAAAGTCTTGAAATAAAGTTGGGTCACCAAAAATGTCTCCGTAATCTTGATTTCCCCCCAAAGACCCACCTTGAAGATCTTCATCGCTAAGCTGATTAGACTCTAATGTTTGTAGCTGATCTAGGAACTTTGATTTTTTAAGAGTGTCAGCCGCTTCAATGCAAGAGTTTCCATAAAGGTCATTCTTAACAATTTGAGTTGCAACATACGATCCAATAATAACTAATAATATTAAAGCCACTATTCCTTTAGGGACTTTAAATCCAGCCTTGTAGTCTTTATTTACCCTTGATGAAGCTGCTTTTTCTTTGACGAATTCTTCTTGAGACTCTAAATATTTTCTTTCCTGTCTTCTTCTTAAAATTTCATATGTTACCGCTGCAATTACTGTAAGAGCAATAATAGTTAAAGCAAGAGCGCTAAGTGCAGGACTTATTCCTAATCTTACTTTTGATGCTATTACAGTTGTTAAAGTTTGGTCTGAAAGAATACTAAAAACTGTTGTATTATAATTTTCAAATGATGCAAGAAAGGCAATAACTGCGGCAGAGGCAATTGCAGGAGCTAAGTAAGGAATAAGAATTTTAAAAAACACTTGTGTTTGAGATGCACCAAGATCTAACGCTGCCTCTTCTTGAGTTTGATCAAATCGTTGTAATCTCGCTACAAATATTAAAAAGCAATAGGTCGATATAAAGCATGTTTGTGCCAAAATTGTTAAAAAAATACCATTCCTGCCTACATCAGATATAAATCCACCTCCGCCTAATCCTGCAATTCGATCCCATAAAACAACTGTTGATATTCCTATAATTACTCCGGGAAAAAGAACAGGCATAATTGAAATTGAATAATATATATCTCTTAATTGAGATTTTACTTGAGTTAAAACTATTGCTGCTGCCATTCCAATAGGAACTGACAAACAAACAACTCCTGCACCAATTATTAAGCTTGAAATTAATCCATCATGCAGTCTCCAATCTGTTAAAAGTCCTGCTAGATGCTGTCCATCATATGCGATTTTTCCTTCATTGAACCATCTAAAACTGAAGCATTCCCAAGGGGTAATTGCTGGAAACTCAGCAGAATTGAATGCTGTAAAACTCATAATAATTAATGGGCCGAATAGGTATGTAAAAAAAACTAAAATATAGATGCCCATTAAAAAATTCATTGCGTAACTGGATCTCATCTTATAATTTCCCCAATTCTGACCTTAAATATCCTCATCATAGTTAAAACAAAAACTACTGAAACAATTAATAGAATAATTGAATATGCAGACCCTCTAGACCAGTTGTCATTTAAATTAAACCATTGATAAATAAGCTGTGGAAACCATAAAGTATTAGGACTACTTAATACAACAGGAGTAGCCAATGCCCCAACAGTCAGCATGAATACCATTGTGCAGCCTGAAACTATACCAGGTTTTGCGTGAGGTATTACAACTCTCCAGTGTGTTCTAAAGGTAGATGAGCCAAGGTCTTTAGCTGCTTCAATTTGATTGATATCAAGACTCTCAATTGCATTGTACAATGGGAACATCATCAACAAAATGTATGCGTATATTAATCCAGTGTAGAGACCAACATCATAAGTAATAAATAGAATTCCTTGATCTAATATTCCTATGCCTGTTAAGACATTATTAATTACACCCTCATTCGCAAAAAGTATTCTAAGAGCAAATGAACGAAGCAACTCATTTATCCAAAATGGTATGATTAAAGATACAATTAATAGTCTTGCAGTACTGGGTGTAGCAATTTTTGCAATATAAAATGCAATGGGATAGCAAAATGCAAGGTTAGCTATGGTGACAAAAATTGATACAAGAATTGTCCTACCAAATACACCTAGATCTACAAAATTATAAGCATCAGCTGATGTCTTAGATCCAAAAATGAAATGTCTATAATGTTCTAATGTATAAAAATCTTTAGGTCCGCCTCTTTCCAAAGGAGGTATGTTGGCCCTGAATGATAAATCCAACATATAAAGTTGTGGAATAATAACTAAAAAAATAAACCAAAATACAATCGCAACTAGAAAAAATAAGGCTACACTTTTTCCATTTTTTTGAAAAAAAGGTTGAGTAAAAAATAAGCTCTTCATATTACTCAGTTGCTAACGCACCTTTAGGCAAAATGATTGATTTGTTAATATCAAAACCTAGTTCTATTTGGCTATTTATTTCAATTTCACTCGTATCAATAGCATTAGCTACCGAGAATTTTATTTTTGAACCAGAATTTAATGACGCATAAAAGTTTTTAACATTTCCTTCAAATTCAATATTTTCAATTTTCGCTCTAAATTTATTCTGAAATTTATTGTCATTTTTTATTATAAATAGAGACTCTGGCCTAACAAATGATATTGCTTCATCACCTACATTCAATTTTGTGGACTTATCAATTGAAGATATGAAGTTTCCATCAGATGTTTCAATCTTAGCCTCACCATTATTTACATCAATAATATTTCCAAACAATGGGTTGTTCTCTCCAACAAATGTAGCGACAAAAGGCGTTAACGGATTATTATACACTTCATCGCAAGGGCCAATTTGTTCAAGTTCACCTTCGTTCATGACTGCTATACGATCTGACATCGTAAGTGCTTCTCCCTGATCATGAGTAATATATATAAAAGTAATGTTTACTCGTTTCTGTATTTCTCTTAATTCAGTTCTCATTCTTTGTCTTAATTTTAAATCTAGCGCTGACAAGGGCTCATCAAGCAAAAGAACTTTTGGTTCCACCGCAAGAGCTCTGGCAATGGCTACTCTTTGTTTTTGGCCGCCCGATAATTGGTGGACTTTTTTATCTCCCTGGCCCTCAAGGGCAATAAGTTCTAATAGCTCTCCTGCTCTTTTCATTCTTTCACTTTTAGATACGCCTCGAACTTCAAGAGAAAAAGCAATATTCTCAGCAACTGTCATAAGAGGAAACAACGCAAGGTTTTGAAATATTAGAGAAGTGGGTCTTTTGTTTGGCCCAATGCCAAGCATATCTTTATTATCAATTAGAACCTGGCCTTTAGATGGATCTTGAAATCCTGATATTGCTCTTAATAGAGTTGTTTTTCCACATCCAGATGGTCCTAAAAAACTAAAAAATTCACCTCCTTCTATTTTTACATTTACATTTTTTGCAGCAAAAAAACTACCGAAGGTGACAGATACATCTTTTAATTCAACGCCAGCGCTCATATTGAAAATTATAAATATTTATTTATTAAAAACGACAGAAAAAAGCGCCTAAGTAGGATTACTTAGACGCTTTTTTAAACTTATTAGAACCGATTATGCAGTTTCAAATTTATTTGCATATTCAGCCCTTGCGTCAGCATACCAAGGTGGCTCAGGCGGCCAAGGATTTAACTTAGTCGACGTGTCTCCTGGATAGATTGCTTTAGCTAAAGCTTTTGTTTCTGCAGAGTAGTGATCAGACGCACCATTAACAGCTGAATTGTATCCAATAGCGTTAATAGTTGCTCCACCAACTTCAGGTGTAAAGCTGTAGTTGATTAACTCATATGCTTCATCAATGTTTTCTGCTTTTGCCGATAGAGTAATACCATCTATCCATGCAAGAGCACCTTCATCAGTAGTTTGATAAGCAACAGGCTCTCCAGCTTTCATCATTGCAGCGATAGGACCATCCCATGTTTGGCCAACAATAACTCCGTCAGAAGTAAAGCCTTGTTTTTGAGGATCTGCACCAGACCAGAACTTAACAAGATTAGATTTCTTAGAAATACAATACTCAGTAATTGTTTCCCAATTTTTTCTCATTGTATCTTCATCTTTGTAAGAGGACCAGAAATCCATTTTACCTTGATGATGCATCCAAATTCCACAACCAGTCATCATAGAATATGTTCGACCCATCATGTAAGCACCAGAAATTGCAGGATCAGCTTCCCAGATGTCTCCAAAGCTTGGAAGTCCATTTGGAGACCATTTATCAGTTCTCCATGCAATTGACTCTGTTCCCCATAATTGAGGTACCCAATGCGAACCTTTACCACCGAAGTTCCAATCTCGCTCACCAACCGCAAGCATTCCTGGGTTAACATTTCCAGTATTAATTCTGTTCATATCAAAGGGCTGAAGTACACCAAGGTTTTCCCACTGAAGAGCACGCATATTTGTTGGGCTCGCAAGATCAAAACCAGCACCGCCACCAGCTTTCATTTTTGATATAATTTCACCGTTATCACCAATTTTAGTGTGGTTTACAGTAATTCCTGTTTTTGCTTTAAAATCAGCAACAACTGAATCAGGCAAATACTCACCCCACATTAAAACATTTACAACGGGCGCAGCAAAAGCATTTGGAACATAATAAGGACCTATAGCAGCAGCGGCACCTGTCGCAGCAGCTCCTTTAAGTACTGATCTTCTTGTTACTTTCGCAGCTTGTAATGTTTTGTTTATTTTTTTCACAGCTACTCCTATTATTAATTAGTTAATAAAAAAATTTTCATCCATAAAAGAGTACCTGTAAAGATAAACTTTTATTAAATTCAAAATAAAATTTCATTTATTGTTTGTTTTCCATCATAAAGTAAATGAGGCAGTTCTTATAAATAGATAAAAACTATACATAAATTAAAATCTTATGATATGATGTTAAATTGTTGAAAAACAATTATATTTAATTTTATGATTCTGACTACAACAATAGGTTCTTACCCAAAACCAGATTTTTTAAACCTACCTGATTGGTTTCAAGGTGAAAAAGGCACTGATACAGATCGCCCAACTGCAAATTGGCAAAATGCGATGAACGCCCTTGGTAATAAAAAAGAATTCATAATAGAAAAAGCTGTTGAACAAGTGATAAGTGATCAGATTGATTGTGGAATTGATATTGTTACTGATGGAGAAGTAAGAAGAGAGAACTATATTCATCACCATTGCAGATACATAAATGGAATTGACTTTGAAAATTTAACAAAAAAAACTGCTCGTACTGGTAATTACGAGTGTTTTCTTCCTACAATAGTATCAAAAGTAAATTTCTCTAAACCATTTCTTGATAAGGAATTTAAAATCAATCAAAAAAATTCTGCCAAGCCAGTAAAAATTACAATACCAGGCCCCTTGACTATAACAGATACTATCGCTGATAATTTTTATTTTAATGACAAAAATCTTGGGAAAGATCTTAGTATTGTTATCAATAAAGAAGTAAAAGAACTAGCTGCTGCTGGATGCAAATATATTCAAATTGATGAACCTTTGTTCGCAAGAAAACCAACGGAAGCCAATGATTTTGGAATTGAAAATCTCGAACGGTGTTTTCATGGTATTTCAGAAGATGTTGAAAAAATAGTACACATTTGTTGTGGTTACCCTGATAAAGTTGACTCTGAAAATTATCCCAAAGCCCCCCTTCATTCATATAATGATATTGCAACAAATTTAGAAGATTCACTTATTGATACGATCTCGATAGAAGATGCCCATAGACATAACGACTTGAAGCTTCTTGAACAATATAAAACAAAAAAAATTATATTTGGACTTATTAAAATAGCTTCTAGTGAAATCGAAGAAACTGAAGAAATTAGATCAAGGGTTTATGACTGTCTTAATCATATTGATAAAGAAAGATTAATAGCTGCACCCGATTGTGGATTGGGTTACCTTTCAAGAGAAATGGCAATGAAAAAACTTAAAAATCTTACACAGGCAGTAAAAAGTATCTAAGCTATTAATTTATCTGGCTCACAAAAATCTAAATCAAGATCCTTAGCCACATCTTGTTGAGTGCACATTCCAGACATTACATTTAAACCATTTAAGAAGTTTTTATTAGAACTCAATGCGCCATTAAGACCCTTCTGAGATAAATCAGAAATAAAAGGCAATGTTGCATTATTAAGGCTGATTGTTGAAGTTCTAGGAACACAACCTGGCATATTAGTAACACAGTAATGAACTACTTTATGTTGCAAATATATAGGATCAGCATGAGTTGTTGGTCTGCTGGTTTCAATGCACCCACCTTGATCAATTGCTACGTCTACAAGAACTGATCCTGCTTTCATTTTTGAAACTAATTCTTCTGATACTAATTTAGGAGCTGCTGCTCCAGGAACTAAAACTCCTCCAATCAAAAGATCACAATCTTTAACATTTGCTTCAATAGACTCTGGGTTGGAAATCACTGTAGTTACTTCATTATTGAAATATGCTTTTAACTCATCAAGTCTATTTTGAGACTGATCAATCAAAATAACATTAGCCTTCATACCATGTGCTATTAAAGCTGCATTAAAACCAACTACACCACATCCAATAATTACAACATTAGCTGCGGGAGCGCCTGTGGCACCAGACAATAAAACCCCTCTACCATTATTAGTCATTTCTAGAGACCGAGCTCCCGCTTGTATGGAAATTCTCCCCGCAACCTCACTCATTGGAGCTAATAGGGGTAATCTATTATTATCATCAGTTACAGTCTCGTATGCAATGCAAGTTGAGCCTGAATTCATAAGTCCAAGTGTTAGTTCTTTGTTTGCGGCTAAATGAAGATAAGTAAATAACAGCTGATCTTTCTTAAGTAGTTCAACTTCTTGTTTTTGAGGTTCTTTAACTTTAATGATCAATTCACTTATATCAAAAATTTCTTTAGCTGTTTGATATATCTTTGCTCCAGCATTTTTATAATCTTCGTCAGTAAAACCAGATCCGACTCCTGCGCCTGTCTCAACAATTAGTTCATTTCCCTCTGAAACTAGTGTCTTTACACTATCAGCGGTTAGTCCTACTCTATTCTCTTGAGGCTTAATCTCTTTTGGTACGCCAATTAACATATATGACTAGTTTTTATACTATTCATTATATTTTACAAATAAAAGGATGTCGCATATGGGGAAAAAATGGTTGGATATTGTTTATAATGAAAAAAGCTCTGTTAAATTAAAGCAACATTATAAATCTTGGGCCAATGATTATGATCAGGATTTAATTGATTGGGGTTATGCATATCCATCTCAATTAAAGAAGATTATGTCTCATGACATACGTGTAAAAAAGAATTCTAAAATATTAGATGCTGGTTGTGGAACAGGTCTTGTTGCTGAAGCCTTAAGTGATATGAATTTTAAGAATATTATTGGATTAGACTATTCAATGGATATGCTTAATGTTGCCAAAGATAAAAAAATTTACACAAGACTAGTTCAGGAGTCTCTTAATAAAAAAACTTCACTTAGAAGTAATCAATTTGATATTGTTTTATGCACTGGGGTTCTAACATCAGGACATGTAGGTGCAAAAGCGATTAATGAATTAATTAGAGTTACAAAAAATAAAGGCTATTTAATATTGTCAATTGCTGAGTCTATTTATGAAAAACTTGGGTTTAAAGATGAAATAGAGAAAAATAAAAAACAGATATCAAAAATTAAGATATCTAAACCTTTTATTGCTTTGCCTAATCACAAAAGTAGCGCAACATCAAGAATGCACATATACCAAAAAAAATTATCCTAATTGTTCATGTTGCATATCATCTGGATTGATGCCGGCAACTTCAACAGGTTTTTTCATAGCGTCTCTTCTGAATGGCTCTCCTAGTTCTTGATTTAAGATAACTTCTATAAAAGTTGTAACACCATTTACTTGTTCATCACATGCGGTTCTCAAGGTATTGGTAAGTTCTTCCATAGATTTAACTGTAACGCCTTTTAGGCCGCAGCCTTCAGCAACTTTTGCATAGCTCAAATCTGGGTCTAATTCAGTTCCAACAAAATTATCATCATACCAAAGTATAGAATTTCTTTTTTCCGCACCCCATTGGTAGTTTCTAAAAATTACCATTGTAATAGCTGGCCATTCTTCTCTCGCGCATGATGTCATTTCATTCATACTGATACCAAAAGCTCCATCACCTGCAAAACCTACAACTGGCGTATTTGGACAACCAATTTTGGCACCAAGTACTGATGGGAACCCATAACCGCAAGGACCAAACAGACCAGGAGCTAAATATTTTCTTCCTTCTTCAAATGTAGGATAAGCATTTCCGATAGCACAATTGTTTCCAATATCTGATGAAATAATTGCATCTTTAGGAAGACCATCCTGAATAGCTCTCCATGCCATTCGAGGGGACATACGATCTGAATCTCTTTTTCTAGCATCATTATTCCATGTTGTTCCAGGATCGTCGTCTTCATGATCCATGCTACTTAAAGTTTGTAGCCACGCTGATTTTGTTTGATGGATAAGGGCTTTACGCTCTTCTCTATTTTTATTACCTGCATCTGCAGATAAATTTTCTAGAATTTGTTGAGCAACTAATTTTGCATCACCACAAATCCCAACTGATACTTTTTTTGTCAAACCAATTCTATCAGAATTGATATCAACTTGAATTATAGATGCATCTTTTGGCCAATAATCAATACCGTAGCCTGGTAAAGTTGAAAAAGGATTTAAACGAGTGCCTAAAGCCAAGACAACATCCGCCTTTGCTATAAGTTCCATTGCGGCTTTTGATCCATTGTAGCCTAGAGGTCCAACAGCTAGAGGATGGCTTCCAGGAAAACTATCATTATGTTGATAGCCAGATGCAACAGGTGAGTCTAATCTTTCAGCAAGTGATTTACAGTCTTCAATTGCATCTGCTAATACTACGCCTGCACCAGACAATATAACCGGAAAACTAGCATTAGATAATAATTCTGACGCTTTTCTAATAGCTTCTAATCCACCTGAAGGACGCTCGAATTTTATAATTGGTGGAAGCTCAATATCAATTACTTGCGTCCACATATCTCTTGGAATGTTTATTTGAGCAGGCGCTGATCCTCTAAAAGCTTTTGAAATCACACGGTTTAGCACCTCAGCAACTCTTGATGGATCTCTTACTTCTTCTTGATAGCAAACCATATCTTTAAATAAGGCCATCTGCTCAACTTCCTGAAACCCACCTTGGCCAATAGTCTTGTTTGCAGCTTGAGGAGTCACCAGAAGCATAGGGGTATGATTCCAGTAAGCTGTTTTTATAGGTGTAACAAAATTAGTTATTCCAGGTCCATTTTGAGCAATACACATTGACATTTTACCTGTAGCTCGTGTGTATCCATCGGCTATAATTCCACCGTTATTCTCATGAGCGACATCCCAAAAAGTTATTCCAGCCTTAGGAAATAAGTCTGAAATAGGCATGAATGCAGAACCAATAATGCCAAATGCGTGCTGTATACCATGTTTTTGAAGAACCTTTACAAATGCTTCTTCCGTTGTCATTTTTGTCATACCACTAACCCCTTATATTAATATCTTTTCTCTGTCAGGATCATAAAAACATTTAATTGATCCTTTTGCTTTATATTTAGTTTCTGCTACTTCAATTTCAAACTTTTGAAGCTTTAACATTTCCTCAATTGAATAGCTGTCGTTAGCTGAAATGTATCCCATACCTAGAGATTTGTCTAAATAGAATCCATACATACCTGATGTGATCTCTCCAACAATTTTACCATCAAAAAAAATAGGTTCATTATGATACATGAGTAAATCATTGTTAGCTAAGGCAAAATTTACTTTTCTTTTTTTTAATGCAGAGTCCTTTTTTTTCTCTAGAGCATCTTGTCCCAAAAAAGGATTTTTTTTATTAAAGTTCACACAAAAGCCCACGCCTGCTTCAAAAGGATTTTCTTCAACTCCAATATCATGGCCCCAATGAAGATATCCTTTCTCCATTCTCAATGAATTTAAAGCATGATATCCCGCGAGTTGAATTGAACTATTCCCATTTTTAACGTAAAGCTTATCAAAGATATCGGACATTTTTTCGTACGGGATATATATTTCAAAACCAAGTTCTCCTACATAAGTAATTCTATTAAGGATACACTCAACTCCATTAAAATTTAATTTTTTAGAAAAACCAAATTTTAAAGACTCATTAGATAGATCTTCATTACATATTCTTTGAAGGTATTCTCTGGAGTTCGGTCCCATGATTGCAAGACATCCGTATTCTTTAGTAACATCGCTTATTTGAATATCATAGTTTTTTGAGTGATATAAAAGCCAATAGAAATCTTTATTATGAGATGTTGGCCCAGTAACAAACATAAACCTCTCCTCATCAAGTCTTGTAAAAGTTATATCAGCCTCTGTTCCTGCATCAATATTTAGCATTTGTGTATAAATAATTTTTCCAATCGGAACATCCATTTCACTAACACACATAAAATTAAGAAATTTTACTACATCGTTTCCTTTAATTATAAATTTTGAAAATGAAGTTAGTTCAAACAAACCTACATTGTTTCGCACCGCAGTACATTCGTGTCTTACATTTTCAAACCAATTTTGTTTTCCATAAGAGTATTCATATTCAGGTTTTTGATTATCTCTTGTAAACCAATTAGCTCTTTCCCATCCCGCAGACTCTCCGAAACATGCTCCTTCTTCTCTCAAGCGATCGTATATTGGAGATTGGATCTTGTTTCTTGATGTTTCAAATTGGTAAAAAGGCCAATGTACAGCATAGAGTAAACCAAGAGTTTCTGAGCTTCGCTCCCTTAAATACTCAGTATCATCTTGAAAATCTAAAACTCTTGAAACATCGACATCCCACAAATCTATTTTACTTCTATCTTGATCAATCCATTCAGCCATAACTTTGCCAACACCGCCAGCTGATTGAATTCCAATTGAATTAAATCCTGTAGATACAAAAATATTATCTTTGTAAGGAACTTTTCCTAAGTAATACCGATCATCAGGAGTGAAGCTCTCTGGACCATTAAAATAAGTCTTGATTCCAAGATCATTTAAAATAGGCAGTCGATCCATTGCATCGATAAGAATTGGACTAAAATGCTCCATATCATTTGGCAAACTATCAAATTCAAAATCTTCTGGAATGCCATTCATTCCCCATGGCTTTGCTTTTTTTTCAAAGGCTCCTATTAATAATTTACCAGCATCTTCTTTTACATATATATGCGCATCAGGATTTCTTAATATTGGTAAATTTTTTGGTATATCTTCAGAGTATTCAGTAACAGCATAAAAATGTTCACATGCATGGAGGGGTATACTCACACCACACATCTTACCAACCTCTCTACTCCACATTCCAGCTGATATAACAATCTTGTCACAAGAAATATCACCTAATTCAGTAATTACTTTTGTAACCTTATCTCCCTCTTGTTCGATAGCAATGACCTTATTTTTTTCAATTATTTTAGCGCCCATTCTTCTAGCTTCTTTTGCCAAGCACATTGTTATGTCTACGGGATTAATCTGTCCATCCTGAGGTAAAAACCATGCAGCCTTTGCATACTTTGTATCTAACAAAGGATATTTTTCTTTAGCTTGATCAATTGATATCTCTTCAATCTCTAAACCAAAGCTTCTTCCCATAGAGGCACCCCTACTCATTTCTTGCCTTCTTCCTTCATTTTCAGCAATAGAAACTGAGCCATTTATTAGAAACCCGGCAGACAAATCTTCTTTTTCATTGAGTTTTCGATATAGCTCAGTTGAATACTTAGCCATCTTAGTAAGATTTTTTGTTGCTCTAAGTTGACCCACTAATCCTGCAGCATGCCAAGTGGTTCCACATGTAAGGGATTTTCTCTCGATAAGAGTTACTGATATATTTTTTTCTGCAAGATGATAAGCAATACTACAACCAGCTATTCCACCACCAATAACTACAACTTCAGAATGCGATGGTATATTGGCCATAAAGACTTAGTATTTGACAACGACATCCTTAATTTTTTGTATCATCTCATCAATATGCTTTTCTTCAGCAATTAATGCCGGAGCAATTATTCCTGAGTCACCAGTAAATTTGATATGAACTCCATTCTCAAAAGTTTTTCTTTGAGCATGGTAACCTCTTACTCCTGGTGTTTTGTCTACAGCAAGATCTATAGCAGCCATCATGCCGTCACCACGTACGTCAGTTACTGCTGGCACATCTTTAAATGCATCAAATACAGCATCAAGAAAATAAGGTGACATTTTTTCAGCTCTTGCAAAAATATCTTCCTTTTCATATATATCCAAAGTCGCTAATGATGCTGCAACACATGCTGGATGACCTGAGTATGTATAGCCATGGAAAAATTCAACTCCATGCTCTGGACCATTATCAACAATAGCATTGTAAATTTTGTCAGAGACTCCAACCGCTCCCATTGGCTGTGCGCCATTTGTTATAGCTTTGGCCATAGTCACCATATCAGGCTGAACGTTATATTTAACCGATCCGAACGACTTTCCAGTTCTACCAAAACCAGTAATTACCTCATCAAAGATTAAAACAATTCCATACTTGTCACATGTCGCTCTTAATTTCTCCAAATAGCCTTTAGGTGGGACCAAAGTACCTGTTGAGCCTGCAATTGGTTCAACAAAACATGCAGCGATAGACTCAGGACCATACATATCTACAAAACGTTGAAGATCATCTGCCAGATGAGCACCATGTTCTGGCTGTCCTTTGGTAAACTTGTTTTCCTCCATCCATGTATGTCTTAAATGAATTACACCGGGCATGGATGCGGTGAAAATTTCTCTGTTCTTTATCATCCCACTCAGTGAGGTTCCTCCAATATTCACTCCATGATAAGCTCTCTCACGTGATACAAATTTCATTCGATGAGATTGTCCAATTGCATGTTGATATGCTTGTACAATTTTAATTGCAGAGTCTATTGCGGTCGAACCACATATCGTGAAAAAAACATTGTTAAGATCTCCTGGAAGCATATTTGCAACTTTTTCAGCGCAGGCAAAAGCTGGTAAGTGAGAAACTTGGAAACTTGGTGAATAATCTAATTTTAGTAATTGATTATGAACAGCCTCAGCAATTTCTTTTCTACCGTGACCCAATGGAACACAAAATAACCCTGAAGATGCATCAATCACAGTATCGCCTTTATGATTCCAATAATAAACGCCCTCACCTCTATCTAGTAATCTCGGATCTTTTTTAAAATCCTTATTTGCAGTAAAGGGTAAGAAATAATTCTCTAGTGAATTAGTCGTAGGTGTAGTGTTTGCCATATTGATCCTCTCAAACCTTGAAAAATAATATTTATCTTAGTCTTATTTAAGCTACTTGACTAGAATTACCACTCTTGTGGAAACTTTCATTTTTAGCGGCCATATCACGAAGGAGTTTACATGGCGTAAATCGTTCCCCATATTTTTGTGCCAAATTATCTGCTTCGGCAACGAAATCCTTGATGCCAACCATATCAATATAAGACAGTGGGCCTCCAGTCCAAGGAGCCATTCCCCATCCTAAAATTGCACCAATATCAGCGTCTCTTACGTCAGTAAGCACATTTTCCTCGTAACATTTTGCTGTTTCAAGTGCCTGAATATATAAGAACCTTTTCTTCAATTCATTAACATCAGGCTGCTCTTCACTTTCCTTGCATAATTTTGAAAGTTCAGGCCAAAGATATTTTTTTCCATTTTCTGGATATTCATAAAAACCTTTATTATTCTTCTTACCAAAGCGACCTTGCTTTTCAACCATCTCCTCCATAATTGAGTACATTGGGGTAATGGGAAACTCTTTTCCTTCAGCTTCAAAATCTTTCTTTGTTTGAGTTGTAACCTTCCACGCTAAATCTAAAGCAACCGCATCAGATAAAGCAAGAGGTGCCATAGGCATACCCGTCATCTTTCCAGCATTTTCGATTAAAGCTGGCTTAATACCTTCAGCAAGCATTGCAACACCTTCACCTGTGTATGTACCAAAGACTCTACTTGTATAAAAACCTCTACTATCATTTACAACGATAGGTGTTTTTTTAATTTTTTGAACATAGTCCATAGCCTTTGCTAACGTTTCTTGAGAAGTTTTTTCTCCCATAATTATTTCGACGAGTGGCATTTTTTCTACAGGAGAGAAATAATGGATACCGATGAAGTTATTAGGTCTTGATGAATTTTCCGCTAAACCTGTTATCGGCAAAGTTGAGGTATTAGAACCAAAAACAGCATCTTCAGAAATTTGAGCTTCAGCTTTTGCTGTAACATCAGCTTTGATATCTCTATTTTCGAATACCGCTTCAACAATCAGATCAGCTCCTTTAAGCAAATTATAATCTGTAGTTGGAGTGATCAAGCTCAACAGCTTTTCTTTTTTTTCTTCTGTGGTTTTTTTTCTACTTAGAGCTTTATCAAGGAGCTTTACTGAATAGTCTTTTCCTTTTTCAGCATTTTCTTGGTCTTGATCAATTAATATTACTTCTATACCAGCTTTTGCTGTTACATAAGCTATACCAGCTCCCATAAGTCCAGCACCTAATATACCAATTTTTTTTACATCATATTTATCAAATTCCTTTGGCCTTCTCGCGCCTTTACTCAAAGCCTGCATGTTAACAAAAAGACTTCTCACCATATTTTGAGAAACTGGGTCCATTACAACTTTGGTAAAATACCTCGCCTCAATTCTTAGGCCTGCATCGATTGGGACCTGAACACCTTCATATAAAGCTGATAATATTGCAGACTGAGCAGGATAATTGTTATAAGACATTTTTCTTAATGATGATGATGCTGCTCCCCATATCATCATCCCTTTTGGAGTATAAGGAAGACCACCAGGAAATTTAAAACCCTTTTCATCCCATGGTTGAACAGCTTTGCCACCATCACGAATATATTTTTTAGCAGTTTCAATTAAGTTATCTTTGTCAGTAACCTCATTTATTAGACCTGAACTTAATGCTTTTTTGGGAGTGAAAGGGGTTCCGGCCATTAAGAAGCCCATTATATCTTGAGTAATGCCAGCAAGTCTTGGAACTCTCTGCGTGCCACCTGCACCAGGAATAAGACCTACCTTAGCTTCTGGCTGACCTATTTGAATTTTATCATTGTCAATGGCTACTCTATAGTGGCAAGCTAAACAAATTTCAAAGCCGCCGCCTAAGGCATGTCCGTTGATTGCAGCAACGAAAGGTTTTCCTGATGTCTCCATACTTCTGAACAAGTTCTGCATTTCCATATTGCCATTGTAAATTTTTTCCGCAGCTTTCGTTTTATCTGTATCTTTTTGATCAAAACCAAAAACATCTGAAGATGTAAGATCTGCTCCAGCAATGAATGCATCTTTCGCACTAGCCAAAACAATTCCTTTAACTTTTTCATCAGCAATCAATTTCTTAATAGCATCGCCATATTCCCCAAGAGACTTAAAGTTTAAGACATTCATTGAACGATCTTCTAGATCCCATGTAACGACAGCTATACCATCATTATCTATTTCATAACTAATATCAGCCATAATTTTCCTTTTGAGTTAAACGCGTTCTATTACGGTAGCTGTGCCCATACCGCCGCCAACACATAATGTTGCTAGAGCTGTAGACTTATTAGTTCTTTCTAATTCGTCCATAACAGTACCTAAGATCATTGCACCGGTAGCACCTAGAGGATGGCCCATTGCAATAGCTCCACCGTTTACGTTTATATCAGAATGATCTACGCCCATATGTTCCATAAATCTTAGAACAACTGCAGCGAAAGCTTCGTTTAATTCCCAGATATCAATATCACTTTTGCTCATACCAAGATTTTTCAGCAGCTTATCAGTAACAAATCCAGGTCCAGTCAACATGATGCTTGGCTCTGATCCAATTGATGCAAAACCTTTTATTTTAGCTCTAGGTTTCAAGCCATACTTTTCTCCAATTTCTTTATTGCCTAGTAATATTCCAGCAGCTCCATCTACGATACCTGATGAGTTTCCTGCTGTATGAACATGATTAACTGACTCAACTTCTGGATATCGTTGATTTATTGTTGCATCAAAACCTGCCATTTCACCCATCATTGCAAATGATGGATCCAATGCACCTAAACTTTGCATTGTTGTTTCAGGTCTCATGAATTCATCATGATCAAGAATTGTTAATCCATTAATATCCTTCACAGGTGTAATCGATTTATCAAATCTTTTTTCATCCCAAGCTTTTTTAGCTCTTTTCTGACTTTCAACAGAATAAGCATCTACATCATCTCTTGAATACCCATACTTTGAGGCAATCATATCCGCACTAACACCTTGAGGAACGAAATAATTGTCAATTGCAACAGATGGATCGGCCACCATTGCTCCTCCATCAGATCCCATTGGAATTCTGGATAGAGACTCAACCCCACCACCAATTGTCATTTGGGACTGTCCAGACATAATCTGACCTGCGGCCATATTAGTGGCTTCTAATCCGGATGCACAAAATCTATTAATTTGTACACCTGCAACTGACTGATTGTAGTCTGCTTTCAATACTGCTGTTCTCGCTATGTCTGCCCCCTGTTCACCAACTGGTGTTACACATCCTAAAACGACATCATCGACATCACTAGTATCCAAGTTGTTTCTGTCTTTGATATTGTTCAATACTTGAGTTGCAAGCTCTAAAGAAGTTACCTCGTGAAGAGATCCATTCTTTTTACCTTTGCCTCTAGGGGTTCTTATTGCATCATAGATATAACAGTCAGTCATTAATTGCTCCAAATAGAATAAAAAACGTGATTATATGTATGGGATGAAAGTCTATCAACCATAAATTTCAATCAAATGCTCTCAATATTTCGGTATTTCATGATTGATTTCAATAGTTTGGAGAATAGATAAATTTTATCTAGATATCAGTATCTTCAAATTTAGCATTATCAGGAGAGCCGTTAGCAAATTTAAATTTAGGCTTTTTAATTAATGGCTCAGGTTGAAAACCTGGTAATGCAATAAGGCAAGAGGAAACTGTATTGAATCCTACACTCGTTCTTACACACATTGCACTTAGCGGATCATCATCATCACTATACGTACTTCCTAGAAGCATTTCCCAATCCATCCAGTTATCAGTTGAAGGATCAGGTGTTTCGGCAATTGAAAATTTTGATAAATAATTTTTGATTCTTTTTGAATTGATATCATTTCGATCATAGGCAGTTATCATTGAAAGACCATCTGGTATATTGAAATATTCAATAACGTCAGATTCATCAGATGACTTTATCCAATAAGCATTCACATTATCTGCAATCAACATATTAAATCCTTTATATGAATTTTTTTCTATCTCAACAATTGCATTCAAAGACTCATTGGCATCTGCGTGGTCGAGAGCATCTAAAACCAATTCCCCCCTTGATCTCTTGTCAGGGTCAGGACCTAATGTATTTATCCTATTCATAATCCCACAAACAACTCCGTAGTCATTGATACCTAACCAAGTCCCTCCAGCCTCTAAATCTTTTCCGGCAAAAATGTAAGGTCTATCGTCCCAGTGCCTCGAGGGTGGTAATGATTTTCTATCAGACATTTCATCTCTATTAGCTCCAATTATAATTGGCCATTCTGACATGCTTTGTCTTAATAAAATTATTGAACACATGAAATCATTTTTTTAAACTGATTATAATGAAAAGAAATAAAAAAGCATTAATAGTTGAAGGTGGTGGTCAAAGAGGAGTCTTTTCCTTTGGTATTACTGATACATTTATTAATAAAAATTTCGATCCATTCGATGTCTATATTGGTGTCTCTAATGGTGTCGCTGTCTTATGCTGGTACCTTATTAGAGAAACAGATAATAACTTAGAAAAAATGTTATATGCATCAAGAGGCGATTATATAAATTATAAAAATATATTTACAGGAAAAGACATAATCAAATTTCACAAAATGTATGAAGATGGTGAAAAAATGTTTAAGCCAAACATGGACAAAATAAAAAAAAATTTAGAAGGTAAAGAATACATAGCAGTTGTAACTGATGCCATAGATGCAAATCCAGAGTATTATTCTTTTGGTAATGGTGAATGGATGCCTAAAATGATTGCTTCTGGCACTCTTCCAGTTTTAGTCAAAACGCCAAGTATAATTGATGGTCGTAGAAAATTTGACGGAGGTATCGCCGATCCTTTACCTGCACAAAAAGCTTATGAAATGGGGGCAAAAGAGATAACTATCATACGCACCTATGAAGAAAATTTTAGACGAAAACTAAAGATTGAAAATTATATTGGGGCATTATTTTCAAAAAATTTTCCAAAACTTAAAAAAGCATTACTAGAACATGATAAAACTTATAATAAGGCACTTGATTTTATAGAAAATCCTCCAAAGGATTGTAAAATAATCCAGATCTGTCCTCCACATAGACTGAGATCAAAACGAGATACAAAAAACATTTCTATCTTGAAGGCTGATTATGAATTAGGAAAAAAAGTTGCAGAAAATTATCTAAAAGATTTAAATTACTGATTTAATAAATTCACTTATTTTATTTTCTACTGAACTTGTCGTCTCAGATTGAAAAGCATTAAATGCATGATCAGCGCCAGCAATTATTAAAATGCTTGCATGTGAACCATAACTTAGCCATCTCCCATACATGAATAATGAGTCATCAAGAAGCAAATCTCTTGTTCCAACGGTAAATAAAGCAGGTGGCATTCCAGACAAATCACCTTGTATTGGAGATACGTCTGGAGAACTTAAATCAATATTTCCTTGAAAATATGAATCTCTAAATTTTCTAATCATTTCATAAGATAATAAAAAAACTTCATCAGAGTCTTTTTTTCTAAGTGTGCTTGGTGTTAATCGTGCATCATAAGAGCCATATATTAAATTGGCTCCCTTAAATGGCTCCAACATGTTTTTATTCTTTATTCTTTGAAGAGTAACAGCTGAAAGGTTAGCGCCAGCTGACTCGCCTCCAATAATAATTTTTTCAGTATTAAATTCTTTCTTTGAATTTTCAACTAGCCACAGTGCTACTGTTTCGCAATCGTCTGGTGCTGCTGGATAAGGGTTATCTGGGGCCAGCCTATATTCAATACTAATAACGACACAGCTTAAATTTCTAGAAATCTTTTCAAGTGATTGATCTTGCATGTCAGCTGCTCCTATACAGTGACCACCACCATGTATATGCAGGTAAATAAACTTAGGATTTGCAAAATTGAATACTCTTATGGGCACCTTTCTTGAATTATATTCAACAGTTCTATTTTCAGCCTGATCAGAGAAAGATTGATACGGAAATAAGCCGCCACCGTTTCTTCTTATTTCTTGCAAGACATCAAAGGGTATTTCATGTGAAGGGGGAGCATTAGTGAGTAATGAGCTGATGTGCTCATTCATTTGATGTATGTCTTTTGAAATATTTTTTTTGTCAAATACTTCTGGAGAAATTGATGTCGATATCATTAGAACGCTTTATTTTTAATATAAATGAAGGACCTATTTAAAATTAGAACATAAATAGGTAAAAAAGCTAAGTAACAAATAATTAGTTTTAAAACAAAGTCATTATTTGCAATTGTAATCCAATTATCTCGCATGAATTCATCTGATGAATTATTAAATGCTATTCCATAAAATAAGTAAGTATCAATAAATTGTGCAAAAAAAGTACTAACAATTGGAGCCAAATACCATTTAGGACTTAAACTTAAGCCTTTATCACCAATTTTTTCTCTAACTTTTGAAAATACATATACATCGAGTAATTGCCCCAATGAATAAGCGGCAACTGAAGCTATTGCAATTCTAAAATCAGCAAAATAAAAAGATATAATAAATGCTGGAATAAAGGCTATTGCAATTACTTTTCTTGCATTACTTGAGCCTGATAAACGCACGGTGAGATCAGTGGCCAAAACAATTATCGGAAAAGTAAAAGTTCCGATAGTGTAATCTAATCCAAAAACCACTACAGGAAATTGAACTAGATAGTTTGAAATTGCAATAATTAGGCAATGTAAAATTACTAAATAAGCAATAAAAGTTTTTTTAAGTTCCATAAAATTCATAATTAATCCAAATAACAGTTAATACAAGTAAGATTGCCATTAATCCATTAAATGATTTTATTGATTTTTCTGATTTTATAAAATTATTCAAAAAAACTCCCACTGATGTCCATGTTAATACTGCAAAGACATTTGAAATTGTAAATGCAATTAGGATGAAAATCATACCTTCAACAAAATTACTTATAAAAGTGAAATTTTTAAAATCTGTATATATTGAGATTGTCGTTATCGCCATCATGACGCCTTTTGGATTAACATACTGAAACAAAGATGATTCGAGAAATGTTATTGGCTTTGTACGAGTATTATTATTTGAACTAAAAGAAAAATAAATACGGTAAGATAAGTATAATAAATAAATGGATCCTAGAATTTGTAAAATGGTTTGAGCTATAGGATAATTTTTAAAAACTGATATCAGTCCCAAACTCAGCACTAATAATAAGGAGAGAAATCCAATAACTACACCTGCCATATGAGGAACGGTTCTTATATACCCAAAGTTTTTTCCTGAAGCAGTCAGCATAATATTATTAGGACCAGGTGTTCCAGATTGAATTACACATAGCAATAGTAATGGAAGAAAATACTCAATCATTGGAGGTCTTTTATATTAGTTTGAAAATTATTCAAAGAGACCTATTTTTATATTGTTTTTTGGGGAATCATCCTCTACCTATTCAATTATAAATGATAGGAATTAGTAATTTTTTTAGTTATATTGAGGCCATATGCTGCAAATAAATCCATTCGCCACACTAGCAGGCTCAATCCCGCCAACATTTATGAAAGTATTCGTTATTGCCATGATCTTATGCGTTATTGTGGGCACGCTTTTGGATATGGCACATAAAAAAAATGCAAAATATTTTTTTATCAATCTTAAAAAATCTAAAGAAGCTGCAAAAAGAAAAATTAGTCCCTCAAAAAAAACATCAATTATAATTAAAACAGTTGCTAGTGATATAATGACCACATCTGAATTAGGTGCCGGACAAAGAAGAATTGCTCATCTTCTTGGTATGTATGGATCTATTTTATTTTGGACTGTAACTTGCATTCTAATCTTCGGATATTCTAACCCATTTATTAGTACACCAGTCATTCTTCCAATGCTATGGCATATTGGAGCAATGATGACTTGTCTTGGCGGTTATTGGTTTTGGTTCTTTCTAAGAGTTGATGTTTCTGCTGAAGGTCATTCTTGGTATAGAATAATTAGAGCTGATTTATTTGTTCTATCATTAGTTACAGCTTCTACATTTGCTTTATTATGGTCTTACTTTCAATACGCAGATGTCGCAATACTAAGTTACTTGTTTTTAACTCTTTTAGTGTTATCTAATATAGTACTTTTTGGCGGGGTATACTGGTCAAAATTTGCTCACATGTTCTATAAACCGGGAGCTGCGCTACAAAAAAACTTATCTGAGGAAGATGGTTCAAGAGATTGGTTACCAGAACCTTCAGACAAACCAAAGCAGTTTGGCCTTGGTATAAAAAGAGAATCTGCAAGACACTATTAACTCAGTGATTTTTTAGAATAGAAAGGAAATAAATATTATGTCAACTTTTGTATATATGACGAGATGTGATGGATGTGGTCATTGTGTGGATATTTGTCCATCTGATATCATGCACATTGACAAGGAAACACGAAGGGCTGTTAATATTGAGCCGAATATGTGCTGGGAATGTTATTCATGTGTTAAAGCTTGTCCACAAAATGCAATAGATGCACGTGGCTATGCGGATTTTGCACCAATGGGTCATAAAGTGAGAGTCTTAAGAGAAGAAGAAAAAGGCACAATCTCTTGGAGAATAAAATTTAGAAATGGAACTGAAAAAAACTTTGAGTCACCTATTACAACAAAGCCTTGGGGAAAACATATTCCAAAACTAGCTGAAGAAAATATGCCATCTAACGATGATTTAGAATCTCAATTACTTTATTCCGAGCCTAATGGTTTAAACATTGATACTGGATTACCACAAATTGATAAAAGTAGTTTTAAAAAAGGCGTTTACTACTAATGGCAAAAACAAAAACAGTTTATGAAGATTGTGACATCCTTGTCATTGGGGGAGGAATGGCAGGCACAGGTGCGACTTTTGAGTCAAGATACTGGGGAAGAGATCTTAAAATTGTTTGTGTTGAAAAAGCAAATATAGATCGAAGCGGTGCTGTAGCTCAAGGGTTATATGCAATCAACTGTTATATGGGTATGCAGTGGG
>JAYNZW010000019.1:0-19779 GCA_038103905.1 Candidatus Pelagibacteraceae bacterium | reverse complement strand
CAGCTCTTATTGGACTTGGGTAATCTTCTCCTCTAGCATTTCTCAAAGTAGCAACGTGATCAATGTTCACGCCTAATCTTGGCAAACCTTCCATCTTTCTAAATTAGTCTACTTCCAGGTTTAATAGGTTCTATATTTTTCATTTCATCCGGAATATTATCTTCATCATAAACAGGAATATTGAGTTTTATCAAAGAAGTAATCTGATGATCTTCAAATATATCACCTGAAGACCGGTCAACTATGCAAGCAATTCCTATCAAATTTATATTTAATTTATTTAATTCTATCAGACACTCTTTTGAAGATTTACCAGTAGTTATTACATCCTCTACAAATAAAACATTCTTTTTTTCTTCTAATTGAAAACCTCTTCTCAATTGAAATTCATTTTTCACTCTTTCGTAAAAAATTGATTTTGAGTTTAATTGTTTAGCTGTTTCATATCCAACAAGTATTCCACCCAAAGCTGGGGATACTACATAATCAATTTTATCATTAATTTTATCTTTTACTTTCTGAGCTAATTCATTGCAAATTTGAGATCCAATTTTTGGATCTATAAAAATTTTAGCACATTGACAATAAGTAGATGATCTTTTTCCTGATGATAAAATAAAGTGGCCATACTGGATAGCTTCAACTTTTTCTAAAATTTTGAGTATCTCTTCTGAATTCATAATTATTAATCTATAAACAGTCTTTTAACATCGCTGACTATTTCATTTTCTTTCAGTTTATCAATTATGAAATTTAAATGACTCAGATCATTTAATTCAATAACAAAAATCATATCAAAAAAATCATTACTTTTTTCTGAAATATTTAAATTAGTTATATTTCCACTATTATTGCCGATAATGGTTGCTAATTTTCCCAAAGATCCTGCTTCATTTTTTACAGAAACTTTAATTCTTCCAGAAAATAACTGGTCAACTTTAGTATCTTTCCAGGTGGTGGTAATCCATTCATCACGATTATAGTCCCTGGTTAACGTTCTACAGTCTCTTGTGTGAATGATAATACCAGTATCCTTCTCTTGAATGCCAATTATATCTTCGTTAGGTAGAGGCAGGCAACACTCAGCAAAGTGTACAGCAATTCCTGTTTGAAGATTTTTAATCTCAAGAGGAAGATCAATAATTTTTCTAGGTTTTCTATTTCTATAACGATATCTTGAAAAAAAAGATAATTTATTTTTTGGTCTAGCTCTTATTATTTCGCGAGGTTTAATATATCCTCTTCCAATAGAGTTAAATAAATCTTCATTTGATTTCTTTTTAAAATGACTCACAAGACTAAGGAGGGTGTGCTGTGCTATTTCTTTATCTATATTCAAAGTTTTAAGTAAAATTTCTTTTCCTAAATTTATAAATTCATTTTTTTCCTGCTTTTTAAAATATCTTTTTATTGAAGATTGTGCCTTTGCAGTCGTGACAATATTTTCCCAAGTTTCTGAAGGTGACTCACTTTTAGATGTTATAATTTCTATTTCATCTCCGTTTTGAATTTTAGTAAATAATGCTTGCGATTTGCCATTTATTTTACAGCCAACACACTTATTTCCTATTTCTGAATGCAACGCGTATGCAAAGTCAATTGAATTAGAGCCATAAGGCAAATGAATTAAATCACCCTTGGGAGTAAAACAAAAAACTTCGTCTTGAAAAATTTCTAGTTTTGTAGCTTCTAGAAGCTCTTCTGAAGTTGCACCACTATCTAAAATATCAACTAAATCCCTCAACCAAGTAACATTAATTGGATCACTTGAAGAGTGATCAATTAAATTATAACTATCTTTATATGACCAATGAGCGGCTATTCCTCTTTCAGCGACAATATCCATATTCTCGGTTCTAATTTGTAATTCAACTCTTTGTCTCTCAGGCCCTACAATTGTAGTATGTATTGACTGATAGTTATTTATTTTAGGAGTAGATAAATAGTCTTTAAAGCTTCCCGGAACTGCAGACCATCTACCATGAATAACACCCAAAACTCTATAACAATCATTAATATCATTAACTAAAATACGATAAGCAAAAATATCTGAAAGTTGTCTAAATGCAATTTGCTTTTTTTGCATTTTATTCCAAATTGAGAAAACTTTTTTCTCTCTTCCAACTATTTTACAGCTAATTTCCTTTTCCTTTAGTATTTCAAGGATCCTACTTTTGATCTTATCGGTTAAATTCGATTTATCTTTTTTTAAGTACTCTATTCTATTTAATATTGATGCATATGCCGATGGATTTAAAATCTGAAAAGATAAATCTTCTAGTTCATCTTTAAATTCATGCATGCCCAGTCTACCAGCAAGTGGCGCATAGATTTCAAGAGTTTCAGAAGCAATTCTTTTCCTACTACTCTCACTAGGAATAAATTGAATTGTTCTCATATTATGTAAACGATCAGCTAATTTTACTAACAGAACTCTTATGTCTTTTGACATTGCAAGAATTAATTTTCTAAAATTTTCAGCTTGCGATTTATTTTCTGAATAAGTATCTATCTTTGAAAGTTTAGTAACGCCCTCTACAAGACTAGCTACCTCATTTCCAAAATCTGCAATTATATCTTCTTTTGACGCCTCAGTATCCTCAAGGGTATCATGCAATAGTCCTGTGGTTATTGTAGATGTATCCAGCTTCAATTCTGCTAATATTTTTGCAACTTCAAGTGGATGGGAAATATAGGGATCTCCAGAATGTCTTAATTGTGTTCTATGTGCTTTTTGGGCAAAGTCATATGCCTTTTCAATAAGTGAGAAATCAATATTTGGATCAAAAGACTTAAAAGACTCTATTAATTCACTGTTTGTCATATATTTTTTAAAACATGATATAATTAAATACTATCTTATTTTATAACACATTCGTGCCTTTATATAGTCTATCTGTAAAAAATTTTCTCTTAACAATCGATAATATACTCTTTTCTTCTAATGGGTGTATCCAAGTAGGGCAAATTTCAGCCAATGGAATCATAACAAAATTTCGATTACACATTTCTGGATGAGGAATAAAACAAGTTAAATCGGTCTCAGACTCACTTATAACTTCTTGAGATTTATGCAACAATATATCTAAATCACATGTTCTAGAAGTATTTTTCTTGTGCTTATATCTCCCCATTGCTACTTCAATTTTTTTTAACTCTCTTAAAAGAGCCATTGGCTTGAGCAGTGTATTAACCATTAAAACTGCATTATAGAAAATACCGCCCGCTCTAACGAAATCTTTAGGTGGAGAAATGTAAATACTTGATTTTTTTATAACCTGAATATTTTTATTTTCTATAAATTTAATTGATTTTCTCAAATTTTTAACTGGATTTCCAAATCTTGAAGTAGAGTTTGAACCTATAGCTATTAAATAAATCACTTGATACTTCTTTTTTCTCGTTCCCAAGATTTTTTCTTCTTGGCTTCTCTCTTGTCATAATTTTTTTTACCTTTAGATAAAGCAATCTCAACTTTTGCTATTCCTTTTCTATTAAAATATATTTGAACTGGTATTAAAGTGAGAGACTCTTTTTTTAATTTACCTATAATTTTTCTTATTTCTTTTCTATTTAATAATAATCTTCTCTGCCTATTCTCATCATGGTTCATGTATGAGGAATTAGAGTATTTAGCAAAATAGGAATTAATTAAATATATCTCATTATCAACTTCACGTGCAAATGATTCTGATATATCAACACTTCCATTACGGAGCGACTTGATTTCACTCCCACGCAATTCTATTCCCGCTTCATAAGTTTCGAGAAAAAAATAATTATATCGAGCTTTTCTGTTTTGTATTGATTGACTCAACTCTAAATTAATGAAGCATACTTCATCGCTTCATCGACCCTATCTTTGGCATTTTGACTAATCTGAACTAAAGGCAGACGTAATTCACTTGACATTAATCCAAGTTTTTCAGCAGCATATTTTGCTGGCCCAGGACTAGGCTCTAAGAATAGACATTCATGTAATTTCATTAGTTTATCATTTACTTGAGATGCCTCATCAAATTTACCTTCAAGACACAAATTCATAAAAGTAGAACACAGTTTAGGTGCAACATTTGACGTAACAGAGATCGAACCATGACCACCATATGTCATGTAAGCAAGAGTTGTTGCATCTTCTCCAGATAACTGATTGAAATCTTCACCTATAATATTTTTATATTTGAAAACTCTAGAAATATCAGATGTAGCATCCTTAACACCAACAATGTTCTTGATTTGAAATAATTTATTCATAGTATCTAAATTCATATCAACAATTGATCTTCCAGGTATATTATAAATTATAATTGGAATATCTGAATTATCACAAATTGATTTATAGTGAGCATAAAGGCCTTCTTGATTTGGCTTATTATAATATGGAGTAACCACTAATGCTGCATCAGCACCATTTTCTTCAGCATGGTTAGTTAATTCAATTGCTTCTGCGGTGTTATTTGATCCAGTGCCAGCAATCACTGGAACTCTTTTATTAGCTTGATTAATACATATTTCAACAGCAGTTTTATGTTCGACATGTGAAACAGTTGGGGACTCTCCAGTTGTGCCCACAGGAACAAGGCCATGAATTCCTGACTCAATCTGAAAATCTATAAATGACCTGTAAGAAGCTTCATCTAAAGATCCATTTTTAAATGGAGTGAGTAATGCTGTAAAAACACCTTTAAACATAACAATATTTTAACACTTTTATATATTTAAAAAACAGTAAATCACAAATATACTCAGCCGTCTTTAATATACAATACTGATAATGAATAAATTGCCTCTAATTGGCTTAGTAGTCTTTCTTTCTGTAGTTCAATTTGCAAGTGTTCAGAGTGCAGATATTTTTGACCATAATTTAGACGGTAGAATTGATATAGAGCCAGTAAAACGACCTATTACATCAAGTCTAATGCCTATGATAAGGCCTCCTCAACCTTTGTTATCTCTAAAACTTAGTAATAAGGACTACGAAAACTTTGATTTAGCTTTGAGTCAAGCAAAGAAATGGAGATGGAAAAGTGTAAAACTGATTAGTCAGAAAATAGAAAATAAAGATGCAAGAAGTATTTTAAATTGGATTAGATACTATAATGGAGCAGACGATTTATCATTCACGGATTACAGAAACTTTTTAAATGACAATAATCATTGGCCTCTAATTGAAAGTATAAAGATAAAAGCTGAAAATAAGATATCCTTTTCAGATGACCATGATCAATTAATAAATTATTTCAAAAATCAAAATCCTTTAACTGGATGGGGAAAGATTTATTATGGCAACTCTCTCCTTAAAAAAGGAAATGATGATCTTGCTGAACTACTTATCAAAGAAGGATATATAAATGGAAGTTTTTCAAGAAGAGAACAAAAAGTTATTATTAATAAATTTAAAAATTTTCTTACTCAAGATGATCATAAAAAAAGAATTAATCAGCTACTTTGGAACGGTAAATATGGGACTGCCCGTTCACTTGTAAAATATGTTGAAAAAGATTACCAAAAATTATTTGAAGCAAGGATAGGGTTGATTTCATTCTCTGGTGGAGTAGACCAGCTAATTGCAAATGTTCCAAAGGATCTAATCAATAATGCTGGTTTACAGCATGATCGTTTAAGATGGAGAATCAAAAAAAGAAAGTATGACAGTGCAATGTCAATGATGCTAGAGATAAATAAAAAAGATCCCTCATATCTAGAGCGACCAGATAAATTTTGGAAATTAAAGAGCTTTTTAGTAAGAAGACTAATTGATCAACATAAATATATGTCTGCCTACAAAATGTCATTAAACCATGGATTAACGACAAATGCAGAAATTGCTGAGGCAGAATGGCTGGCTGGCTGGATCAGCATAACGTTCCTAAAAGATCCAGCGGCAGCAAAATATCATTTTCAGCGTATATGGGATGTTTCCTCTCGACCAATCTCTAAAGCACGAGCATCATATTGGATAGCTAAATCATTGGAAAATTTTGATAATGATAAGAGTCAAAGTTGGTATCAAACAGCAGCAAAATACCATTTAACATTTTATGGACAATTGGCTGCAACAGAGCTCAAAGAAAATAAAATTGAATATAATCCAGAAATAAATCCAATTACCGAGAATGATTTTATAATAAATCCAAAATTAAAAGACGTTTACTCTGCGGTTTCTCTCCTCAATGAATTCGATCAAGATAAACTTGTAAAAAAATTTATTTTGGACTTAGCAGAAAATCGAAATGATCTGGCTGCAACTCAGGCTATTTATTTAGCTTCTGAAATCGAAAGATATGACTTTGCTGTACAGGCAGGAAAGCTATACTACTACAAAAACCTATACCTTGAGCCCAAAAGTTTTCCAACAGTACCAAGGCCAAGTTATGGTAAATTAATTTTCCCAGATCAAAGTTTAATTCATTCTGTGATTAGGCAAGAAAGTCAATTTGATCCAGAAGCGGGAAGTTATGCAGGAGCAAAAGGCCTAATGCAGTTGATGCCATATACTGCAAAAAAAGTATCTAAAGGACTTAAAATACCTTACTCAAAAAATAAACTAACTGAAGACCCTAGCTATAATGTTATACTCGGTAGTGCATATCTTGATCAATTATTGTCGTCTTATGACGGCTCTTACATACTTACTCTGGCTGCGTACAACGCTGGTCCATCAAGAGTAAATGCATGGATAAAAAAATATGGAGATCCGCGAAGTGATGACATATCTCCTGTAAACTGGATGGAACTAATTCCATTTAAAGAAACTAGAAATTATGTTCAGCGAGTTATTGAGAATATACAAGTGTATAGTTTTCTTGATAAGAACAACTTGCCACAGAAATATTCAATTAAAGATAATTTAAATAAGGGGTATATTGGTGGAAAATCCGTAATTAAGCCAACAATAAGACCATCAAGCTAGTGGCGGAGAGAGAGGGATTCGAACCCTCGGTACGGGTATAAGCCCGCACAACTCCTTAGCAGGGAGCCGGTTTCAACCACTCACCCATCTCTCCGGTAAATAGATTATTACTATAAATAGATGAAATAATCTAAGAATTTAATTTACTTTTCAAAAGTTCGTTCAAGACTTTTGGATTTGCTTTTCCCTTAGAAAGCTTCATTGCTTCACCAACAAAAAACCCAAAAAGCTTATCTTTTCCACTTTTATATTTTTCAACATTTTCAGGATTTGCTGTAATAACATCTTCAACTAGTTTTTCTAACTCTCCCTCATCACTGATTTGAGACAGTCCCTTTTCATTGATAATATCAATAGATGTCTTTCCAGTTTCACACATTTCTTCAAAAACATCTTTAGCAAGTCTGTTAGAGATTTTTCCATTTTCAATATTATCAATCAATTCTCCCAGATGTTCATGAGATACAGGACTCTCATCAATTGTTAGAGTTTTTTTATTCAAAATAGAAAAGAGCTCACTTGTTACCCAAGTTGTAACAAGTTTAGGATTTCTATTCTTTACTACTTTTTCGTAATACTGACTTATAGCTCTATCAGCTACAATTACTTCCGCATCATACTCACTTAAGCCATACTCCCTGATAAATCTCTCCTTCTTTTGATCTGGCAACTCAGGTATTGTGCTTTTTATCTCTTCGATCCATTTATCGTCAATTTCAAGAGGTAATAAATCTGGATCAGGAAAATATCGATAATCATGAGCATCTTCTTTTGATCTCATAGAACGTGTTTCTCCATTATCAATATTATACAATCTTGTTTCTTGATTTATACTTTCTCCTGACTCAATTAACTTGATTTGCCTTTTTGCTTCATAAATAATTGCAGCATGAATATATTTAAAGGAGTTTAAGTTCTTAATCTCACACCTTGTTCCTAATTCATTTCCTGGTTTATTGACCGATACATTCACATCAGCCCTCAGAGATCCTTGTTCCATGTTTCCATCACAAGTATCTAAGTAGCGTAATATAGATCTTACTTTTTTTACATATTCAACTGCCTCATCAGCAGAAGACATATCTGGTTTTGAGACTATTTCCATTAGAGCAATTCCAGAGCGGTTTAAATCTACAAAGGTTAAATTTGGATCCTGGTCGTGGAGACTCTTTCCCGCATCTTGCTCTAGGTGTAATCTTTCAATGCCAATTTTTTTGGCTTGACCATCTAATTCAATATCAACAAATCCATTGCCTACAATGGGATCTTTAAACTGAGAAATCTGGTACCCTTGAGGCAGGTCCTGATAAAAATAGTTTTTTCGATCAAAAATAGATTTATTATTGATTTTAGCATTTAAACCAATTCCAGATCGAACAGCTTGCTCAACACAAAATTTATTAATTACTGGCAGCATTCCAGGCATTGCTGCATCTACAAGACTAACCTGGCTATTAGGTCCTGAACCAAAATCTGTTGATGAAGAAGAAAAAAGCTTTGAATTAGATTTTACCTGTGCATGAATTTCAATCCCAATTACTAATTCCCACCCGTTAATCATTTTATCCACCACTTATCAAGATTAGGGGTATAATTAATTGTATCCTGAACATTTTTTGCAATATTTAACAATTTTTGCTCCTCAAAAGAATTTGTTATTAACTGAAGTCCAATTGGTAAATTATTTTCATCATTTGCAAAAGGAATCGAGATTGCAGGTATGCCAGCCAAGTTCACTGGAACAGTAAATATATCATTCAAATATGTTTGAACAGGATCTTTGGGTTCATTATCAATTTCAAATGCAGTTGATGGCGTAGAAGGTGTTAAGATTGCATCTACTTTTTTAAATGCTTCGTTATAATCACTTTTAATTAACGATCTTACTTTTTGAGCCTTTATATAGTAAGCATCATAATAACCAGAGGATAGAACATATGTACCAATCAATATTCTTCTTTTTACCTCATCTCCAAAACCAGTAGACCTTGTCTCTTCATACATATCAATTAGATTTTTTCCATTTTCTCTAATTCCATATTTTACACCATCATATCTAGCTAAATTTGAAGAAGCTTCAGCTGGAGCAATTATATAATAAGTTGGAAGTGCATCCATTGTATGCGGAAGACTTATATCAATTAATTCAGCACCATTTTCTTGAAGTAACTTTTTACAATCATCCCAGGCCTTTTGCGTACTGTTAGGAAGATCATCACTCTTGAATTCTTTTGGGATTCCAATTTTCATCCCTTTAACCGAACTATTTAAATTATCGTAAAAATTCTCTTTTTGTTTTATAGATGAAGTAGAGTCTTTTGAATCATGACCTGAAATAATCTCAAATAAAGCTGCTGCATCCTCCACAGTTTTAGTAATTGGTCCAGCTTGATCTAATGAAGAAGCAAAGGCAACGATTCCCCATCGTGAAACTCTTCCATAAGTCGGTTTTAAGCCAACTGTACCTGTAAAAGAAGCAGGCTGTCTTATTGAACCTCCTGTATCCGTTCCCAATGAAGCAATACATAAATCTGCTGCAACAGCCGCCGCTGATCCACCAGATGATCCTCCGGGAACAAGATGAGCATCTGAATTGGAAGACTTCCATGGATTTATTACTGAACCAAAATGGCTTGTTTTATTGGTTGATCCCATTGCAAATTCATCACAATTCAACTTACCAAGACTTATTAAGCCAGCATTAATACAATTTTGAGATACGGTAGACTCATAAGTAGGGACAAAGTTAGACAAAATCTTGCTAGACGCAGTAGTCTTTATATTCTTTGTACAAAATAAATCTTTGATACCAATTGGTATCCCGTCGAATCTACTTCTGGACTTTTCTTCTTTACGTCTTTTGTCGGAGTCTTCAGCTTCTTTTAGAGCTTCTTCTGAAGAAACAGTATTATAGCAGTTTAGTTTCTCACCTTTTTTAATGTTATCTAAATAAATCTTAGTAAGTTCAGTTGATGAAACCTCATTTTTTGCAAGTAATTCACTAGCTTCTATTAAATTTAGACCAACTTTCATTTTATTATTCGATAACCTTGGGCACAGAAAAGAAATCTAACTCTTTCTCAGGCGCATTTTCTAAAATCTCCTTAGCTGAGTTTTCATCTGATGCAATATCATCTCTCATAACAAGAGATTGGTCTAATGAATTTGAAGTTGGATCAACATTATCTGTTTCGATACTTTGCAACCTATCTATAAATTTTAAAATTGAACCCAGATCAGTAGATAAGGAAGATAATTTATCCTCATCAATCTTTATTTTTGAAAGTTTTCCTAATTTGAGCAGGCTATCTTTATCAAATTCCATAATTTCTAATATATAAGCTTTAAGCGTTTTATGATATACATATAAAAAATGTTAAATTCAACATACAAAGTCGAGGATTTACTAGAATTCAAACCTTTTCTTTTAGAAAAAAAAAGAATTATGGGATTAGATCTTGGAAAAAAAAGAATAGGAATTTCAGTCTCAACTTTAACTTTAAATGGTGCGCTTCCTTTAAAAACTATTAGTGAAAATAAATTTAGTGAATTACTCAATTTACTGAAAAAAATTGTTCTTGAGTACGATATCAAAGGGATTGTTTTTGGCCTTCCAGTTAATATGGATGGATCAGAGGGCAAAAGTGCTCAATCAGCAAGAGATAAGGCTGATAAAATATGTAGTGAGCTATGTATCAAATACGGATTCTGGGATGAAAGATTATCAACTGTCGCTGTTGAAAGAAATTTTGAAACAAATAAAAAAAGTAGAGCAAAAAAGAAAGATCATAAAAAAGACATTGATAACTTAGCTGCAGCATTTATCTTAGAGGGCGCTATAAACTATATTATAAATAATTAATTAAATGCCTGAAAATATTGAAATACCAAAAATAAGCCAAAAACATTTATTAGGTATTAAGTATTTATCTATTGCTGATATTGAAAAAATCTTAGAACTTGCTGTTTTTTTTAAACTTAAAAATAGAGAAAAAAATAAAAACTATCCTATCCTAACAGGAAGAACGATAATAAATCTTTTTTTCGAACCTTCCACAAGAACATTAATTTCATTTGAGATTGCCGCTAAAAGATTAGGTGCCGACGTTATAAATATGAATATCGAAGGCTCATCATTGCGAAAAGGAGAAACATTATTTGATACTGCACAAACAATAGGTGCTATGAATCCCGATTTAGTCGTCATAAGGCACAGTAATGATAATTCGGCAGAAGAAATTTCAAATCTTTTGGAGTGCCCTGTTATTAACGCAGGTGAAGGAATAAATGAACATCCCACACAGGCATTGTTAGATGCATTTACAATTCTTAGTCATAAAAAAACTTTAAAAAATTTAACAGTTTCAATATGTGGTGATCTTGAGCATAGTCGTGTCGCAAGGTCTAATTATTATTTGCTAACTAAAATGGGCTCAAAAGTAAGATTTGTATATCCAAAATATTTTGAGCCAAAGGATTTAAATAAATATAAAGTAGAAATATTTCATGAATTAATTGAAGGCATAACTGATTCAGACATAGTTATGATGCTAAGAATTCAAAATGAAAGAATAACAAATACAGAATTACCTAGTACTCAAGAATATTTTTTACAATATGGACTTACAGAAGAAAAATTAAAGAATGCAAAAAGTGATGCGCTTGTAATGCACCCAGGTCCAATAAATAGAGATGTAGAGATTGAAAGTTCTTTGGCAGATGATGTGCATAAATCAGTTATTAATGAACAAGTTGAAAATGGTGTAGCTGTCAGGATGGCTTGTCTATCAATGCTAATTAGCTAGATGATTGCTGAAATTATATTAGTAATATTTGTATCATATACTTTAGGTTCAATCCCATCTGGAATAATCTTTGCTAAAATATTTAGACTTAAAGATATACGAACGATTGGTTCTGGCAATACAGGCACCACAAACGTACTAAGAACAGGTAATTATACTGCAGCAGCATTAACTTTGGGACTAGACTTTGGCAAAGCTTGTCTAGCCATTTATTTATGTCAACTTATCAATGATCAATTCATTTTAATCTCTAGCTTAGCTATTCTGATAGGACATATTTTTCCCATATGGCTAAAGTTTAGAGGTGGCAAAGGGTTTGCCTGTTATTTAGGAATTATGTTAATGATCAATTTATATTTATTTATTTTTGTATCATTAATCTGGCTAATCGTTTTCTTTTCTAAAAGAGTTTCATCACTTTCTGCGTTATTAAGTTGTTTAAGCGGTGTTCTTATATCAATAATTTATTTTAACTCAAACATTGCATTAGTTGTTTTACTTACAATATTAATTTTCGTAACTCACCTTGAAAATATAAAAAGACTAATTAATGGTACAGAAACTAAAATCAAATAATCGCTGTATTCTGGGTTTATTTAAAATAAATCATTCATAAGTTTGACAAACGATAAAAAAAAATATTTAAAGTCGCCAAATTAATGAATTGAAAAATGAACTTAGTTATTGTTGAAAGTCCTGCTAAAGCAAAAACAATTAATAAATATCTGGGCAATGAATTCAATGTACTTGCAAGCTTTGGACATGTTAGAGATCTTCCATCAAAAAATGGATCAGTAGATCCTGAAAATGACTTCTCATTTGAATGGGAAGTTTCAAATACATCCAAAAAGCACATAAAAGAAATCTATGATGCCGCTAAAACCTCTTCAAATATTTTTCTTGCAACTGACCCAGACAGAGAAGGTGAAGCGATAGCTTGGCATATAGTTGAACTACTAAATAAAAAAAAGCTTACAAAAGATAAATCTATTAAAAGAGTAGTTTTTAGTGAGATTACAAAATCTGCAGTCAAAAATGGAATCGATAATCCAAGAGAGCTTGATCATTCACTAGTTGACGCTTATTTAGCTCGAAGAGCCTTAGATTATTTATTTGGATTTAGCCTATCACCTGTTTTATGGAGAAAGCTTCCTGGGGCGAAGTCAGCAGGAAGGGTACAGTCTGTTGCTCTAAGACTAATCTGTGAAAGAGAGGTCGAAATTGAGTCTTTTGACCCTCAAGAATATTGGAAGATAAAAGCAAATTTAGAAGTTTCAAATAATAACATTGAGGCAAGTCTTACTCATTATAATGGAAAAAAAGTTGATAAATTTAGTTTTAAAAATGAAGGGGATGCCATAAAAGTTATAGAGTCTTTTGAGGGGCAAAATTTTAAGTTTACAGATATTACAAAAAAACCAGCCTCTAGAAATCCTGATGCTCCTTTTTCAACTTCAACACTACAGCAAACAGCTTCTAGTATATTTGGCTTTGGAGCATCTAGAACAATGCAAATTGCTCAACGCTTATTTCAAGGAGTTGAGATTGATGGGGAAACAACTGGATTGATTACATATATAAGAACAGATAGTACTGATTTATCAAAAGAAGCAATTCATTCATATAGAGACTTTATTCAGAACAATTTTAATTCATCATACCTTCCGGAAGAAATTAGAAGTTTTAAAAGTAAAAAAGCTAAAAATGCTCAAGAGGCTCATGAAGGTATCAGACCGACAGATGTATTAAGAAAACCAGAAGAAATGAAAAAGTATTTAGATGAAGATGGATTTAAACTATACAATTTAATATGGAAAAGATCACTAGCTAGTCAAATGAGTTCTGCATTATTTGAAAGAACTGCCATTTCTATTTCTAATGAAAATGAAAAAATTAAATTAAGGGCAAATGGTTCAATTCAAACATTTGATGGTTTTCTTAGTATTTATAGTGAATTCAATAAAAAATCAGAAATGACTGAATCCGATGATAATGAAGACGATAGAGATCTACCTAACATTACTCTCAATGACAATATTGATAATGTCAAACCAGCTAGCTCTCAACACTTCACACTTCCTCCACCTAGATATTCAGAAGCAACACTTGTAAAAAAATTAGAAGAACTTGGAATTGGAAGACCATCAACTTATGCCAGCATCATTTCAGTTTTAAAAATGAGAAATTATGTTGAAGTGGAGAAAAATAGATTTGTTCCTGAAGATAGAGCTATTCTAATAACTGGCTTTCTAAAAGGTTTTTTCTCAAAATATGTAGATTACGAATTCACTGCTGAAATGGAAGAATCATTAGACGAGATAACTTCTGGAACAATTAATTGGAAAGAATTCTTAGATAAATTTTGGAAAAATTTTTCATCAAATATAGGTGAAGTAACTGATTTAAGAATTACTAATGTGCTTGATCATCTAAATGAAAGTCTTAAAAATCATATTTTTATCGAAGCGGATGGTAATGATATTACTCGAGAATGCCCTACCTGCTCTGGCCAGCTAAGCTTAAAAGTAAGTAGATTTGGAGCCTTTGTAGGCTGTTCAAATTATCCAGAGTGTAAATTTACAAGACCAATATCGCCTAAAAAAATAAAAGAAGTTGTTGAAGATAAAGTACTTGGCATAGATGATGAAACAAAAAAGGAAATCAAATTATTAAGTGGAAGATTTGGCCCCTACATCCAATTAGGAGACAATGATCAAAAAGAAAAGCCAAAAAGAGCAAGCATTCCAAAAGGTATACCTGCTGCAGAGATTGACCTTGCAAAAGCCAATTATCTTTTGAGTTTGCCACGAGAAATCGGTCCTCATCCAGAAAGTGGAGAGATAATTACAATAAATTATGGAAGATATGGTGGTTATTTGAGTTGTGCTGACAAGAATGCAAGCTTAGAGGATATTTCTGAATTTTTTGAAATAGGCATTAATCGCGCTGTTAGTCTTCTTGCAAATGCTAAGCCTGGAAGATTAAAAAGTTCATCAGAGATTAAAACACTTGGAGATCATCCAGAGGACAAAAAAACCATCAAAGTGATGAAAGGTAAATTTGGTCCATACATAAAATACAAATCAATTAATGCTACGATTCCAGACCAATATGACCCTGAAACAATAAGCATGGATGAAGCCCTTGATTTAATTGAGAGAAAACTTGAAAAAGATGGCAAATCAAAGAAAAAGACTGTCAAAAAAAAGACCTCTAAAAAGAAAATTGTAAAAGATAAAGCCTCCTAAAACACCATTTCATTTCATTAAATTTTAATATAATATTTCTTCATTCTAAATTGGAAGGAAAAATATGGCTCTAGCATATAATGATGTAATAGATAAAAAAAATAACATGGACTTTAGGACTCAAGCATTCATTGGTGGGAACTATGTTGATTCAACTACTGGCAAAACATTTGAAAGTATAAGCCCAGTTGATGGCCAAATTATTACTAATGTAGCAGAGTGTGATGTAGAAGATATTAACAAAGCTGTAATTGCTGCTAGAGAAGTTTTTGAAAAAGGCTCATGGTCACGAATGGCTCCAAGTAAAAGAAAAAAAATTCTTTTCAATTTTGCTGACCTCATGAAAAAAAATATATTAGAGCTCGGAATTCTTGAAACATTGAATATGGGCAAACCAATTACTAGAGCAACCGGTGACATTGCTGCTTGTATCAATTGTACAAAATGGTATGCAGAAGCCATTGATAAGATTTATGATGATGTAGCTCCTACTGGTGATAATATTATTGCAACAATCACCCGTGAACCTCTTGGTGTTGTTGGAGCAGTTACTCCATGGAATTACCCACTGCTGATGGCATGTTGGAAATTTGCACCTGCTTTAGCCACGGGAAATAGTTTTATTCTGAAGCCAGCAGAACAATCTCCATTATCAGCTTTAAGAATTGCTGAATTAGCTGTTGAAGCAGGCATACCCGAAGGTGTTTTCAATGTAGTACCTGGTTTCGGACCAACCGCAGGTAAAGCTTTAGGCATGCATATGGATGTTGATAAACTTGGATTTACTGGATCAACTGAGGTTGGTAGATATTTTCTATCCTATTCGGGCCAATCAAACATGAAAAGAGTCTCTCTTGAATGTGGAGGAAAATCTCCAAATATTATTTTTGCTGATGCTCCTGATTTAGATCATGCGGCAAAAATGGCAGCTGATGGAATGTTTGGAAATAGTGGTCAAGTTTGTGATGCGCCATCAAGACTACTTATTGAGAAATCAATTAAGGATGAGTTTCTAGAAAAAGTATCTGAGTATTCCAAGCCATGGATGCCTGACGATCCATTTAAACCAGAAACTTTGATGGGTTCGATCGTTGACAAAACACAAACAGAAAGAATCCTTGAATACATTGATACAGGAAAAAATGAAGGTGCTAACATTTTAACTGGTGGTGAACAAGTAAAACAAGATTCTGGTGGTTATTATATTAGTCCAACAATCTTAAAAGATGTTAAAAATGATATGAGAGTCGCAAAAGAGGAGATATTTGGCCCAGTGCTATGCTCTATAGACTTTGAAAATGAAGATGATGCTTTAAAAATAGCAAATGATACATCTTATGGTCTTAATGCAATTATCTGGTCAAATGATCTTAACAAGGTTCATAAATTAGCTAAGCGAATTAAGAGCGGTAAAGTTTTAATTAATAGTCTCAGTGACGGGGATATGTCACTTCCACATGGTGGATATAAACAGTCTGGCTTTGGGAGAGATAAATCCTTGGAGGCACTTGATCAATATACTCAATCTAAACTTACATTGATCGAAACAAGATAAATCAATGCAATCTCTTTCTGATGGTCTTTTAAGGCAAATTAAAGATATTGAAATTATACCTGACAAGCCTTTACTAATTACTGATGCTGACGAGGTACTATTAAATTTTGTTTCTTGTTTCCAAAAATATTTGTCTGAAAAAAATCTTTGGTATGACCTGTCTTCCTACTCTTTGTTTGGAAATATTAAAGATCACTCAAATAATGCTATAGAAAATAGTTTAGTAAGTTTTCATCTTGAGAATTTTTTTAAAACAAACGCAAAGATTATAACATTTGCACAAGACTCTATAAAATATGTAAAACTATTAATTGAAAAACTTAACTTTCAAATAGTTGTATTAACTAATATTCCTTTTAAATATTTGGAAGATCGAAAAATATGCTTTAAGAACAATGGACTAGATCTACCAATGATTGCCGGGTCTGGGCCAAAAGGAAAAATAATAAAAGAATTAATTTCTAAACATAAGGATAAAAATTTTTTTATTGATGACTTAGCTCCACACATTATTTCTTCAAAAGACCATGCTGAAAACGTAAAAACAATACATTTTATTTCAAATAAAGAGTTATCAAAGCTAGCCATTACTCCTGTACAAGCAGATATTCGTGCAAATAATTGGAAAGAAATATATAATTATATAGAAAATGAAATTAACAAATAAACTCGATGAACTTAATATTTCATTACCTGAAATTATTCCAGCTTTAGGAAGCTATGTTCCATTTAAAAAGATTAACGGGATAATATATATCTCTGGTCAGCTTCCAATAAACTCTGGAAAAATATTAACAGGAAAAGTTCCCTCGTCTTTGAATGTTGAAGATGCAAAATCTGCTGCAAGAATATGTATTATAAATACTTTGCCATTATTGATAGAAGCAACCAATAATGCAGATATTGAAAATATACAATGCATAAATATTTCTGGATTTGTTAATTCTGATACTAATTTTGACAATCATCCTGCAGTTATTAATGGAGCTTCAGATTTAATAACAGATATTTTTGGCTCGAATGGAAAGCACTCAAGAATTGCTGTGGGTTGTAATTCTCTCCCGAAAAATGCATGTGTAGAAATTTCATCTATTTTTTTTATAAATGAATGATTTTCTAGAAAGTCCAATTGCACATAGAGGCCTATTTGATAATATTAATATAGTTGAGAATACTATTGCGTCATTCCAAAATGCAATAGAGAAAGATTGTGCTATAGAACTTGACGTTGTTATGAGCCAAGATCACGAAGCAGTTGTGTTCCATGACTATGATCTGAAAAGAATGGCGAATAAAGATTTAAAAATATCTAATTTATCATCACAAGAACTTAGGAATACTTTTCTATTAAATACAGACTCTACAATTCCAACTCTTGATGAAGTCTTATATTCCGTTAATGGAAAGACGCCAATTATGATTGAGATTAAAAGTGGTAACCATCCTTTTATTGAAGAGAGACTTACTGAAATTTTAAAGTCTTATAAGGGACCGATTTGTGTAAAATCATTTGATATTAGCACAGTAAAATGGTTTAGATCTAACGCCCCATATATTAAATACGGATTAATAGGAAGTAATTTAGATATAAATATCAATAAGTTAAAAGAATTAGGCATTCACTTCTTGTCATATGATATTGATTTCATAAATGATGATATTGTGATGGCATCAAAAGATGAAAATATACCAATAGTAACTTGGACTATTAATTCAAAAGAAAAACTAAAAAAGGCTTACCTAAAAGCTGATAATATTATATTTGAAAAAATTGATGTATCTAGTTTATAGAGATGAAGATTTGTAAGAATATTAATTCATTAAAGAACGAATTAAATAAAATACCAAAAAAAAAGGTTCTATCTCTTATCCCTACAATGGGATACCTTCATGACGGACACTTGTCACTTATCAAAAATGCAAAAAAAAATAAAGAGTTTACAGTTGTAAGTATTTTTATAAATCCAAAACAATTTGGACCAAGAGAAGATTTAGATAATTATCCTACAAATATACAAAGAGATATAAAAAAATTAAATAAATTGAAAGTAAATTTATTATTTATACCACAAAAGAAAGAGATATTTAATTACGATATTTCATCGTATAATTATACACCACTAAAAATTGCAAATATATTATGTGGCAAACATAGACCAAATTATTTCCCAGGAGTCGCAGACATAATAATTAGGTTATTCTCAATTATAGATCCTGATAAGTCATATTTTGGTAAAAAAGATTTCCAACAGTATATTTTTATTAAATCACTCCTTAAAAAATTAAAATTTAAAAGTCGTATTGTTCCAGTCAAAACTATGCGTGAAAAATCAGGATTGGCTATGTCATCAAGAAATCAATATCTTTCTAAATATGAGATAGAAATAGCTACTAAGCTTTATAAAGTATTAACACTTTTGAAAAAAGAAATTAAATATCAAAAGAATATTTCAAGACCTATAAAAAAATATAAAGCTAAATTATTAAAATATGGCTTCACAAAAATTGATTATTTAGAAGTTCGAACAGATGATTTAAAAAAAGCAAACTTTAAATCTGATAAAAAACGTCTTTTTGCTGCAGTCTTTATAAATAAAACTAGACTCATAGATAATATACGTATTTAAAATAAAAAAATTGATGCCAATCCAAGAAATGATAAAAAACCTACTACATCTGTTATAGTTGTTACAAAAACACTAGATGCAATTGCGGGGTCAATTTTAAAATAATTTAAACCGTAGGGAATTAAAAATCCAAAAAAACCAGCAGACAGTATATTAACTATCATTGCAGATCCAACAATGACTGATAAATAAATATCATTGAACCATAGTTGAGCTGCAATAGCGGTAATAATTGCAAAGATCATACTATTTAAAATTGAAATAGAGATTTCTTTTGAGAATATTTTTCTTCTATTATTTTGGACTAAATCTTTTGTTGCTAAGGCTCTTACTGTTAAAGTTAACGTTTGTGTTCCAGCATTGCCCCCCATAGAAGCAACAATTGGCATTAAAACTGCGAGAGCTACCATTTTTTCAATACTTGCATCAAAAAAACTTATTACAATTGAGGCTAGGATTGCAGTAAGGAGATTTAAAAATAACCAAATAAATCTTTTTCTTGTAGACTTAAAGACTCCCTGATTCATTTCTGTTTCAATTACACCCCCCATTCTAAGTATATCTTCTTCCGCCTCTTCCTGGAGAACCCACATAATATCATCTGCAGTTAATCTACCAATTAGTCTTACAC
>JAYNZW010000018.1:0-19930 GCA_038103905.1 Candidatus Pelagibacteraceae bacterium | reverse complement strand
ATCCTGCAATCATTCATGGTGGTCCTTTTGCAAATATTGCTCATGGATGTAATTCACTCATAGCTACTCAAACTGCATTAAAGTTAAGTGATTATGTTGTAACAGAAGCAGGCTTTGGTGCAGATCTTGGGGCAGAAAAATTCTTAGATATTAAATGTAGAAAAGGAAATTTAAAACCTTCTGCAATTGTACTTGTTGCGACTGTACGTGCACTAAAAATGCATGGTGGTGTAGATAAAAAAGAATTAAAAGGTGAAAATGTTGAAGCAGTTAAAAAAGGTCTCGCGAACTTAGAACAGCATATAGCAAATATTAAAAAATTTAATGTTCCTGTATCAGTTGCAATCAATCATTTTAGCCTGGATACAGAAAGTGAACTAAAAGTAGTTCAAGAATGTTGTGAAAACCTTGGCGTAAAAGCTTTTAATTGCAAACATTGGGCTGATGGTGGCGCAGGGGCAACTGATTTAGCTGAACATGTTGTCTCAGTTGCTGAGAGTGGAGAAGCTGATCTTAAACATTTATACGCCAGTGAAACTACTCTTTGGGAAAAAATGAGAACTATTGCAACAGAAATCTATGGAGCAGACGATATAATAGCTGATCAAAAAATTAGAAGTCAGTTTGATGAACTTCAGAAAGATTATGGTTCTTATCCTATTTGTGTAGCGAAGACACAGTATAGTTTTTCAACTGATCCTAATTTGAGAGGTGCGCCTAAAGGCCATGTTGTTCCAATTCGTGAAATTAGACTTGCAGCTGGAGCAGAGTTTCTTGTCGTTGTTTGTGATAAAATAATGACAATGCCAGGGCTTCCAAGAGTGCCTGCAGCTGATGCTATACATTTAAACAAAGACGGTGAAATAGAAGGACTGTTCTAATGACGAGTATGTACGATACAAATTTAGGCAAAAATGATGCTAACTTTGTTCCTTTAACTCCATTAAGTTTTCTTAAAAGATCTGCTGAAGTCTATCCTCATAGAACGTCTATCGTGCATGGTGACAGAGTCTACAATTGGGAACAGACCTATAAAAGAAGTCTACAATTTGCTAGTGCCCTTAACAAACATGGTATAGGAAAAAATGATACTGTTTCAATCTTATCATTTAATACTCCTGAAATTTATGAGGCACACTATGCCGTTCCTATGGTTGGCGCAGTTTTAAATACTATCAATATTCGATTAGATGTTGAGACAATAGCTTATATTCTTGAACATAGTGAAGCAAAAGCTCTTATCACTGATACAGAACTTTCTCCAACGGTGAAAAAAAGTTTAGAAAAATTAAATAAAGATATTCTTATTATTGATATTGTAGACTCTCTGGCTAATCTCCCTGAAGGATCAGGAGATAGATTAGGTAAATACGAATATGAAGAATTTTTAAATCTTGGTGATCAAGATTTTGAATTTCATATGCCCTCAGATGAATGGGAATCAATAGCTCTTAATTACACATCTGGAACAACTGGACTGCCAAAGGGTGTTGTTTATCACCACCGTGGATCTTACCTAATGTCACTTGGTACAGTTACTGCTTTAAGTATGCCTATGCATCCTGTCTACATGTGGATAGTGCCAATGTTTCACTGTAATGGTTGGGGGAATCCATATACTTTAACTGCGCTTGCAGGAACAAGTATATGTATGCGATATGTTTCTGCAAAAAATATGTTTGATGCAATTGCAGACCACAAGGTTACTCATTTCGGTGGAGCACCGATTGTTTTAAATTTTTTAGCTCAAGCCACTGCTGATGAACAAAGAGAGATAGCTCACACAGTCAATGTTGTAACTGCTGGAGCTCCTCCCCCAGCGGCAACACTTGAAGCGGTTCAGAAAATGGGATTAAAAGTAAATCACGTTTATGGTTTAACTGAGACTTATGGTCATGTTTCAATATGCGCATGGCAAGAGGAGTGGAACGAATTATCTGCTGAAGAACAAGCTCAATTAAAATCAAGACAAGGAGTCAACTTTCCAATGATGGAGTCTCTTGCTGTTTTAAATCCAGAAACAATGGAACCAGTAAAAAATGATGGAGAAGAAATTGGTGAAATTATGATCCGAGGCAATTGTGTAATGAAAGGCTATTTAAAGAATAAAGAAGAAACTGACAAATCTATGTCACAGGGATGGTTTCATTCTGGAGACTTAGCTGTGATGTATCCAAACGGATATATTCAAATTAAAGATAGAAGTAAGGATATAATCATATCTGGTGGTGAAAATATCTCCTCAGTTGAAATAGAAAATACTCTCTATAAACACCCATCAGTTTTATTTGCCGCAGTTGTTGCGCAGCCTGATGAAAAATGGGGAGAAACTCCGTGTGCTTTTATAGAACTCAAAGACAATAATGACAACGTAAGCGATAAAGATATAATTAGCTTCTGCAAAGAGACACTAGCAGGATTTAAATGTCCCAAGAAAGTAATATTCACAGAATTACCTAAAACTTCAACGGGGAAAATCCTAAAATACGAACTTCGAAAAATGACAAATCAGTAATTAGGCAATTTTTTCTTGCTTAAATGAGATTGCACCATCATTAACTTTACCAAACTTAATTTCATAAAAGTCTTTGAAATAGTTTTGATTGTTTGTCCAAGGCGATTTATCTCCTGTTTTTGGAAAAAGATGAATGGCTCTATGTATATAACCAGATGAGAATTCTGACGCAAGCCAATCCTCTTGCTCTTTGACAGACTGGTCTGGTTTAGGAACGCAAGAACTATAACCATTTTTATCCATATGATTTAAAAGTTTACACACAAATTCACAAGTCAGATCCGCCTTCAATGTCCACGACGCATTAATATATCCAAACGAGTTAGCGAAATTTGGAATTCCACTAAACATCATACTTTTATATGTCATTGTCTCAGCGGGATTTATCTTTTTATTATCTACAAATATTTCCGTACCACCAAACTGTTGAAGATTTAGCCCTGTAGCAGTGATGATAATATCAGCCTGAATCTCTCGAGAAGATTTGAGTTTAATACCATTGTTTTGAAAATAATCAATTTCATCTGTTTCTATTTTAACACCATTGCTTTTGATCGATTCAAATAAGTCTCCGTTTGGAACTAGGCACATTCTCTGCTCCCATGGATTATAGCGAGGGCTAAAATCTTTTTCTATATTCGCATCGGGCAATACATCTTGAACAGCTTTTAATAATCTTCTTTTAATAAATTTAGGATATTTTCTACAAATAGCATAAAGCCCCTGTTGAAAAAAAACGTTTCTAAGCCTAATAATCGTATAAGCAATGCTTTTAGGTAAAATTTTTCTTAATCGGTTAGCTAATACATCTACATCAGGATATGAAACAAAATAGGTTGGAGATCTTTGAAGCATTGTGACATGCTTTGTTTTTTTAGATAATTCAGGCACTATTGTTGCAGCAGTTGCACCGCTGCCAATCACAATCACTTTCTTATTTTCATAATCAAGATTTTCTGGCCAATGTTGTGGATGAATGACCCGACCACTAAAATTCTCAATACCCTTAAATTCAGGAGTGTAACCATTTTCATACTTATAATATCCCGTACACATGAATAAAAAGTTACATGTAATTTCAACTTCTTCTTGAGATAGATTATCTTTTATGACTACTTTCCATAAGTCATCTTCTGATCTCCAGTGAGCAGAAATCACTTTTTTATTAAAGTTTATATTTTCTTCAAGATTATTTTCTCTTACTGTCTCTTTTAAATATTCAAGAATAGAAGGGCCATCTGCAATAGCTTTTTCACTTATCCACGGTTTAAAAGCATATCCTAAAGTGAACATATCTGAGTCTGATCTTATTCCCGGGTATTTAAATAGATCCCAAGTTCCTCCAATAGAGGTTCTATTTTCTATAATGGCAAAACTTTTATCAGGACAGTTTTTCTTGAGATAGTGGCCTGCCCCAATACCAGATATGCCAGCTCCAATTACTAAAACATTATAAAAACTATTCATTGGTTATATTATCTAATTAAATTTTGAAATTTCAACTGCATCATAAATGTTATTTCTATATTCTAAATTTGCACCAATATTTTTTGAGTCATATCGACCAGAATCCCGCACATGTGAAAAGTAATTTTTCATTTTATCCTGAAAAATACCAACATTATCAGCAAAAACTACAGCACCCTTATTTATGAGATTTAGTTCCTCTAATAAGAGCAAATCACTGTGGTAAAGTTTTTTTTCATGATCGATAAATACAAAATCAAATGACTCTTGTAATGTTCGAATTGCTTGATCTGACTTAGAGTTTATAAATTGGACTTTATCGTCTAGTCCTGCAAATTTTACTATCTTATTTGACGTTTCAACTGAGTCCTTATCATGATCAATGCTAATTAAACTACCTTTCTCTGGAAGATACATAGCGATTATTATTGCGGAGTAACCAAGAAATGAACCAAGTTCTAATGCTTTCGCAGGTTTAATTTCTGTAATTGTTTTGGACAATAGCTTTCCTTTTTCAGGACCAACATTCATTAAGAAAGTCCCTGTTTCTTGTACAAAACGATCTATTGTATCCAAAACTGACTGAGGATCACCTTCATTTGCATTTTTAAATACAAAATCCAAAACTAAATTCATTTTTGGATCTTTAATCATTTTTTAATTGCAGTGCCCCAATAGTGATAGCTTAAAAATTTAGGGCCTGGGACATACATACTGTTAATTTTATTAAAATCAAAATTAGACATACTTAAAGTATTTGGAATGTCTACATCCAACTGGCAGCCGCCAAATAAAGCACCTTGAATAGGATTGAGTCTTTTTTGCCATTTATAAATATTTTTATCAGGAGATTTACCATGTTCAGAAAAAAGAAAAATTCCATCCTTCTTTAAAACTCTTCGAATTTCATTTAATGCAGAGCTTAAATTTGAAATAGAACACATTGTATAAGTACTGATGATTGTATCAAAAAATTCATTGTCATATGGAAGGCTTTCAGCTGAAATTTTTTCAATATTTAAATCAATATTATTGTCTAGTGCTCTTTTTTTAGCTTTTTCTAGTAGAACATTGTCTGGCTCGACAGCGAATACATCTTTAACCTCTGATTTATTATAAAATGAAAAATTTAGACCAGAACCAATTCCAATTTCTAAAACTCTACCCTTAGCAAAAGGGATGATTTTTTCTCTTTGTTTGGAGATCACTTTATTTTGCATAGCAAAATTTATGATATGAGGACACACATGCTGTGTGTAAAGTCTTCCTATCACTACTTTACTCCAAGTTTTTCCTGAATATCTTTTGACGAGGTAGTATAACGAAATACAAGATTTTCATCAGGTTTAGCTCTTTTAAAGGCTGTCTGAGAAGCAAGAGCAGCCTCATGAAATCCTGATAAAATAAGTTTAAGCTTGCCTGGATATTTAGAAATATCACCCATCGCAAAGATTCCAGGCAAATTTGTTTCAAAGTTTTCTGTATTAACTTGTATTTGTTTTTCATCAAGATTAAGGCCCCACTCATTAATGGGTCCAAGTTCCATCTTTAAACCATGAAAGATGAGTACTTCATCACAATCTCTAGTTTCCAGACTTCCATCATTATTTTTTATTTCTACAGAAGATACTTTATCTTCTCCAAGAATATTGCTGATCTGATATTTAGTAAGCAGTTCCACTTTGCCGGCTTTAGCAAGATCTCTCATTTGATTAACAGTATGTTCAACAGCTTTAAATTCATCTCTTCTATGAACTAAAATTATACTCTTAGCAATTTTTGAAAGTTCAACAGTCCAGTCTAGTGCAGAGTCCCCTCCACCAAAAATTACAATTTTTTTGTCTTTATAATAATTTTTATCTACGACCGCATAAGACAATCCTTTTTTTTCAAATCTATCAATACCATCGATTGGAGGTTTTCGAGGCTCAAAAGATCCTACTCCTCCAGCAATAAATATATTTGACGTGAGTATTTCAGTTCCGGTAGAGGTTGTTGCTAACCACTTATCTTCGACCTTATTGATAGACTCTACTCTTTGATTTAAATGAAAATTTGTATTGAATGGCTTAATTTGTTTTAAGAGGTTATCAATCAATGATTGTCCTGTGCATTCTGGAAGCCCAGGAATATCGTAAATAGGTTTATCAGGATAAAGCTCCGCACATTGACCACCAATCTTATCTAGATTATCAATAACTTCAGCATTTAATCCAAGTATACCCAATTCAAATACTGCAAATAGACCAACAGGTCCAGCTCCAACAATTAAGCAGTCAGTCTTTATTTGATCAGGCATTTGTTAATCTATAATTATATGTTATTAAATAGTATTAATTAATGATTTTACAATGATTTTTGCTCGTAAATACCTTTTATACTTAATCATAATCTTACTTATAGCGGCTCTAGAAACGTTCATAGCTGCAAAAATATATCCAAAAATAGCATTTGTAAAAAATGATATTTGGACGATTCTTCCTTCCCCTGGGGATCCCGATAGAAACATTTATACAAGAGCTGCTGTTGCGGCTGTTGGTACTTTTGCAAGCAAAAAACCGGAACAAGCATACTATCAAACAGAAATTGATATTGAGGATCAACCTTTAAATGGAAACTGTCTTTATAAACTGAGCGGTGAAGATATTGATTCTCGATGGTGGAGCATTACTGCTTATGCAAATGATGGATTCTTAATTGAGAATACAGAAAAACTATATTCCTATAATAGTGAAACAGTAAATTTCAATGCAAATGGAGGATTTGAGATTTATTTCTTAGGCAATAATGATTTTATTACTGACGTTTCAAGTGAAAATTGGCTTCGAGTAAATCAAGATGAAAATTTTAATATCTCTCTTAGAATTTATTACCCTGGAGAAGAATTCTTTTCAAATTTAAAAAGGGTTAATTTACCAATAGTTGAAAAGGTTAAATGTATAGAATGAGATCATTAATCAATAAAATATTTATTCTTTTAGTATTGGGAACAATTGTACACCTAGCTTTTATAATTTATTTCCCAACTTATATGATGTGGAAGTTCGATCGTGATATCGCCTCTACGTCAGTGAATAAAATCATTCACTCTGATAAAGTTGACTCAAATTCAAGAACAGTAATTAGACCAAGTCCTGATCTGTTGTATTCAGTCTGTGCATATGATGCAACATATTCGCCTGTAGTAATAACTTCTAAAGTTCTCGACTCATATTGGGCAATGTCTTTTTATGCGTCTAACTCTGATAACTATGCAATTATTAACGATTTAGATATTGCCGATGACGATGTAAAAGTTTACCTCTTTGGACCAAACTCAAAACCAACCAAAATAACAGATGGCTATGCTATTTTTTCTCCATCAAATAAAGGAGCGATGCTAATCAGAAGATTTTTAGGAAATGAGTCTAACATTGATGAATTGTATGAAAATCAAGAAACTTTAACTTGCGACTCTCTCGATAACTAGAACTGCTTTTCTGGTAAATTAACTATTAAGCCATCTAATTCATCAGTAACTGAAATTTGACAACTCAGTCTTGAGTTTTCTTTAACATCAAAGGCAAAATCTAGCATATCCTCTTCAGTGTCTTCTTTTGGATTTAACTTTTCAATCCAATCTTGACTCACATATACATGACAGGTTGCACATGCACAGGCACCTCCACAATCAGCATCGATACCAGGTATATTATTTTTTATTGCACCTTCCATAACAGTGAGGCCATTTGGAACATCTATTTCATGCTCCTTGCCGCCATGTTCAATGTATTTAATCTTTGCCATTGTGAATTTCTCAAGATTATTTAAAAGTATTAGTGATTTTGGGGAATTTATATCAAAAAAGCACCAAAGCAAGTCAAACCTGCTCTGATGCTTTTTTGGGGGCCGGTCGAACCCCTTAAAATGCATGAACGTTACATTGCGATATATATTTTATAGATAACGTATAAAAATAAGAGGAAAATATTGAATTTTGATTTATATAGCAGCTATGCACAACTTATCCACAGGTTAGTAAAGGGGTTACTAACATGATATCAAAGCCATATTTACTATTCTTAGGAGAAGCAAAAGACGAATTAGCAATAAAAACTGCTGCTGGAATAAGATTTTGGAGACCTGAATGGTGTGTGGGTCAAATATTTTTTGAGAGCGCTAAAGCCAAACTTGACCTTCCTGAAATGAGTATAAAACAAGCAATTGAAAATGGCTGTAAAACAATGGTCATCGGAGTTGTTAATGCAGGGGGTGTAATGCCTGAATCATGGATTAATACAATTCTTGAAGCAATTAATTCAGGTTTAAATATTGCTAGTGGTATGCACACTCGCTTATCATCAATTAAAGAATTCAAAGATGCTGCAGAAAAAAATAATGTACAATTGTACGATTTAAGATTTAACGAACAGACATTTAAAACTGGTTCTGGTATCAAAAGAACTGGAAAAAGACTTTTAACTGTTGGTACGGATTGTTCTGTAGGAAAAAAATATACTGCCCTAGCTATTGAAAAGGCTATGAAAGATCATGGGATGAAAGCCTCTTTTAAAGCTACGGGTCAAACTGGAGTATTAATTGCAGAAAGTGGTATTGCAATCGATGCAATTGTTTCTGATTTTATTTCAGGTGCAGTTGAATGGCTTTCACCTGACAACGCTGACGATCATTGGGATATAATTGAAGGTCAAGGTTCATTATTTCATCCATCATTTGCTGGCGTTTCACTTGGACTACTGCATGGAAGCCAGCCTGATAAATTTATAGTTTGCCATGAACCAACAAGGACAAATATGAGAGGTGTAGAAAACAAGTTGCCTGATATTTCGGAAGTAATCTCTAAAACATCTGAATTAGGAAAACTTACAAATCCAAACATTGAGTGTGTTGGAATTGCTCTTAATACGTCTAATATGTCAAATGGATCAGAAGATTTGAAAAAAGAAATTTCTGATAAGTACTCAATTCCATGTTTAGATCCTCTTAAAGATGATCTATCAGGCTTTATTAATTTGATTAAAAAATAGCTAAATGATTGAACTTTTAATAAGTGAACAGGCATGGGATTTAAATAAATCATTTAATATTTCTAGAGGAGCAAAGCTAACGGCTAATACTGTTCATGTGCATCTAATAAAAGACGGTGAGAAAGGTATAGGTGAATGTGTTCCATACACTCGATACAATGAGACGATTGAGTCAGTTAAAGACCAAATTAATGAACTCAAAATTGATATAGAGTCTGAAAAGATTAATTTAAATAACCTATCTAAATTTATTAAACCTGGAGCTGCTCGAAATGCAATCGATTGCGCATTCTGGGATCTAAAATGTAGAATTGAAAAAAAAAATATTTGGAGATTGCTCGGAGAAGAAATGCCAGACTCAATTCAATCCTGCTACACGATAGTGCTAGACACGCCCAATAAAATGATTGATGACGCAAAAGAGCATTCAAATTTCCCAATCTTGAAGGTAAAATTAGATCACAATAACTTAGAAGAATGCCTAAGAGGTATTCGTAAAGTTTCTAAAGATTCAGCTTTGATCTTGGATGCAAATGAATCTTTTAATTTTAAGACATTAGACTCAAATATGGATCTTTTCTTAGAAACAAATGTAGATCTAATTGAGCAGCCTTTAGCAGCTGGTCAAGATGATGATCTACTCAATTATAAAAGTCCAATACCAATATGTGCAGATGAATCATTTCACTCTCTAGAAGATTTTGAACGTATAGAGAATAAATATGACTCAATTAATATTAAATTAGATAAAACAGGGGGATTATCTGAGGCAATTGAAATTAAGAAATATGCTCATGAAAATAATAAAATAATTATGATTGGCTGCATGGTCTCCTCATCTTTATCAATGATGCCAGCTGTAACGTTATGCAATGATGTAAAATTTGTTGATCTCGATGGACCTTGTTTTCTTAAAAGTGACGTCCAAAATGGACTCTCTTATAAGAATGGAGTCATAAGTTTTAAAGAAGATGGTTGTTGGGGCTAAATTACTTTTCAGCTTTTGGCGTAAAAATTTTTTTACCGTTATACATTCCAGTAGTCATGTCTACATGATGAGATAGTCTTATCTCGCCTGAGTCTTTGTCTTCAATTAAGTTTTTAGGATTTAGCTTAATATGTGATCTTCTCATTCCTCTTCTAGAATTGGAAATTTTACTTTTAGGAACTGCCATTTTTAATTACCTTTATAATTTAGTTGGGTTTGGAGCATCTCCATAAACCTCATTTGGATCAAAAACTTTCTTATCAGTTGTAAATTCTAGACCCGGCTTATTTGCTGTATCTTCTAAGTCAATTTTACGATAAAAACAAGACTTATAACCTACATGGCAACTTGCCCCATTTTCTCCAATATTTACTTTGATACAGAGAGCATCTTGATCATCATCAATTAATATTTCATCAATTTTTTGGACATAACCACTGGAAGCCCCTTTGTGCCATATTACTTTTCTACTTCTACTATAATAATGAGCTTCTTTTGTTTCGATTGTTTTTTGAAGAGCCTCTTGATTCATATAGCCAACCATAAGAATTTCATTCGTGGCAGAGTCAATTGTAGTGACAACTATAAGTCCATTTTCGTCAAACTTTGGAGCTAACTCAATGCTTTCTTCAACTTGTTCTATTGATTTACGGTGTTTAAACATACTTGCAATATTTTTGTAGGGGTTTACCTTGAATATCAAATTTTGACAACAAAATATGATTTTTAAAAAAAGTAAAGCTGCTCAAGTCTGGTTTTTTCCACCTTATCTAGTACTTATAGGTCTAGTAATCTCATTTATATTAGAATTTTTTTTATATAAAAATCCAATATATGATCACTTATTAGCTTTAAGATTGATCGGTGCTATTTTAGCGGTTGGCTCAATAGTATTATTCATCAAATCTGTTAGGATTTTTTCTGAAAGAAATGAAAAATTACATCCTAGATCAATTTCAACTCAGATATTCAAGGATGGTCCATTTAAGGTTTCAAGAAATCCTATCTATTTAGCCATGGTTTTTTTATTAATTGGGGTTGGATTAATGTTTAATTCACTATGGTTTCTATATGCGGGGTTTATAATTTTTATTATGCTTCACTATGGAGTTATAATCCCTGAAGAAAATTATCTTGAAAAAGAGTTTGGAAAAGATTACTTAGAGTACAAGAAGTCTGTTAGAAGATGGCTTTGAATTAATTTCTTTACAATATTATGTATAACTTACTGAAGGGAACTTGGGCGCTCTTTTTTGGAGTGGGCATGATGATGCTTGCTAATGGGCTTCAGGGAAGTCTCATAGGAATAAGAGCCTCTCTTGAAGGGTATTCTGCGTCTGCTTCAGGCATAATTTTAACCGGTTATTACGCAGGTTTTTTATTGGGTGCCTTATATATTCCTCAAAGGATTAAAAACGTAGGACATGTCAGGACCTTTGCAGCTTTAGCATCAATTGCATCAATTTCTATTTTGATTCACTCTTTACACATTAGTTTCATAGGGTGGTTTTTAATGAGATTTATTTCTGGGATATGTTTTGTTGGACTTTATACAGTTGCTGAAAGTTGGGTAAATGATTTATCTGACAATGAACATCGTGGCCAAGCATTATCTGTCTACATGATAGTGAGTATGGCCGGGAGTGCATTTGGACAACTATTTTTAAATCTTGCAGACCCTGAAACTGCAACACTATTTATGATTGTGTCTGTATTAATTTCTATATCATTGGTTCCAATATTAATGGTAGTTAGTAAACAGCCAGATTTTTCAGTTGCCAAATTTTTCACTGTTAAAGAACTCTATAAAACATCACCACTTGGGGTAGTAACTGCGATTATGACAGGTTTAGCTCATGGCACACTATGGGGGATTGGGTCTATTTATGCATTAAAAAATGGATTATCAATTGAACAAGTATCAGTATTCATGTTCACATTTGTCATTGGAGGCGCAATAAATCAATATATTGTTGGCTATTTATCCGATAAATATGACAGAAGAACTGTCATCGTAATTGTTGCTTTTCTTGCATCTATTTTTGCTGTCTTAGCTGTATTAATTGGAAGCTCATATACTGCTCTAATAATAACAACTTTTATTTTTGGTGGATTGACAGTTCCTTTATACGCCCTAGCCATTGCTCATACTAATGACTTTCTTGAAAAGGATGAAATGATTGCTGCAAGTGCAGGAATACAATTAGCTGGTGGAATCGGTCTTACTATTGGTCCGGTCATTGGTGGCTTATCCATAGACTTAATTGGAGCTAATGGATTTTGGATATATCTTTTTTTAATTCATGCGCTACTAGGAGTTTTTGGTTTATTTAGAATGCAGATTAGAGAAGCTGTGCCGTTAGAAGAACAAGGAAGTACTGTTTTAGTGGGCAGCCGTACTACACCAACTTTAATGGAACTTTATCCTGACGCTGAAGAATCTATTGACACAGTTGAGTGATATTTTTTATTTTTTAATAAAATGTGCCCAATCACTTAAAGGCCTTCTCTGAGTTTTGAAATGATTCACTGGATCATCTGGATTTTGATAACCAATCGCCATTCCACAAAATAGCATAAGATTTTCATCTGCATTTAAATATGATGAAACCATTTTGTGCTTCAATGACCAAGATTCTTGTGCGCAGGTGTCTAAATCAGCTTCCTGAGCTAAAAGCATAAATGATTGTAGAAACATTCCTAAGTCAGACCACTGGGGTTGATTCATTTGTCTATCAATGAAGCAAAATAATCCCGCAGGAGCTCCGAAAAATTCAAAATTTTTCATCATTTGATTTGCTCTTGAAGCTTTATCTTCACGATCAATACCTAAAAATGAATACATTAATTCTCCCATTTCATACCTTGAAGTTCTATAAGGTTCTTTGAGTTTTTGCGGATATATTAAATATTCAGGAACCTCGGGCTGACTCCATTTTTTTTGATAATCTAAAAATGACTGCATAGACTGATCATTTATAATAAAAATTTTCCAAGGTTGTAAATTTCCACCTGATGGAGAGAAAGATGCTTTCTCCAAAAGATCGCTTATTAATTTATTGCTTACCGGCTTATTAAGAAAAGACCTTATAGACTTTCTTGCTTTTATTGCTTCAGATACACTCTTCATACTTATATTTTTTATTTATAATCTTTCTTTTTTTATTTGGAATTTTTTTTGCTTGATATTTCGGTGTTCTAAGCTCCTTTGCAACTGGATTACTTCTAGATTTTTTTTTTATTTTCATTAAAGAAGTACACTTCCTCCATCAACCATTATAGTCTGTCCTGTTACAAATTTACTATGATCACCAGCAAGATATAATAATGTTCCATAAATATCGTCTACTTCTAATGTTTTTTGCAAAATCTGACTTTTTGAAATGACCTCGAACCCTCGATCAGCTTTTTCTCCCAAAAATTCTTTTGCAGACTCTGTTTTGACCATTGAAGGCGCAACTGAATTAACTCTTATATTGTCTCTTCCAACCTCTCTTGCGATTACCCTCGTTAATCCTATTACTGCGGCTTTTGAGGCGGCATAATCAGCGGCATAAGGCATTCCATATAAAGCTGCAAGTGATGCAATATTTATTATTGATCCGCTCTTTTGCTCTCGCATAGTTGGAATTACAGCCTTTATACAATTCCAAACACCTTTGACATTAACGCTCATTGCCCTGTCCCACTGTTTTTCATCAATATCTTCAAAACGTGAACTTTTCAGCGCCCCATATAAAGCTGCATTATTAATTAGAACATCAATTTTTTTAAATTTATTTTTAACTTCTTCTGCTAGTTTTAGACAACTATTGTAATCGGTGACATCTAGTTCTGCTTTTATATAATCTGAAGTTATCTCTTTTACCAAATCTTCAGTTTCATCACAGGAGTTAATATCTGCAAAAGCTACAATTGCCCCTAACTTTGCAAATTCAATTACATATTTCTGACCAAGTCCCCTTGCTGCGCCAGTTATAATTACTACTTTATCTTTCATAAATATCCTCTATTTCTTTTTTATTCATATCTATTAACAACCTTTTACTTAAACCATAAGAGAATCCAGCTCTAGACATTATTCCAAATTCTTTTGCTTTCACTTTATCATTAAATTCTACTCTTCGAAATGCGCCTATTGATCTTTTTTTAACAAGTCTTGCGGCGGCGAATAAGTCCAGCTCATAATTTTCTGACTTCATTTCCTCTAAGCATATCTCTATGTCAATCTCTGATACTCCAAGCTGTTTTAATTTATATATAGATTTATTTATTGACCACCCTCTTAAAATCAGATTTCTTAATTTTCCCTCAGCAAAAAGCTGATCATTGATTATTTTTTGATCTTTAAATTCGTTAATTATTTTCTGAATAATCTCTTCAGATCCTAAGCTTAAATGAGTATCTCTAACTTTTCTTTTTAAATATTTTCTTAAATTTTCACTCGATGTAGCATATCGCTCAACATACCATACCGCTTTAGCTTGAATTTCTAAGTATTGTTTATTTTTCATTTTTAAATACTTTTATCACCGCTTTTGCGGCTACATGACTAGAAGGGTTATTAACCGATAACTCTTGCAAAGCTGAGCCAACCTCATCTTTTATTGATGCTCGATAATCTTCACTATTTATTATCTTTTCTAATTCAAGATTTATATTTTTTGAGTTACATTCTTTCTGAATTAGCTCAGGAATGATCATCTTATTCAAAATTATATTTATTAAATTTCCATATTTTGATTTGACTAAAAATTTAAGTAATTGATATGTAATCGGATGAAACTTATATGCACTAACATAAAGAACATTAAAATATGAGAGTTCTAGTCCAACTGTCCCCGAAGCTATTAAAGCATAATCAGATAATGAAAAAGCTTTTAATTTTTTTTGCTCATCACAAAATCTTATTAACTTAAACTTTAATTTTTTTTGAGAAATAATGCCTTCTACAATTGACCACATTGTCTCAGTAGTGGGTAAAACAAAGTCATACTCGTCCTTAAATGACGAGTCATTAATAGCATCAATAAATATTGGCAATAATCTTTTTACTTCGGATGATCTGCTGCCAGGAAGGATTAAAAAAATTGGCTTAGTTAGAGAATCGTCAACCTCAGAAGTTTTTATTTCTCTGAATTTATTTAAATCTATCTCAGTAATTGGGTGTCCAACGAAAGTGGTTGATATTTGCTTTTTATCAAAAATTTGTTTTTCAAATGGTAAAACAGTTAGCAGATGATCAATATTATCTTTAACTGTATTAATTCTTTTTGGTCTCCAATTCCAAACTGAAGGAGCAACATATTGAATAATTCTTACTTTAGGATTTTTTATTTTGATTTTATTAGCGATTCTTAAATTAAAGTCTGGGCTATCGATAGTAATAACAAGATCTGGATTTATTTTTATAATTTTTTTAACTGTTTGATTTATTATTTTTTTAATCTTAAAGATTTTAGGAATGACCTCTACAAGGCCCATGACATTGATATCAGAAATATCATAAAATTTTCTAATACTAAATCTTTCTAATGCTTTTCCACCAATTCCATATAACTCAATTTCATCATTATAGAGTTTGCTTAAAGCTTCCATAAGAGATGCTCCTAAAATATCTCCTGACTCTTCTCCTGTAATGATTACTAGCTTCATTGACTTACCAATTGATTAATAATGATTTGAATGTAATATTATTTTCGAAATATGTCTAAAACAGTTATTTTTTGCTTTGATTTTGGAAGTCCATATTCTTATATGGCCTATAAACACCTTCATGTGATTGAAGATAAAGGTGCATTAATAGAAATGAAGCCTGTTCTTGTTGGCGCCATACACAAAGCCACAGGTAATCAATCGCCAGTTATGATCAAGAATAAAGGTGACTATATGATGAAAGACCTTAATAGATGGTCAAAGAAGTTAAATGTACCTCTAAAAATGAACCCTTATTTTCCTATTATAACTATTCCACATATGAGAGGAGCTCTGCTGGCTCAGCAGCAAAATATTTTAAAGGAATATATGGACACAATGTTTAAAGCAATTTGGGTAGATTCTCTAAATTTAAATGATCAAGAAGTTCTTACGCAAGTTGCAGTAGACTCGGGGTTTGATGCTAATTCTTTTTCAGAGGGAATTATGAGTGAAGAAATAAAAGAAAATCTTAAAACGAATACTCAGTATGCAATTGATAATGGATCTTTTGGAGTGCCTACGTTTTATTATAATAATCAAATCTACTGGGGCATAGATAGTATAAAGTTTCTTTTAGAAGATATTTAATATTAATATTTTATGAATATTCTTCGATATGCAAGAAATAAAGATGCTAGAGGTTTAATCAAATTGATTGATTCTTGTTTCAAAGAATACCCAAATTGTATTCTTGATGTTGAAAATGAAATGACTGAGTTGAAGACTATTTATTCTTCTTTTAAAAATAAAAACGGACATTTTTGGGTAATAGAAAAGAATAAAAAAATTATAGGATCTATGGGTATTGCTCCAAATAAAAAAAATCTTGAATTGCATAAAATTTATATTTTGAAAAGTGAAAGAAGAAAAGGCCTTGCTAAAAAACTCGTATTAAAAGCAGAAAGGTATGCCAAAAAAAATAATTATAAGAAATTAATACTTTGGTCAGATACAAGATTTAAAGAGGCGCATAGAATGTACTTGGATTTTAACTATAAAAAACTCACTAAAACTAGAAAATTATACGATATTAGTAAAACAATTGAATTTTGCTTTGAAAAAAATATTCACTAAGTACTTGGTATGCTGAGTCTATTCTCAGCATATTTTACAAGCCTAGTAATAACAAAATTTATGAATAGGTAGATCGATCCTGCAACAAGAAATATTTCAACCGGAGCATATGTTTTAGAAATTATTGTTCTAGCAATACCTGTGATCTCCATCAATGTTACAATTGATATAAGAGAGCTTGCTTTAACCATTAATATTAGCTCATTTCCATATGCTGGAAGTGCCTGTCTGATGGTAATTGGCATAACAATTCTAAAAAACAGTGAAACCCTCCCAAGTCCTAGCGCCCTTCCTGACTCAATATATCCTTGTGAAACTGACTGAATTCCTCCCCTTAAGATTTCAGCAGAATATGCTCCAGTACTAATAGTTAGTGTAATAATTCCACACCAAAAGGGCTCTCTCAGAATTGGCCATAAAATACTTTCTCTTACAAAGCTAAATTGACTGATTCCATAATATACAAAATATAATTGTAATAATAATGGTGTTCCCCTAATTACATAAATAAAAGAATAAGCTGGCACACTATAAAATTTATTGTCTGAAATTCGCATAAGGGCAACAACTATAGCAAGGCCAAAACCAAGAAATGTAGATATTAAGACAACTTCTAATGTAAGGGGAACTCCCTCTAAAATTTTGAAAAAAGAATCATACATTAATTCAAATCTCATGTAATTTTCCTTTTAACAAAACCACGCGAGTACCTGGTTTCTGCCTTGTCAAAGACAATATTTGAAACTCTCGTTATAATTAAATATAAAACTATTGCTATCGTATAAAAAATAAAAGGTTCATGGGTAGAACCAGAAGCAATTCTTGACTGTCTCATTATTTCAACTAATCCAGTAACACTAATTAACGCCGTATCTTTAAGCGTTATTTGCCAAACATTACCAATCCCAGGAAGCGCAAGTCTTGCAACTTGAGGAAAAATAATTTTTTGATAAAGTCTAAATCCTTTTAAGCCCAAAGCACTTCCAGTTTCAAATTGTGAGCGTGGAATAGCATTTACAGCCCCTCTAATTACCTCTGTTGAATAAGCTCCAGAGATCGCTCCAACAGCCAAGGTTCCAATTACAAATGGTTGAAGCTCAATATAGCCATAATATCCAAAAATTTTTGCAACATACATGACTGCACCACCGCCCCCAAAGAATAATAGATAAATTACTAATAATTCAGGAACACCCCTGATTATAGTTGTATAAAATTCAGCAATTAAATTTAAGACCTTAATTGATGAGAGCTTAAATCCTGCAAAGATTATACCAATTACAAGTCCCAATAGTATTGATGAAATACTAACGGCCACTGTCCAAAATGCCCCCATGAGCATTTCGTCACCCCATCCTGTATCTCCAAATGAAATAGCCTCTAGCATTTTTGAAACAAAAAAAACGGCTGAAATTAAAAAAAATCAGCCGTCTTTATATTATTAATAGAAGTTAGTGATTACGGAGCAAGGTCTTTGCCAAACCACTGCATGGAAATTTTTGTAATAGTTCCATCTGCAGCCGCATCAGCAATCGCCTGATCAAACATTGCTTTTAGTTCTTTATCACTTTGTCTAATACCAGCTCCAACTCCTTCACCTAAAGGTCCACCAAAAACATTTGGTCCAAATGTAACAACATTTGCTCCACCAGCAGTGCCCATGAATGCTTCTGCGGTACCTACATCACACAGCATTGCATCAATCCTTCCAGCAGCTAAATCGAGGTTCATTTCGTCTTGAGTTGGATATATCTTTAGATCTGTATCCAAATAAGTATTAGCAAAATCTTCGTGAATAGTTGCAACAGTAACACCTAACTTTGCTCCTTTAAGAGCATTGTTTAAAGAGCTTATTGTTCCTGCTGTAGCACTACCATCATCATCTAAGTTAAGATTTTTAGCAGAAGAAAAAGTACTAAGTGGTGAGCTATTCAATGTAAAAAATCTTGCAGGCTCAGTCATATAAGCTTTTGAAAAACTAATAGTTTTCTTTCTTTCGTCAGTAACAGACATTCCAGCCATAATTACATCATACTTTCCTTGTGTTAGAGCTGGAATAATCCCATCCCAATCCTGCTGAACAAATGTACATTCAGCGTTCATTCTCTTACATAAATCATTTGCTAAGTCGATTTCAGCACCAACAATGTTACCCGCTGAATCTGTAAAGTTCCAAGGCTCATAAGCGCCTTCAGTTCCAATTCTAATTTTTGACCAATCTCCAGCAATTGCTATTGTTGATGAAACTGCCAAAATTAGAGAAATAAATATTAAGTTAATTTTTTTCACTACTTTCCTCCATTAATATTGAGGACATAGGTTCACCTATATTGAGAGATTTCGCAAGAAAATTTTACGTTTTCTAGGATTTAATTACTTTGAAGATTTATTCCAAAGATAGATAATTATGGCAATAGAAATTAATCCAACGACACCTGCATTACCCAAGTCTTGGATGAGACCAACTAAATTATCGATGATATTTTGACCTAGAAAAGGTGTTGAGGGACCGAAAAGTAATTCAAGTATTATTGCAATTGCAATTAAAAGTAGCCCAAAATCTATGATTTCTCTCATAATTTGCTTAATTCTAGATATCATTTTTGACTACCTCCTTGTAAATTTATCTCCCCCTCAATAGCGAGGGGAAGATAGGCTAGTTTAATCTCTAAACAACCATAAAATTATGCCAACAGCTACGAGGCCTACAATGCCTGCATTACCTAGTTGACCAACTAGAGAAATAATATTGCCAGCAATATTACCAACAAATGGGATATTCCCACCACTTAATAAGCCAACAACAATTCCAAGAGCTAATAGAGCCAGCCCTAAGCTTGTTAACCCTCTTATCGTGTTCTCTGCATTCTTAATCATAACATTTCCTCCGGTTATGTTTTTAAGGCACTATATGTTGTGCTAGATGAACTTTATCCTCAAAATATTGATATACATACTTTTTAATTATATTTATCTTATTGATTTTATTAATTAAAATCAATTTTCTCATACTGTGTTGTACAAAAATCACTAAAAAAATATAAAAATTTCAATAATTTGATTTGTGTGATTCTCTAAAAATATTGATCTATCTCTTTTCAATATAAAATATTTTTGACATTAGCTCGTTACACATTTGCTCAAGCGAGATATCATGATGAT
>JAYNZW010000017.1:499-20159 GCA_038103905.1 Candidatus Pelagibacteraceae bacterium | reverse complement strand
TCCTGGGCTAAAAGCCAAAGGAAATAAAAAAATTATTAAAGCTACTATTTCAATTGGAGACATATTTTAATAAGTAATTAAATTTATACTATTTTTTAATTTATGCTTTTTTATTTTTTTATACACTTATTTTGAAATAAATTATTATTTTGATTTATCTCTAAATGTTCTAGTTTGGGGACTAGTTTTTTACTTAAATTGATGAGTCTTTAGGCGAATTATTTTCAATTAAATTTTAATTATCCCCGTAACTAGTGTGAAGTATTGTGGAGTAGGTTGTCCCTTTAACCCACCAAATATCAGCCATTTATTAAGTTAAGCTTATAAATTATTTTCGATCTCTTTCTTAAAAGCATCAGCCATTGGTTTGTGCCACGTTTGTTTAATATTTTTAAAAATACTCGGCTCTTTTTCTGCAAATTCTATGGCCTTAGTCTTTGCTTTTTCAATTAAGTTTTCCATAGATGCTTTTTCATCAGCGATTCCTGCTGCTATTGCTTCATCAGCCCCGTAACGTTTACCAGTTAACAATGCATCACGGGCTGTATTTGGAGGAAGTTTTCCACGCAACATCTCCATCATAGCATTGGGTATAGGAACCCCTACATCAACTTCAGAGATACAAAACCAGCCACGGTCTTCACGCATCAAGCGATAATCTAGAGACATGGCAATGAAAGCACCCGCAGCAAATGCATGCCCATTCATTGCTGCAATTGTTGGAAATGGCAACATGAGCATGCGACGGTGAATCTCTTTCATATTTTTACCTATTAATTTCATTTCATCTGGTGAGAGTTTCATAACTTCTTGAAGATTAAGTCCTTTACAAAATGATTTATCTAAACCTGTTAAAATAAGTGTAGTACCTTTTTTGTGATCTGCTGCAACTACATCTAAAATATCTAACATTTGTTTTTGCCATTCAGGGCAAATGCTATCAGCTTGCATTGTAATCAGATGAAGGCCACCTTCTTTTGTATGTTCAATCATTATTAAATGTCCTTAGTTATCCCAAAAAGTATATTCATCATTCTCTGTCCATTCCTCTCCCTCATGTTTGTCTATGCGTATTGGGAATGTGACAATACTGGAAAAATTTGGCTCTGATTGTTGACTGTTGTGTTTTTCAAGTAAACTCTCTAACAATTTAACTTTATCTGGCATTTGACTTGCTAAATTTTTTCTCTCCGTGGGATCATTACTTAAGTTAAAAAGCCATTTTTTTTTCTGGTTTTTATCAACAAGCATTTTCCATTCGTTATGTAAGATGGTTTGCATTCTACCTGATCGCCAAAAAAGAGTTTCGTGGGGAGGCTTATTTTCTTTTATAAAAGGTAAAATATTTTTTCCATCTATCACTCTATCGTTAGGAATAGTTGCTCCAGCAGCAGCAGCAAATGTTGTGAAGATATCGTTTTGATGAATAGGATGTTCAAAAATGGTTCCAGGCTCAATTTCAGCTGGCCACTTTGCCATAAACGGTATATGAAGCCCACCTTCAAAATGAGTTATCTTCCATCCTCGATATGGTTTGTTAATATCAGAGAGATGGATATAGTCTGCCCCTCCATTATCACTTGAAAATATGATTAGAGTGTTTTCTGATAAATTATATTGATCGAGCGCATTAAGTATTTTTCCTACACTACGGTCTAATGATTTGATCATAGCAGAATAAACTCTCATTCGATGGTCATCTTTTTCTGAAAGATGATGAAAATGATCATAATCTTCTTTCAGTGCTTGAAGAGGGTTATGTGGAGCAAAGTGACCTAAATAAAGAAAGAAAGGTCTATTTTTATTTTTCTCAATAACTTTAAGAGCCTCATCGGTATAGTAGTCAGTAATATAGCCTCCTGGTTCATATGCTTCTCCTCCATTAAACCTTACTGAAAATTGAGAGGAAGCCCACACCATTCTATCAATTGCTGCATCAGTATAGGCGTTTACAACATTTGGATCATTTTCCGGAAGATAAAGAGGACTTAATAATTGAAGGCTATCATCAAAGCCTTGATCTGTTGGATTCTGACCTTTCAGAGTGCCTAAATGCCATTTGCCAATATGTGCATTATAATAACCTTCTTGTTTTAAAAGTTCGGCAATTGTAATTTCACTTGATGGCATTCCAGCATATTCAGCACCATCAATAAAATTTTCATCAGAGACATCTGCAAATTGTCCCTTTATAAGAGGATTTTCAACATCATCCATCCATTTAAAAATTGTACGGCCAATTGAAAAAAATGGTGTAAATTCATATCCAAATCTTGTTGCGTAACGTCCTGTCATTAGAGATGCTCGTGATGGTGAACAACTTGCGCTAGCAGCATAACCATTATTGAAACGAACACCTTCTTTGCCAATTCGATCAATATTTGGAGTCATTAATGTTCCGTCTCCAGCACCTCCGTTGTAAAGAGAAACATCATTAAAGCCCAAATCATCAGCTAGTATGAGAATAATATTTGGTTTTCTATCTTCCATTAGAACCTCAGGAGTTGATGGGCCTTCAGGCCAGATCACTTCTTTATTTTCCGCTATTGGTTGTGAAAGTTTTAAAATCTTTGGAATCGCCCATACGACTACTTCAATTCGAAAAGTCCAGAGTGTAATTGCAAGTAAAAGTAATACTGAAATGAAATAAAAAATTTTTTTCAGCATTATTCAATGTAAGTTATTTTTACTTTATCTGAATCAAGTGGAAGAATTCCCATTACTCCATCTCTACCAATTGTCCAATTTTTATAGATATCATTGACACCATCAAAGAATAACATTTTGGCGACTAATCCTTCTGGATAAGGGATCAGGTGATAAAAAATCAAATGTTTCGCTTTTGCTAATTGAGCAGCCTTAGCAGCTTGTGTTGGAGATGTGTGGTAATTAAGGACATCAATAAGTACGGTTGATATATTTCCTGTTTCATCGACTCTGAGAGCTGCAGTAGCGCCAGCATTATTAAGTTTGTAAGAGAGCGCCTCATGGAATAGCAGATCAGTTTTATTGGCATGCTTTATTAAATTTTCACTATAAGATGTATCACCACTTATAGTGATGGATCGACCTTTATAATCAAATCTGTATCCTATGGATGGTTTAACAGGATCATGCTTTACGAGAAAAGCTGTTACTTTTAAGTCATTGTCTTCAATAACAATTGAGCTTTCTATATCAATTATGTGTGTATCAAAACCCGCAAACTCTATTGGTGCAACATTGTTACCATGATGTTCATATCTCCACTTATAATCAAGAGCATAAGCCGTTTCAAATCCATCAGTAACGCTCTGCGTTCCTTCTGGTCCATATACTTTAAGTTTATCTGTTCGATTCTGTGTAACCCAAGCATTTAAATGCAAATCAGCCAAATCAGAGAAATGGTCTGAGTGAGTATGCGTCAATAAGAACGCCTCAATCTTACCTAAATCAACTCCCCAATCTCTCAAGTTTGTTATGCTTCCATCTCCTGCATCAACAATAAAAATTCTCTCCCCAGCTTTTATGAGAATACATGTTTCAGCGGTACCAGCAGAGGGTAATGGTCCTCTCGATCCACAGAGCAGTCCAGATAGAGAGTCTTCTTCTGGAAGTGGGCTTGGTCTGTCAAGCAATCGTTCAGCTTGCATCTGTGCAAGAGTCATTTGAACAATTTCTGTTCTTAATGCAAAGAATCCAGCAATAAGTAAAAGCAATAGAGTAAATATAATATACTTGAGAACTCTCATTTATTTTTCAGAAATTCTCTTTGAAGTATAGAGAAGTAAAATCACAATAAATATTTCAACAGCTATGAATTGAGTTGCAAAAGCAGCATCATGAAGGAGCCAAGATAGTATTCTATACAGTGCGGTTATAGCTAACATGATTGATGGTGCATAAAACCATATTGATTTCTGAGTATATACTGCAGCAATCATCATAATGCCCATACTTAGGAAGTATGATCCTGTATCGCCTAATTGAGAACTCAAACCAATACCTTCAGAAAGTGAAAAAATCCCAAATGTCGCTGCAGCATTATAGGGTGCCACAATCCACATAAGCCCTATAATTAAAAATTGAAAACCAAAGATTGTAATTAAAACTGCTAAAAATTTATTCATTTAGATCTCCTCAGCTAATATTGACATCATTATTTGAGCAGTTTCATGTCCTGCATTCTGATTTTGACCAGTTACAAAACGTTTTTCATCATCGACAACTACATGGTTTGCAAATAGATCATTGAACTTTGACTTACTCTCAAATATAACCCCTGCTTTTCTTAACTCAGTTTCAGGATGCTGAGGAGTCATTTCAATTCCAAGTTCGATAACTTGTTTATCAGTTACTCCTGTCATCTTCCTTCCTGAAATAAGTAAGTTTCCATTCTTGTCTTTAGCATTAAGTAATCCAAGTGGACCGTGACATATCGCTCCAATAATCTTATTTGCATAGTAAGCTTCAGATATTTTTGAGCCCAAAATTTCAGAATAGCCTAAATCGTAAGCAGCTCCCCAGCCACCTGCTATGTAGATCAAATCATATTTAGTGAAATCTACATCATCAATGAGCATTGAGTTTTTTAGCTTTTTCATTGCTTCGATATCATTCTGAAATTTTTTATCTGATTGCGTTCTAATCAAATAAATTAATGTTTCAGGATCAATTGGAATTTCACCACCTTTAATACTTGCAAGATCAACATCCATGCCACTATTCATGAATTCATAATAAGGGACGGTAAGTTCTGAACTCGCTACTCCAGTTGGCTTTCCTCTAACTTCTCCTGGAAGATTCAATACGTTGTGGCTTGAAGCAATTATTAAAGCTTTTCTTCCATTAAGTTCAAATGTTTTGCTATCAAAATCAGGATGAAGTCCAAGTGACTTTAATAATATAGGCAGTGATAATGCAACAAGGACCAAAAAACTAAAAAGAATTATTATTGTCTTAGAAACTAATGATTTATACATATATCTATCTTTCTTGTGTTAAAAGCTTGTTTGTTTCAGATGAAAATTTATCGATTATCATTTTATCTGAAAATTTATAAAAAATTGAGAGTCTGTACCAACAGGCAAATGAAATAGATGTATCTAAATAAGCTTGATCTAATGAAGATAGTTTAAGAACTTCTGGAATTATATTTTCAAATCTTTTTTTGAGTCTTAAATTTCCTTCAATGAATCCTTCGCGAATACTTTGGAACTTTTGAATATTCATAATTGAGGATGCAAATACATTTTTGTATTTCGAGTAAATATCTATTCTTTCATCAATTAAAAATGTAATACGATTTTTTAAAGCATTATCTTTTGTAGACTTGCTAGATAACAACTTTTCAAATTCAGCCATAATTTTTTTATGGCATGATCTTATAAGGCCGTCCATATCGTCAAATTGCCTAAAAACAGTTCTCAGACCAATGTTTGAATGCTTTGCAACTTGTTCTGCGGTAGGCCACTGAACTGAAGGTGACTCCATTAATAATGCAATCGTAGAATTAACAATTGACTCTTGTGTTTTTATGCTTCTTAGGTGCCGACCGTCTTTTATTGTCGACAATGTGTTTTGTTTTGATTTAGTGTTCATAGTTAAAAAAATTAATTGAAGGATATATATTGACATTAATAGTGTCAATATATTAGCATATAAAATATGAATAGAATTACTGAGATTTTAGGTTCAAAATACCCAATTATTCAGGCACCAATGGGATGGATCGCAAGAAGTCAATTAGCCTCAGCTGTCTCTAACGCTGGTGGATTTGGAATCATCGAGACTTCATCAGGCGAAACAGAAAACTGTAAAAATGAAATCCAAGCAATGAGTGATCTAACTGATAAGCCCTTTGGTGTTAATCTTCCAATCTTATTCCTTCAAGATGAGAGTATGATTAATTTAGTTATTGATGAGAATATAAAATTTGTGACTACATCAGCTGGTGACCCTGCAAAGTATATTCATGTCCTCAAAGATGCTGGAATAAAAGTATTTCACGCTGTTCCAAGCCTTGCGGGCGCTCTTAAAGCGGTAAAAGCTGGAGTTGATGGATTGGTGGTAGAGGGAACAGAAGGTGGTGGATTTAAAAACCCAGAAGAAGTTGGTCTATATGTTTTATTGCAATCAATACGTAAACATACAGATTTACCCATGATAGCTGCAGGAGGAATTGTGGATGGAGTGGGAATGGCTGCAGCTTTTGCAGCTGGAGCTGAAGGTATTCAGATGGGAACAAGATTTGTTTCTTCAAAGGAAAGTCCAGTACATGAAAATTTCAAACGAACAATCCTAGATTCAGATGAGCAAGGAACGTATATATTAAATAAAAAATCAAAACCATGTGTCAGAGCATTAAAAACTGATTTTACAAAAAAAATTTATGATGAAGGACATATGGATATGTCATCGATGATGGGAATTAAAAATTTATATTTTAATGGTGATATGAATGCAGCGCCCGCACTTGCAGGACAATCCATTGGCTTAATTGATGAGATTAAGAGTGTTGACTCAATAATTAATGGAACGATTACTCAATTTAATGAAATATGTAAAAATATGGGAAATCATAATTTTAGAGTTTAAATGAAGTTTATACCTATTTTTCCAGATGAAGCGAACAATAATTATCGGGGGATAGTTTTAGCACTATGGTTTTTTTATCTATATTTAGCTTTAGTAGCGTTTAGATCTTTTACACATATGTTTGCTCAAGATGCAGGCCTAAATTCAATAGCTTCAATTATAATTTTTCCTGTCATTAATGATTTAGATCCCAATAGTGTAATTTATGCAATGGGCTCATTGTGGGGTGGATCTCAAATAGTAGTATTTGTATTTCTTGTCATCATTCTTTTGAAATATAAAAGTCTTCTTTCAATAGCATGGTTAATTTTAGTAGCAGATAATGTACTTAGAATTATTACAATGATGATACATAGTTTGGAGCCAGAATATTTTACCTCAACTGCGCCTGGAGGTTTCGTGGGGACAAGTATTATGTTATTTGTTACACTTACAATGTTTTTTATCTCTTTAATTGAAAGGAAACAAAGATGAAAGTAGAAAATCGTGTTTATCCCAACCGAGAGCAGATGAAAGGATTTTTTGAAGAAGGCAGTGACGATCAACCTATTTATATGATCAACCTCTTAAAGTTTAGAGAAAAAGCTGAATACAAAGATGGAAGAGAAACATCACTTAGTGGCAGTGAAGCTTACGCGCTATATGGCGAAATTATGGAAAAACATTTAAATGAGATTGGTGGAGAAATAACATTTAAATCTAAGGTAACAAGAATTACAGTTGGTAAGATAGAAGAGCTGTGGGATGCCGTTGTAATTGCAAAATGGCCATCAAAGAAAGTCATGGGAGAAAATATGATGCCGTCAGATCCTGATCTACTAGAAGGCTATAGACACAGAGAAGCAGGACTTGCAGGACAGTTGAACATTGAGTCAATAGACGGATTATTTGATGATTGAGTTATATACATCACCTACGCCAAATGGTTATAAAATATCTGTTGCACTAGAAGAATTAGAAATTCCATACAATGTTCATGTGGTCAATCTACAATCTGGAGATCAAAAGAAGCCAGAGTTTCTGGAGTTGAATCCAAATGGCAGAATACCGGTAATAGTCGACACGGATAATGATAATTTATCTATTATGGAAAGTGGTGCTCAGCTTATTTATTTGGCTGAAAAAGTAGGAAAACTTTTGCCGACTGAGGCGAAAGCTAGATCCAAAGTCATACAGTGGCTCATGTTTCAGATGGGAGGAATTGGTCCTATGATGGGTCAAGCCAACGTTTTTTACAGATATTGGCCAGGGGAAAAAATTCAACCTGCAATTGATCGGTACCAAAATGAAGGAAGACGATTGTTTGAAGTTATGGAAACTCGTTTAAAAGATAACGAATATCTAGCAGATGATTTTAGTATCGCTGACATTGCCAACTGGTGTTGGGTTAGAATTTATAAATGGTCTGGTATTAATATTGATGGTCTCGATGGACTTCAAAGATGGATGAATACGATGGAGGAGCGTCCAGCTTGCAAGAAAGGTGTTTCAGTTCCAATTGATATCGTAGCTATGATGAAAAATATGAAAAAATCTGATGAGCTGCAGAATACAGGTTCAAAAATTATTCAGAAGTAAATAAGGGAGTGTATTTATGAGTTTACCAAATCCAATAAAATTAATAGGTGCAAATGGATCACCGTATACTCGTAAGATGTTGTCTTTTTTGAGGTATAAAAGAATACCTTACACAATGATTTGGAGTGATGTTGATACTTATTTCAGTAATGCAAAAATAGAAATAGAAAAACCAAAACCAGTTTTATTCCCAACTTTTCTTTTGCCAGATGAAAATGGTGATTTAAAAGCTGAAACTGACTCAACTCCACTTATTCGAAGAATTGAAAGTGAAGCAGGAGAACGTAGTACAATTCCAAAAGATCCAGTTCTATCTTTTTTAAATTATCTGTTAGAGGATTTTGCTGATGAATGGTGTACAAAATTTATGTTTCACTACAGGTGGAACGATAAGAAAGATGCTGAAAACGCTGGAACAATTTTGCCCCTTCAGATCATGGGGTCAATACCAGATGAAGTGCTAGATAATTTCAATAAAATGTTCAGTAAAAGACAAATTGATAGATTATGGGTTGTCGGTTCAAATAAAGATACGGCACCAATTATTGATGCAAGCTTAAGGCGACTTCTTGTAATTCTTCAAAAGCATTTTACATCTTTTCCATATTTAATTGGTAAAAGGCCATCATCAAGTGACTTCGCACTATTTGGTCAATTTAGTCAGCTAGTGAATTTTGATCCAACACCAAGAGAAATAGTACATGAGGTTTCAATGAGAACTGTAGCGTGGGTTGGTGTTATTGAAGATCTTTCAGGCTTAGACGTTTCAGATGAAGACTGGTTTAAATATGAAGATGTCCCATCTACAATTAAAGAATTATTGACTGAGATTGGAAAAGGCTATGTTCCAGCATTACTTGCAAATGCAAAGGCAATTGAAAATGAAGAAAAAGAATGGGAGACAGAGATTGACGGCTGTACTTGGAAACAAAAGTCATTTCCTTACCAAGCCAAATGTTTAAAGTGGATTAATGAAGAATATAATTTGCTTAGTGAAAGCGATAAAGCAAAAGTTGATGATTTATTAAAAGGAACTGGTTGTGAAAGGCTGATCATAAGCTAATGAAAATTGATTTTTATTTTTCTTTAAGAAGCCCATATTCATATCTAATACTTCCTCGAATAATTATGTTGAGGGACAAGTACGGAGTCGAAGTAAACTTTAAACTTGTTTATCCAATCGCTATCAGAATGCCTGAATTTTTTAAACGCAGAAATTTCTTCACTTACTTCTGGTGGAAAATGATTGATATGAAACTCAAAGCTAGAAAACTTGGAATGAAATTTGTTTTACCGCCAAGGCCTGATCCAATTAAACAGGATGTTTTTACAGGTAAGATTTCACCTGATCAGCCATATATTTTTGATATATGCCATCTTTTGCAAGCCGCTGAAAAAGGTAAACAATTAGATTTTGCTCTTGAAATTTCATCACTCATATTTGGTGGGGGTAAAGACTGGAATAAAGATGAAGAATTAGTGGAAGCTGCTTCCAATATTGGTTTAGATTTTCATGAAATAAAAAAAAGAGCTACAGCAAATGAGAATCAAATAATTGAGGAAATTAAAGCTAATCAGAAAGATCAATTAAATGCGGGTCATCATGGTGTGCCACTTTCTGTTTATAAAAATAATTATTTTTTTGGCCAAGATCGTTTTAATGATTTAGTTGAAGAGCTAAAAAAAGATGGTCTAAACTATTCTTAAAAAATAAATTTTTGTGATATGCTCGTCATTAATTAATTTTAAAAATGCAGAAGATTAGAGAAATAGCATTAAATCATATTACTAAATGGGAAATGGTTTGGTTTGGCCTAATTTTTTGGGGAAGTATTTTTAACGCTGCTGCAATTTATTTTGGGATAAACCACAGTCCAGTACTTTGGTATTTTCTTGGTTTAAGTTTCGGAGTTATAGCGAAAATTAGAGGAACTTGGTTGTGGAAAATTTAGAACCAGTAGCTGAAGAATTTTCCTTTGCAAAAGAAAAAGAAATAGCCAAAAGTTTTTCAAAACGTTTTCAGTGGGAAATGATCTTAATTGGTGCCGGACAAGCTACAATATGGTTATCTTTATGGCCATTAGTTATTTTTGATCACATATCTCTCACTCTTGGATCAGTTATAGCAATTATATGCGCTTGTTTTGCCTACTTGCCTTCACATGAAGCACAGCACGGTAATTATTCTAGAGGTAACCCTAAAAGAAAATGGATTGATACTTTTGTAGGCCACTACACATTAGTTACTCTTATGTTTCCCTATGAAGTTATGAAAAGTACCCATCTAAAACATCATGCTCACACCAATAATCCAGAAAAAGATCCAGATTATCAAACAGCTTCGGCTAGATCATTATGGGATGTTATAGTTCGAACTCAAGTGGGCACAGCTAAGTATGAAGAAGTTGCAGAAACTTATAAAAATGATGCGGCATTCATGAGCCAGTTTCAAAGAGGAGCAGTTGTAGGACTTATTTACAGAATAGTATTGCTAATTCTTGTAATAATATTTCCACTTCAGACACTATTCCTTTGGTGGCTACCAAGTAAAATTGGAATTATTTATCTTGCAACTTTTTTTAGTTGGTATCCTCACTATCAAGTAGATACGGGTAGATATAAAGATACTAAATTTTGGCGTCATTGGATGCCGAGGTATTTGAATCATTCCATGCAATTACATTTTGTTCATCATCTCCATCCAAATATTGGTCATTACGACGAGCCAAAAGCAATTGAAGCATTGAAGCCATTCTTGATAGCTAGAAAAGTTCCAGGTGCAGAAGAAATTCCTGAAAGAGTTGCATACAACCCACTCATAAAGTTGTAAAATATTTTTCTATTTTTTATGTTTATGCGAAAAAGAAATTGGATCATTCTAGGTCTTGTAGCTTTAATTTGTATATTTGTTGCTGGGTATCTTTATCTTCAATCGTACTTAAATGCACCTTTGTTAACTAAAGAAGATATTGAAAAGTATAAAGCTATAGCGGCACAACAGAATGAAGAAGCTTTTTTGCAATGGGAATTTCAAGAAAATCGATTCAAAGAAAAGAATGAATTAAAGAATGTGTATTTTGGAGATCTACATGTTCACTCAAGTTTTTCTTTTGATGCCTATATTTTCAATACTCGTTTTGACCCAGACGAGTCTTATGCGTTTGCTCGAGGCAAACCATTATTAAATATGTACGGAGAAACAATGCAAATTTCAAGACCTCTCGACTTTGCTGCTATAACAGATCATGCAGAAACTTTTGGACTGCATGAAGCTTGTGCTGATCCAGAAATTTCAGATGCTCAAGTATACACTTGTGAAAGATTAGAGTCGCCAAGCTATAAATATTTTATGGAACTTCGTGAATCATCTGTTGCTCGACCACCTGTAAGCATTATGTCAGAGGCAATTGGTGATGAAGAGAAAGAAGAACGATTTATTAAATCTACATGGAATAAAATTATCGATGCAGCTGAAAGACACAATGACCCTGGAAAATTTACAACGTTTATTGCTTATGAATATTCACCTACCTTGCCTGATGGTGGGTATAATCATCGAAATGTTATTTTTAAAAATAATACAGTACCTGATAAAGCATTTTCACTTTTTGATGCACATACAGCAATAGATTTATGGAAGAAATTATTATCAAGTTGTAATTATCCATGTGAGTTTATGACAATACCACACAACAGTAACAAATCATGGGGCGTTGCTTTTGCAAATCAAACTATTGACGGAGATGATTATACTGAAGCTGATTGGGCGTTAAGAGATAAAAATGAACCAATTGTTGAAATGTTTCAGATTAAAGGAAATTCTGAGTGTAGTACTTTTTTTGCAAGTACAGATGAAGAATGCAATGTAGAGCAAATTTATCCAAAATGTGAAAAAGAGGGAGATACACTGTGTATTCAACCCACCTCAATGGTAAGAGATGCTTTGAAACGAGGTATGGAATTAGAGCAAGAGTTAGGTTTTAATCCAATGGATTTAGGGATGATTGGTAGCTCAGATACTCATAATTCAAATCCTGGAGATACAGAAGAATGGGATTATAGGGGACTAAGTAATGTGGTAGCTCCCGCAATGGTCAGAATTAATGAAAATACTCATATACCTCAGTACATAAATAATCCCGGTGGGCTAGCAGCAATTTGGGCTAGAGAAAATACCCGTGATGATCTTTTTGAGGCAATGGAAAACAAAGAAGTATATGCAACAAGTGGCACACGAATTGAATTAAGGTTTTTTGGGGGTTTTAATTATAGTGAAAGTTTACTGTCATCGAATGAACAGATTAATTTTGCTTATGAAAATGGAAGTCCGATGGGAAGCACAATAGAACATAATCAAGATAAAGCCCCATCATTTTTTATCAGCGCCAAAAAGGATCCAATTGATGCTCCTCTAGATAAGATACAGATAATTAAAGGTTGGATGGAGAATGGAAAGGCAAAAGAAGAAGTTATGGACGTTGTCTGTAGTGAAAATAGAAAAATAAATAATAATTCTAAGCGATGTAAATCGTTAAATATAAAGGTTAATTTACAAACGTGTGCTATTGATCAAGCTCGAGGAGCAGATGAGCTACAAGTCTTATGGACTGATGAAGACTATAGTCCGGATCAGAATGCATTCTATTATGCTCGTGTCATTCAAAACCCAACATGTCGATGGACTACTTATGATAGTCTGAGGACAGGACAAAAAATATCAAAAGCGTATAGTCCAACAATGGCAGAGATGGCTTGGTCGTCTCCGATATGGATAAAATAATGAATGATTATTCTTCTCAACAAATAACGCCTTCACTCGGTGCTGAAATTACAGGAATAGATCTTTCAAATGATTTATCTAATGAGCAACTCAATCAAATCTATGATGATTTAATAAAGTACAATGTTATTTTTTTTCGTAATCAAAAAATTTCTCCTGAGAAGCATATTGAGATTGCAAAAAGCCTTGGAACAATTGAAGATCCTCATCCTATTTACCCTCATGTAGAAGGATTTCCTGAAATTGTATTACTTGAGAACAATAAAGATAATCCACCTGATACAGATGAATGGCATACAGATTTAACATTTAAAAATGATCCGCCCTTTGCATCTGTTTTATATAGTAAAGTAATCCCACCAGTTGGTGGCGATACATTATGGAGCTCATTGTCAAAAATATATGATGCACTCCCAGATGAGATGAAAAAAAATCTTGAAACATTAAGGGCTATTCATGATATGGGAAGTTTTCGAAACAACTATATGCAAGAGGATGATATTGAGTCTGCAAATAAATTAAACAAAGGTTTTGAAGAATTTGGAAATGCTGTTCATCCTGTTGTAAAAATTCACCCTGTTTCAAAAAAGAAATTTCTTTATATCAATCCTAGCTTTACATCTCAGATTGTTGGAATGACGACAACTGACTCTAATAATCTACTTTCCTATTTATTTAATTTTATGAATAAGCCCGAATTTCAAATAAGGTTTCAATGGACACTTGACACGTTAGTAATTTGGGATAATCGTTGTACGATGCACTATGCTATTGGTGATTATATGCCTCATCAGCGGATTATGAATCGAATCACAGTTTTAAGCGACAAAAGAGCTTAATTATCCATAAAAAAATTCATATTTTGGGCAATTTTCTTCTCGATCTATATTTAAGATCATGTAGAATTTTTTTTCATGGATATACACGAGTATCAGGCAAAGAAAATTTTATCTGATTTTGGCATTGGCATTCCAAAGGGTGGAATTGCATACAGCCCAGAAAATGCAGAATATAAAGCAAAAGAAATAGGCGGATCAAAATGGGTTGTAAAAGCTCAAGTCCATTCGGGCGCACGAGGAAAAGCGGGTGGTATCATTGTTTGCAACGATGCATTAGAAGTTGCTCAAGCTACAGATAAATTATTAGGAAAAAAATTAGTAACTAATCAAACAGGTCCAGCGGGCAAAATCATTAATCGAGTTTATATTGAAGAAGCGTCAGACATAGAGAGAGAACTATATCTAGGGCTTGTTTTTGATCGTGGATCAGAATGTATAATGGTTGTTGCTTCTACTGAAGGTGGTATGAGCGTTGAAGAAATTTCAAGCGAAAAACCTGAAACGATCATTCGTTCAAAAATTGAAGTTGCTGTTGGAATGCAGGAGTTTCAAGCAAGAGAAATTGCTTTCAATCTTGGTATTGAGCCTGAACTTGTTTCTCGAACAGCTGATGTAATTAGAAATTGTTACCGTGTGTTTAGTGAACTTGATGCAACTATGGTTGAAATTAATCCTCTCGTTATAACTAAAGACAAGCACGTGTTTGCACTAGATTGTAAAATGAGTTTTGATAACAATGCATTGTTTAGAAGAAATGAAGTATCAGAATTAAGAGATAAATCTCAAGAAAATCCAAGTGAAGTGTATGCATCAGATCGAGGGTTAAACTATGTAGGTCTTGATGGAAATATTGGAAATATAATAAATGGTGCTGGTTTAGCAATGGCCTCAATGGACATGATTAAATTAGCAGGTGGTGAACCAGCAAACTTCTTAGACGTTGGTGGTGGAGCTACTCCTGAAAAAATTGTGAAAGCATTTAAACTTGTATCTTCTGATGAAAAGGTCAAAGTAATACTTGTTAACATTTTTGCTGGTATAAACCGCTGTGATTGGATCGCTGAAGGAATCGTTCAAGCTTTAGATAAAATCAAAATTGAAATGCCATTAGTCATTCGATTAGCAGGAACAAATGTTGAAAAAGGAAATCAAATATTGAGAGACAGTAAAATCGATTATATTGAAGCAAACTCGCTTGAAGATGCAGCAAATAAAGCTGTTGAAGCATTAAAGAAAGTTGAGAATAATTAGAATGTCGATTCTTATTGACGAAAATACTAAAATGATCGTTCAGGGCTTTACGGGCAAAATTGGAAGTTTCCATGCTCAGGAGATGTTAGATTATGGTTCAAATTTAGTTGGAGGTGTTACTCCTGGCAAAGGAGGGTCAACACATCTAGGACTTCCAGTTTTTAATACTGTGAAAGATGCGGTAAGAGAGACTGGAGCAGAAGCAAGCATATTGTTTGTTCCACCAAGTTTTGCAGCAGACTCTGCAATGGAAGCTGCTGATGCAGGCATTAAAGTGTGCGTGGCAATTACTGACGGAATTCCAGCTCATGATATGATACGAGTAAAACGTTATATGCGTAGATATACAAAGTCTGAAAAAATGACAATGATCGGTCCAAATTGTGCTGGAATCATAAGTCCTGGAAAAGCAATGTTGGGAATTATGCCGGGACATATTTATAAAAAAGGTAATGTAGGAATTGTTGGCCGATCAGGAACGTTAGGTTATGAAGCTGCCTCTCAAATGAAGGCACTTGATATTGGTGTTTCAACAAGTGTCGGGATTGGTGGAGATCCAATTAATGGTAGTTCATTTAGAGATATATTATCTCGTTTTGAAGAAGACCCTGATACAGATGTCATTTTAATGATAGGGGAGATTGGGGGTCCACAAGAAGTTGACGCAGGACAATTCGCGAAAGAAAATATGAAGAAGCCTGTTGTAGCATATATTGCAGGACTTACTGCGCCTAAAGGACGAGTGATGGGTCACGCTGGTGCAATTGTTTCTGCGTATGGAGAAAGTGCCGTAGAAAAAGTTGAGTTACTGAAAGAATGTGGAGTTACAATTTCAAAAAACCCATCAGTAATAGGTGAGACAATTAAGTCAGTATTAAGTTAGTTACTAATAATCTTCAAATATTTCTATTCCAGGAATTATATTTTCTAAAAAAGATGGGTGATCAAGTTTCATTAGTATGGATGGACCATTTAAAGCGGCATCAGGTGTTCTGTGTAAGACTCCTTCAGGGCCTCCTCGAAATACAGCGACATCCCACTGATTTATAAATTGAAGTGCTGAGGGGTCTTTAATAATTTTCTCATTTGGTTCTCCACTTAAGAAAGCTTCACGGTCAGCAGCTTCATCAGGTAGCCATTCTGTTCCTTTTCCAGCATATGTAACAAGCATACGTTTTGGAACATTATCTATATGGTACCTTCGACAAGCACGCTGTGTACCCAATTGAAAGCTTACAGTTTCTATTTTTTCTAATTCACAAAACGTTTTACAAACATCTGCCATATCTTCCAGCCATTGATTGTATAAAAGTTCAGCTTTTATTTCTTGAGAAAATTCTTTATTTAAAATATTTCTTATATCCCAGAATGCCGTGTCTTTGGAAACTTCACCTAAGAATTTAAAATGTGATCTCATTAACTTTTGAAAGAATAAATCTGCGCCAGCTGGCATACTCCGCTCAATAATTCCAAGTTGAGCAGAGTATTTGTCAAAATTTGCTAGATCTTGAAGTTTATTACTTTGATAAATATTCATCAGAATTACTTCTATTTCTTATTCAAACTGATGAACTAGGTTTATTAGCAACTCTCAAATGATGAAGCAATATCTCCAATAAGATCAAAGTATAAATCTTTGCCAGGTTCCAATTCAGCTCCAAGCGGATCTATAACAGCTGCTTTAACACCTGTATCCTTGGCAATTGTATCTGCAATACTTGGATTAAACTGAGGTTCAGAGAATAAACAGTTTACGTTTTCATGCTCTATAACTTCTCTTATTTCAGCTAATTGCTTTGCTCCAGGTAAAACTTCAGGATTAACTGTTAATGCTCCAATAACTTCAACGCCAAATCTTTTTTCAAAATATTGATACGCATCATGAAACACTACGTATTTTGCATCTTTATTAATTTTACTTTTTGCATCGCTTATCAATTGATTAATTTCGTTTAAAGCTTTTGCAGAATTTGATTTGTAGGTTGATGCATTAGTAGGATCAAGTTCAGATAACTCTCTAGTTACAATCTTAACGATAGTTTTTGCAATCTCAGGATCAAGCCAAAAATGGATGTCGTGTTCACCATGCGCATGTCCATCGTGGTGATCATCGTGTTCGTCATGTTCATCACCGTGTTCATCAGCATGCTCGTCATGTTCATCATGCTCATCACCGTGTTCATCAGCATGCTCGTCATGATCATCATGCTCATCATGATCATCATGCTCATCACCGTGTTCATCAGCATGCTCGTCATGTTCATCACCATGGTCATCATGATCATCATGGCCACCAAAAATATTTTTCTCTCTGAATTTTAATAGTTCGATCTCATCAGATTCCATCAATGTAATATGCTTTGAATTTTTTGCTATGGACTCAAGAGGAGTTTCTAAAAAAGACTCTAAATCTTCCCCAATCCAAAAAACAATATCAGCTTCTTGCAGCATAGTTGCGTGAGAAGGCTTAAGTTGAAACGTATGAGGCGAAGAGCTTCCATCAACAAGTATGTCTGGAGTGCCGACACCATCCATTACGTAACTAACCAATGAATGTAGAGGTTTAATTGAAGCTATAACTTTTGTCTCAGCATTAGCGAAAGACATGAATGACAATAGTGAGATAGTTGATAATATAAATCCAAATTTTTGATGTAATTTCATAGAATTGTTGCTTTCATTTATTTATTAGCATAGTGTTATATTATAACAAATTTATAAAGCAAGTTAATTTATGAGTGAAAATAATATTTTAGTGAAATTATCTAGCGCCGGTATATTAAAAGATAATAAGTGGCTTGTTCGAGATGTTGATTTAGAAATTAACAAAGGTCAAATTGTAACACTCATTGGTCCAAATGGCTCAGGCAAGACAACAACTGCAAAAATAGCTCTTGGATTATATAAGAATATAAGTGGAAAAGTTGAGAGATTTACGAAAAGTATTTCATACGTACCTCAAAAAGTATCTATAGATTGGACGTTACCTCTTAGAGTTGTTGACTTTATGATTTTAACTCAAGATTTAAAGTCAAACGATATAGCATACGCTCTAAATCTTACTGGTGTGGAGCATTTAACGAATAGTAATCTTAGAGATTTATCTGGCGGTGAATTTCAGAGAGTTTTACTGGCAAGAGCTATAGCAAAAAAACCTGAACTTTTGGTGCTTGATGAACCTGTCCAGGGAGTCGATTTTAATGGAGAGGTTGCTTTATATTCTCTTATAAAAACAATTTCTGAAACGATAAAATGTGGAATTCTTCTCATTTCTCATGACCTTCATGTTGTTATGTCCGCTACTGACTATGTCGTATGTCTAAATGGCCACGTCTGCTGCAGTGGTACACCTACAGATGTTGCTAAAAATGATCACTACAGAGAATTATTTGGAGATAAATCGTCTCAACTATTATCGATTTACGAACATAATCATGATCATGTTCATTCTACTGATGGAAATATTGTGAAAGAAGCAAAATAAATATGCTTGATGATTTCTTAATTAGAGCACTAGTTGCAGGTATTGGAATTGCTTTAGTAGCAGGACCACTTGGATGCTTTGTTGTTTGGAGGCGCTTGTCATTTTTTGGCGATACATTAGCCCACTCAGCTTTGTTAGGCGTTTTACTTTCAATATCTTTTGAAATCAATATTTCCATAACAATTTTTGTAGTCTCATCTTTGGTAGCACTGCTTTTACTTAGATTGGAGAAAACAACTTATTTAGCAGGCGACTCTTTACTTGGATTAATATCTCATTCATCTCTTGCAATTGGATTATTAATATTGGGTTTCTTATCATTTATTAGATTTGATATTATGGGAATTTTATTTGGAGACATTCTTTCAGTTAATACAAATGACTTATTAGTTATTTGGATTGGTGGTGCGCTGATACTTTTTGTATTGTGGTTTATTTGGAAGCCTTTATTTGCCTCAACAGTAAATTATGATCTTGCAGAAGCTGAGGGCATGAAGCCTGAAAGAGTAAATACAATATTTACAATCTTACTCGCAGCATTGATTGCAATCTCTATTAAAATGGTGGGAATACTACTTATAACGGGATTGTTAATAATTCCAACAGCAATGGCGCGCAATCTTTCAAATAATCCAAGGCAAATGGTTATCCTGTCTATTGTTGGAGGATTATTATCGGTGTTCATTGGGTTATATGCATCCTTTGAAATAAATACTTCTTCTGGCCCAAGTATTGTATCAGTTGCACTAATATTATTTATTTTATCCTTAACAAGAATTGAAAAGAAAAACTAAATGATTAAAAAAAATAAAGCTTTATCAAAAAATCAAAAATTAGTTTTAGATTTCATCCTAAGAAATAAAAAACCTGTTAAGGCTTATTCAATATTATCCAGCGTTCAGAAAAAGGGCATCAAAGCACCTCCTCAAGTTTATAGAGCCCTAGATAAATTAATTGAGATGGGTAAAATTCATAGAATTGAAAGTCAAAACTCATTTGTTGCGTGTAACGCCTCTGAATGTGAAACTCCTCACGCTACTGCGTTTTCCATCTGTAGTAATTGCGATAAAGTTTCAGAAATTAATGATTCAAAGCTTTTTAAATATTTATTAGATTTTAGAGATAATAACGGAGTGAAGTTTGTTGGTTATA
>JAYNZW010000017.1:0-489 GCA_038103905.1 Candidatus Pelagibacteraceae bacterium | reverse complement strand
AATTTTTTGGAATTTGTAAATCTTGTGAATTAATTCGGAAAGTATAAATATCAATTTTTAACTGGAGATGATTATGAAATTTATTTTATCAATATTAATTTTTTTTAACTTTTCAATTGCTAAAGTTTATGCCGAGGAGACTCGTCAAGTAGATAAGCATGAGCATGGAGTGGGTGAGCTTAATATTGCAACAGAGGGAGATGTGATTGAGTTTGAGTTTATGATCCCTGGAGCAGATATCGTAGGATTTGAATATGTTGCCAAGAGTGATGCTGATATTGCCAGCATCAAAAAAGCTCTTCAGACTTTTGAAAACTATGAAAATATTTTTACACTTCCAAAAAATAGTCGTTGTCAACTTACAGAAAAGCAAGTTGCCCTGAAAGAGGATGAAGACGACCATGACGATCATGAAGGACATGATGACCATGATGATCACGAAGGGCATGATGACCATGATGATCATGAAGAACATGATGACCATGATGA